>JBIIBC010000004.1:0-203500 GCA_044239605.1 Bacteroidia bacterium | reverse complement strand
ACCCATTCCAATGGTTTCAAAAAGGAATTGTAATTCCTCTTCCGGAATGCCATCTGTTTTACCTAAAGCTTTAGTAGTTTCGGTAGCAGTAGCAATCATTTCATCAATCAAATCATCTGCATCAACCACAGTTCCTTCGCGACTTTTCATTTTACCATGCGGTAACTCAACCATACCATAACTTAAATGGTAAATACCTTCAGCAAAAGGTTTGTGTAAACGTTTGCAAATTAATTGCAATACTTTAAAATGGTAATCTTGTTCGTTACCAACAACATATACCGAACGCTCACAATCAAAGTCTTTGTATTTTAATTCTGCTGTTCCAATATCTTGTGTTATGTAAACCGAAGTTCCATCGCCACGTAATAACAATTTTTGATCTAATCCATCAGCTGTTAAATCAATCCAAACTGAACCATCATCTTTTTTGAAAAACGCACCCGATGTTAAACCTTGCTGCACAATGTCTTTTCCTAAAATATAAGTATTTGATTCGTAATAAAATTTATCGAACTGAACGCCTAATTTTTTATAAGTGATATCAAAACCTTTGTAAACCCAACCATTCATGGTTTTCCAAATGTGTACCGTTTCTTCATCATTAGCTTCCCATTTTTGTAATAACTTTTGAGCAGCAATTATAGAAGGTGCTTTCTTTTCCGCTTCTTCTTTGGTTAATCCTTCTGCTATTAAAGTTTCAATTTCTTGTTTGTAGTGTTTATCAAAAATTACATAGTATTTACCTACCAAATGATCGCCTTTTAAGCCTGCAGATTCAGGAGTTTCGCCATTTCCAAATTGCATCCAAGCGTACATACTTTTACAAATATGTATTCCTCTATCGTTTACTAAATTACAAGTATAAACTTGGTGTCCATTTGCATTTAAAATTTGAGCAACTGAAAAACCTAATAGGTTGTTTCTTATATGACCTAAATGTAAAGGTTTATTGGTATTTGGCGAAGAATATTCTACCAATATTTTTTGTCCACTATAGGCAAAAGTAAAGCCAAAGTCTTTGTTATTATAAGTATTGTTTAAAAACTCAAACCAAAATTGATTATTAATTGATAAATTTAAAAAACCTTTTATTACGTTGAAACTAGCCAATTGGCTAAAATTATTTTTTAGGTATTCACCAATTTCTTGAGCAGTTTGCTCAGGACCTTTTTTGCTTTGCTTTAAAATAGAGAAAACCACATAAGTAAAATCGCCTTCAAATTCGGGTTTGGTATTTTCAACAACTATTTGATTATCTAATACTTCTATTTGATATAAATGTTTGAGCGCAGCAGCTATTTGGTGTTTAATTATTTCTTGAATCATCATGATCTATCTGCTACGAAAATATTTTATTATTATGGTTTTTTATAGTATTAATTTCATAAAAAATGAGGACATAAAAAAGCCCTCGCTAAGAGGGCTTTAGGTTATTACATTTTTTAAAAAATTATCTACATCCAGGGGTTCCTGTTGGTAAATTCATTGTTTCATTATAATTTAAGCTAGTAATGGTTCTTTCGTACTCATACCATCTTCCAGAATAATATGTTCCAAACACGTATGTTTTACCTAAAGTAAATCTATCTGTAACCATTATTCCATTATTCATGTAACCTAAATCGTTCCAATACCAAGAATTTTTTTCCTTGAAGTAAACCCAAATTGATGGTCTTAAAATTCTACCACCTACACATTTACCAGAAATATTAATACTAACTATGGTAGGTGGTGGCACTGTGACATTAACAGAAGCTCTTGAGCCACAAATTGAGAAACTATTTGATTGAGCTATAAGGTTTCCTTTATTTCCATAATCTCCACTGTATATTTTTAAAAGCACATTTACACCTCTAGGCGCATTATAGAAGCCAATCTTCGCGTTATTTTTAACACTCTCAACCATTGTTTTAAGAATGGCGCCACTACGAGAATTAACTATTTCCATATATCTATACACATCTCGATTTACGTTTGAATTTACTGTTATTTCAGCACCAGTTTGACAAGCGTTAGTAAAATAATCTAAATTCCACCACGATAAGTGAGGAACTGTAATTACTGTTTCTAATTTATTGGTGCTTGTGTTTTTAACTACCACCACTGTTCCTTCTCTTTTCCATTGCCCCGTTTTGGTATCTAGACTCCATGTTGGAATACTATCACCTTCAACAGTTGCCAAACCAGTTTCTGGATTGATAGTTTGTGGATTAACCTCCATACTAACTTGAATTGGTTTTGAAAAATTTTTAACAGTTTGAGTACCATTATTCATTTCAATTGAAATAAAACCAGCAGTTTCAAAAACCACAGGTTCCATTGGTTGCCCATCTGTGTTTAATATATTAGTTACAGTAAACCCACCGGGGAATGAGCTCAGCGACTCTTCTGTTCTATTATCAAAATGAACCATTGAAATATTTACATTTCCTGTTACAGTATTGCCATTTTCATCTAACATTTTTGTTCCAGCAGGAATTTCAATTTTAGCCATTTCCAATTTTCCGCTTGCAACAGGTGTTGCAATAACAATAGCAGTTTCTGTTTCGCCACTATTGTTAAGTGTAACGGTTTCTTGTTTTGCTGAAACCCCTGCAGGTGGCTCTGATAATTTTACAATAGGAATAGTAAAAGATTGATTTCCGGTAGCCGAAATTTGAATTGGATAAACCCCTTTTAAATAACCTTCAGACTCTATCAAAACTGTAAAAGAAATTGGATTTTCTGGAGAAACGGTTTTGCCTGGTTCTAGTAAAAGTGAAAAAATCCCATTTTCAGCAGTTATGTTTTTGGTTCCATCCGAACTGTAAATATAATTTGCGCCTGGTCCTACTAATTTAACTTTTAGATTTTGTGGAATTTCAGTTGAGGCCAAATTAGCGTTAACTACTCTAAATCCGTAATTACTTGTTGAAATATCTGTATTTAATGTTACTTGTAACCCCTCAGTTGGGTTTTTACAAGAGTTAAAAGTTCCAATTGATAAAATTAGTCCTAAAACTGCTATTGTGTTTAATATTTTGTTTTTCATAGTTATTTCGAAATTTTTATGGTTAATTTAAACAACATTTGTGGTAACCATTGGTATGATTTTAAATTATCTTTCAATACTACTTCTTGGTTAGAGGTAGGTTCAAGTAGGCCAGTGCATACAAACGATAGTTTGGGAGAGCCAATGTAATAAGTTCCCATTTCTACTCCAAATCCGACTCTATTTTTAGGTACAGCTCTTCCAAAGCCAATTCCTATATATGGAGCAATTGGAAGTGTTTCAATACCTACACTTATTTTCCCAACAGAGTTTGGTGGAATGGTGATTTCGCCTTGTTTCACTGAATCTCTTACATTTGCATTGCCTTTTATTTGCGTTAGCATGTATGCCGCACCACCTGTTATTTTAAATGAGTTTTTAAACGGATGCCAATCTGCATATAGACCAATTGATCCCAATTTTACATCAGCATTTGCAATTAAAACAGAGCCAGAAAAATCGGCTTGGTATTTATTAATTGAAATTGGTATGTAGCTTCCAGCTAACCTTGCCACTAGATTGCCATTGTTATTTAATGTTTTAGACAACTCTAGTCCTACTCCATTAGAAGAAATACTAAATGCTGCCCCCCAGCTTTTTGTTGTTGGATTAGGAAGTGGGTCTCCTAATTTATTTTTTGGAATTGTTTCTTCAGCATAAACACTTATAAAAGTGGATGTACAATAAAAAACAGTTAATAAAAATCCAGTTAGTAATTTTTTTCTCATTGTTTTATAATTTATACGAACATACTTCTTTTAGTTTAAATACAAATACTTATTTGTATTTAATTGTATAATTTTATAATTATTTAATACATAGACTAAATTATGCATTGCAAAACTTCTGGTGCTGTTTTACTAATTTGACTTTATTTTACCAACAATTGTAAGGCATATTAACTATTGGAATTAAATTTATTTGATTTATGTCTCTAAAAAAATTAAAGTTAAAACAGAAATAACTGATTATGATATTTAAAACGTTTTACTTAAAGTAATAATGGCATGTTTAAAAGAATATAATAAATTCTTATTATAGATGATTTGGATGGTAAATTCTAACCTGTCGTAATTTCATTCTAGAACAAATATTTTTACAAATTTGTATTCCTCTAACCTTAAAAAAATTACAATATGAACTTGATTAACATTTGCATTTAAAACTTGAGCAAATTAATAACCTAAAAAACTATTTCTGATACAGCCTAAGTGCTTAGTTTTATTAGAATTGGGTGTTGAATATTCAATCAATATTTTTTTTCTATATTAATAAATAAAAATCTTTGTCATTATAGGATTCTCCAGTTTCTTATGCGATTTGCTCTGAATCATTTTTACTTTGCTTTAATATAAAAAAAAACAAAAGTAAAATCGCCTTTAAATTCAAGTTTCGTTTTTTCAGTAATTATTTGATTGTCTTACTTCAATTTAATTTAACTGCCATAATGCAACTGCTACTTGATGTATAATTATTTATTTAATCATGATTATTTATCTGCTACTAAAAAAATTTATTATTATATTTTATTAAAGTATTAAATTAAAAAGGGCAAAAAAAAGTTGTTACAATGTTTGTAACAACTTTTTTTTAAAATTTTCAGTTTTTAACTAACATTCTGGTGTAGAAAATCTAAGATCTATTTTAAGTTTGTTGGTTGCTGGTACATAAGTGGTTGTACCGGTTAATCCACTAATAACAGGTAAAATTGAATTGTTTTTATCTACTGTAAATTCAGAATTATATGTTTTTCCTTCATAAACAGTACTAATTACATAAGTAACCCCTTCCTTTAAGCTTGCAAATGATAATGCTCCATCAACCATATAATAATTTTGAGCAGTATTAGTAGCCGCTGTTTTTTCCCTAACTGAAAAATATCCAGTGTATAATACATTGTTTTTCTTTTTTTGGCAATAAACTAATGTATTTACATCAACAGCTAAAGTAGGACTTGTTGGAGCTGCTTGAGGTATTGTTACAGTAATACTTCCTTGAGAACATGGATTAAACAAAGCAGTCTGAGCAATAATATTATTAGGGTCTTTAGCTGTTCCAAAACGGTTTTTCAAAACTACAATTCTTGCCTGTAAATTTGGATTTATTGAAATTACATCAACCTTACCATTAAAGATAGTGCTTTGACTACTGAATCCAGCAGATGAACTGTATAAATTCGATAAGTAATCTCCATTTGGCCTAACTAACCAAACAGGATATTGAGTTGGGGTAGTAGAACCAGTTAATAAAAAAGTTACACTCAAAGGATTATTACATCTTGTTGCGATAAAATCAATATTCCATGCAGATAAATGTGCTGCTTCAAACTGTGCTTCTAGTTTTCCATTAGCATTTTTTACTAGTATTGCATTTCCTTCAAAATTCCATTCTCCAGTCTCTTCATTTAAACTCCAAGTAGGAATCGAATCACCTTCTTTAATAGGGTTGCCAGTTTCTGGATTAGAAATATTATCTGCAACTTCAGCTTTAATTTCTAAAGGTTCTGTAAAAGATTTAACGTCCTTACCCCCTACTTTCATATCTATAGAAAAAAATCCAGCAGTGGTAAATGTTCCTCCACCTTCAATTGGGCCCGTAGGACCTTGAATATTTTCAGGGTTAAATCCACCTGGAAAAGTATTTAATGAACCTTGTGTAAGTGTGCTATGATATATAATCTCTGACTTTAAGTTATCTCCTTTTAAGGTATCACCATCAACACTTATAAAACTAGTACCTTCTTTAACTTTAACTTCTGATTTAAGTGGCGTTTCGGGTGTAGTTGGTATTACAATTTTTGTCTCAGGAATTGTTCCATTGGTATCTATATTAACAGTAGAAACAATACTAGCAGTTCCTTCAGATGGATCGCTGTAATCAACTAAAGTAATAATATGTTCACTTGGTTCATTTTTTGTTATTACAAAAGTTTTTGAAACTGGACTAAAACCTTCAGGTTTACCATAAATAGTAAATTCAATTGGATTACCTTCTGAAGGTTGAACAGATTCTAGCATTGCCAAAGTGATAACTCCATTATAAACCATAAGTTGTTTTTTTCCACCTGAGGTATAAATGCCATTTGCATTTTTTCCAGAGACTAATAGTTCAAAAGTAGCAGGCTGTTTTAAACTGCTTTCTTTTGCATTAACAAATTGAATTAACATTTGATTTTTCAGAAAACCTGATTTTGTTGTAATTTTTATGCCTTCAGCAGGGTTCTTACATCCATTAAAAATAGTAAATACTCCCAAACAAAAAATGGTGAGGAGGTTTAAAAAAGGTAATTTTACAGTTTTCATATTTTTATTTGTTTAGTTTAAAGTTAAATGATATTGCTAATTTAGGTAACCACTGATAACCGCTTAGGTTATCTTTTAATACAGCTCCTTGCGAAGAAGTTGGTTCTAACAATTTTGTTGTTTCAAAAGTAACAGATGGAGAACCAATATAATAAGTACCTAATTCAAATGAAACGCCAAATCTTGTTTTTGGAATTGCTCTTCCAAAGCCTATACCAATATATGGTGTAATTGGGCCTGGTTTAATTTCTAAAGTTATTTTTCCAACATCATCCGGAGATATCATGATATCATTTTGCTTGGTTGAATCACGAAGTTTTGCATTTCCATTTAAAGAAGTAAACATGTAGGCTACCCCACCAGTAATTTTAAATGAATTATTAAATGGGTGCCAATCTGCATATAAACCAATTGAACCTAATTTTACGTCAGCGTTTGCAATTAAAACAGATCCTGAAAAATTGGCTTGATATTTCTTTACAGAGACAGGTAAATAACTTCCACCAAACCTTGCTACAAGATTGCCTTTGTTATTTAATGATTTAGACAACTCTAAGCCTACTCCATTAGAAGAAAGGCTAAATGCTGAACCCCAGCTTTTTGTTGTTGAATTAGGAAGTGGATCTCCTAATTTATTTTTTGGAATAGTTTCTTTAGCATGAGCACCCAAAAGAGTGGATGTGCTATAAAAAACAGCTAATAAAAAACCAGTAAGTAATTTTTTTTTCATTGTTTTAATTTTATTAAAGTATACAAAGGTAGATTTGTAGTATTAACACTATGTTAAATATTTTGCATTTTTTTGTACAAAACTTATACGAACTAACATTTATTGATGATAATTAGTCTATTTTTCATTTAAAATTATATTAAGAAAATTTGTTTTTATATTAAAACACTTTCAATAAATTGTTTTGTATTCAAGTGGAGTAATGTTAAGTTTGCGCCCATGTGGAAAAACAACGTCTTAGAAACCATTGGAAATACACCAATGGTAAAACTAAACAATATAGTTAAAGATTTACCTTGTACCGTTTTAGCAAAAATCGAAACTACTAATCCTGGTAATAGCATAAAAGATAGAATGGCACTTAAAATGATTGAAGATGCCGAACGTGATGGAAGATTAAAGCCAGGTGGAACAATCATAGAGGGAACTAGCGGAAATACAGGAATGGGCCTAGCTATTGCTGCCGTTATAAAAGGTTATAAATGTATTTTTACCACTACCGATAAGCAAAGTAAGGAAAAAGTAGATGCATTAAAAGCATTTGGTGCAGAAGTGATTGTTTGCCCAACCGATGTAGAACCTGAAGATCCTCGTTCTTACTATTCTGTTTCAAGTAGATTGATTAATGAAGTTCCGAATTCATGGAAACCAAATCAATACGATAATCTTTCTAACTCGCAGGCTCATTACGAACAAACTGGCCCAGAAATTTGGGAACAAACTGATGGTAAAATTACTCATTTAGTTGTAGGTGTAGGAACTGGTGGTACATTGTGTGGAACTGCTAAATTTTTAAAAGAAAAAAATCCTAACATAAAAGCTTTAGGTATTGACACATATGGCTCGGTTTTTAAAAAGTACCTAGAAACTGGAATTTTTGATAAAAATGAAATTTACCCTTATATAACTGAAGGTATTGGAGAGGATTTTTTACCAGCTAACGTAAATTTTGAATTAATTGATCATTTTGAAAAAGTAACCGATAAGGATGCGGCCATGATGACCCGAAGAATACCGCGTGAAGAGGGTATTTTTGCTGGAAATTCTGCAGGTTCTGCCCTTGCGGGTATTTTACAAATGAAAGATATGTTTAAAAAAGATGATGTGGTAGTGGTTATTTTTCATGACCATGGTACACGTTATTTAGGCAAAATGTTCAATGATGATTGGATGCGCGATAGAGGTTTCTTATTAACCGAACAAACCCGTGCCATCAATTTAATTGAAGGTCATAAACACCAGAAATTAGTTACGGCAAAAACTACTGACACGGTTGGTTCAGCGGTTCAATTAATGAAAAAGTTCTTTATTTCTCAGCTACCAGTAACTAATGAATTAGGTGAATTTGTTGGCTCTTTAACCGATACAAATTTATTTGGAATGTTAATGGAAAACCACGAATTGAAACAAAAAATGGTTAGGGAAGTAATGAGTCCTGCTTTCCCTTTTATTGATGCTAAAGCCAGCATGGAAGAAGTTTCGCGCTTAATTACCAAAGATAATGCAGCAGTATTAGTTAAAGATTTAATGAATCAAGTACATATAATAACCAAACAAGATTTAATTGAAGCCATAAGCTAAAACTGATTTGTGATATTTGAGTTATGATTCAAGAAAATGACTTAATCAATTCGTAACTCAACCTAATTAACCAATCAACATATTAACTATAAAAAATGAAAAAATCCCAAATACGAATAGACGTAGAAATAGATGATAAAAATATGCCTTCCATGATAAAATGGGATGCTGATGATGCAGATTTTGACGGGCAACAACCAGCCAAAGCAGTATTGCTTTCTTTATTTGATGGCTTACAACAAAATGCCATGCGTATAGACCTTTGGACAAATGAAATGCAAGTAGATGAAATGAATTTATTTATGTTTCAAACTCTTGCCACCCTTGGTGATACCTATGAGAGAGCTACTAATAACAAAGAAGTGGCTGATGAAATTAGAGAGTTTGCGCATCATTTTGGGCATAAAACCGAAATATTTGGCCCAGACCATCAACACTAAATTTTAGTACAAAATAGGTGTAATTTTATTATTACACCTATTATGATATTACCCTATGAGAATGAGAGTAAATATTAAACCTGTTTTCTCTTAAAAAACCAATTAAAGTAATATCAAATTCAATGGCTGTTTGAACAGCTAAACTACTTGGAGCACCTACTGCACAAACAACTTTCACACCTAACATGGCTGCCTTTTGTATTAATTCAAAACTAGCTCTTCCACTTAAAAGTAGTATTTTTTCCTCAAATGTATTACACTCATTTTTATTACTTATCAATGAGCCAATTAATTTATCTAAGGCATTGTGCCTTCCAACATCTTCCCTACTTATCTCCATATTTCCTTTTGAATCAAACAATGCGCAACCATGAATACCTCCTGTATATTTAAATACATCTTGCTGAGTTCTTAACTTATTAGGTAATTGAGTAATTATCGTTTGATTTACTTCAAATTTACGATTAGAGATACTAACAGCACAAACCGTTTTAATTGAATCAATGCTTGATTTCCCGCATACACCACAACTAGATGTGGTGTAAAAATTGCGCTGCAACTTTTTAAGATCAATTTTAACAAATTCAGATAATTCTACTCTTACAATATTTTGATTATCATTTTTAGTATTTAATTCAGTACAGTATTTTATTTGCTTAATATCTTTTGCGTTTTCAATAATACCTTCGGTAAATAAAAATCCTAAAGCTAACTCAAAATCATGACCAGGTGTACGCATGGTAATTGATATATTTTTTTGCTCACGATTATTTACCGGGCCATAACCTATTCTAATTTCCAATGGCTCCTCAACTGCAACTAAATCGGTTGATTCGTTGTATTCACCATTATTAAATGTTACAATTTGAATAGTCGAAACGGAGGGTTTAATCATGTTTACTAAATTAGGTTTAACTTTATATTATTAAAATCTGATGGTGAATCTATACTGATTATACTTTTCAAATTTAATGGTTCAACTTTTATTGCATCAATTTTATCTAAAAACAATTGCAAACTTGTATTGCCATTTTTGTAAAAGGCTAATAATTGGCTTAAATCACTTGGATGATAAATAGCAATTAACGGTTCTCTAAAATCAGTATTATAATTATAAAAGGAAACAGTTTTTTTGTGCTTGAGAAAAACATCTTTTAACTTTATTAAATCAGCTGATGTTAGTAAAGGATAATCACAAGCTAAAACAAAAATAGGCTTGTTTGGATACAATTCATATGCAGTTAATATGGCGTTTATTGGCCCTGAATTTTGATAAGTCGCACTATCAACAATTACTTGACAATTCTGGTCTATTTTATCTTTTTGTGATTCATTACAAGATATAAAAACCTGTTCACAAATAGACTCCATTTTGTCGGCTAAATAATAAATTTGTTCTTTACCATGGTAATTTAAAAAGGCTTTATCTGTTTTCATTCTAACACTTGAACCACCACACAATACCAATCCAAGAAGGTTATTAGTTGCAGGGATTTCAGCTATTGAATCAATTATTTTTGCCTCTTGTAATTGATACTTTTCAATACATTCATCCAATAAGTAATCACGGATAACAAGTATTAAATTACTTGAAATTTCCTTATTTAAATACTTTTTTATGATAATCCCTAATCCAGGTTCTAGTCCTTTGTTTTGATTTAATTCTAATCGTCCAATTTCATCAATTATTAAAAAATCAGAATCAGTTTGATTTAAAATAATCTGTTGAGCCTTTTCAAAAACGTGTTCAAAAAAATTATATTTTCCTATAGAAACTATATTTGTGTCAGTAAAAGTTTGTTCAACTTCAAAATCAATATATTTTTTGTTTGCAATATCGTATAGTTTTCTGGAGTTTTCTATGTCTGGTGTAAGAATGCCTTCTATATTATTTTTGCCTTCACACCACTCCATTAATTCAGTGGTTTTACCCGATTGAATAGGTCTGCTTAATATGAAAATATTAGGCTTCATCGTACAAAGTAAGGGTAATTAAAATCCAAACAAATTCTTTATATCTACTTATTCCATTTTTATTTTCACTTGCCAAAGCATAAGCCAATTCAGCAGTTTGCCTTATTTTAGGTAATTCTTTTACAATTTCATTAATTCGAGCCTGCTTATTAATTGAGTATTTTTTAATTACTAATTGCATAAATGGCATTACAATAAAATATAGAATTGCAATTACAGAAACTGTTCGTAAAACAATAAACAACGCATCCAATTTATGTTCTCCATTTACTAATATTACTATTATTATAAAAGAGAGTGTAAAAACAAAACCAAGCCATTTGATTTTTTTAAATTTATGCTTGTTTTGGGGAAGTTCAAATAAATTAACACTAATAACTTTATATTTAATTTCAATCCATTTTTCGGTAATTAAATTAGGTAAATTTGATAACCAAAAACCTAATACCACACCCCAAATTGCATATAATAACATGTAAGATACTATTAACCAAAAACTAAATGAAACACCTGATTTTAAGCCAAACTCTTTTATAACATTAATAAAAAAAATATCAATGGCATTCCAAAAACTCATACCATAAAAAATGGTTTTACTTATTATCATCTGAATGCTTGATTCAACCATTGCTATAGAACCAAATACAATAGCACTTAATTTATTAAAACCAAAACCTTTAAATACAATTGCTCCAAATAATCCTTGAAAGAACACTGCAAAATAAGCAGCAGGTGGAGATTGCGGACTAACAGCCGCTTTTACTAGTATTACTAGTAATGTAGATTGAATAATTATTTTAAAACTTTGGTTGCTTAAAAATGCTATTAACCCAATTATTATTATGGCAAATCCACCAATAAAAAAACCCGTAAATGGAACCTTAAACAAATGCATTAAGCCACCAAGACTACACTCTGCAAAAGCCCATAAGGCAGTTAATTTATAAATTGAATTTGTACTATGCATACAATGCAATTATAAACAATTTACATTTATAAAATTAAAGACTAAAAAATAAATCACCAATTAATTTGTATATAAACTATCAAGTTTATTAAACTTAATCAATACATAAGAGGCAATTTGTTTTATTTCAAAATCACTTAATTTTTTATTAGGCAACATTACCATATTGTATTGAATACCATTAACGATAACTGGGCCACTTTGTCCGTGTCGCACTATCGAATCAACTAGACTAGGATTCGATTTTATAAAATCAGAATTTAACAATGGCGGGTATAATTGGGCTAGTCCACTCCCATCTGTTTGGTGGCAATTGCTACAATTTTTTTCATACAATTGATAGCCAGAAGCTAAATTAACAGTTGCATTGTTAAACTTATTATCAATGCAACTGCTATAAACAGCTATTAAAATACCTAGAACTAATAACTTATTCTTTTTCATCTAAAAGTATCTCAATGTCTTTAATTAATACTTCAGCATCCTTAGCACTTGTGCCATCGTAAATGCCACGCACCCTGCGGTGTTTATCAACTAAAATTAAACCTCCGCTATGCACATAACCTCCTGGTTCGGTTGAATCGGGCAAGGCAGTTGCATAATATCCATGTGTAGCAATTTCATAAATCGAATCTCTGTTTCCTGTTAAAAAATGCCATTGCTTGCTATCTGCTCCCAAACGATTTGCAAAATCTTTCAAAACTGCTACCGTATCATGTTCAGGATCGATAGTATGCGACAAAAACACAATATCATTATTGCCTTTGTAAGCATTATAAATGGTAAGTAAATTCTTTTTCATTCGCGGACAAATGGTTGGACAGGTTACAAAAAAGAAATCAGCCACGTATATTTTATTTTTAACCACATCTTGCGTTATTATAGCGCTATCTTGATTAGTAAAAGTAAAATCTGGAACTGATTTATAAATAGTATCTATTACTTCTTTACCATCTACCATCTTAATATCTATTGCTCTTTCGCCCATTATGGGCAATTGTTTTTTACCACAAGCCGCAGTTAAAAACAGTACAATCAAAATTGGAATTATTTTATTTTTCATTTTTTAAAATAGCCTCAGCAGATTTAATGCTTTCAAAGGTAATAGAATGTACTTTATTTATTTTTTCTAATTGTAAATTCAAATAAGCTGCCGCTGTATCAGTTTCATAATTAGGTGTTTGGTATTGATGCATCCAATCAAGCATCAACCTATCAGCAGTGTACAGCTTTACAGAAATTGCTCTTAACGAGTCCTTTAAAAATGAATCACCTACAGAATCAAGCTTGTTGTTTATTTTTCGTTTCAAAGATAATACGTAACCCGATTTAGCCATTGCTTCATCGTGTTTTTGCATCACTTCTTTGTCAATTTGTTCTGCTTTATTAATATTTGAATTACAAGCTAACATTAGCAATGAAAGTAATAGGAAAAATATAGGAAATTTAACGATGTACATGAAAATTAGTAGTTTTTAAATTAGATATTTTATTAGTATCAGTAACACCAACCATTAAATTAAAGTTTGCATCAGCCGTAATATTTATGATATAAGAGGTATCAAAAGTATAATTTTTTAAGCCAATTACATTTGGTTTTAAATTCAAAATGGTATCTTTGTTTTGCAACAAAATCAAAAAGGCTTTTTCCAAAACATCAAAATGCTTAATAGACGCCTTTAAATTTAAAATATCACCATTATTAAACGACATATCAGTTGGCGATAAAATTTCAATAGTTGGCTTGGTATTTTTGATGGTATTTAATACCTTGAAATTTTGAGTAGAAAAATACTTCTCACCATTATGGTTTAAGGTGGTAACTATTATTTGCATTTCGGCATCCATATTTACATTTGGTATAAAATTAACTTCAGTCAAAGCCACATTTTTGTCTGAATGACCATAATACATATAACTTTCAGTACCTTCGGTTAAGTTCATTACTTGAACCGAATAATCGTGAATTTCGTTGATTGCTTCAATTTTTATCTGCAAAAACACAGTGTCGCTTTCAGTAAAAACCTTGTTATTACTTGGGCTTACAAAAGTTACCGTGGGTATATCTGAGGTTATATGCACGTCCTTATTGCATGCAATAATCAATAGAAACAAAACTAAAGCTGCTCCTATTTTTATATCATTTTTTTTCATTGATTCTTTTTATTTTAAAATAAATAAATGGCCTGAAGGCTTGTTCGGTATTTAGTATTTACCATGTTTTCGTTTAAACTCTCAGAAATTGGCAATGAAAAATTCACTCCAATTGATACTTTTTTATAATATAAATCCAAACCCATATTGGCATAAAATCCATTACCTCCGGTATATTTTTGAATTACATTATTTTTTAAATCTTTTTCAGCATGTTCAGCCAATATTCCTAAGTTTGGTATATATGATGTTATGCGTTTTTTTTGCCAATAAAAAAACCTCAAACTAGTCGATATTCGGTTGCCAAATTGATAATTTTCATTGGCACCATTCAGTCTATAATTGGCATCTATATTCACACCCCATTTTTTGTACCGACTTGTATAAATTGTTGTAAATAAATAATCCCAAGTTCCAGTTCCAATTTGTAAAGCAGGTGCACCATCTTTATCAAACTTACCTGTTGGAGCTTTAATACCTGCTCCTACCGAAAGTGTATTTTTCCAACTTAATCGGCTTGTATCTCCTGTATTTATGAGTAAATAATTAGCTAAAATACTTATGTCGGACAAGCCATGAGTAGTTTCCGAAATATCTTCTTCTGTTTTTGTATTAATTTGATAGGGAACAAATGCAAATAATTGAACACGATTTACTGGATAAAACCTCCCCCAAACTTCTGTTCTTTGTAGTAAATCGGTTGATAAAGCATTGCTTCCAGAACCTAAACCTAAAGATGCCAAAGGTTTTGATTCAAAACTATTTAACTGATGTCTAACTCCAATAAAATGTTGTTTAAACTGAGGTAAAATACCCAAATAACTACTCGTTACGGCACTTCCACATAAATCACAAGCTGTTAATTTATTGACAATTACAAGAACAACAAAAAAGCTAGCCAAGGCTAGCTTTATACTTTTTTTAAACATACTTTAGTTTTCGTTCTCTTTATTGCACAAACCAACTATTTGATGAAAAACATCATGCAAACTATTTAAAGACTTAATGATATCAGCATCTGAAATCTTTTTACCTTCAATTTGTTTATTTAGTTTTTTCGAATCTTCAGCTAATTTTAAAATGGCTTTTTTTACCTTATCATTTTTAAATTCATTAGGAATATTTGATTTTGATAAAGCGCTTGCTTTTGTTGCCAATTCTTTGCTGCGTTCTTTAATTGGTTGTAAATTACCCTCTTCACTTGGGTGAAAAGTTTGTGACATTACACCTTGAAATGATTTTAATTCAGGCCATTTGCTCATGGCATTTTGTGCTTTTGCACCTATTAATACAGTTATTAACGATAATAATAATATTATTTTTTTCATTTTGAAAGTTCTTTGATTGATAGTTTTAACAGCAACTAGCTGTAATTAAATTAGTTAAAAATTTATTTATTAGATTGTTACATCAAAATAAATAGTATTGTCCATTACATTTCCATTTTTCTTCAATGTAATTTTTACTCGCCAAGCACCTGGCATACTGTAATTTACTGTACCTTTATAATGACCATCAGCAGTAAATGTTGGATTGATATTACCTGTAGAACCATGGCCCATACTCAACATAAGAGGTTCGATTTCGACAGTATAATCATTAACCGCAGCATAGCTTGTTAATGATTCAGCTTTATGCAATGCAACTTCAAAATTATTTAAACCTGTAATTGGTTTTTTACTACTTACTAAAGTTACATATAATAATGAGCTGTCATCAGCTGCAATTACAGTACTTTTAACTAATGGCAAGGTAGGACTAACTACATTTATGTCTAATTCACCCTCCCCTTCCATATCTACTTTATGGTTATGAAAATGCATATGTAAATGCCAATTTCCAGCCATAGTAAATATGATATTGGCTTTCCAAAATTTATCAGTAGGAATAGAAACATCTTGGTTTTCTGTTGGGCACGAATGTTCCATATCTCCCATCATCATCATAGGCTCTGCTTCAAAATGGCCATCATTTAAGCGTGTATTAGTAACCGAATCATACATGGCTATAAATAATTGATTATATCCCACAAAAAGATTTCCTGTGCTATAAACTACTGCTTTGGCTGAAGCGCCAATTATGTATGTTTCGCCTATTTTAACATAACTACTTGGTATAGTGTCAGTATTAACTGTTGGCGTATTATTTGTTGTAGATTCTTCTTTTTTGCACGCATTAAGTACAACCAAAACAATTGCAAAAGCAATTGTGGCTAATTTATTAAATTTCATAAAATTATTTGTTTAAGTTTAAAAGATTAAAAATGTTGCTTCGATGAAGCAATTATTTGTTTGAAAGAATTCTCAAACAGTTTATTTAAACAAATAATAAATTGGGTGGGTGAAATACTGATGAAAAACTTAAATAATTATATAAGTTTTTATAATCAGAAAAATGTATAGTTAATGGTATTGAAAACTTAAAATCAATTGATTTATAAACTTCCAATATCGTTACTATTTCATTAATATCTTTAATTGTAGTTGGTAATTTTTTTGAAGCAGGTTCTTCAGTTTTTGAAAGTTTATCATTTAAAAAACAACTTCCTTCGCAGCATGAACGTGGGTTATATTTATTAATACAAAGTGTATTGGCAATATATGTTTTATTGGCATGGTAATAGCTTATAACAGCTAGTTTAGCTATTATTTGGCTAATAAAAACCAATGTTAACAATATGGCAATTCCTTTTTTCAAGTATTACAAATGTATTATATGCAACTCTTAATTTAATCCTAAAAATAAAATTAAGCTTTCTTTAAAAATTCAGCTTTTAAAACCATCATCGATTTTTCAACTTTGCCTTCTACTTCATTTGGATCATCTGTTAAACGAATATTTTTAACTACTGTACCACGTTTAATAACCGATGAAGAGCCTTTTACTTTTAAATCTTTAATGATTGTAACTGAATCTCCTTCGGCTAATAATGTTCCATTGCTGTCTTTAACTTCCATTTTTTGAGTATTTTGAGTGAGTTTAATGGCTTCAAAAGTAGCTTTTTTGCTTTGTAATAAAGGTTATCACAACCATGATTTTTGTTTTGAATGGTTAAAATAAGTTTGGAATGATCACAATTTAAAAACAAGAAGTTTGCAAAATGAAAACTTTTACTAAATTTGTGTATGAAAATCCTTGTAAAGAAAACGATTTTGTATTATATCAAAAAATATCCACTTGCAGAAACGCAATTATTAATATGGTACACGGAGTTTTCAAAACAAAAATTCAATAATTTTAATGAACTAAAAAAAGTTTATGGAAATGCTAGTATTGTTAACAATAACAGGGTAATTTTCAATATAAAAGGAAACGAATTTAGATTAATAGTTTCAACTAATTTTATACAAGATGCATGTTATGTAATATGGTTCGGAACCCATAAGGAATATAATAAAATCAACGTTGAAACTATTGCATTTGACACAAAAATATTAAGTAATAAATAACAATATGAATTGGAAAGTAATAAAAACCGAAGAAGATTACGAAAAAGCTTCTATCAGATTAATGGAAATTTTTCATGCAGCACCTAATTCACCAGAATACGATGAATTAGATTTGCTAATGGTTTTAGTAAAAGATTATGACGATAAGCACTATAAGTTACCTGAACTAAATGCTTTAGATGTTATAAAATATAAAATGCAAGAAATGGGCATAAAAGCTAAAGATTTAGAGCCTATTATTGGTAGTAAAGGTCATGTTTCATCTGTTCTTTCTGGAAAACGAGAAATAACACTTAAAACAGCTCAAAAACTAAAGGACTTTTTTAGCATTCCAGCTGAAGTATTTCTGCATAGTGCTTAAATTAAATTCGAAAAAATTATTTAGAAATTAGAATTTATTTTTTCGGATTTAGCCAAGATACTTTGCTACCAAAGG
This sequence comes from Bacteroidia bacterium, assembly GCA_044239605.1. GTDB lineage: Bacteria > Bacteroidota > Bacteroidia > UKL13-3 > UKL13-3 > JAAFJM01. The sequence continues at coordinate 185,433 of JBIIBC010000004.1, read as the reverse complement.
CATTCTGCGTCCTGGGCCGAATGATTTAGATGAAACCCTTAAAACTGGTGGCGCTTGCAAGCGTTTCCACTCGTTATTATTTACCATTTTTAAAGTACGTTTTACCAATTCTTCACTAAATCCTAAAGCTATAATTTCATTTGGCCCTTTTCGTTCTTCAATATAATGGTTCAAAATAGCATCCAATACTTCGTAATCAGGCAATGAATCGCTGTCTTTTTGATTTGGTCTTAACTCGGCACTTGGAGCTTTGGTGAGTATATTTTTAGGTATAATTTCTTCATTTCGGTTTATATATTCACAAAGTGCATATACCTCCGTTTTATACAAATCGCCAATAACTGAAATACCACCACACATATCGCCATACAATGTTCCATAACCTACAGCTAGCTCACTTTTATTGGATGTGTTTAATAAAATATAACCAAATTTATTGGCCAAAGCCATTAAAATAACAGCTCGGCTGCGGCTTTGCATATTTTCTTCTGCAATATTAAATTCAGTATTTTCAAACTGCTTGCTTAATGTTTGTTGTAATGCTGTAAAAGTATTTTCAATGGAAATTAAATCGCTTATTACACCTAAATTTTCAACCAGTTTTTGCGAATCGGAAACAGAGTGATCGCTGCTATATTGCGAAGGAAGCATAACTGCCATTACATTTTCAGCTCCTAAAGCCTTAGCTGCTAAGCATACTACCAAAGCCGAATCAACACCACCAGAAAGGCCTAAAATAGCTTTACTAAATCCTTGTTTTCTAAAATATTCTTTAATGCCTAATACCAAAGCCTGCTCAATATCTTGGTAATTGATTTGAGTGGTTTGAGGTATTTCGGTAATCGAGCTTTGAGTATTCAATTCATTTAAATCAACATAAATTACATCTTCCTCAAAATGTCTCAATTGCTTAATAAGCTTGCCATTACTATTTAAAACACAACTTCCACCATCAAAAATTAATTGAGTTTGCGCTCCAATATGATTTACATAAAGCAATGGTAAATTATATTTTACAGCATTGTTTTTTAAAACATTTAGCCTTGTATTTATTTGAACTTTACTGTAAGGTGAAGCCGCAATATTGATAATGCAATCAGGATTTTGTTTTATCAATTCATCCATTGGTGAGTTGATATACATAGGATTTTCACTCAAATTCCATAAATCTTCACAAATAGTTACCGCTAATTTTTTCCCTTTATAATTTACTATTTCAAAGGTTCTGTTAGGTTCAAAATATCGGTATTCATCAAACACATCATAATTAGGTAATAATGTTTTATGAATAATTTGTTGCACTTTTCCATCTGCTAAAAAGTAGGCTGAATTATATAAATCTTTTCCTTCAACTTTTGGGTTAACAGTGGGAGCACCAACAATGGCAGCTATTCCAACACATTGTTTAGCAATTAACTGAACACTTTCTGTACATAAATTTATGAAATCATTAAACTCTAAAAAATCGCGAGGAGGATAACCACAAACTGATAATTCAGAAAAAACCACTAAATCGGCATTTTCTAATTTAGCCTTGTTAATAGCATCTAATATTTTTTGAGTATTCAATTCAAAATTACCTGTATGGTAATTCAATTGTGCAAGTGTAATTTTCAAAATAAGTATAATTTGCTTTTAGCAATAACCAATCAAAACAATGATTGATTTAAAAAATTATTCCAAGATTTAATGACGTAAAACTGTTATTAGCTATCCATTTATCAGCATCCATATAATCAACTAAACCTCCATCATATCTTAAGCCAGCATAAGCTTTGGTTTGTCCAAATAAATCGTATAAAACACCACCGCCAATTATAAATGATGGACGTAAAAAGTTTACTTTAGTACTGTAATTTTTGCTAAAGGTACTTTGATTGATAAAAAACTCATCCACTTTATCGGGATTATCTAAATCCACATTGGATAAATTTAAAACAGATGAGTTTACATCAGCTTTGCTGCGAACTAAAAAACCTAAACCAACGCCAAATTCACCGTAAACACGCCATTTATTCTTAAATTCATCAGTATACATTTTAAAAATAATTGGTACTTGCACATAACGTAAGTTGTAATTAATTGCCAAATCATTGGTTTTAGCTCCACTTAATTTATCGCTGTAAATGGCTAATGAATCAGTAAACTTAATTTTTGAAGTCATATTAATCACATTTACCTCAAAAGCTATGGCATACCTGCTTGTAAATTTTTTAGCCACATGAAATCCATAATTCCAATCTAGGCTACCGCCACCGTTTTCTAAACTTTTACTATCAGGGCTACTCCAACTTATTTGCGGAGCAATACGTAAACCAAATTCATACCTTGATTCATCGCTAACTTGCGCATTTGTTTTATTCAAAATAAAACTACAAATAATTACGGCTAAAATGTTTTTTATTCTCATATTTTTGTTGCCATGAAAGCATTGCAATTTATTGATAGTTTTAATAAAAATAGTAAGATTTTTTTAGCCGGTTTAAGTATTTGTTTTTTAGCTGCTTGCGGTAATAATTCAACTATTTCAACCCAAGCTAAAGATGTAGAACACATTACCATAAAACGATTTGAGCAAGATTTAATTCCAATTGATACAGTTCATATTACAGAAACTCATTTTAGTAATTTAGCAAAAAAATACAATGAGTTTTACTTTGGCTTTTGCGAAAACACCTTAAGTATTTTACCTGAAACCAAAGATCCATATTACGCCCAAGCGCTTACTGGTTTTGTAAAATACCCAAGTATCCAAATGTTAAAACACGAAATTGATAGTCTTTATCCTAATTTAAATGACCTAGAAGATGGTATTTCGGTAGCTATGGCTAGGTATAAAACTGAATTTCCCAAGGCTAAAGTGCCTCAATTTGTAACTTATTTATCAGAATTTACCGAAGCTCATTGCGCTTACGATAGCATTATTGGAATTGGTTTAGATATGTATTTAGGGAAAGATTACCCTTATTATCCGGCCGAATTTCCTGAGTTTATGCGTAAAAAAATGACCAGAGATTATATTCTTCCTAATACATTAAAAGCAATGGCCATTTCTAATTTTGACACGCAACTAAAAGATAAACGCTTTTTAGCTTACATGCTTTTTGAAGGAAAGGTTAGGTATTTCGTTAAAAAGTTGATGCCTGAATTAGCCGATACACTGGTGTTTGGTTATACAAAAACTCAAATGGATTGGTGTAACGAAAGTGAAGGACAAATTTGGAGTTTTGTTATCGATAAAAAATTATTGTACAACAAAAACCCAAATGATTATATGCGATTGTTGACAGATGCTCCTTTTACCTCAGCAGAGGGTATTCCGCAGGAAAGCGCTCCTATGTTAGGTGTATATTGTGGTTATAAAATAATTGAAAACTATGCCGATAAAACAGGTGCATCGTTGGAGGAAGTAATGAATAATAACAATTGGGACGAAATACTAAAAGAAAGTGTGTACAGACCAAAATAAGTTATAATTAAGAAATATAAAACCCTTTTTCGGAATTTATATACTAAACAAAAAAGCCAGATTCCTTTTTCAAATACATTTTTTTGCTAAAGCCAAAGGGTGTTTATTTATTCCACGCCCTAAAGTGCGTGGCATTGCATAATAAAAAAAAGAGACAATGTATATCAGCAACAAACTAAATGGCCTAGCATTTAATCTTATCTCATAACAAATAACAATTTCAATAGCTATAGGAGAATAATTTAAAATTATAAAAAATGCCGGCTAAAAAACCTTATTAATCCATTTAAATAAAGCATAAACAAGTAAACTAAAAAATGGAAACAATAAAGTGATAATTACTGCAACTGTTTCGGGAGGATAAATAGTAGTATGCCAACCGGGATTTAAAATTACATTATTGCCTACTAAAAACCTTACTAATATATAAATCAGAATGTTGATGCTTATCATAGCTATAAAGTAGGTAAATATTTTTTTCATTTGCACTTAATTAACAATATTAATAAAAAAAGCCAAACGTTTTCACATTTGGCTTTTAGTTTATTGTTAAAAAATTTTATAATAACTTAGTAAACATTCCAGGATATAGACCTAGAACTAGACTTATAATTAAACAAACAGCTATTACCATTTGATAAGCAAAAGTTGGTTTAATTTCAAACTCGTTAGCTGGTTTACTATACATGGCTACAATTACTTTCATATAATAAAACACACCAATAATTGAACTGATAATGGCTACAAAAACCATATTTTGCCATCCATTTCTAAATGCTTCGCTAAATATAAAGTACTTACCAAAAAAGCCTGCAAATGGAGGAATACCAGCTAAACTTAACATAGCCATGGTTAAACTTGCCGCCAATAAAGGATTCTTTTTGGCCAAACCATTAAAACCACTGATACTCTCAGTTCCTGTTGATTTAAATACTGTAATGGCAATTGCAAAAGCAGCTAAACTTGCCACTGCATAACCTACTGAGTATAGAAACAACGCACTATCGGTACTTCCTTGAATACTAATAATGGCTAACATCATATAACCAGCATGACTAATACCAGAATAAGCTAAAAGACGTTTAAAATTGTCTTGAACCAACGCTACCAAGTTTCCTAACAATAAAGTAGCAGCACAAGAAATGGTTAAAATTATTTCGGCTTTACCTAAAGCAAATACAAAACATGATGATAACAAACGGTAAAATGCAGCAAAAGCAGCTATTTTAACCAATGTACTCATTAATGCAGTAATTAAACTTGGCGCACCTTCATATACATCTGGAGCCCAAAAGTGAAAAGGAGCAGCAGAAACTTTAAACAGCATAGCAAATATCATTAGTAACATACCAACAATAAATAATGGATCTAATTTATCGGCATGCATGCGCATATAGTTACCAATTCCATCAATACTAAAAGTACCTGTTACACCAAATACCAAAGCTATTCCAAATAATAAAAATGCACTGGCAAATGAACCCATTAAAAAGTATTTGAAACCTGCTTCGTTTGATTTTACTTCAAACCTGCGGCTTCCCGCCATAACATATAGTGAAATAGATAAAGTTTCAATACCTAAAAACAACATGGCCATGTTTGAAAAACTAAACATCATTAATGCGCCACAAAGTGTAAACATTAAAATGGCCATATAATCACTGATGTGTTTTTCATCATCGGTGCTGGTATAAAAATCGCCAGAGAGAATTAAAATAATTAGCATGATAAACAATGCCAAACCGCTAAATGCAGTTGAAAAATTGCTATCGCTCAACATGCCGTTAAAATGTGTTTGCGGATTGTTCCAAGTTTGTAAGTTCAAGCTAAAAATAACAGCTAAACCCAATACTAAAATTGGAATTAAATATTTACGTAAATTAAATATTTCGGCCAGTAAGCCAAATAATCCTAAACAAGCTGTATATATTAAAGTATTCATTAATGAATGGTATATTTAAAATGTAAAATTATTTAACAAAACTAAGTTTAAAAATTTGCTCCGAAATAGGTGCAACTAATTCTAATATAGGTTTAGGGAAAATTCCAAATGCAAAAATTAAAATGGCAATGGTAGCTAACACTAACTCTTCGTTCCACTTTAAATCTTCAAAAACAGTTACGTTTTCGTTTACATCGCCTAACATTACTTTTTGATACATGCGTAACATATAAACTGCACCTAAAATAACTGTTAAACCTGCAAATAAAGCAGCCCAACTGTTGTATTCAAATAAACCTAACAAAAGCATAAACTCACCTATAAAACTATTGGTTAAAGGTAAAGCTACTGAACCTAAAACTATTATAAGAAAATAAGTAGCAAATCGAGGTGATAATACACGAATACCTCCTAAAGTATTAATATCTGAACTTCCTGTTCTGTTAATAATAATATCAGCGCAATAAAATACACCAACTACATTAATACCATGCGCTAACATTTGAACCAATCCACCTTGGATTCCTTGCACATTTAAAGCAAAAATACCTGCAGCTATAAGTCCAACGTGAGCAATTGATGAGTAAGCAAATAGTTTCTTTAAGTCGGTTTGCATAATGGCAATTACCGAAGCGTAAACCACCCCAATAAAACACATAGCAATAACGTAAGGAGTATATTCAGCAGTTCCCATTGGAAGAATGGGCAATAACCAACGTAATAAACTGTATAAACCCATTTTTAGCATGATACCTGAAAGTAGCATAGTACCTTGAGTTGGAGCTGAGCTATAAGTGTCTGGCTGCCAAGTATGGAAAGGAATAATTGGAATTTTAATGGCATAAGCTAAAAAAAACATCCAAAAAATAAATCCTTGTTTACATGAGCAAATATGGTTCATGGTTAAATCAATCCAGCTTAAGCTATGGCTTGCAGTATTCCAATATAAGAATAAGAAACCGAACAACATCAATAAACTACCTGCTAGGGTATAAATAAAGAATTTTAAAGTTACGGTTGCTCTATTTACACCACCCCAATTTAATGAAATGAAATAAATCGGAATCAATGCTAACTCCCAAAAAATGTAATATAAAAATCCATCAAACGACACAAAAACACCAATTAATGCAAAGTGCATCAAAAGCATCAATGAGTACATAATATGTGTACGCTCTTGATTACGGTTAAAGCCCGCTAAAACGATTAAAGGCATTAATAAATTGGTTAAAATAACCATCAATAAACTCATGCCGTCTAAACCAATATTGAAATTGATTTTTGGAGAATTAATCCAATCAATATTTAATGATAAAAGGCCATTAGTAACCTCTGGTGCATTAGGTGCTTTAAAAACTGTAAATACATAAACTGTAAATGCTAATTGGACAACAGTAGCAATTAAACTAAACCATTTAACCAATTCTCCTCTTAAAAATAAAGCAATAATGCTTGCTACTAAAGGTATAAGTAATAATATAAGTGTTAACATTATTTATGAGTATAAAGTGATTCAAAAAAACCTAAAACATCGAAAACTTGTGCAACTAGTAATACAATCATGCCAATAACCATAGCAAACATGTAAAAACCAACATGGCCACTTTGGAATAAACGTAATAATCGCCCAACTTGGCTTGTAATAAATGCCACTGCATGTACCAATAAATCAATAATTAATTTATCAATAATTACCAAGAACAAATCGCTTAAAAGCATAATTGGTTTTACAAAAACGGCATTATAAATTTCATCAACATAAAATTTGTTAGCTACCACTTTACTTAATCCACTTAATTGCTCATCTTCAACTGGGGTTTGTTTTTGCATCACATATTTATTATAGGCAAATGCAATACTTATTACAGCCAATCCTACTGCAGTTCCAATTAAAATCCATTCCATAGAATGACTCATTCCGTGGCCAGCAGGCATAATGGTTTTTGATTGCGCAAATACACTTGATAAATAGTTTTTAAAACTATGCGTATGGCTTAACACTGGAGGTAAGCCAATAAAGCCAACTACTATTGAGCAAACTGCTAAAATCATCAAAGGTAAAGTCATTACCATTGGACTTTCGTGAATATGGTGTTTTACCTCATCGGTTCCTCTAAAAGAAGTAGAGAAAGTTAAATACAATAAGCGGAACATGTAAAATGCAGTTAGCATAGAGCTAAATGATAACAAACCCCAAATAATTTTATTGTGTTCAAAAGCGGTTGCTAAAATTTCGTCTTTACTAAAGAAACCAGCAAATGGAGGAATACCCGAAATAGCAATAGTTCCTATTAAGAAGGTAGCAAAAGTGATTTTTATGTATTTTCCTAAACCTCCCATTCTGCGCATGTCTTGCTCTCCACTTAATGCATGTATAACAGAACCTGCTCCTAAGAATAATAATGCTTTAAAAAATGCATGAGTAACAACATGGAACATACCACTTTCAAAGGCACCCATTCCTAAAGCAGCAAACATTAAACCTAATTGCGAAACAGTAGAATAAGCCAATACTTTCTTGATGTCGTTTTGTAATAAACCAATAATGGCTGCAAAAATTGAGGTAGCTGTTCCTATAATTAAAATTACATCTAACGTATGAGGTGCTAATGAGTATAAAATATTAGAACGAGCTATCATGTATATACCCGCTGTAACCATGGTTGCAGCATGAATCAATGCAGAAACTGGAGTTGGACCAGCCATTGCATCTGGTAACCAAGTATATAATGGTAATTGAGCCGATTTACCCATTGCTCCAATAAATAAAGCCAATGTTATTCCAACTATGGTAATATTACCTATTCCTAAATTCAAAGCTCCAATGGCTACTTGATCGTAGTTTAAAGTTTTAAAATGGAACAACATCATAAACATACCAATTAAAAAGCCTAAGTCACCAATGCGATTCATGATAAATGCTTTTTTAGCTGCATCGTTATAAGCTTGGTTTTTAAACCAAAAACCAATTAATAAATAACTGCATAAACCTACACCTTCCCAACCAATAAACATCATTAAATAGTTATTTCCCATTACTAAAATAAGCATGAAAAACACAAATAAATTTAAGTAAGTAAAGAATCTTGAGAAGCCTTTATCATCATGCATGTAACCAATTGAATACAAGTGAATTAAACTTCCTATTCCTGTAACAACCAAAAGCATGGTAATGGTTAATGGATCAATTAAAAAAGCAAATGGAATGAAAATATCTTTAAAGTAGAACCAATTGCTTAAAACTACTGTTTCTGAACCACCTGCAGGAAGGTTAAAAAACAAAAATAAGGAGCAAGCAAATGAAGCCAAAAGCATGGTGGTGGCAATCCAACCCGAAGCATGACCTAATTTTTTGCCAAATAAACCATTGATAATAAAACCTATTAGCGGCAACAGTGGTATTAATATTGTTGGCATAAATAAGTTTGATGTTTGTATAACTGTCTCTGTCATTTTTAAGTTCTTAGTTTTAAGTTCGAAGTACTTAGTTTGTTAATTTGTTATTTAGTTAAAACTATTTTCGAATTTATAATTCTCAATTTCGAATTTGGTTCTTACCACTTCATTCTATTTAAAATATCAATATCGGTAGAGGCTACATTCCGGTAAATACTAACCAATAATGCTAACCCAACTGCAACTTCAGCAGCAGCTACCACCATAATAAAAAACACAAATACTTGTCCTTCAGCATTTCCAGCATAGCTACTGTAACTTACTAGTAACAAGTTAACTGCATTAAGCATTAGCTCTATACACATTAATATAATAATGGCATTTCTGCGAAATAAAACGCCCATTACTCCAATACAAAACATAAAAGTACTTAGTAATAAATACCAATTTTGTGGAACTGATTGAATGCTATTTTCCATATTAATTAAAACGTTCTTTTTTAGCTAAAACTACCGAACCAATCATGGCCGATAAAAATAATATTGATGCTACTTCAAAAGGCAAGGTATAATCGCGATACAATTTCATACCTATATTTTTTACATAACCTACTTCTGATAATTGAGGGGCAACATATGGCGCTGGCATAGTGCTACGAACTGCCGCAATAATTATTAAAAATAATGCACCTCCAGAGAGAACTGCTGCAAACTTTAATAAAGTTGGCTTGTGAGGTTCTGTTTCGCTATTTAAATTTAAAAGCATTACGGTAAATAAAAACAAAACCATAATCGCGCCTGAATAAACAATAATGTGAACCACAGCTAAAAATTGTGCATTTAACATTACAAAATGGCCTGCTATTGAAAAAAAACACAAAATAAGCCACAAAACGCTGTAAATTGGATTTTTACTAAACACTACAAACAGCGCACTTAACAAGGTAAATGCTGCTAGCATGTAAAATATAATTTGACTAATTCCCATAATATTTTATTAAAAGCCCGCAATAATACTAATTACTAATAAATTTTCTAAACACTTTATGAAAGGTTTAGTTTTTGTGGAAAGATTTTAGTTTTGTACAAAAAAACAAATGTATTACCAATAATTGCGCAAAAAGACAAAAAAATCAACTATTTTTTTAAAGTTGAAAAATCTGTTTTGTTCTTACAACAAATAAATATTTAATTAGCCAATTGTAAAACAGTGATTAATAATTATCAATTCACTATTTTATATAATAGGATTATGCAAAAAAAAGATTCATTAGAATTTGAAATTTTACAACGAGTAACGTTAAACACTGCTATCATGTCGGTATTGGCTACTATAGCAAATATTATTGTAAAATTATATTCTACAGCCATAGTAACAGCAATTGCCGCCCTATTTTATTTTGCTGTTTATTACACACTAAAGAAAAAACCTAATATTAAAATAACCAATGTTAGTGTAGTTATTTCATTTTTTGTTTATTGTATTTTTCTATGGTTTTATAACTCGGGGTCTCTTGGCAGTACTACTTTATTAATATTTGTACTATACTTTATTTCATCATTTATTATCCAGTTAAAAAACCAAAACAAGTTTTTTGCATGGTCAATTACTATAGTAGTGCTTTTACATATTATTGAATACCATAAACCGGAATATATTTTACAAACATATCCAAATAGATTTGATAGATTTTTAGATGTAACTTTTGGTTGTATTTTAGCAATGGCAATGCTTAAAATTTTAGTTAACAGTGTTAAAAGAAGTTACAATGAAGAAAGGAAATTGGTTCAGTTAAAAAATGCTGAGTTAGAAAATTCAAGACAAGAACTAATTGAAAGTAAGGAGTTTTTTAACAAGTTAGCCGAAAATTTACCTGGTGTTAGTTATCAATTCAAATTAACAAAAAAAGGCGATTTAGAATATAGTTATATTAGTGGAGCAGTAAAAAGTATTTATGAAGTTACACCCGAGCAAGTATATGCTGATGGTTATATTTTATATAATATGATAACTAAAGACACAATTAATCAGTTTGATAATGACATTAGAAATTCCTTTAATAAAATTTCTTATTTTACAAACGAACACAAAATTACCACACCAAGTGGTATATTAAAACATATACTTATTTTAGCAAAACCAGAGAATCAAGCTGATGGCTCTGTGGTTTGGTATGGTTATAATAAAGATATTACAGATAGAAAATTAGAAGAAGAAAAACTTTTAGCAAGTGAAGAAAAATTTAGGTTTATAAGTGAAAACACTTCTGATGGTATAGTAGTTTTAGATACAAAAAAGGTTACGTATGTTTCAAAATCTTACATTGACATGTTTGGATATACTGAAGAAGAGCATTATGGTAGATCAGAAAAAGAAATTCTTAACTTAATACACCCAGATGACAGACAAAAACTGTTGGAAACTATTAAAGATTCGATAAATAAAAAAAGTGAAAACTTAGTATATGAATACCGTTTTATGCATAAAAATGGTAGCTATATTTGGAGAGAAGATACTTTTAGTTTTTTTTATAATGAAAAGGGCAAAAACATAAAGGACATTATTGTTACTCGTGATATAACAGAGCAAAAAAAGAATAGAATAGAATTTGAGCAACTAAATAGCATGCTCGAACAAACTAGTTTTTTAGCTAAAGTAGGTGGTTGGGAAGTAAATATGAATACCAAAGAAGTAATTTGGACCGATCTTATTTACGAAATGTACGACCTAGATAAAAATGATTTTAAACCCAATATCTATTCTATTCTCCGCTATTTTAAAAAAGGCCCAAGTCGCATAAAAATAACTGAATTTTTTAATCAAGCTGTTACCGATGGTAAAGAGTATGATAAAGAATTAGAACTGATTACTGCTAAAGGAAATCATAAATGGGTTAGAGCAATTGGAAAGTCACTTTTTGAAAATGGTGAGTGTATTAAAGTGTTTGGCACTTTACAAGACATTACTTTACAAAAACAAATTGATTTAAAACTAAAGGAACTAGCTTTGGTTGCTTCAAAAACAACTGATGCCGTTATTATTACCGATTCAAATGCTAAAATAAGTTGGGTGAATAATGCTTTTGAAAGAATGACTGAATACTCATTAGAAGAAGTAATTGGAAAAGAGCAAAAAGATTTATTAACAGGACCAAAAACTAATTGGGAAGCTGTTCATGAAATGATGGAATCTACCAAAGTATTTGAAGCCATTAATGCAACACTTTTAAACTACACTAAAAGTGGTAAACCAATTTGGTTTGATATTTCTGTTACACCAGTATTTGATGAAAATGGTGTTTGTACTAACTTTATCGATGTTAAGAAGGATGTAACTGAACGCATGGAAAAACAAGAGCAGTTGCAAGCACTAACAGATGTGACTGCAGACCAAAATAAACGACTCTTAAATTTTACGTACATTGTTTCACATAACATACGTTCACATTCTGCAAATTTAACTGGATTAATTAATTTAATAGAAAATACTGATGATGTTAATGATAAACAAAGTTTATTTAAAATGCTCAAGACTAGTACAGATAAATTAGAAGAAACAATTCAAAATTTAAATGAAATAATTTCTATTCAAAATAACTTAAACCAGGCTAAAGTAAAACTCAATTTGAAAACTGAAATTGAAAGAACTTTCTTGGTGGTGCAAGATGTAATTTTAGAATCGCAAGTAACTATTGAAAACAAAGTTATTGATGAAATAAACTTAGAAGTAATTCCTGCCTATCTTGATAGTATTTTGTTGAATTTAATAACAAATGCAATAAAATATCGCTCACCTGAAAGGCAGCCAACCATTGAAATTTCAACACAATCAGAAGGAAATTATCTAGTACTTTTAGTAAAAGACAATGGATTAGGCCTTGATTTGAAAAAATTTAAAGATAAAATTTTTGGCATGTATAAAACGTTTCATAATAATCCAAACTCACGTGGTATTGGATTATTTATTACCAAAAACCAAATTGAAGCGATGAATGGGAAAATTGAGGTTGAAAGCGAAGTAAATGTAGGCACTACTTTTAAAATTTACTTTCCTCAACTTACTAATATGTGAACACAATTGTAAATTTACTAATATTTATATTTTAAAATGTTATTCTTTAAAAACCTCTTCTAATTTTTTATTATTTTTATTAATTGACAAAATTCACAAAAAACAATTGAATAAAAAATAAGGTTAATATAAATTGCATGAGTTATATTTTAATTTTTAACAAAATCATAAATCACATTGAACTAATAAAAAATCTTCCAAGTTTAAAAAATTGAAGGATTTATATTTATTTCAGTGGTTTGTTGTTTATTGATTCCGTTGCACTCTAGTCGTTCCAATTCAGTTGGTAATGAAATAAACTTAGGCTAAATTTCAAATGATTTTGTTTCAAAATCTTGCAAAAAGTTTGTTTAGTTTGTTACAAAAACCCCAACTATTTCATGAAACCCCATTTCCAATCAAAATTACTGTTTGTAATTATTGTTTTAGGGCTATTTATTGCCTGTAATTTAGATAAAAACAAAGCATCTATAACAAATAGTGTGTATTGGTGGAATGGAGATATGACTCGTTATAACAGTAATTTCGAATCGTATTTACCTTGGCTTAAAACCAATCAAATTTCGAAAATTTATTTCAAACAATACGATATAGATTGGAACAATGCACAAGGAATATTCCCAATAAATGGCGTGAACGAAGCACCTAATGATGTTGCAATTAGGTTGTACCATCAATTTATTCCATGCATTTTTATTACCAATACAGTTTTTGAAAATGCCAATGAAGCAGAACTCAAAGAACTTTCGGAACGTTTGGCTGCTAAAATTGATACCTCCTTTTTGGAATATCAAATTGATTGCGATTGGTCGGCTGGAACTAAAGATAAATACTTTATGTTTTTGAACTTGTTAAAGCAAAAACTACCCAAACATATTCAATCGGTTACCATCCGACTTTTCCAGTATAAATATCCTGATAAAACGGGTATTCCTCCAGCCGACAGAGGCGCATTGATGTTGTATAATTTTAACTCACCAAAGAATTATAGTGAGCAAAATTCTATTTTTGACAAAGAAGAAGCTTTAAAATATGTAAGCACAGAAAAGTACAAACTTCCACTCGATTTTATTCTTCCTTCGTTCTCGTGGAGCGTTATTTATGCCAATAAAGTTTTTGTTGGTTTGCTCCGTAATTTTGATGCTAAAAATGCTTTGACTTTTTGCAACCAAAAAAGTAAAATCATTTTTGAAAGTAAATCGGATACTGTTTTGGAAGACTTTTATATTAGAAAAGGTAATGAAATAAAAGTAGAAGATATTGATGCAAAATCAATGCAAGAAGCCAATGATTTAATAGCAAAATTTAAAAACACAGATCAATATACAGTTTCAATTTTTAGTTTGTCAGACAAAACAAAATCAATCGTTCATCATGAATTTGCAAAAAGTATTTATCATATTACTGAGTAGTTTTTTTGCTGTTTTTCCAATAAAAACTGCTTTTAATTGCGCTGAATTTAATGGTGGTGCAAATAGCATTCGTGTAAGTCATTTTTTTAGCGATATTTTACCTTTTAATGAACTCATTAACTTTCAATACGACCTTGAACACTACACTTACAGCACTGATAACGAAAACATTGTTTTGTCGGAAGCGGATGAATTGAATGTGCAAGAATGGAAGCAAAAACTGAATGATAAAAACATTACCGATAAGGATGTGATTAGTTTTTTGTACGAATTAAAGCCTGAAAATTATTGGAAAAGCAAAGCAGCTTGGGATTTAAATAATCGTTTTTTACACACCGCAAAAACCAAATTTCCTGAAATATTTAATTATTTACAATTACTAAAAGATGTAAATTTTGATATTGGTGAAAGAAATTTGTTTAACAACTGGAATTACAATGAGGCCATTACTTATAAAGATCAGCATTTAAAGGAAAAACTAGAAGAATTATACCATAAAACTGCTGATTCATTCTTGAAAAGAAGGTACGCTTATAAACTTATTTCGTTACAATATTATGAGTTATGGAAAGTTGAAAAAGACTCTTTAAAAACCAACGCTAAAAACAAATTAATTCAACTTTTTGAATACGAATTTGAAAAAGGAAATAAAGATTGGATGTATTATTCGGCTAAACATTATTATGCATTACTGCAAAGTGAAGATGAGATGTTGGAAGTATATATAAATGCTAAAGACAAAAGGGCAAGAATGGCTGATTTATTGCCTAAAACCTATTTGCAAACTAAGTTTAAGCAAAGTAATAATCCTATTGAAAAAGCTACTTGTTTAGCGCTTCAAATGTTCAGAAATCCTGGTCCTTGTTTAAACGAAATAAAAACAATTTACAACCTTCAACCTACCAATAGAGACTTTAAATTTTTAGTTACTCGCGAGGTTAATAAATTAGAAAATTGGCTTTGGAGTAAACAAATTAGTGGAATGAACTTTAACGATGAATTTTGGTACGATGAAAGCGAAAAACATTTTGTGGTGAATTACAAAAATGATTTGGCGTATGCAGGAAATGTGAATCAGTTTTTAAAGCAAGTGTACGATCAAAAAACTACCAAAGATGATGATAAATTATTCCTATCTCTCGCCATTTCATATATCGATATTTTACGAGGAAGTTTTTCTTCGGCTAACAGTTATTTAAAAGATTTGAGCACCTATAAAGAGAATAAATATGCGCTGCAAGCAAAGGTTATTTTGTTTTTATTAGATTTACACACCAAAGAAATTAACAAAAATTTCGAACCAAATTTATTGAATTTGTTAGCTGAAATTAAGCAAAATAATAAATTAGATGCTGGACAATATTATGTGCAACAATTAACTAGAACGGTTGCTGAATTTTTTAAAACAAAACCAGCCTATCGTGCCAAAGGATTTTTATTAAATACACAAAATGATTTAATAAAGTCGAAGGAATATTACTATTTATCTGAAATATATAAAGATGCAAGTGTGAATGATATTGATGAAATATTGGCCATTATTCGCAAACAAAATAAAACCGATTTTGAAATAATGATTACACAAGGAGTTTATTATGATTATTTCGATGATACAGAACAGAGAGTTCCTATTGATACACTCAGATTGATTGACTACAAAGGATTGAAACTGATGAGTCAAAATAAATTGGCAGAAGCTTACCAAGTTTATGCCTGCTTAAGCGATAGCATTTTAAACACTGAACCTTTTAGTTATGTAAGAGATGATGTGTTTATGTTTAGGTACAAACACGCTGATGAATTTATTTATAATAAAAAAACTTTTTTAGCACAATTGATAAAATACAAACAGCAATTACTTAGAGAACCCAATAATGCTTTGGTTAATTTTTATGTTGGCAATGCCTACATGAATATGACCTTGCATGGAAATGCTTGGCCCATGATGAGTAATTATATTTCGAGTAGTGTAGAAAATAAAGAATATGCCAAATTAATTAACCATCATTATGTTTATGGCGATTGGGCCTTGCCTTTTTACAAAAAAGCATTGCAATATGTAAAAGATGAAAAGCTAAAAGTTTTGATTCAAATAAACATAGCATTTATAAAAAATATTGATAAAGATCCATCGTTTGATGAAGAGTTAGGTACTATAAAATCCTTGTGTAACAACACCAAAGAATTTGATAATTTACTATTGGTTTATACCAATTGCGATATGTATTACGACTACACCAATAACTTTGTTAGTAAAGGAAATAGAATTGCCAAGCAAAGCTATTGGAATAGAAATTATTACTATTAATTTTTCGTTTTAATAAAAATCAGGCATGATTGGTCTTTGTTATTAATAAAACCAATACCAATAAAAGCGAATTAAAATTTTTCCACCAATTGATTTGGATTGCAAATCCAAATCAGCGGAAAAAAGAAGATGCCTTCTGCATGATGAATTTTGGTATTTAAAAATATAAGTACTAACCCAAATTTTCCCTATAAAAAAACCTCCAAGCTTTTAAACTTGGAGGTTGTTTTTTTATTGCCAAAGGCTAATTTAGTTACTCTACCGGAGGAACACCATCACCTAAATCTTCGTCTTCCTCTTTAGCCAATTCATCTTCTTCTTTCTCTAATTGATCATCTGAAGATATTGGATTTATTTCAGCATCATCCATGGCTCTATCAATAATAGTATTCAATAACTCTGAACCTTCGCTTGGTGGAATAACAGCTATAGGATTTCCATTTTCATCTAACACTATAGGAGCAATTGGATTTCCGTTTTCATCTAACTCTACAGTTACAATAGGGTTTCCATTTTCATCTAATTCCTCTTCATCACCTGGTATGTAGTTAATTTTAGCTACCGATGCTATTTCATCTTTATCTCCAATATTAATTAAGCGTACACCTTGTGTTACACGTCCTAATACACGTAAATCTTTCATGCTCAAACGTATGGTAATACCGCTTTTGTTAATAATCATAACATCCATGGTATCATCTACATCTTTAATAGCAACCAATTTACCTGTTTTATCGGTAACATTCATAGCCATTACACCTTTTCCACCACGGTTAGTAATACGGTAATCTTCTACTTCGCTGCGTTTACCCATTCCGTTTTCAGAAACTACCAACACATTGGTTACTTTTGGATCTTCAATCGAAACCATTCCAATTACTTCATCACCATCAGCTAAACGAATAGCTCTTACTCCAGTAGCACTTCTTCCCATTGGGCGAACTGTACTTTCATTGAAACGAATGGCTTTTCCTTCTCTACTCGCAATAATAATTTCGCAAGTACCATTGGTTAATCTGGCTTCTACTAAATGATCGCCTTCGCGCACATTCATTGAGTTGATACCATTTGCCCTTGGGCGACTATAAGCCTCTAAAGTAGTTTTCTTAATAGTACCTTGTTGAGTAACCATAATTACATTCATTTGATTGATGTAATCAGGATCGCTTAAGCTCTTCACATTTAAGAATGCTTTTACCTTATCGTCAACCGGAATATTAATTAAATTTTGAATAGCACGTCCTTTGGTAGCTTTTTCGCCTTCTGGAATTTCGTAAACACGTAACCAGAAACAACGACCTTGCTCGGTAAACAACAATAAATAATTGTGGTTAGTAGCCATAAAAATGTGCTCCACAAAATCTTCTTGTCTCTTTGCTACTCCCCTACTTCCACGTCCACCGCGGGCTTGGGTGCGGTATTCGCTTAACGAAGTACGTTTAACATAACCCAAATGCGAAATAGTAATTACCACTTCTTCATCTGGAATTAGGTCTTCCATACTCATTTCGTTACCTACCATTTCAATTACACTACGTCTGTCATCGCCATATTTATCGCGCATTTCAGCTAGTTCATCTTTTATAATTTGGTAACGTAAAGTTTCGTTATTCAAAATTTCGTTTAAATGAGCAATGGTTTTCATCAACTCATCGTACTCAGCTTTTATTTTATCGCGTTCAAGTCCTGTTAAACGTTGCAAACGCATATCTAAAATAGCTTTTGCTTGAATTTCAGAAAGCTTAAATGTTTCAATTAAACCATTTTTAGCTTCATCAGGAGTTTGCGAATCACGAATTAATTTAATTACTTGGTCTAAATGATCTAAAGCAATTAATAAACCTTCTAAAATATGTGCACGTTTTTCAGCTTCAGCTAATTCGTATTGTGTTCTACGAACAACCACATCGTGTCTGTGTGCCACAAAATGCTCAATTAAACCTTTTAGGTTTAGCATTTCAGGACGACCTTTTACCAAACAAACATTATTTACACTAAACGAAGTTTGTAACTGAGTAAATTTAAATAATTTATTTAAAACTACATTTGGAACTGCATCACGTTTTAAATCGTAAACAATACGCATTCCATCTCTATCACTTTCATCGCGCACATCGCTAATGCCTTCAATTACTTTTTCGTTAACTAAATCAGCTGTTTGTTTAATTAAAGTTGATTTATTTACTTGATAAGGAATTTCATTAACTACTATTTGGTCTTTACCCGTTTTACTGGTTTCAAAAACCGCTTTAGCACGCATTACAATTCTACCACGGCCAGTTTCAAAAGCATCTTTAACACCTTCGTAACCGTAAATTATACCACCTGTAGGAAAATCTGGTGCTTTAATAAACTTCATTAACTCAGGAATAGTAATTTCCCTGTTATCAATATAGGCTATAATTCCATTGATTACCTCAGTTAAATTATGAGGAGCCATATTAGTGGCCATACCAACCGCAATTCCTGATGCACCATTTACTAATAAATGAGGAATTTTAGCTGGCAATACAGTTGGCTCTTGCAAACTATCATCAAAGTTTGGACGGAAATCAACCGTATCTTTTTCAATATCATTCAAAAGCTCTTCAGCTATTTTCTTTAAGCGTGCTTCAGTATAACGCATGGCAGCAGGTGGATCTCCATCTACCGAACCAAAGTTACCTTGACCATCCACTAAAGTGTAACGCATACTCCAATCTTGAGCCATACGCACCATGGTATCGTAAACCGATGAATCACCATGTGGATGGTACTTACCTAAAACCTCACCCACAATACGCGCTGATTTTTTATGCGGACGATTAGAGGCTAAACCTAAATCGGTCATTCCGTACAAAACCCTGCGGTGTACTGGTTTTAATCCATCGCGCACATCAGGTAATGCGCGGCTAACAATAACCGACATCGAATAATCGATGTAAGCGGTTTTCATTTCATCTTCAATGTTAATGGGTATAATTCTGTCTTCTGCCATTTTATATTGTTTAAAACTACCTGTTTTATACTTATTTAATAATAAATGTTATTTAATAATTACAAAAACCGATAACATTCAAATATATACTATTTTAGATTGTTTACAGCTATAAAATACCCACAATTTTTAGCTAAAATGTGGATTGTTTTCACAAATAAAAAAAGCCCTTTAAAACTGATGTTTTAAAGGGCTTTTAAAATCTAAAAATTCAGAAATCAATCAATCTCCAAATCTCTAAATAGATAAACTAGTCGTTGGCTTTTACCTCAGTGACTTTATAACCTAATTTTTTCAATGGTTCAGTTACTTTATCTCTATCGCCTACTACTACTATTACTAACTTATCAGGGTTAATTATTTCGTTAGCTAATTGTTTTACTTCATCTTTGGTTAAAGCGTTTAAAATAGCTTTTTGACGAGCTTGGTAATCTGCTGGTAAGTTTCTATCAGCAATTCCACTTAAAAATCCAGCTTTATCGCCATTAGATTCGTATTTCAAAGCATCGCTTTGACCAATTGAAGATTTGATAAATGTTAATTCATCATCATCAATTCCTCTTTCGCGTAATAATTTTATTTCTTTAATAATTTCACGAACTGAACTATCGGTAGAACTAGCACGAACACCAGCCGATGTAGACCAAATTCCATTAAAATCATTACCTCTCATTCCACTATAAATACCATAAGTAAACCCTTTTTCTTCGCGTAAATTTAAATTTAAACGACTATTAAAGTTCCCTCCTAATATAAAGTTCATTAGGTTAGCTTTATAGTATTTACCTTCCCAATCGTATGGTAAAGCTGGAGTTCCAACAAATATTTGAGATTGAGGAGCTTTGTATTTATCAACTAAATAAATTTGTGTTTGTTCAACAGCTGGTAGAGCAGGTAATGCAGGTAATACTACATTTTTTTTGCCCCAAGTTTTTAAGAAGCTTAATTTTGATAATACTTCTTCTTGACTTAAATCGCCAATTACTACTACTGTTGCAAAATCAGGTGCATAATATTTATCGTAATAATTTTGAACATCTTTAATACTAAAACTTTTGATAGATTTAGTAGTTCCACTTGCAGGTACTCCTTGAATAGAGTTTTTACCATACATTAATCTAGAGAAAACTACATTTCCTGCAAATGAAGCACTTTGTAAACTTTGTTCTACATTTTGATAAGTTTGATTTGAGATACGTTTGTAATCATCTGCGTTGAATTTAGGGTGCATTAATGCATCTTCAAAAATTTTCAACATAGCATCTAAATCTTTCTTTTGGCAACCTAAGCTTGCAAATGAAGCATCAAAACCAGCACTAAATCCAAATCCACCACCTAATTTTTTAGTTGCTGCATCTAATTGCTCACCAGTCATGCTTTGTGTAGCCTCACCCATCATACTTGCAGTTAAACTTGCTAATCCAGTTTTACTTGGCTCTAAAACCATATTACCACCTTTCATTTTTATGGTAATATCAATATTAGGAGTTTCAGTAGAGCGAGTTCCTATAATCTTAATACCGTTAGGCAAAGTAGTTTGCCAATAAGTTGGCACAGTTACGTTTTTAGCTGAGGTTGGTGATGGATGGATACTTCTATCAAAATTATCTTTTGGTTTATTATAGCTTAATCCTTTATACTCTAAATCGTTACTACCTTTTTCCATTTCAGGATCCTTGTGAACATACTCTTGTTTGTTGGCAGCATTTAAATCTTTAGGGAACACGCGCACTTTTACAAAGTTTTGGCTAGTTTTTGAATTCACATTATAAATGTATTTTCTAAACACGCGCATTACATCTTCTTTAGTTACTTTTTTGTAACGTGCCAATTCTTCTGTTAAATTATATGATTTACCATAGTGAATATATTGGAAAAACATTAGTAATGAAGAACGACCTTGAACACTTTCCATTGCTCCAATTAAAGAGTTTTCAATTTGTGCATAAGCAGCAGTAATTTCTTCGTCTGTAACACCTTTAGCATTAAATTCAGAAAAAGTTTCCATCAATAATTTTTCTTCATTGTCTTCACTTCCAGGGAAAGTAAATAAATCAACTACAAATTCACCTGCTAATTCTGAACCAGAGTTATAAGAAATTGCTTGAGCTACTTTCTCTGGCTTTTCGAAATTACGGTAAAAAATAGAATTTTTGCCTTGGCTTAATATTCCACCTAAAAAATCCAATGCAGGTTCATCAGGATGATATTGTGCTACAGTAGGCCAAGTATATTCGTTTAAAGGAAAAAATACTTTATCAGGATAGTTAACGTATTTATTATCTGCTAATCTAAATGGCTCTACACGTTGTTTGCGCACTTCTGGTCCTTTTGGAATTGGTCCAAAATATTTTTCTACCAATTTAATTGCTTCTTGAGGATTAACATCACCACTGATAATTAATGAAGCATTATTAGGTGCATACCAACGCATAAAGAAATTTTTCACATCATCAATAGTGGCATTATCCAAATCACGCAAGTAACCAATTACTGGCCAGCTGTATGGATGTTCCATTGGATACATATTTTGATCACGAATTTCGCTTACTTTACCATAAGGAACGTTATCTACATTTTGACCTTTTTCATTTTTTACAGTTGAGCGTTGTACTTCAAATTTTTTGCTAGTTAATGAATCTAATAAAAAACCCATTCTATCCGATTCTAACCAAAGTGCTTGTTCTAAGTAGTTTGATGGAACAGTTTCAAAATAAGTAGTCCTATCGCGTGTAGTATTACCATTCATTTGCCCACCAGCTGCAGACACCATTTTAAAATGTTCTTCATCTTTTACATGTTCTGAACCTTGAAATAACATGTGCTCGAATAAATGAGCAAATCCTGATTTTCCGGCAGCCTCACGAGCAGAACCTACGTGGTAAGTAACCTCAACGTGAACCAAAGGATCAGAATGATCTTCATGAATAATTAGTGTTAAACCATTAGGAAGCTTATATTTTTCGTAAGCTATTTTTAATTCGCCTGGTTTGGCATCAACCTTTTCAACCAAAACTGTTCCAGTTGTTGCTGCAGGCTGAGTTTGAGCAATTAAGTTGGTGTTTAAACCTAAACTAATTGCTAATCCAGCTAGTAAAAAGTGTTTTTTCATACTTTGTTTAAATAATTTGTTTGCAATATGAATAATTTACTAAACAATTAGGTAACAAAAATTGCTTAATGGCTTAATTACTAATTAAACGGCTGATTACCATGTAAAATTGAAAATACACACTATGTGGATGAATTGGCTATTTAATTCTTTTGTTTTTTAAGTATATGGTTTACTTTTGCACACTTTAAAACTAATAATTGCATTTAAAAAATGAATAAAAAATTTATAACCATTGTAGCTTTAGTAGCTTTAGCAGCAGCTAGTCGTTTTTTACCTTTTGCTCCTAATTTTTCGCCAATGGGCGCTATAGCTTTGTTTGCAGGTGCATTCATAGCAAATAGATTTTTGGCAGTAGCATTACCGTTAATTGCATTATTTATAAGTGATTTTTTTATTGGTTTTTATGGCGCAGGAATGATTCCAGTTTACGTTGCAACTGCACTATTTAGTGTAATTGGTATGTTAGTTACTAATAAGAATAATCCTATTTCAATTATTGGTTCATCATTATTAGGTTCAATATTGTTTTTCTTAATAACCAATTTTGTATTTGTTTATACTGCAGATAATACATTATACCCTCATACATTTGCTGGTGTATTGGAAAGTTATTTTGGAGCAATTCCTTTTTTCAAAAACTCGGTTAAAGGTGATTTATTGTATACAACTGTATTATTTGGTTCGTTTTATTTATTAAGCATTAACGTTCCTTTCTTTAAAGAAGAAAAAGCCTAAAAAATATTACCAAAAGCCCATAATTATTTATTCCTGCCCATAAAAAGGCAGGATTTTTTTTGCGGATACATTAATAAATTATTATTATCACTTCTTATTTATTATACATTTTAACCTTTTTTGTTTCTTTGTTGTTTAAATGATAGTAAAAAAACCAACAATTATTATTGTTTATTTGAACTAAACAAAACTTATCAAAGTTTTATATGATAAAATCTTACAAAGGCTATTTATTTAAAGACAGAGAAATTAGTTGGCTATACTTCAACGAACGTGTATTGCAGGAAGCCGAAAATCCAGCAACCCCGTTAATGGAAAGACTGAAGTTTTTAGCTATTTTTTCATCAAACTTAGATGAATTTTTTAGGGTGCGAGTGGCACAATTAAGAAGAGTGCAAAGAGTAAATGGCAAAAAACCAATTAGTGATGTTCAGAATAGTCCTGACGAAATATTGGAAGCCATTCAATTAAAAGTTCAAACACTACAAGACCGTTTTAATAAAAATTATCAAAACAGTATTTTGCCTAGCTTGGCTAGTAAAAAAATATTTTTAGTAAATGATGATCAAATAAATGACGACCAAAAACAACAAGTAAAAGAGTATTTTAAAGCCAATATTATCAATTTACTTTTTCCAATAATTATTGATGATTTAAGGCATACTCCACACTTAAGAGACCGATCGATATACTTGGCTGTTAGGTTAAGTGACAGTAAAAATATTTTAAACCCAAAGCACGCCATTATTGAAGTTCCTGTTGGTATCTTAAATCGTTTTTATCAATTACCAACCAACGAAAATGGGAACTTTATTATTTGCCTTGAAGACATTATAAAATTAAACCTTAGCCGAATTTTCCAACAATTTGATTACGATACTTACGAAGCCTATATCATAAAAATAACCCGCGATGCTGAGTTTACGTTGGATGCTGATGATAGAGATTACACGGTAACACTGCTTGATAAAATTCAAAAAAGTTTAAAACAACGTTCACGAGGAGTGCCAACAAGATTTGTTTATGATGCGGCTATGCCAAAACAAATGCTTGAACTATTTGCAAAAAAACTAGAACTAAAAAATGTAAACATGGTGGCAGGTGGTAAGTACCATAACTTTAAAGATTTTATGGACTTTCCAAAAGTAGGTAGCGCTGCTGATTATTATGAAAATTTACCTGCACTTGGTGTTAAAGAACTTGATAAAGCAAAAAATTTATTTGATGTAATTGCCAAACATGATGTTTTATTACATCACCCTTACCAATCATTTGATTACTTAATTAGGTTATTGCGAGAGGCAGCTATTGATCCAAATGTCCATACCATTAAAATTACACTTTATAGAGTAGCCAAGCATAGTAATGTAGTTAATGCCTTAATCAATGCCATAAAAAATGGAAAGATTGTTATTGTATTAATGGAATTACAAGCAAGGTTTGATGAAGAATCAAATATTTATTGGACCAATCAATTACAAGAAGCTGGTGCACATGTGCATTTTGGAAAACCAGGACAAAAGGTTCACACCAAGTTTTGTTTAATTTATAGAAAAGAGAATAACCACACGGTAAAATATGCTCATCTTTCTACCGGGAATTACAATGGAATGACAAGCAGAATATACAGTGATTTTGCCATTTTTACCAAGGATGAAAGACTAACTAGTGAGTTAGAAATGATAAGTGACCAATTGTTTTTAAACTTAAAACGAGGAATTTACAAACATTTATTGGTGGCTCCCGACAATATGAAACGTAAGTTTTTGGAAATGATTGATACAGAAACTGCCAATAAAAAAGCGGGTAAACCTGCCTACATTATTGCCAAAATGAATAGTTTGGTGGATAATGATGTAATCAAAAAACTTTATGATGCTAGCCGTGCAGGAGTGAAAATACAATTAATTGTTCGTGGAGTTTGTTCGTTAGTTCCTCGTGTAAACGGGCTCAGCGAAAATATTGAAGTAATAAGCATTATTGATAGATTTTTAGAGCACTCACGTGTTTATATTTTTGGAAATAATGGCAATGAACAAATGTATTTGGCCAGTGCGGATTGGATGAGTAGAAACTTAAACAATAGAATTGAATGTGGTTTTCCTATTTACAATCCCGAAATTAGACAAACTATTAAAACCATTATTAATATGCAATTAGCTGATAATTGCAAAGCTCGAAAAATAAATGAGCATGGCGAAAACGATTTTCAACAAAGTGATTGTAAAGATAAAAACAGAAGCCAAATAGCCACTTATAATTACCTTAAAGAACTTTAAAATTTAGCTATTTAGATGCTCAAAAAAATAAAAATAACCAAACTAAATCAATATAGCGGACATAAAGATTGTATTTATTCTTTATCCAAATCAATTAACGAAAATAGTTTTTATTCTGGTGCAGGCGAGGGTTATGTGGTAGAATGGGATATTGAAAATAAGGCCGATGGAAAGTTAATTTGTCAAGTGCCAAGACCAGTATACAGCTTGTTATTGCTTGAAGAAAAAAAGCAATTGTTAATTGGTTCAGCTCAAGGTAATTTGCATGTAGTTGATTTAAATGTAAATAAAGAAATTAAAAATATAGAAGCGCATACACTTGGCATTTACGATATAAAACTATTTAATGATACTTTTATAACAACAGGTGGTGATGGTAAAATAAACATATTTAATGTTGAAGATTTTACACTTTTAAAAAACATTCAGGCCAGTAATAAAAGTGCTAGAACAATTGCCATCAATCCAATATTAAATCACATAGCAATTGGTTTTTCAGACCATTCAATTAGAATTTTCAATGCAACTAGTTTTGAGTTAATTCAAACGTTAAACCATCATGTTAACTCGGTTTTTGCTTTGAGTTATTGCAATAAAAATAAACATTTATTAAGTGGAGGACGCGATGTATTTTTAAAGTTTTATGATGCAGAAAATAACTATGAATTGATAAAGGATGTTCCTGCTCATAACTTACATATCAATGCTATTCAGTTTAATCCAAATGGCAATTTATTTGCTACCGTAAGCATGGACAAAACCCTTAAAATTTGGGATGCTGAAACCTTTGACCTTTTAAAAGTAATTGATAAAGCAAGAAATGAAGCACATGTTACTTCCATCAATAAAGTACTATGGATAAACGATACACAGCTTTTAACAGGAAGTGATGATAAACAAATAATGCATTGGAACGTAGAAGTTGATAATTGATGGACGATAGATTATAATTTTCGGACATTTAAATATTTTCTTTTAAGTATGCTTCTAGCTTTAGTTTGGTAGTTTCTTTCAAACTTAAGTTGATATTTTGTTTTGGAGCAATAATAATTTTTTGAAAAGCAAAATAGTGAGTATTGTTTCGATAAGTTTATACTAAAAAGACGTGACAGGTTTTTAAAACCTGTCACGTCTAATGCTGGAATTAGATTTTGTAATGCGAAAAAAAATTCCTTTAAATATATTTATTCTTAAATAAGAATGCTAAAAACGGATTGCAAATCCGAACTAGCAGGTTATTTTAAAAATCAGCAGCTTCTTTTTTCTTTTTTCGAGCAAAATAAACATCAGCTAATTTCGTATCTTGATAACCAACACAGATATTCATGGTTACTAATATTTCAAGTGAAATTATGCCATTCTTTAATGACCAATAAGTGGTTATTGAACCTTTACCAACTTTTATTGCTTGCATTTCATAACCATCGCCATCTGTGTATGGCGATTTAAATGTTCTGTAAGTTTCGCTAAAGCCATATTTGTTATCAATTGTTTCCTTTAATTTATCATAATTTTCTTGTTGTCGAGCATCAAGATCAAAATAGTAAATTGAAACATCAAATAATTTATTATCAACAAAAAGTAAAACAATAAAATCAGTCATTTTACCACCTACTTTTACATTACCATAAATTAGTTTATCAACAACAGATCTTTTTACATCTAATTTGCCTTTCTTATTAAACATTATAGCCTTTGCTTTTTCTTTATACATTCCAAAAGTTAGTCCAATTGGAGCATTTAGTGTTCTTTCACTTGTTGGAACCTCAATATTTGTTGTTGTGCCTGTTTGTGCAGAAACAAACAATGAACAGAGGCAAATTATTAGTAATATTATATTTTTCTTCATTAATTTAATTATTTTTATGTAGTTGATTATTGTAAATTTATATATAAATTATTATTTCTGTCTAATATTTTAACGTCTACTCTATGGTAAGATTTATAACACTAAGCTTAATTCGGAGCACAGAACTTTCTGCCTGCAAAAATATTTCTGTGTGATATGACACCTTGTTTTTGTTATGACATCGTATTTCTTTCATTCTAGGATTTTGAAGTTATTGTCGTTGAACCAGTTCTGTTGAATTATATCACCGTAAACTGTATGATAAGCCCGTTCAAACAACTCGTCAAAAGTAACAATATCAACGTTTCGGTTATTTCTTCTAAACAATTCAAATGTCTGGCTTTTAATATGATGTATGCTGTTCAAATCATGTGGAAATTCTATTTTTCTATTTCCAACTATGAATACTGTTTTAGGGTCAATGGTTAGAGTTAAATTTTTATCAAGCATCTTTCCGTTATCATTAATGAAGTCTTTGGTCTTTTAACTTCTATCAAGAGCGAATTTCTGCCCAAGACATTGGCTTACACCTTCAATAAAGTCAGTAGTAAAGTCCCAAGTATTAGCTCTACCTTTAGTTTTTTCCTTTTTGAATATTTGAGTTTTTGAATGTTTCAACTCAATTAATGTTGTGAAGTCTGAAACACCTAGCAAGTCCGCTTTAGGGCTTCCAACAGACTTCGAGTTTTCTGTTCCCTCTTTTTGCTCATCATAAAATTCACGTATAAATTTTATGTCAACGTTAAGTCCCAAAATCCAATCGTTACTTTTAAAAAAATGATGCCATACAGCTTCATCTCCTTGTGGAATAGAATACTTTTTTCTGTAAAAGTCAATGCTTGACTTGCCTTTAACAACTTGGTTTTTGAGAAGAAATAGAAACGCTTTAAGATTTTGCTTCCGTTTTTCAAATAGGATTGACCTTATGTCGTTCTCCTTTTATATCTGATTTTTTAATTAGCGTTTTGATATCTTCAACTTTTTGCTTTTCTGTTTGTGTTTCAAATTCAGCAATGAACTTGTTTTTTGAATAAACACCGAATGCAGTATCAAATTCACCAGTGTCAACAATGTCTTTGAAGCTATTTAAAAACCCAACGAGTTTCCAGAAAACCAATGCTTGTTCTGATTTTTGGAAAGCAATTGTAATGTCTTTTTTTACTTCAATTTCTTTTTGTAATCCGCTGTTGTCAATTTTCTTGAACGTTAACCTAGGCAAATATTTGGAAGTAACGCTTGAAGGGTAAAATGCTATGTCACAAACAATTTTAGTTTTAGAATTTTCATCAAGAATGAATGTCTTGTAGTAAGTGCTATGAGAAATTTTATCTCGGATTAAGCAATTGTTGTGATCAGAATTTTCTTTAATTTCAATCTTACTGATGTCACCAGTCACCAAATTAAAAGTATTGTCAAAAGTGGTTTGTGGTATTAGCATTTTCTTTTCGTTTTACAGCCTTTTATTAATTTTTTCACAGTTGTAATTTGTTGCTATTAGTGCCTACATTTTCATTAATTCTTTATTCTTATCTTTTAGATACCAATATTTCTCTTTACCATTACTATAAAAATGATTTTTTATTGGTATAAATTTCATTTTATCCATGTCAATATTTATTGTAAGTTCTCTAATTTCGCCACCGTCTTCGTGTTGTATTAGAAATGATGAAATAGTAGTTCCAAATTGACTTAATCCTGTAAAATATTTAATGTCAATAATTTTTGAGCCAGGTTGAAATCCTTTTTCAATCATTGCCCTTGTTATTTGATTTTTTCCATAATCGAATATTACTTGAATATCTTTTAAACGGTCTTTTTTTTCAGAATCAGAAAGACTTTGCCACATTTCATAATCTTCCATAAAAAGATATTGCCGTTGAACAATCAAATCCGAAATTTCAGAACCAGTAATACTTTCGGCATTTTTTTGATTTTCGTCTAATGTGATTTTATTTTTTTTAAAAATTATTTTGTAAAGCCAATAAAAAGGAAGTCCAATTAGCGAAGTAATTAAAAAGAAGAGAATTATTTCCAGCATTTTACTTTATTTTTAGTTTTGTTTTGATTTTCTTAGCATTAATTGTAATTCAAATATTCTAAAGTTTAAAACTTGCACTTTTTGCGTTTCTCGCATTTAAATAAATTTTATTTTTTTATTGCTGTTGGTATTTAGCAAAGCATTACCAACAGCAATTATTTTTTTAAATTATTATTTCTTTTCCTCAGACTTAACTGTTTCGGTGCTTGTTTTTCGGCCTGCTAGTAATTGGTTATATTGGTCTATTAAGGCATTTAGTTGTAGCTTTCATATAAAACAAATATATTAATTATGCTTATTAAAGCAAGTTTAATGTTCTATAAGTATGGCTAAATATTATTTGGGTATTTAGATTTTTATTTAACCTATCTTTATTTATGGCTAGCATAGCAATAGCAAGTACAAAAAGTAAAAAAAATGGTTAGTGTAAGCTAACAATTTGGGAAAAAGTGAAAAAAACAGTCAGTGTATGCTAACAATTTGCAAAAAAGTGAAAAAATGGTTAGTGTAAGGTAGCAATTTGGGGGAAAGTGGAAAAAATGGTCTGTGTAAGCTAACAATTTAGGAAAAAGTGGAAAAATCGGTCAGTGTAAACTAGCAATTTGGTGAAAAGTGAAAAATCAGTTAGTGTAAGCTAACAATTTGGGAGTATATTAAAAAAACGTGATAGGCTTTTAAAACCTGTCACTTCTAATGCTTGGTAATATTAGGTGTATGCATTAAACAATTTATTTCTTTAAATTATTTTCATAAATGCTTATCCACTCTTCCATGCTCATTTTAGTCATCAGTTCTCCAATTAATTCATAAGGTATATCGTCCATCTTTTTAAATCGGATACAACTTTTACCCATATCTAGTTTTTGCTTGGTATGTTTTGGGAATTCGGCCACAAACCAATTGTATAATTCGGGTTTACTATATATACCCATGTGGTAAAAATTAATGGAGTTTTTTTGAGAAGCTAATCCCGCAAAAGGAAGCGGTTCAATGGGTTTACAATGATAACCCGCTGGATAAATAGAATGAGGAATAATGTAACCTAATCCACCATAACTAATGCCTGCTTCAAATCCTTTTGGTAAATTATTTACAATTACATCGTGTAGTTTATTAAAAGGTTCTGCCCTATCTTCAGGTAAACTAATCAAAATTTCGTCTACAGTTTTACCGGTGGCTTTCATATATTATTTTGTTGTTTTAGGTTCAATAATTGTTTGATAGAAATTAAGTGCCCCAATAGCACAATGGGTACTATAAAGGTAGGCAACCAACTGAATGGAAAATATAAAATGGCTATATTAGGTTGGTCAAAAGCAAATTTTTGAACAGGAGTTGGTGCAGCAAATAAAGCGTTTAACACAATATTGATTAAAAGCCCAAGGCAAACAAAATTCCATATTAACAGCAATGGTCGGTTTACGCTTGTTTTTCTAAATCCTAAATAGGCTATGATGGGGGCTGTTATACCTGCTAGTATATCAAAATTTCTGCCTTCAAAAGTCATTAATTCTGGAATGGTTTTATTAATAAACAACCAAAACAAAACCACTTCAACAGGCACTCTTACTGTATTTAAATACGTTAGGTTTTTTATAGGTAAACTAACTATAAACTGCTTGCCTTTTGTAGTAATAAACAAGAGTAATATGGCTAAAAAAGTAGGTAATATTCCCAATAATATTACTTTAGGTGGAAATGAATAAGTATTGGTATTGTACACATTTTGTAAGCTAAAAATGGCTTGAATAATTAACCAACCAATTAAACCTAAAGCTATAACATTGGCTTTTTCTCTGGTTTCTTTTTGGCTTGCATTTTTAATGGCATTAACAAACAAAAGCAAAGTAGCAAAAGTGGTTAGTGCAAAAACTATTGAAATATAATAGGGTAAATTGGCTAACATTTAATGGGATTTTTATAAAAGCAATAATATAAATTTTAACTTAAAATAATATGTTACATTCAATTGTAATAAAATTGGCTTTAGCTAATTAAAAAACAAAATGCCAATAAATCAATTGCCGTTGGCTTTAGCCAAAGATAAAACAAAAAAAACTCCATTGGCTTTAGCTAATTAAAAAACAAAATGCCAATAAATCAATTGCCGTTGGCTTTAGCCAAAGGTAATTAAAGGAAATAAAATCAAATTGGCTTTAGCCAAAATTAGCAATAAAAAAAAATTAGAATCAACAATTTATCCGATCTCCAAATAGCTAAATCAACAAATCACTAAATAAAATAAAAAGCTAATAACATGTTGAAAACAGCCTTGTTTAAAGCAGTAATTTGCAGCCGTGGATTATTTAAGTTTGTTAAACCCAAGTCAGCGCGCAGCTGTTGAAAATACCAAAGGCCCTGTTATGATTGTGGCAGGTGCTGGTTCTGGAAAAACGCGTGTGCTTACTTATCGTGTAGCTCATATTTTAAAAGAAGGTGTAGATGCCTTTAATATTTTATCGCTCACCTTTACCAATAAAGCCAGTAAAGAAATGCGCGAACGTATTCATTCGGTAGTAGGTAGCGAAGCCCGTAACCTTTGGATGGGTACATTTCATAGTATTTTTGCACGCATTTTACGTGTAGAAAGTGAGCGAATAGGTTATCCTCGTAATTTTACAATTTACGATACCGATGATGCCAAAAGTTTACTTAAAACCATTATTAAAGAATTAGGTCAAGATGATAAATTATACAAACCTGCTGGAGTTTTAGGACGAATTTCAGCTGCAAAAAATGCTCTAGTAAATGCTAGAGAATACATGGCTAACGATGAAAATACTTCGTTTGATGAAAGCAGCGGAAGACCCATGTTTGGTAAAATTTTCCAAATGTATCAAGACCGTTGTTTCAAAGCCAGTGCCATGGATTTTGATGATTTATTACTTAAAACTTTCGAATTATTTAAAAACCATCCTGATGTATTGCATAAATACCAACACCAGTTTAAATACATCATGGTGGATGAGTTTCAAGATACCAACCAAGCGCAATATGCCATTATAAAAAAACTGGCAGCAGTTCATCAAAACATTGCTGTGGTAGGCGATGATGCGCAAAGTATTTATGCTTTTAGGGGTGCAACAATTGCCAATATATTGGGCTTTCAGCGCGATTTTAGCGATACCCAAGTTTTTAAATTAGAGCAAAATTACCGCAGTTCTCAAACCATTGTAGAGGCAGCAGGAGGATTGATTAAATTAAACAAAGACCAAATTCCTAAAAAGGTATTTACTACCAACGATGTTGGCGAAAAAATTAAAGTTTTACGCGCTTTAACCGATAATGAAGAAGGCCGAATGGTGGCAAGTTCTATTTTTCAAGAAAAAATGAACTCTCATGTGGCTAATAAAGATTTTGCTATTTTATACCGAACCAATGCACAAAGTCGATCGCTAGAGGAAGCTTTGCGTAAAATGAATATTCCATATCGCATTTATGGCGGTCTGAGTTTTTACCATAGAAAAGAAATAAAAGATATTTTGGCTTATTTGCGTTTGGTGTTAAATACCAACGATGAAGAGGCATTGAAACGCGTAATCAACTATCCTACTCGAGGAATTGGTAAAACCACCATGGATAAAGTAATGATAGTTGCTTCGGAAAATAATATCAGTTTGTTTGAAACTTTGGAGCGAGCGCGAGAGTTTCAAATAAAAGGCTACGATGTATTGGGCGATTTTGTGTTAATGATTCGCAGTTTTCAAACCATGCTAAAGAAACCTGCTTATGATGTAGCCATGCATGTGGCAAAGCAAACTGGTTTATTAAAATCGCTTTATGAAGATAAAACGGTTGAGGGAATTGCTCGATATGAAAATATTGAAGAGTTATTGAACGGTTTGAAAGAGTTCAGTGTGGATGATAGCGTAGATGAAGATGGGGTTCAAAAATATGGTATTTTAGAGGAATACATGGCCGATATAGCGCTATTGACTGATTCGGATAATGAAGATCCAAACGATAACGATAAAGTTACCATGATGACCATTCATGCCTCAAAAGGTTTGGAATTTAAAAATGTATATATAGTAGGTTTAGAAGAAAATCTTTTTCCATCTCAGTTATCGCTCAATAGCCGTCAAGAGTTAGAAGAAGAAAGAAGACTATTTTATGTGGCAATAACACGTGCCATGAATAAATTGACACTTTCGTTTGCTACCAGTAGGTTTAAGTTTGGCAATATTACAAATGCAGAACCTAGTCGTTTTTTAAGTGAATTAGACCCTAAGTTTTTACAGTTTGATGCATTGTTTAGTAAAGGCAACAGCAATGTGCAAAGCAAACCTACCGTACAAACTTCTAGGTTTGGTAAACCACTTTCGCCAACAGCCAAAACGCCTCCAAGCACTGTGGGTCAAAGGTTTAATACACCAACCAAACCCGCAGCAGCACCTCCACCAGCGGTGGACCCAAATTTTGTAGGTGATGACACCAAAAATATTCAAGTTCAACAGCGTGTTGAACATCAAAGATTTGGATTTGGATCGGTGGTAAGTTTGGATGGAATTGGAGACAATAGAAAAGCTGAAATTGAATTTGAACAATTTGGCAAAAAAATGATTGTTTTAAAATTTGCTAAACTAAAATTACTTTAAACCTTTAAAATAAGTTTTCCACCACTTTATGGGCTGTTAATCATAGTTTATTGAAATGCTATCCACTTTTTGAAAAATAATGTTGATAGCTAACAATGGTTTATTTAGATTGCGACATTATATTTGAATAACAAAAAGTAATAAATGCATTCAGAAGTTAATATATGGTCATTAGTTAAAAGTTTATTATACAGACATAACTGTGTAATCATTCCCAACTTGGGTGGATTTTTAGCGCACCAACAAAGTGCAACTATTGACCCTGTTTCGATGTTGATAAACCCTCCATACAAACATGTAACTTTTAATGCACAACTTACATTAAACGATGGTTTACTAGCAACCAAGATTGCCGATTATTTAAACATCAATTATAGCGATGCCATAAAAATTATTGATGAAGAAGTTAGTAATTTCCATGTAACATTAAGGAATAACAAACAGTTTACAATTGTAGGATTAGGTAGTTTTGAACTTAATTTAAGTAATAATTTAATATTCACCCCAGACAAAAAAGCTAATTTCCTTATCAATTCTTTTGGATTAGAAGCAATCAGATTAAAATCAATTGGTGAAACTAAGTCTACCAGAATTATTCATCAAGTTGAACCATTAATTTCAATTGATTCAAATTCAATTGAAGAAAAAGGAATTGTTAATAAACCACGTAAACGTAAAGGAAATGGTTTAATGTTTACAGCCATAGGTTCTATTTTGATTATGGTTTTAGCATTAAATGCCTACATTTTCTTACAAGAAGGTAATTTAACACCAATTAGAAATAAGTTTGACGAGTTAAACTTAGGAGTTAAAATAAAATCAGTAATAAATCAGTTTAGTAATTCTACAACCAATACAACAAGCCAAGCTTTAGTTGAAGTTATTCCTGTAATCACTAAAAAAATTGAGCTAAATTCAGATACGATTAAGTTAAACAATGACAGTTTAACTAATATTCCTAAAACAGAAATAATTTCAACTTCTAATTTAGAAACCAACATCTCCGGCAATTACTATATAGTTGCTGGTGCTTTTAAAAGCATGAGAAAGGCCAATAAACTGCTCAAAGCATTAAATAATGAAGGTTTTACAAATGCTGAAATAATTGAAAAACCAAAGGCTTCTGCTAAAAAGATAAAATTTTATGTTACCTACAATAAATTTTCTAATCTTAATGAAACTAATTTAGAGTTGAGTAAAATTAATGAATCTGAAAATCCT
Organism: Bacteroidia bacterium; assembly: GCA_044239605.1. Lineage (GTDB taxonomy): Bacteria > Bacteroidota > Bacteroidia > UKL13-3 > UKL13-3 > JAAFJM01. Next base: position 150,023 of record JBIIBC010000004.1, on the reverse strand, counting down.
GATGCGTGGATTTTTGAAGCTAAATAATTTAATAAAATCTTTATTTTCTTCTTTTTCTTTTCGTTATTATTGCCATAAATGAGCGCAGTAGAAACCACAGATAACGATAATATTACCTTTAACCTTGCCAGTGATTTAGTAAAAAATACTAATATTAGCTTGTTTTTAACTGGTAAGGCTGGTACTGGTAAGACTACTTTTTTAAAGCATATTCAAAATACATGCAATAAACGAATGGTAGTAGTTGCCCCTACAGGAGTAGCTGCCATTAATGCCGGTGGTGTTACCATGCATTCGTTTTTTCAATTACCATTTTTACCTTTTATTAAGGAAGCCAACCATGGTTTTGGACAAGTAGAATGCGTAAACAGATATACTCATTTTAAAAATGTAAAATTTAACCGCGAAAAAATTGATTTACTAAACGAACTCGATCTTTTAATTATTGACGAGGTAAGTATGTTACGTGTTGATATGGTTGATTGCATTGACGAAACGCTAAAATATTACCGCAGAAATCAATTGCCTTTTGGTGGAGTTCAAGTATTATTTATTGGAGATATGTTTCAGCTTCCACCTGTTACCAACGATAATGAATGGGCGCTTTTAAGTCAATATTATAAAAGTCCTTTCTTTTTTAGCTCTGAAGTATACCAACAACTGAATCCTGCACATTTAGAATTAAATAAAATATACCGCCAAAAGGAAGAACACTTTATTAATTTACTTAACAATATTAGGCATAATAATATGGATGATTACGATTTTGAATTACTTCAAGAACGTTATGATCCAGAATCTGCTAGGTATGTGGATGGTTTAATTACTTTAACCACACATAACAGAACAGCAGATAATATTAACCAACAAAAGTTGGCCGAAATTGAAGCCGAATCAATTGTATTTGAAGGTGAAATAAATGGTGATTTTAACGAAAAATCTTTACCAGCCGAAAAAGCTTTAGAGCTAAAAGAAGGCGCTCAAATTATGTTTATAAAAAACGACATTGAGAAACGCTATTTTAATGGAAAATTAGCTAAAATAAAAAGTATTGCTAAAGATGAAATAATAGTAGAGTTTGAAAGTGGTACCGAACTTAAAATTGAGCGCGAAACTTGGCGAAATATTAGGTATAATTTAAACAGAGACGAAAACCAAATAGAAGAAGAAGAAATTGGCAGTTTTAAGCAATTTCCCATTAGATTGGCTTGGGCTATAACCATTCACAAAAGTCAAGGTTTAACCTTTGATAGATTGGCAATTGATGCCGGTGCTTCATTTGCAGCAGGGCAAGTTTATGTGGCTTTAAGTAGGTGCAGAACTTTTGAAGGATTGACTCTTTTAAGCCGTATTTACCAGAACAGCATTTTAAGCGATGATAGAATTGTTCAGTTTTCGCTAAAACAATCGAGTGAGCAAGCTTTAATGGATGGATTGGATAATGCTAAGTTTGAATATGGATTAAGCCAACTTTACAAAACTTTTGATTTGCGCAAAGTGGTACAGGAATACACGCTTTTTGAGGCATTTACTGCCACCAAACAAATTCCAGATAAAGAAGAAACTTTGCAGCATTTAAATGCCATCATCAGGAATTTAAATGAGCATAGAATTGTGGCAGATAAATTCAAAATTAGGGTGGAGGAAATTATTAAACAAAATCCAATTGATGCCAATTTGCTAAGCGAAAGGGTAAAAAGCGCAAAGACGTATTTTGCTAAAAAAATATTGGATGATGCTTTTAAACCTTTGCAAAGCATAGAAACGAATTTAAAACCTAAACAAAAAACAAAGCAGTTCATTACCAATTTGCAAAAAGTAAAATCGTTTACATGGAAACGTATTCATGATATAGAAACTGCCACATTGGGTTCGTTCGATATAAGCATTGAGGCAATCAACAAGCCAAACGATATTGCCGAAACCATAAATCAAAAGGTAGTTAAAGTAAATTCGAAGGAAGAAACTTTAAAACTTTATAATGAGGGCAAAACCATTGAAGAAATTGCAGCATTCAGAGGAATGGCTGTTTCTACAATTGGTGGGCATTTAGCTCATTATGTTGATTTGGGTGAGTTAAGTGCACTTGATTTTGTGAGTGAAGAAACAATTGCTTTGGTAAAAAAACTACTAGATGATGGAAAAGAACGATTTGGCGAGTTGAAAGCTGAATTGCCAACAGAAGTTACTTTTGACCAAATTAGGATGGCTGTGGCACACTTAAAGAAATAATTTTTAATTATTTGTGGCTATGGAAAATTTTTCTTTAATAAAATACAATATTAAACCTGAAACGATAATACCCAAAGCACCAACTATGTATTGCCAATCGCTGCTTAAAAACACAAATAACCAAACCAATATGCCTAATATGGCTGGAATAGGGAAAAGAGGCATTTTATAAGGCAATCGTAACTTTTTAGAACGGTAATGTAAAGCAATTAAACCAACAGATTGGCTAATAAACTGAACCAAAATACGCATTACAATAATGGCAGTAATTACATCTTTCAATTTAAATAAGAGACTAAAACAAAAAGCTAATCCACCAAGCACCAATAACGATATGTATGGAAAATTTTTAGTAGGATGCAATTTGGCAAACACCTTGAAAAAGTTACCATCTCGCGCAGCGGCATAAGGTACTCTTGAATAACCTAACATTACTGCAAATAATGAAGTAATGGCAATAAATAATATCAATCCTGTTGCAAACTGTGCAGTAGCATGTCCATATAATTTTTCAAAGAATGCACTTACAATAAAGGTTGAATTTTGAGCTTCTTGCCAAGGAATTACACCTAAAATGCCAATTTGCATACTTATGTATAGCACTGCTATTCCTGCAATGGAAATAAAAATACTACGAGGAATATTTTTTTGAGGATTGATAATTTCTCCACCTAAATGACAGACATTATAATAACCTAAATACGAATAAATACTTTTCACCGAAGCTTGCCCTAAAGCCACAAAAAACATGGGTTTTAAATCGAATGCATCTGCCGGAAAACTAAAGGCCATTTGTGCATCGAAATGGGTAAAAGCAGATGCAATTAACCATAAAATAGTGGAGCCAACTACCACCCACATAATGACCGAAAGTTTGCCTAATGTTTTTATATTTCGGTACAGAATCCATACCAATAAAAGCACCAATGAACCTGAAACCATTTTTTGTTCAATATCGGTTAATGGCAATAAATAAGTTAAATATTGAGCAAAACCTATGGAACCCGAAGCCACTACCAAAGGCGCTTGAATACTAGTTTGCCAAACAAATAAAAACGAAAGCATTCGTCCATATTTTTTGCCATATAATTTTTGTAAAAACACATACGAGCCGCCTGCTTGTGGCCATTTGGCGCCTAATTCAGACCAAACAAAAGCATCCATAAACGAAAGCAATGCACCTAAAAGCCATGCCAATATACACTGTGGACCGCCCATGGTATGAATAATAAATGGAATGGTTACAAATGGGCCAATTCCCACCATATCAATCATATTAAGTGATGTAGCTTGACTTAAGTTTAATCCGCGTATTAGTTTACTCATATTTTGCTAATAAAAAAAGACGCAAATTTAAATTGCGTCTTTTCATTTGTAATTTCGAGAAAATATTATTTTTATCTGTAACTTACTTCTAAATTGTGGATTTCAATTAATGGTTTTAAAAACTCTTCTAATTGATAAACACTTAATTGAGAAGCAGCATCGCACAATGCTTTTTCTGGTTCAGGATGTGTTTCAATAAATACACCATCAACTCCAGCAGCAACTCCAGCTCTGCTTAAAACAGGTAAAAACTCACGAGCTCCACCTTTCGCATCAGCACTTGGAATACCATATTTACGGATTGAATGGGTAATATCAAATACTACAGGATAACCAATTTGTCCCATTAAAAAGAAACTTCTTGGATCAACTACCATATCGTTATAACCAAATGTGTAACCACGTTCAGTTAAAATTACTTGGTCGTTTCCAGCATCAATACATTTTTGAACCGGATGTTTCATGTTTTCTGGAGCCAAAAACTGACCATGTTTGATGTTGATTACACGTCCAGTTTTAGCAGCAGCCACCATTAAAGTAGACTGCATACATAAGTAAGCTGGAATTTGCAACACATCACACACCTCGCCAGCCGCAGCTGCTTGATCAGGATAATGAATATCGGTTAGCAATGGAAAACCAAATTGCTCTTTAACTTTAGCTAAAATAGCTACACCTTTTGCCAATCCTGGACCATCGTAATATTTTAAACTACTGCGATTATCTTTTTGAAACGATGATTTGTAAATCATCTTAATTTTTAACTTTTCCGAAACCTCTTTTAATTTTTCGGCAGTTTTCATCATTATTGACTCATCTTCAATAACACAAGGGCCTGAGATTAAGAATAACTCATTGCTTCCGCATGCTATATCGCCAACATTTACTATTTTTTTTGTCATTGTATTAATTTTATAAAAATAACTCAAAAACCATACTTGCTTATTCAGTATGTCATTGTGTCTTTTGGTATTTAATTAGTCGGCTTTAGGTGTTGGATTCTTTAAAGTTCTAATGGTTTTTATTTTATCCTCCAATTCCTTGATCATACGTTTTGCAGCGGCAATTTTATCATTAATTTGAATTACCATTTCGTTTTTAGCATTGGTGTTTTTAAAGAAACCTAGGTTGTTATCCCACGTATCAATATCGGTTTTTAAACCTTTAATACGCTCTTGCAAAATACGCTCTTCACGCTGCAAACGTTGGCCACCATCATTGTTATTAGCTAACGATTCAAAGTGAGCTCTATCATCGGCTTGGCGCATGTTTTTGCGTAACTCGCGGTGACGACCATAAATTTTATCCAATAAATCATTGTACGCTTTGCTAATAGCATCTTTATCTTTGTTAGGTACAAATCCAATTTTACTCCAAGCATCTTGAATGGTTTTTAGCTCATTTAATGCATTAGGATTTTCAGCCTCATTGGCAGCCATTGCTTCTAATTGCGTAATCAATTCTTTTTTAGCAATTAAATTACCTCCTTGCTCAGCATTTTGCTCAGCAAAACGTTCTGCTTTCTTTTCAAAAAATAAATCACAAGCAGTTCTAAATTTCTTCCAAATTTCATCATTAAATTTATCAGGAACTGGACCAACTTGTTTCCATTGTTCTTGTAAATTTTTAATGGTAGCAGTTTGTTTACCCCAGTCAATTGGTGCAGCAGCAATGTTTTCTGCTTCTTTTACCAACTCTTGTTTTTTCTTTAAATTTTCGTTTCTAACCGCATTAAACGATTTGAACCAATTGTTTTTATTGTTAAAGAAAGTGTTGCGTATGTCTTTAAATTCTTCCCAAACTTTTTCTCTTTCCGCCATTGGTACATAACCAATTTTTTTCCACTCCTCCATTAATTCATTGGCTTCTTTGGTTTTTTCCATCCAATCCTTAATACGAGTAGTAGCATAGGTAGCTAATTCTTTCGATTTTTCAATCAAAGCCAATTTCAATACCAAGTTAGCTTGACGAACAGCTTCATTTTTTTCTGTTTCGGCTTTTATACTAGCATATATTTTATCAACCTCAGCTTTAAAACGAGTCCAAATTTCTTCGTTAGCTTCTTTAGGAACTGGCCCAATATTTCTCCAATCTTCTTGGTATTTTTTAACTGCAATCAAAGCAGATTTAATGCTTTTTTCTTCAGCTAATTCGCTTACTTTTTTGCATAAATCAATTTTAGCATCTAAATTACGCTCTCTGTCTAATTGGGCTATTTCATTATCAATACTTAACTTATCATAAAAAATTTCGTTCAGCACTCTATAGCTTTCCCAAAGGCGTTCTACATGTTCTTTTGGAACATTCTTAATTTTTTTCCATTCAGTTTGTAACTCTTTTAATTTTGTCAAACTTTCTTTGGTTTCTTCACTGCTATTTAAGGCCTTAATTTGGTCTAAAATATTTTCTTTTGCACGTAAATTTTTAACGCGTTCAGCTTCAGCAATAGCTTTAGCAGCCGAAATTTTATCACGTAAATCCTTTATAGCCTTATTAAAAGTATCGCGGGCATTTACTCCAGCTTTATATTCAAAATCGTCTTTTTCACCACCTTCTTCAATAAACTTTTGCATGGCAGTATTCTGTTCTTCGTTTAATGCAGCATCAAAGTGTGGTTTTATATCTTTAAAAATTTGCAATGCTTCACTATGAGGTTTATCGCTCACACCTTGCAATGCTATTGCCAATAATTCATCTTTAGTTTTGTTTGCATAATCTAATTGCTCAGCCATTTCATGATGTTCAATTGCAGCTAAATCAGCATCCAATTCATGCTCATCTAAAGCAATTTCAATGGAATCAGTTACTAAATTATCAATAGTTTCTGGCTTTATTACTATGTTATTTTCTTCAACAATAATTGGTTCAACACTAACTGTAATCTCAGCAACATTGCTTTCAACTATTACATTTTCAGGTAAAGTATTTTCTTCAACCATTATTGGTTCAACACTTGCTGTAACCTCAGCAATAGGATTTTCAATAACTACATTTTCTGTTGTAGTATTTTCTACATTGGTTAATTCAGTAGCTTCTGCATTTAATGCAGCTTCAGAAGGATTCACTTCGTTTAATTCAGTCATTTTAAAAAATAGATAAAAATAGGTTGTACATTCTTTTTTAGGAGGGCGAATTTAAATTATTTATTGAAAAACCAAGGTAATAAAATTAATACTTAATAATTTGACTTACTTAATATTACATAAAATTAATAATGCAACCCTAAATAGATAATTAGTAAATATTTATATTTTTTTCCTTTATTTCGAAACATTAAATAAAACTACCACATGAAAATACGCATCAAAGGCAATTCTATTCGCATACGTTTAACACAAATAGAAGTAAAAAACTTTGCAGATAATGGATTTATTGAAGAAGCTACCGAATTTATTGATAATAAGTTATTTTATGCATTGGCTGTTACAACAAATGTTAGTGAACTATCAGCACAAATGATTGATAATAAAATTACACTTTTAGTTCCTGAAAGCATTGCCCAAAACTGGACTACAACTGACTTAGTTGGGATAGAAAATAAATTCGATATTGGTAATGATAAAAAGTTATTTTTATTGGTAGAAAAAGATTTTGTTTGTTTAGATAATACTTTTGAAGACCAAAGTGATATGTTTCCTAATCCTAATGCTGTGTGTTAATGAAAGTTGGGAAATGAGATTTGTGATTTGTAAAATAAGCAATTCGACAATCAACAATCTAACAATCTAACAATCCAACAATCTAACAATTCAACAATCTCTAAATCTCCAAATCAATAAATCAACCAATGCAAAAGCCAAATCCAGAAAATCCAGAAGAGTTTTTAGATATAAAACTTACAGAGCCAAAGGAAACTGCTGCTGGTATTCCTGCTGTTATTTCTTCGGTTAAACACGTGTTTAGCGAAATGGGACCCATTCGTGGTTTTAAAGTTTTGGCTAAACTGAATCAAAAAGATGGTTTTGATTGCCCTGGATGCGCTTGGCCTGACCCCGATGACGAACGTTCGCCAATAGCTGAATATTGCGAAAATGGGGCAAAAGCCATTGCCGAAGAGGCAACAACCAAAGCTTTATGGGCTGATTTTTTTGCAAAAAATTCGGTTGCTGAACTTTCGCAATTAGATGATTATAGAATTGGTAAAAAGGGTCGTGTAGCTGAACCAATGTATTTGCCAAAAGGAGCCACACATTACCAACCAATTAGTTGGGAAAATGCTTTTAATTTGATTGCGAAAAATTTAAACGAGCTACCTTCGCCTGACGATGCTATTTTTTATACATCGGGAAGAACAAGTAACGAAGCAGCATTTTTATACCAACTTTTTGTAAGAGAATTTGGCACAAATAATCTTCCTGATTGCAGTAATATGTGCCATGAAAGCAGCGGTGTAGCGCTTTCAGAAAGCGTTGGAATTGGAAAAGGTTCAGTTACGCTAGAAGATTTTTATGAAGCAGAAGTCATAATTATTTTAGGTCAAAATCCTGGTACCAACCATCCGAGAATGCTTAGCGCTTTGCAAAAAGCAAAACAAAATGGATGTACCATTATTTCGGTAAATCCTTTAAAAGAAACCGGATTGGTTGGTTTTAATAATCCTCAAAAAGTAAATGGGGTTTTAGGTATAAAATCGCAACTAACTGATATATTTTTGCAAGTTAAAATTAACAGTGATTTAGCGTTAATAAAAGCCCTTGAAAAACTACTTTTTGAAGAAGAAGAAAAAAGTCCAGGAACTATATTTGACCATGATTTTATAAATAATCAAACCACTGGCTTTGAACAATTAAAAGCCGATATGGGTAATTATTCTTTACTTGATTTGAGTAAGACTTGTGGTATTTCATTAACCCAATTACACGAGACTTTTGATGCCATAAAACATAAAAAGAAAATAATTGCTTGTTGGGCAATGGGTTTAACGCAACATAAAAATGCCGTTGATACCATAAAAGAAGTAGTAAATTTATTATTATTAAAAGGAAGTATTGGCAAACCAGGTGCTGGAACTTGCCCTGTACGTGGGCATAGCAATGTGCAAGGCGATAGAACCATGGGCATTTACGAAAAGCCCTCTAAAGAATTTATTGATAAACTTAATAATGTTTTTAACATCAATGCGCCCTACGAACATGGGCTTGATGTGGTGAATGCCATTAAAAAAATGTATGAAGAAAAAGGCAAAATTTTTATAGCCATGGGTGGTAATTTTTTATCGGCAACACCAGATACCAAGTATACAGCACAAGCTTTACAAAACTGCAAACTAACAGTTCATATAAGCACAAAATTAAACAGGAGTCATTTAATTACAGGCGAAGAAGCACTTATTTTACCAACTTATGGAAGAAGTGATAAAGACATAAATGCCAATGGAGAAGAGCAATTTATTAGTTGCGAAAATTCAATGGGTGTGGTACAAAAGAGTAAAGGAAATTTAAAACCAATTAGTCAACATTTGTTAAGCGAAAGTGTAATGGTTTGCCAAATTGCAAAGGCTACTTTAAGCACTAAAACTAAAATAGATTGGAGTAAATATGAAACTAATTACGATATTATTAGAAACGACATTGAACGCACTATTAATGGTTTTACTGATTACAACAAACGTGTAAGAGAGCCAGGTGGATTTTACTTACCAAATGGTTCAAGAGAAAGGAAATTTAATACAACTACCCAAAAAGCTAACTTTAATATTGGAAAACTAACATTTAACGAATTAGCCAATGATGAATTGATGATGATGACCATTAGGACTCATGATCAATTTAATACAACTATTTATGGTTTAGACGACCGTTATAGAGGAATTTACAATGAGCGTAGGGTAATTTTAATGAATGAAAACGATATCAAAAAGTTAGGATTTGACCATGGCGATTCGGTTGACATTTATAATTACCACGATAATGTAGAACGTGTTGCGCATAACTTTATGATTATTAAATACAATATTCCAGAGCAATGCACTGCTACCTATTTTCCTGAAACAAATGTATTGGTTCCTATTAATTCTGTGGCAGATAAAAGCAATACACCTACTAGTAAATATGTAGTTATTAAATTAGTGAAAAATAAAAAATAAAAAGGTGGGAAATTAAAAACTTCCCACCTTTATTTTTTTAGTAATACCTTACTTTATTTTACAATTTTAACAGTCCTATTTGCACCGTTATTATTGGTAATTTTAACAAAATAAACACCACTTACTAAATTTTCAATATTGATTTTTTGACTTTCACTTTTCATATCAATATTAAAATATTCCTTACCTGAAATATCAATAACTTGTACTTTACTATTTGTAAATTTAGAATTTACAAATTCAATATTAATGAAATCCTTAGCAGGATTTGGAAATACTAATACATCTGTAACTTCTAAGATATTTTCCGATGTTGATGTATAAGCTTTATCAGTAAAAATTATTTCCAATCTTCCATCTTGAGTTGAAGCCTTTGAAGTATCAATATTAAATGTGTAAGTAGGTTTATCTCTTAAATTAGTAACTGTATTATTATAATTATCTCTTAGATAAATTTTAACATTTGCATCAAAATCTTCAGTTTGATTAAATTCCATTTTATAACTTCCTGGAGTAGAAACCCAAGCAGCTAATTTAACAACCTTGTTCGTTAAGCTATTTAAGCTTAAATAATTAACCATTGAATAAACTTTATTACCAAAAGAAGAAGAAATATTTACATTTTCATTTACAAATTTTGGCACATCTTCACCATCAATAAATTCATCATTTTTTCCTTCATAAAATCTAATAACTGTTTCATCGTTTTCCATTGAATCTTTAAATAATTTTATTCTTAAAGTATTTAACTCATCACCTGTTTTAAGCAATATTGGTGAAGTGTTGCTTACTTTAACAGCCTCAGTTAATGATAATATAGGGCTAGGGCTATTTGTAGTAGCTTTTACAAAAAAGGACTGACCACTAGGGATAAATCTATTCACAGAATTAACACCAGTCAAACCATCGTATGAGCCATAAACATTATTAGAAGGATTGAAAATATACATGGTATTGGATATTGATGTTTTACCAACAGCATTCCAATCGATATTAGAAGGATAAGGATTACCAACTAAATTCCAACCATCATTTGAAGTACCATTATTTGAAGTAAAAGTAACAGGTAAATTTACCGTTCCAGCATTCACATTGTTACTAACTGAACCTGTTTGAACTAAAGTAAACAACGACTGATTTTCAGAATTAGCAGTTGAACCGATTGCTAATGTATCTACTGAATAATTACCTGAAATAGGTCCTCTAATAAAAGCCCTATAACCTTCGCCCGGGGTTAATGTAGAAGTAGTATTTGAACCTAGATCAGCCCAACCAATATTTAAATCTCCTGCGGTTGATTCAACATATTTTCGAACAGAGGATGTAGTAGCTGCAAATCCTAATAAATTACCTCTTGTGGTGGCATATCCGTTAGAATTGGAAGAACCTACTGTAGCACCTGCGGTACCTGGTCCCGTAATATAAAATTGACTACCCCAATTTGCTAATGTTTGTCCCACAACAGGTGTACTTAGAAAACGCCATTTCCTTCCAGATCCCGATATATATCTTTCAACATTAATATTACCACTAATAGTTCCTGCTGAATTACCAATACTTGCAGTTCCACTAGCATCAGATTTTAAAGTTAAAAAACCTCCTGTGTTTAAAGTCGAACCTGATCCTACTGTAACAATTCCAGAAGCACTTCCACTTGTAATGTTTAACACACTTCCTAATGTAACTGTTCTTGATGTTCCAGCATTAATGGTTAAATTTCTTAAAGTATTATTACTTGGGTCAAATCTAAGTGTTCCTAAAGCTCCATTACCTGCTATAATTATTGAAGATGCAGCATTACATTTAATAGCTGAACCTGATATCATCGAAATTGCAGAAGTAGTTCCTGATTTCCCTATTGTTAAATTCTTACCATTTAAATTAATTACACTTTCAGCTGTTGATACTTGAAATGGATCAGCTGTTTCATCTACTAATAAGTTTTGTGCTAAAACAATTTCCCCACCAGTTTTTTGAACTCGCATTACATCAATATCAAGTGGGTCTGTTGTTGAATTTATTGTTTGGGTATTACTTCCACCAAAAAATATAGCTCTGGTGTTGGCAGTAAATGTTCCATTATCATCTAAATCTCCATGCAACACCAAATCTCCACCTGAAGAAGCTGATAAAGTTATTGTTCCATTATTAGTAACTTTCCCTAATACTGTTGCAGGAACGGTCATAGCATTTACATTCATACTAAAAGTACCTCCAGAATTTATTGTTAAGTTACCTGCACACTGTCTTGCAGTTCCAGTTCCAGCATTTGCCCCTAAATTAAGTATTGTTCCACTATTAATTTGTACATTATTAGGATATCCTGCGCCAGTGGTTGCACTCCATTCTGTACCTCTTCCATAAGTAGTTCCTGAATTATAAATTAATGTTGATGAAGACCCATAAGCTGGGGCTATATTTGAAAAACCACCTGAATTGATTTGTAAATTACCATTTACAAACAAACTTCCTGTTCCTGGAGTAGTAATACCACCAGCCATTTGCAAAGTATTACCATTATTTATTGTTAATGTGGTTCCATTTGCAATGGTTATTCCACTAGAAATATTATCTTGGTTCAAAGTAATGTTATGATTTATTGCAATAGTACCAATATTAATACCTGCAGATGGAGCTACACCACCTACCCAACTTGAGCCCGCACTAAATGTAGTTGCACCACTTTGAGTTGTCCATGGTTGAATGGTATAACTAGCATAGGCTGCACTGGTATTTTGTGCAGTTGCATTGCGCATGTTCAAGGTTAAAAGTGGTATATTGACAAAACTTGGTACTGTACTTGAAGTAGAGCTAAAAGCATAATAAGTAATAGTACCGGTAGTTTGAGCTGGAATTGTAGCATTTCCAATAAAACTTCCATCAAGTGCGCCAACAGCCACACAACCAGAATTTACTTGTGTAGCAAAAGCATCAGTAGACCATGCTACATATAAATATTCTGAACCATTCAAGGCTCCACTCATAGTAACAGATACGGTTGCCGACTGTCCACCATAAACATTTGTTGGAACAGAGACAGCATTAATATTTTTAGGTAAATAAGAAGTTTCTAAAATAGCCATACTTTGATTGGCATAACCAGTCCCTTTTCTTATATTAAATGTATAATAAGAACTTGATACTGTTGCTCCCATTTTAATACCTCCATTATAACCCCCAGTGCCCCAAGTAGCAGTTGAAACAGTATTATAAGTTGGAGTATTTAAGTTCCAAACATTAAAATAACCATCAGCATTAAATTGATAAAACTTTGTTCCAGAGGCAGTATTCGCATTTGCCTGCTCTCTGTATGTAAAAACTGTATTATTCGAACCAACTCCAACTGTAGTCATAGCGTTATTACCATATGAACCATCACAATCGGTATTATTCGACATGGAACCAGGCTGAGCAAAAGAGAACATACTAAAAATTGCAAACAGTGCAAATAAAATGGTTTTTAAACTGTATTTTGATTGTAAACTAAATTCCATAATAATTAAATTTTTTTGCAATTTTATTGAAAAAAAAACACTTTACCCAATTAATATTCATCAATTTACAAATAATATTATCTCATAAAAATATCCAAATAAAAAACTTCTTTAAGAAATTCAATGTTTATTGAACATTAAGGTTTAATTGCTTTTGTTATTTTAATCATACAGTTTTAATTATTTGTTCACTAAAAAAATAAAATACTATTCAAAACGTTGTTATGTTTGTTACTAAAAAGTAAAAAACTTTTATGCAAAACAATCAAGCATATTATTTAAATAATAATACCTCAAAACACAATTGGATTGGATTACTAGGAACTACCTTTATTCATGGGGCAATTTTTTTAGCGTTGTATTTCTTTATATTGGTTCCACCAAATCCACCTTGGGCCGACCAAGGAGCTTCAATGATTTTAGGTGAAGAAAATATGGGTGGAGAAAGTTTAACACCTGTGGAAAACCCACAACCTAATGAAACTTATACTCCAATTGAAAGCCAACCTACACCAGATGAATTAAGTCAAAGTACGGATGATGATGTAAATGTGGTGGCAAAAGTAAATGATAAAAAAACAGAAAATAAGCCAGTTATTAATCCAACAATTGATAAACCAAAAGAAATTGTAGAATTACCAAGAAAGGCTAACCCAACTGCTTTATTCAAGAAAAGAAGCAATAATAGTGAAGCTGGACATGGTTCTGGAAATGAACCAGGAAATGAAGGCCGACCTGATGGTACTCCTGATGGGGTAATTGGTGGAACTGGCCAAGGAGGTGATGGAAATGGACCAGGTGGCCCAGGAGGTGACGGAAAAGGGCCTATAAGATTTAGTTTATCAGGAAGAAGAGTGTCTAAAAAACCAATCATTTCTACCAACTCTAATGATGTTGGTATAGTTGTGGTTAACATAACTGTAGATAGAAATGGAAATGTGACCAAAGCAGAACCGGGAGCAAGAGGAACTACAACACTTAATTTAGACAAATTAAAAGTAGCCAAACAAGCTGCTTTAGATACAAAGTTTTCACCAAAACCAGATGGCCCTGAAGAACAGTTCGGAACAATGACGGTTAGTTTTGCCTTTGACTAAATTATTAATAAAAAAGCCTAGTTTGAAAATTTCAAACTAGGCTTTTTTATGCTTATTGAATACCGCTACTTTAGCAGAATTTGATCAATGATCAATTCTTTAGCTTCATCTAATATTAAATCAGCGTTGCTGGCATCTTTACCTTGATTAGCTTTGGTTTTTTCACGCGCATCTTTTCGAGCTTTATTTTTAGTTTCATTTTCTTTCAACTCTTTTTTATACAACGCTTCATTTACGGAAACAAACTGTTTCACATCTGATTTTTTAACTGTTTCAATATCCTCTAATAAATAAACATATTCTGCATTACCCAACATTCTTGCATTGTGTAATTGCTTTAATTTGTTTAATTGTTCTGTTATTTTTGTTTGTTTTGAATACGATTCTGGGTTGATACTATCATAAGGCAATGAATATATACTAGCACCTTCACCATATTCTTTATTAGCAAAAATACTTGGGAATTCAATATCTGGAATCACACCTTTGTGTTGTGTACTTCCTCCACTTATTCTGTAAAATTTTGCTATTGTTAATTTAACCTGACCCATTTTTTTATCACCATACTGCATATATTGGTCTAAATCTAACATATTCTGCACAGTACCTTTTCCATAGGTTTGTTCTCCAATAATTAATGCTCTTTCATAGTCTTGCATAGCAGCTGCAAAAATTTCACTAGCACTGGCACTAAATCTATTTACAATTACCTCTAAAGGACCATTCCACAATACTTCTTCATCTTTATCTTTTTCTGATTTTACAATCCCATACGCATCTTTAACCTGAACAACAGGTCCACTTTTTATAAATAATCCGGTTAATTCAATTGCTTCTTGTAATGAACCACCACCATTATTACGTAAATCCACAACTATTGCATCCACATTTTCTTTTTTAAATTCATTAATAATTCTTCTTACGTCACGGGTAGTACTTTTATAGTCCTTTTCACCTGCTGAAGCTCTGGCAAAATCCAAGTAAAATGTAGGAATATCTATCGTTCCAATTTTAAAATTTTTACCATTTTTCTTTATTTCTTTTATGGAACTTTTTGATGCTTGGTCTTCTAAAACAATTTTATCACGCGTAATTTCAATAATCTTACTTTTATTTTCTGTTATATCAGCTGGTATTATCTGAAGCCTTACTATGGTCCCTTTTTTACCCCTTATTAACCCAACTACATCATCAATTCGCCAATCCAAAACACTTACCATTTCACCATCTTTTCCTTGCCCTACAGCCACTATTTTATCATTTACCGAAACCAACTTACTTTTTTCAGCAGGACCTCCTTTAACCAATGATGTTATTTTGGTGTATTCATTATCCGTTTGTAAAGTAGCACCTATTCCTTCTAAACTTAAACTCATACTTGTATTAAACTCATCTGCTTGTCGAGGTGCCAAATAATTGGTATGAGGATCACTAATTTCAGTTAAGGCATTTGCATAAAAACTAAATACATCAGTTGTTTTAGTTTTACTTAATTGTTTAAGCAAATTATAATATCGCTTTCTCACTATTTCTGCACACGTTTTAAAATCCTTGCCATCAGCTTTTAAAACCAAAACTTCATACTTCACCTTATTCATCCAAAGTTTATCAAGTTCAGAAATAGATTTTGCAAAGTTTATATCTTCACGTTTGTATAAAAAAGAATCATTAGTATCAAAACTCATTTCTGATTTTAATAAATCAAAACTAAAATTAATCCTCTCCTCTAGCCTACTTTGGTACTTATTATAAATATCAAATCCTGCATCAACTTTACCTTGCAGTAAATCATCGTCTAACATTAATCTATATTTATCAAAATTAGCTATGTCAGATTCTAAAAAATATAAATGTAATGGATCAAGATGTTTTATATAATTACTTAACAATTCAGCCGAAAGTTTATCGTCAATTACCAATTTTCGATAATGTGCATTTGCCACAACCTGACCTACAAGTCTAAATAGTTCACCTTGATAAGGTTCGGGTTGAATTGACTTTAAAACAATTTTTGTTGAATCGTTAGCTTTTAAATTGAAAGCAATATTAATTATTAATAGAAAGGATAGAATAAATTTTTTAATCATGTTTGCAAATAAGCAAGCTAATACATAAAAAACAACTTAATATTTTAAATGGTAAAAAATATGGATTATTTTTATCTTAATAAAATTCGGTTAGTTATAATAGATTAAATCAACCATAGGTTCAAAATAATGTTCATGAATGTTGAATTTATATCGAGTTTGCTCCTCAATAGAAAGTTTATAGGGAAATAATGCTTTTGAACCTGGTAAGGTTTTTAAGCCATTTAGCCAATGTCTCACATAATTACCTTTTGAATCGTAATCTAAACTTTGCTTTTCTGTGTTAAAATACCGAGACTGACGTCCATCATTTCCTACACCCGCTTGGTAAGCCCAATTGCCATAATTGCTGGCAGGATCATAATCAATCAATAAACTTTCAAACCATTTAGCGCCCCAAAGCCAATTAACACCTAAATTCTTAGTTAAAAAACTAGCTACATTTTGCCTTCCTCTATTGCTCATAAAACCAGTTTGAATTAATTCTTGCATATTGGCATCAATCAGAGGATAGCCAGTTTGTCCTGATTTCCATTTTTCAAAGTCTGTTTTATTGTTATTCCATGTTATTTTTGAATTGTTCAAACCATTTAATTTAAAGATTTTATTGCCATGTTTTAGTGCCACAAACTGAAAATAATCGCGCCACAGTAGTTCAAAAAATAACCAATAAGTGGAATCATTGGCTTCAATTTTTTTTTCGAATAATTTTATTTGATGGTCAATAAACCTTGGACTAATGCAGCCCAAAGCCAACCAAGCCGAAAATTTACTGCTATAATTAGCACCTAACATTTCGTTACGTGTAATTTTATAAGTAGCTAAACTCTTGGTTTCAAAAAAGTAATGATTCAATCGGTTTAAGGCTTCGGTTTCTCCGCCTTTGAATTGAATAGCTGCTTTGCTGCTTATTTTCACAGTTGGCAATCCTAACTCATCAATGGTTGGTATTTGCGTTTTATTTTCGAAATCCAATTTATTATTAATTATTGAATTAGTAAACAGCTCATTTACCTCGCTTTGTGCTTCTACTTTTTTTCTAAAATTGGTAAAAAGTTCTGGCAATTGATTTATAGTAAATGGAATATCATTGATATGGATAAGTGTTTTACCCCTAATACCTTTTAATAGAATGGAAGGATTTAATGTTTTTAACAAATTCTTTTCAACAAGAATTTCTTCATCAGTATTTTCCAGCTGATAGTGGATTTCTGTAATATTAAACTCATTACAAATATTGGTAATTATTTCAACAGAGTTACCTTTATAAACAAGCAACTCTATTCCAATATTTTTAAGATTTTCTTTTAAATTTTGAACTGATTCAATAATAAATTGTGCTCTGAAGCTTCCAGTTTTTGGAAAACCTAAATGTGTGTTTTTATATTGATTTTCGTCAAATACATAAATAGCCAAAACTGGCTTTTGGGTATTTATTGCATTGAATAATGCTTCATTATCGTGTAAGCGCAAATCATTTCTAAACCATACCAATACATTATTTTCCATGTAAATTAAATACAAGAAAAATAGCTAAAATGTTTTTAACAAAAAAGCCAATAACTCAAATTTATTGAATTATTGGCTTTTCGTTTAATAATGAAATTGTCCATGGTTGGTGTCCTCACCAATCCACTTTTTCATTTGGTAAGAGCTCCAAACGGAATACATTTCAAAGTTCAAAAATCACAAATCAAAGATTTATTTTGTTTCTTCTTTTTTAGGTTTAATTAATACATCATCAAGCATACCATAAGCTTTTGCTTCTTCTGCTATCATCCAATAATCACGGTCGCTATCAGCTTCTACTTTTTCAAAAGGCTGACCACTATGGTGCGAAATAATATCATATAATTCTTTTTTCAATTTTTGAATTTCGCGAGCTGTAATTTCAATATCACTGGCTTGTCCTTGTGCGCCACCAAGTGGTTGATGAATCATTATACGCGCATGACGCAAAGCAGTACGTTTACCTTTTGCACCAGCACATTGCAATACAGCACCCATTGAAGCAGCTAAACCTGTACAAATTGTCGCCACATCAGGTTGAATCCATTGCATGGTATCATAAATTCCTAAACCAGCATATACCGAACCACCTGGACTATTGATATACATTTGAATATCTCTTCTTGCATCCATCGATTCTAAGAACAATAATTGCGCTTGAACAATATTGGCTATATAATCGTCAATTGCGGTTCCTAAAAATAAAATTCTGTCGGCCATTAAACGCGAGAAAACATCAATTTCTCTAAAGTTCATAGGGCGTTCTTCAATTACAGTTCTAGTCATGTTTTGCATACCATGCGGAATACTTTCCATGTAAGCATCTACTTTTAAACTGCTAATGCCTTGGTGTTTAATGGCATATTTTCTAAATTCTTTTCCTACATCCATGTGTTATAATTATGTTTTATTTTTGGTCAAATATATATTGATGTTTAATATTGTCAAGCAAAGTGCCATTTATTTTTGCTGACAAAAAGGCTAATCCTGATGTGAATTAAATCTTTAAAGTGTATTTTATACAAATTGTTTTTATAAGTGGAAAAAAACAAAATATTAATGCAGCTAAATTGATGATAAGTTATAAAATTGCGGTATGGAAATACTTGAAATTTTTAAAGAACTACTAACCAATACTAAAGGGTTTTTAGAATTATTTGTATCAGAAAACGGAAGCCTTATATATGGTTTACTATTTTTAATTGTGTTTTGCGAAACAGGCTTGGTTGTATTACCTTTATTGCCTGGCGATTCATTATTATTTACTGCAGGAGTTTTAGCCGGTAATCCTACCAATAATTTAAATGTAGTTTTGATTATAATTTTACTAATAACAGCTGCATTGATGGGCGATAATACCAATTATTTTATTGGTAAATTTTTAGCTAAAAAAGGCGAAGGGGCAAAACTTTTCGGCATTTTTACAATTAAAAAAGAATACATTCAAAAAACTGAATCGTTTTACGAAAAACATGGTTCTATGGCTATCATTGTAGCTCGTTTTGTTCCAATTGTGCGCACATTTGCTCCATTTGTAGCTGGTGTTGGTAGTATGAAATACAGTCGTTACATTACTTTTTGTGTAATTGGAGCGGTACTTTGGGTTAGTGTAATAACTTTAGCAGGATATTTTTTAGGAAATATACCTTGGGTTCAAAAAAACTTTGAAAAAATAGTTCTTGGCATTGTTTTCGCTTCGGTACTTCCTGTTATTATAGGCGTAATTAAAAGTCAACTTGCAGCAAAAAAATAATTCATATAGAATGATTTTTAATTTAAGTAAAAACGTAGCTATGCTTAGGTGTAGCTGCGTTTTTATTTTATTAGTATTCGGCTTCAATACAAAAGCTGAGGTTACTTATGGATATTGCTCAGTTAAAGAATCCAAAAATGGCAAAGATTTATACCAACTTTATGGCAATACCTGGTTTGATTGCAAACCAATTGATGCTAATTTCCAGCAAATACTATTGCGTGTATGGGTTAAAAAAGCCAATGTATACGATGACCAACAAATTTTAGCTAAAGCCAAACTTTACAATGAATTTGGGATAATTATTGGCGTTGCTTTGCAGGATTTTACACCTTATAAATTTATTGCAGAACTCGATACAGCATACGTTTTTGATTTAAGTGGCATTATTTCGCAAGCATGCATAAATCCTAGCTCTGTGCCTGAAACAGAATTAAATAAAATATTGGCAGTAGCTAAACAAAACGCACAGCAAGATACATTTGTAACCCACCTTCAAAAATTTAAATATGAAGCACAAGATACAGGACAAAAATACCAATCCTATATCATTTATGAACCCAATTTTGTTTTGCAAAAAAAAGAACCTCGCATTCTAATTGTATTTTATAAAAACGAATTGATTGCCATTTTTTATAGTAGAAATGTAATAGCCAAATTATACGACAGCATAGAAATGGGTAAAGAGTTTAAACTTATTTACAATTCAAAATTTACCGAAAGTACGAAATCAGAAATGATACAAATATTTAAAAAACGACTTTCCGACACGTGATTGATTTTGACCATATTGAATAAAAAAAATTACATTTTTACAAAAAAATACAATCCTTTTACAATGTGAATAACTAAAAAATATTACTCAAGTAATATTTTTCCCATTTTGTAACTTTGTTTCAAATTAATAATTTTTAATTAAATTGCAGCACATGCCATATAAAAGTGACTCATATAAAGTTTTTATTGTAGAAGATGATAAGTGGTACAATAATTTTTTACAATACACAGTATCATTAAATCCAGAATATTTGGTAGAGTCATTCTTTACGGCAAAGGATATATTATCAAATCTTCATAAAAAACCAGATTTAATTACTGTTGACTATTCATTGCCAGATATTAAAGGTGATGAATTAATTAGAAAAATAAAAGATCAATTACCAGATGTTCAAATTATAGTCATTTCAGGGCAAGAAGATGTACAAACTGCTGTTCAACTATTAAAACTTGGTGTTTACGATTATATTTTAAAAGATGAAGACACTAAACATCGTTTATTAAATACCATTCAAAATGCACGTTCAAATGCTTCACTAAAGGAAGAGATTGTATCATTACGCGAAGAAGTAGCAAAAAAATACGACTTTAGCAATACAATTATTGGAAATTCAGAAGCTATAAAAAAGTGCTTTGCGCTAATTGAAAAGGCATCTACTAGTAAAATAGTGGTAAGCATAACAGGTGAAACAGGTACTGGAAAAGAATTGGTGGCTAAAGCCATTCACTACCATAGCGAAAGGAAAAAAATGCCTTTGGTAACTGTAAATGTTGCTGCCATTCCAAAAGACTTAATAGAATCTGAACTATTTGGACATGAAAAAGGAGCCTTTACAGGTGCTGATGCCCGTAGAATTGGTAAGTTTGAACAAGCCAATAAAGGAACAATATTTTTAGATGAAATTGGTGAAATGGATATTACCATGCAAGCCAAACTATTGCGTGTTCTACAAGAAAAAGAAGTTACCCGAGTAGGTGGAAACCAAAGTATCCCGCTAGATGTAAGAGTAATAGTTGCCACACATAGAAACCTTGCTAATGAGGTTAAAGAAGGACGATTTAGAGAAGATTTATATTACCGTTTATTAGGTTTACAAATAGCCTTACCACCACTTAATGAAAGAGGAAACGATATTATTTTACTTTGTAAACACTTTATTGATGACTACTGTAAAGAAAATAAAATAAAGAAAATTACACTCAGTACAGAAGCTCAAAAAAAGTTATTTAATTATCATTTTCCAGGAAATATTAGAGAACTAAAAGCTATAGTTGAAATAGCTTGTGTAATGTGTAATGATGGAGTTATACAGGAAACGGATTTAACTTTTAATACCGAAAAATCATTGAATAATATTTTGATTCAAGAAATGAGTTTAGATGACTACAATAACTTGATTATTAAAAACTATTTAGAAAAATACGACAATAATGTATTAATGGTTGCTAAAAAGCTAAATATTGGCAAGTCAACTATATACAGAATGTTAAAGTCTGAATCTTTCGATAAAAATAAAAAATAATCCTATGAATAAGAAAACCCTACTTGCACTTGATGATGAACTAAGCATTTTAAAAATTTTAGATTTTTATTTTGGTAAAACATTTAATGTTGTTTCAAAAACTGACGGAATATCAGCCCTTGAATGGATGCAACAAGGACAATTGCCTGATGTAATTATTGCCGATGTAAATATGCCAGATATGAATGGAATGGAGTTTATTGCACAAATTAGAAACAGCGGTTTTTTTAAAGATATTCCACTTATAATGTTAAGTGGTAATGAAGGTAGTGCAGATAAAATTAAATGCTTAAAAGCTGGTGCTGATGATTACTTGGTAAAACCATTTAATCCGGAAGAGTTAGAAGCACGTATTGTGAATATTTTACGTAGAATTAAAAAGATATAACTAAATATTATGATTAATTCAAATAAGCCAAATATTGCCTTAATATTGGATGATGCATCATTTGTGGTGGAATTTTCCAGTTTGTTTAAGGAATATTTTGAAATTTACTGTTTTGAAAATGCTTTTCAATTTATTCAATGGACAAATAAAAACCCACCTGTAAAACTAATAGTTAGTGGGTTTGATTTATTAGGAGTAAATGGTATAACATTAAGGAAAAACTGTAAGAATATTCCAAAAACAGCCAATGTACCATTTTTTCTTATTGTTGATAGGATTAATGACAGCAATAAACATGTAGCTCTTTATGAACATTTTGCCGATATTTTTGATTTACCAATCAATAAGGAAGAATTTTTATTGAGAGCTAATTATATCATTGCAAATCCACCAAGATATCATCACACTATAAAAAATAAAAAGAACGATTTTGCTGATTATTCAATGCCGTTTATGAAACGAGTATTTGATATAGTTGTTTCAGGTATGGCATTATTGTTATTATCACCCGTTTTTTTAATAGTTGCAATTTTAATCCGTATTGAAAGTAAAGGACCTGTTTTTTATTATAGTAAACGTGTAGGAACAGGTTACAATGTTTTTAAATTTTATAAATTTAGAAGTATGCGTCAAGGTGCTGACAATATGCTAAAAGACTTAAAACATTTAAATCAATACGCAAATGCAGAACCTAAAAAAGAAACTACTATTGAAACAAAATCGAGTGAATTTGATTTGAAAAATTATTTGTGTGAAGATTGTAAGAAAAATAATACAAGTTGTAAATCTCCTCTTTATATGGATGGTGAGCAAATTTGTGAAAAATCTTACTTAGAAAATAATAAGAGCAAACAAGGTTCAACTTTCATAAAAATTGAAAATGATCCTCGTATTACTAAAATAGGTAAATTTATTCGTAATACAAGTATTGATGAGTTACCTCAATTGTTTAATGTTTTGAAAGGTGATATGAGTATTGTAGGTAATAGACCATTACCAATGTATGAAGCCGAAAAAATAACTACAGACCAATTTGCTTTACGTTTTATTGCCCCAGCAGGAATTACTGGTTTATGGCAAGTTACTAAACGTGGTAAAGGTGGACCAATGAGTGAAGAAGAACGTATGGAATTAGATAATCAATATGCCAAAACATATTCGTTTTGGAATGATATTATTTTAATTTTAAAAACTGTTCCTGCTTTATTTCAAAAAGAGAATGTTTAACTCTAAATAAGCAACAAAAAAGCCCTTGTTATCAAATTGTAACAAGGGCTTTTTTATTTTTAATAACTTACCACTTAAAAATTCCTTTTGCTGCCAAATAAGGCAACACAATGTATAAGGTTACGCCTTTTATTAAAAAGAACATAAATCCCCAAAAACCTAATCTTTTAACATAACCAAGCCATCTCCAACGTTTACCATGAGGAACTGGGCATTCTATAGGTTTTGATTCTGTTTTAGTTATTACTTCCACACTGCAAGTTTAGTAATTGATTTTTAAATATCTAAGTTGATTTTTGTTTGATTTGTGGAAAGGCTGCCGGCTTTTAGCCTCTAGCTTCTGGCATCTAGCAATTCAACAATCCAACAATTAAACAATTCAACAGTATAGCCATCCAACAATCTTTCAATTTAAAATAACAAGTATGAGAAATTTACAATCTTTAGCATTTGTTTTGTAATCACATTGAGTTAGTAATTAAAGAGTTTTGTAGCAAATAATTTAACTAAAAATTATTCACTAAAACCTAAAAATTATGAAATCAACTAAAATGATGCTAGTAACATTAATTATTGCTACCACAATAGTAACCATTCTTCCATCGTGTAAAAAAGGAGATGATGATCCTATTGTTTCGTTACGAACTAGAAAAGACCGTTTTACAAATACATGGACTTTAGTTAAGTATGAAAAAAATGGAGTAACTCAGGATTTAAATGGGGCCACTTATATTTATAATGCCTTCAATTCAGGTACATTAACCCGAACCATTGAAGGAACAGTTTTTGGTTTTCCTGCCAGAGTAGTTTCCGATGGAACTTGGTCGTTTTTAAATGATGATGAAGATTTGAAAATAATCATTACCAACGATACTGTAATTTACAATATTCAAAGGCTTGCAAATAAAGAATTGTGGCTTAAAAAAGTAGATAATTCAGATACTTATCTTTATTATTTTAATGGATTGTAAATTGATTTAGCTGTTAGAAGTTGGCTGGCAACTTGCTACTAGCTTCTGGCAATTAGTAATTTTGTTCGAGTTTTGTCTCCTCACCAATCCACTTTAATTCATTTGGGGAGGAATACAAACAAGCCTAATTTACGCTTTTCTATTTTGTAACCAATTGCTGTTTTTACTTTCTACTGCTTGTTGTTTGGAGGCAGCATCGCTGGTAAAAAATAATTCGCCTGCAGCAAAAGCATAAGCTTCATCATAATTATTAGGCTGTTTTAAATATTCTGGTTTAAAGTAATTTTCAATAAACTTGGTATCAAATTTACCTGTTTTAAAAGCTTCGTGTTGCATTACAAATTTTCCAAATGGCAAAGTAGTTTCAATACCCGTTAATTGGTAATCGTCAATAGCACGAACCATGCGATTCATTGCTTCTTCACGGTCTTTTCCAAAAGTAATTAACTTAGCTATCATAGGGTCGTACTGAATTGGAATTTCCATTCCTGCTTCAAAACTATCATCTACACGCACACCATAACCTTGAGGCGTTTTGTAAGTATTTAATTTCCCGATATCTGGTAAAAAATTATTAGCTGGATCTTCTGCACATACACGTAATTCAATGGCATGACCAGTTATTTTTAAATCATCTTGCGTATAACCCAAAGCCTCACCACGCGCAACTCTTATTTGTTCTTTTACTAAATCCAAATTTACAATTTGCTCCGTAACTGGATGTTCTACTTGCAAACGTGTATTCATTTCTAAGAAGTAAAAATTCAATTTATCGTCAACCAAAAACTCAACCGTGCCAGCACCAACATAATTACAAGCTTTAGCTACATTTACAGCAGCCTCCCCCATTTTTTGGCGCACTTCTTCAGTTAAACAACTACTTGGAGCTTCTTCTACCAATTTTTGATGTCTGCGTTGAATACTGCATTCGCGTTCAAACAAATGAACTATATTTCCATGAGTATCACCTAAAATTTGAAATTCAATATGGCGAGGAGAACCTACATATTTTTCTATAAAAACAGCATCATCGCCAAAAGCACTTTTAGCTTCCGATTGTGCTAATTTAATTTGTTCTTCAAATTGGCTTTCCTCTTCAACCACACGCATACCTTTACCTCCTCCGCCTGCACTTGCTTTGATTAAAATAGGATAACCTATTTCAGCAGCAATTTTTTTAGCGGCTTCTACATCAGTTAAAGCATCTTTGGTTCCTGGAACCATGGGTACATTAAAGGCAGCAACAGCATTTTTAGCCGAAATTTTTCCACCCATAATTTCCATACTTTCAGCACTTGGGCCAATAAAAGTAATGCCTGCCTCTTTTACCTTACGAGCAAAATGTGCATTTTCACTTAAGAATCCATATCCAGGATGTATGCCATCCACACCTAATTGTAAAGCAACTTCAATAATTTTATCGCCTAATAAATAACTTTGGTTACTTGGTGGCGGACCAATACAAACGGCTTCATCGGCATAACGTACATGCAAGGCTTTTCTATCAGCTTCGCTAAATACAGCTACAGTTTTAATTCCCATTTCTTTAGCAGTACGCATTACACGTAAAGCTATTTCACCTCTATTTGCTACAAGTATTTTTTTCATAAAATTATTGGGGCGAATATAAATTGTTTTTAAACTAATTGTTTACATAACTTTTATTGGAAAATAACTATATTTTATTGGAGATTGCAGTAAAAATTAAATAATCTTGGTTTTTAAACTGATTTATTTACATACTTGTTTGTAGTATAAATACTATTTTTGTACGGTTTTAAAACAATTTAGTACTCATTTAATTTATATAATTAATGATAAAAACAGTTAGAGTTGGCGGTGTACCTGAACATTTTAATTTAGCTTGGCATTTAGCCATTGAAAATGGAAAATTTGCCGAAAAAGGTATTGAAATTGAGTGGATTGATGTTCCTGGTGGTACTGGGGCAATGTGTAAAATGTTGCGCGATGGTGAAATAGATATTGCCATAGCTTTAACCGAAGGTGTAATATCCGATATTACTCATGGAAACCCTAGTAAAATAGTACAGTTTTATGTTAACTCTCCTTTGCGTTGGGGTATTTTTGTAAATGCAAAATCGCCTATAAATTCCATTGCAGAAATGCAAGGTCATAAATATGCTATCAGTCGTTATAAATCAGGCTCGCATTTAATGGCTTATGTAAATGCTGCTAACAATGGTTTAACCATTAACGATGAAACTGATTTTGAAATTATAGGCAACCTTACTGGTGCGCGAAAAGCTTTAGCTGAAGATACTGCGCAATTGTTTATGTGGGAAAAATTTACCACTAAACCTTTTGTTGACAATGGCGAGTTTAAAATGATTGGCGAATGTAAAACGCCTTGGCCTTGTTTTGCTGTAGTTACCACTGATGATTTTATAGAAAATCAACCGCAAACTTTAGATGAAGTGTTGGAAATAGTGAACCAAAGTTGTAATGAATTAAAATACAACGATGAAGCAGTTGATTTAATAGCTTGGCGTTATCAAATTAAATTGGCCGATGCTATGAAATGGTTCAGTGAGTTAGAATATGCTGCCAAAGCCGAAATAAACGAAGAGGAAATGAATGTTATTTTTGGTAAATTGGTTCAGTTTAAAATTATTGATGCCATTCCAAATATTTTTGATATTTGTTATAACAAAACGGTGGAATTAGCATAATAGTTTAGATATTAAGCTCAGTATCTATCACCATAATACTTTATATATTTTTCGCAATGAAACTATAACCATTTCTGAAGTTTTTAATTGCAGTAATGAATCAGTTTGGAAAACAAGTTCAAACTTATATGAATTAAAAAAATGGTATTTTCCAATTCGAAATTATAAAATAGAAGTTCGATGAGTAATTAAAAGGATTGTTCAAACCAAGGCTTTCCAGTGGCTTGAAAAAATTAAACAAATGAAAAAGGTTTAATATTAAAATATGATCTAATTATGGTAACAGTAAACTTTTATTTGGATAATAATATTGATTATTTATAAGAAATTAAATTAAATACAATTTTATTTAAAAAAGGATTTCCTACCTTGAACGATTTAATAAAAGGACCACTTATTAGGCTGCTCATTAATAATAATTTATATTTTGACATCTACATTTAATATAATAAAAATTATCTCAATCTGATTTTTCTACCACGTTTAATTTTAGACTTTTTAGACAATTTATTTAATCGAGCTAAGCGCTTAACCGAAATACCATATTCTTTGGCTATTTTATACAAGGTATCGCCTTTACGTGCCTTAATATATTTAGGTGTCTTAAGTTTTAATTTAGCTGCTTTAACCTCGTAAAGATGCTTGAAACAGCTTTTATCAATTTGTAACGAATCCGACAAAAGTGATCCTGTAGGGAAATGTACAAGTTTATTAGGGTTTATTTTCTCTCCTTTAAACCTAACCTCAAAATGCAAATGAGGGCCAGTAGATCTTCCAGTACTTCCTGCCAAACCAATTATATCACCAGCATTAAGATATTGACCAGGAAAAGATAGTAGTTGAGAGAAATGAGCGTAAAGTGTTTCTAATCCATTGTCATGTCTAATCAAAACCATATAACCATAATCCGCACTTCGTTTTGCAATTCTTACAACCCCAGCAAATGCAGCATAAACAGGATCGCCAACATCCATTCTTACATCTACTCCAAAATGAAACTTAGCTCTCCTACCCCAACGCCTAAAACCAAAAGTTGAACTTAAATCACCAATTGCAGGAGGATGAAACCCACAACCATCAGTTATTAATGGAAGAATTATTGTATCATCCATTAATTTTAAATCACGTTTATATGGATTAATAACAACTGTATCCCAAAAATTATAATACTTATTTGCTGGTGCTTGGCTAGTATCAAAACTAAAATTACGTGGCCGTAAAAAATCCCAATAAGGCCCATTATTGTCCACAATTACACTATCAAATTCAATTGCTTCTTCATCTTCCTCATCCTCTTCTTCAGTATCAACCAATTCTGTACTATCTGGCTGTGATGACCCAATTTGCGCATTAACATTTTGAGAAATAAAAAAAACAAAACACAATACAAAAACCAAATAAATTCTTTTTATCATTTATATATAGTAAACACTAAATAATTTATATTATTAAGTGTAGGTAAAACAATCTAATAAGATTATTAATTTTAGAAAATTAATAGTCATCAAAAATAAACTATTTCAAGTAAGAATTGATACTATGGTATAAGTTGTGAGTATAAATTTCTATTCATTTATTAAACCCTTACCTTCTCTAATCAATACAATTTCATCATTGGTACAATCAATAATTGTAGATGGAATATTTCCACCATTTCCACCATCAATAACTACATCCACTAAATTCCCAAACTTCTCATTAATTTCTTCGGGATCAGTCATATATTCAATAATCTCATCATCATGATGAATAGAAGTAACAACAAGTGGTGTTCCGATTTCCTCTACTAACGTTTGGGCAATAATATTATTAGGAACTCGAATACCAATTGTTTTTTTATTACCTTCAAAGTATTTGGTAACATTACCTGTTGCTTTCAAAATAAATGTGAATGCACCGGGCAAATTATTTTTCATTAACCTAAATATTGATTTATCTAATGCGGTAGTATAATCACTAAGATGACTTAGACTTGAACATAATAAAGAAAAATTTACTTTATCTGGTTTTTTACCTACTATTTTGCACATACGCTCAATGGCTTTTTTACTATCAAGTTTACATGCAATGGCATAAATTGTATCAGTTGGAATTATTATTACACCATGATTATTTAGTATATCAACTACTTTTTTATAGTCGCGTGGATTAGGATTTTTTGAATGTAAAACAATAATCATTATTATAAATTTTTAACAAAAGTAGTCATTTATAAAATAAAAAAGCCTCATCAAAAAAATTTGATAAGGCTTTTCAGTAATAAGTAAAAATTACTATTTCTTTTTTGCTGCTGCTTTTTTAGGAGCTGCTTTTTTTACCGCTGCTTTCTTTGGAGCTGCTGCTTTTTTTGGAGCTGCTTTTTTTGCTGCTACCTTCTTTGGAGCTGCTGCTTTTTTTGGAGCTGCTTTTTTTGGAGCTGCTTTTTTAGGTGCTGCTACTTTTTTAGGTGCTGCTTTTTTGGGAGCTGCTGCTTTCTTTGGAGCTGCTTTTTTTGCTGCTACTTTTTTTGGTGCTGCTGCCTTTTTAGGTGCTGCTTTTTTTGCTGCTGCTTTTTTTGGAGCCGCCTTAGTTGTTTTTTTAGCTGTTGCCATAATTTGGTTAATTATTAATTTGATTACGAAAACAAAGTTATGATGTATGATATAAAAGTCAAGTGTTTACATATTCATTTGAAAAATAAATATACTATATATAAAATATTTACTGTTAACAATTAAAGTATGATAACTGAAGACGCCTTTATTTATTGACATCACATACATTCATGTCATTATAAAACTATGTTATTAACTCATGAAAAATTTATAAACTTATTATAAACAAAAAGTTATATTTCATAACAAGTAAGCATAAAATTTTTAACATATAATAAAATATAATCTTTGTAGACGCCTTATTTTACTATACTCTATAAGATTTATTTAAAATTAGTTTATAGATATTTACTTATGATAAAATATTTTACTTAAACTTTTGATGTTTAAAAATTAACATAAAAATTAGCATAAAATAGTAGTATAAATTATACATAAATATTAATCATGTATCAAATATTTTTTTGAAATTCTAGAATCATTATAAAAAAATATTTAGTAATGTTGTTGAGAATAAAATATAATAAATATGAAGGCAGAAATTATAACGATTGGTGATGAATTATTAATAGGTCAAGTAATAGATACAAATAGTGCATGGATTGGTCAACATCTGAATTCACTAGGCATTAGCCTATATCAACGGACTGCTTGTGGTGATAACAAGGAACAAATATTAGCATGTTTAAATGATGCTTCCCTTCGCAGTGATATAATAATTTTAACAGGTGGTTTAGGTCCTACCAAAGATGATATTACAAAGAAAACTTTATGTGAATATTTTAATACATCATTAGTTATAGATGAGAAAGTACTTGAATGGGTTACTCGAATTTTTAGAGTAAGAAAAATGCCTATGTTAGAAATTAACTTACAACAAGCACAAGTACCTTCAAATTGTAAAACATTATGGAATAGAAGTGGAACCGCACCAGGCATGTGGTTTGATATTAATAATAAAATTTTTATCTCACTACCAGGTGTACCTTTCGAAATGAAAGTTATTTTTGAAGAAGAAGTTACCCCTTTATTGAAACAGAAATTTGAACTACCATTTATATACCATAGAACATTACAAACTTGTTCTATTGGTGAAAGTTTTTTAGCAGAAAAGATTAAGGATATTGAGAACGAATTACCAAGCCATATAAAATTGGCATACTTGCCATCAGTTGGTGCTGTAAGACTTAGACTAAGTGCTTATGGTAATAACGAAGAAAATTTAATTAATGAGGTTAATATCATTTGTAATAAAATGTATGAAAATATTGGTGAATATATTTTTGGTGAAAACAATGATTCATTAAGTGAAGTAGTTGGAAATTTATTAAAGCAAAAAAACAAAACATTAGCTACTGCCGAAAGTTGTACAGGAGGTTTTATTGCACATCAAATAACTTCTATACCTGGTAGCTCTAAATATTTTATTGGGAGCATAAT
Source organism: Bacteroidia bacterium (assembly GCA_044239605.1). Taxonomy (GTDB): domain Bacteria; phylum Bacteroidota; class Bacteroidia; order UKL13-3; family UKL13-3; genus JAAFJM01. The sequence continues at coordinate 118,830 of JBIIBC010000004.1, read as the reverse complement.
TAGTTATGATAATAAAATAAAACAACAGGAATTAAATGTAACCAATGATACCTTATTAAATGATGGTGCAGTTAGTGAAGAGTGTGTCAAACAAATGTCTAGTGCAATTCTAAATAAATTTGGTGTTGATTATGCTATTGCAACAAGCGGAGTTGCAGGACCTGATGGAGGCACTGATGAAAAACCTGTTGGCACTGTATGGATTGCAATTGCAAGTAAACATGAGGTAGTAACAAAAAAATTTAACATGGGTGATAACCGTGAAAGAACTATTTTAAGAACAAGCTTGATGGCCTTGGACATGTTAAGAAAGATGTTATAGTTGTAGTTATTTATAGTAACATTTTTAGTTCAATAATTGTTAAAAGGTGACTTGTAGTTAAAATCAATTATTTGAAAATGGTTTTAATAATTCAAATCTATTATTTATACATGTTAACTTTTCGGAAAAATCTTTCCCATTCCAGTTTATTTGCATCAAATTCGTTTGTTCTGTTGTTAAGTCGCAAAGTAAAGTATTGGTAATAGTCAATGTTTTTATTTTTGAACTATTCATTGGAGCCTCAATATATATCCATGTAACATCCCCTTCTAATTCAAAGCCTATAAATTTCAGTGGAATTTTTTTATTTTGAATTAAAATATATAAATGCTCATTTATATAATTAAAAATTGCATCATTTGCGGTTTTACTCTCTAAAGATTTACTTAAATCAAATTTAACTTTCGTTTTTAAATAAAGTATTTCTTCTAAATCTTCTGTAAATAGTTTACAACTAATAGCCGCACTTTTATTGCCATTATTAACTTTTATTGATGTTAAGCTAAAGTAAAATTTATGCGCTGGCTCAAAAGAGCAAATCAAAACAACTACTAATAAAACTAAACTTTTATACTTTTTCATCAAACAAAATTTTACTTACTTATATTTTTAATCATTGCTATTTAATTAATTACTTTTAGAATTGCAAAAACTAAAATCAAATTGAATAATTCATATTTCTGGATTCAAATAGGTATTAAACATATTTTAACCTTTGAGGCATTAGACCACCTATTATTTATTGGTGCTTTAACTTGCCTTTATAATATTTCTGAATGGAAAAAAATATTAATAAATATTACGGCTTTTACTATTGGTCATAGCATAAGTTTAGCTTTAAGTGTTTTAAAAATAATTTCCCTAGATAATAATTTAATTGAATTTTTGATACCCTTAACAATTGCTTTTACAAGTATTAAAAATATAATAATCACATATAAAAAAACTGAAAGTAATGCACTAATGATATACTTAATTACCCTGTTATTTGGAATTATTCATGGTATTGGTTTTTCTAATTTGCTTATACAAATGTTAGATAAGGAGTCAATTATTTTACCACTTTTCAGTTTCAATATTGGTATAGAAATAGCACAATTAATTGTGGTTGGTGGCTTTCTTTTGATAGCATATATTTTAGTTATTTTGTTAAAAATAAAACAAAACATCTATATCTACTCGACCTCCTTAATCATTTTTATTGTATCTATTTACCTAACCATTAATAGATTTTAGTTAAAATATTTTCCCTGGATTTAAAATCATTTTGGGGTCAAATGCTAGTTTTATTTGGCGCATAAGGTTTAAATGGTTTTCACTAAAAATTATAGGCATAAACTTTTTTTGAACATAACCAATTCCATGTTCACCACTAATAGTTCCACCTAGTTTTTTACATAGTTCAAAAATTTCAACTATACCGGGTGTAATGTTATTGTTCCAATATTCATCGCTTAGTTCGTCTTTTAAAATATTAACGTGCAAATTTCCATCGCCTGCATGTCCATAACAAATGGTTCTAAATTTATACCTTGCTCCTATTTCTTTAACGCCTTTAAACAAAACAGGTAACTCAGCTCTTGGCACCACAGTATCTTCTTCTTTATAAGTATTGTTATGTTTGGTAGCTTCACCAATGCTTCTGCGTAATTTCCAGAAATATTCTTTTTGTTCTGAACTTTCAGCAAATAATACTTCATCGCATTCATGCGCGTAAAGTACATTACTTATGGCTTCGCAATCTAGCATCATGGTATCTAAATTATTACCATCAACTTCTATCAACAAATACGCTCCAATATGTGAAGGAATATCAAAATTAATATTGAGCAATGCGGCAGAAAGTTTAAAACCATCAGGCTCAACAAACTCGCAAACCGATGGATTACAACCCGCTCTAAATATAACTCCAACTGCCTCACAAGCTTTTTCTGGCGAAGAAAATGGTGCTAACATTAATAAAGTTTGAGTTGGGAAAGGAATTAATTTTAAAACCATTTTGGTAATCACACCTAAAGTACCTTCACTGCCAATCATTAAATGAGTTAGATTGTAGCCTGTTGAATATTTTAAAGTATTAGCTCCTGTCCAAATAATTTCGCCATTGGTTAAAACCACTTGTATGTTCAACACATAATCGCGTGTGGTACCATACTTTAATGCTCGTGGACCGCCACTGCTATGAGCTAAATTACCACCTAAAAAACAGCTTCCTTTACTTGCCGGATCAGGTGGATAAAACAAACCTTTTTCTTTAACAGCTTGCTGAAAAGCTTCGTTAATTACCCCTGGTTCCACAGTTGCTTGAAAGTTACGTTCATCAATATTTATGATTTTATTGAAACGTTCCATAGCCAAAACCACTCCCCCATTTACCGCCAATGCACCACCACTTAAGCCTGTTCCGGCTCCACGAGGAGTAACAATAATTTTTTGCTCATTGCAATATTTTAAAATAGCCGAAACCTCATTTTCGTTTGCAGGTTTTAGCACCACATCAGGCATAAAACTTAAATCTTCAGTATAATCGTGGGTATAGTCTTGTTTATCATCGTTTTGGACTAAAACAAAATTTTTTCCTACTATACTTTCAAAATATTGAATATCGGTTAAGGTGATGGTTTTATAGGACATTTAGAGATTTGTTGATTTTTGATTTAGAGATTTGGAGATTTATTGATTTATTGTTTGATAGTTGGATGGTTGAATTGTTAAATTGCTTATTACTAATTGTCTATTGCTTATTGCCAATTGCTTATTGCTTATTGTCTATTTAGTTACTTGTAAAATTCTAATAGGCGCTTTAGCTGGAACCAAACCTGCTTTTAAAATGATTCGTTGACCTTGATCACCATTGATAAAATTAACAAAATCGTTGCCCAAACTTAAAGTAGCTTGTCTTCCAATGATGTAAATTTCTCTGCAAAAAGGATATTGCCTAATAGCAACATTGGCTTGAATAGGCTTATACGTTAACGATTCGTAACTGATTTTACGTGGAATAATTTCAGCTACTTTTATGCGGTCTAAAAAGCCTTTCATTTTACTATCGTCTTTATCGCTTATCCAATTTAATCCAATTACGCCAATGGCATTTTTATTTTTTTCAACATAATCAATTACCTCAGGATTTGAGTTAACCGCAAAACAATGTTTGCCTACTTCTTTTCCATCTAATAACGAATCTTTAAAATATTGCGTAGCCCCAGATGCAGGATTATCAAACACCACCTGAATTTTACCCATTTTGTTTTTAGCAAACACTTGGCTCCAATCGGTAGCTGTTCCATCCATTAATTGTTTAATTTGATTTACTGTAAACACTGTATCAGGATTGGCTTTATTGGTAATAAATGCCAATGCATCAATGGCTATTTTGGCTTGAACAAATTTAAATGCATCTTTATCTATTACTGCTTGTTCCTCTTTGGTAGCTTTTCGTGGTATAATGGCTAACTTAACACTATCGGCAAGTATCAAGCGCATGGCTTCTGCCGGACTTGTATAAATAAAATCCAAATGTTTCTTATCGTTTATTGATTCAAAAACCATTTCCTCAGCCTCTATTACTGGACGCAAACTTTCATCTACAGCTATTTTTATACGGGTGTTATCTACCGTTTCTTTTGGTGCATTATTGCTATTGCCACAAGCCCAAAAGGTAAGAGCTGCAAATACTAAAATACTTATTCTTTTCATAGCTATAATAAAATTAAAGATTATAAAATTGAAAGATTACAAAAATTACGAGTTTGTAACATTACAAAGATTTATTGTTACAAATTTATAAAGTTAAATGGTTTAATAAAGATGGTTTTTGTTATTTAATTTTTACAATAAATAAAGAATCCTTTTGAAAGATAATTGAATTAGGCATTTGGGTTTATACTAGCTAAAGCAGATGGCAATTTATAAAAAGGCAATATGTTTTATTCATAGCTAAAGCAAAGAGTTATTGTTGTGTAACAAGTGAAATTTAAATACCATTAGTATTTTACTTCTACTTTCATTTATTTTGTTAAAGAGATAAAAAATAATTTGAAAAAGAAATTTTACCAAACCACCGTGTTCAACCTTATTATAGGATTTTTTGCAGGTATTCATATATACCAAGTAATTAAAGCAATATTTTTTTATTAAATCAAGTATATAAAAAACATAAGAAACTTATTTTATAAGGAAAATCCAAACTAGTTTATTCTTCATACTTGTGTTTACAAAAATTAACAAAAAAATTCCATAAACCAATTATCAAAATGGTAATGAATTAATTTAACGGCCATTGAAAAATTCCATTAATTAAACTTTTAAAACTTTCATTGAATCTTACTTTAGTTGCAATAACGAAAAAACTATCAACCAACGACTATCAACTATCAACTACTGAATATACAAATGAATATCATCCAGAATTTTTTGGCTGATTTCGGTAAAAGCTTTATCGGCCAAGATTTGGTTGCTTGCTAATTCGCGATTTAGTTCATAGAACTTTTCTTTCCAATCAACTGGTGCATCAGGCATAAAATTTCCTGCTGGTAAATTTGGATATAAATTATCAATATTACCATTAAACTTAGCATAAGCATGCGCATCGTATTGTTCGGCATTAAACACTTCCGATGATACAATTTGTCCTGTTTGTACTGAAACCAATTGGTAAGAAACCCTAGCTTCTACCTTTCGGTATTTTTTGGTTTCAGAATAATTTATCTTTTTGAATTTTATAACCGATTGAGCCTCCCCATTTGCCCCAACTACCCTTTCGCTATAGGATTGATAGGCTGGCTCTTCTGTGGTGGTTGGTTTTAATTCATCAAATTTTACTTCTGTTACATCAATTAATAAAAAATACTTTGCACCAATCATCTTTCCAGCTTTAACTGCTGATTCAACATCTATAATTCCGCTCATCCCCAACTCCTGCTCTTTGAGCAATTTCTCCAAATTATTTCTATCAATAATTTTCAGAAAAGGATTTTTAGATTTACTAAACCTAGCCACCAACACTTGATAAAAAGACAAATCTTCGAAATTATTGTAGCTTTTTTTACCAACTAAAATAGCTGCTACAGGCAAACTAGCCTTTTGCAATGCATAATCAAGCATTTGAAGGGTATTTTTATAAGTGGCATCAAAGGAAGCAACTTGTTTAAAAATTTTATAGGCTGCTTTGTAATTTTCTGCTTCAATATTATTTAACCCTTGGTTATACAGAGGCTCTAATAAACTTTGCATGCGCAAAACGGAAACATTTTTATAACTACTATCAAACTCTAAAATTTTAGCGAAAGAAAACTCTGCTTTATCAAATTTATTTTCTTTCATTTGGCCTAGACCAATTTCGTATTGTTTGCCAATAAACTCTTGTTTGGTTTCTTCGTATAGCGGGTCGAAATAGGCTAACCAGTTTAAATCAATTCCAATATTTTTTAAATTATTAAAGTAATCTTTACAATAAATATATTGCCTTAGCGCTTGCTCGCTGCTACCCTCTACCACCAATTTAGCAAAAGAGCCAAATTTAGCATCTAATACCAATTGAGCATTTTTTTGAAGCCCTTGTTTAGCTTTTATATTGGTAGGATTAATTAACAATGCTGTATAAAAATTATCTGCGGCATCGCTATAATTCCCATCTTTTGCTAGTTTATCGGCAGTTTTCAGGTATTTCAAAGAGCTATCGCACGATGAAAAAAGGAAAACAAATACAATACAAAGTGATTTTATAAATAAGGTTAATTTTATAGCCATTGGTGCTTCAAATAATTTTGAATTATTTTATTTTTTAAAACTTTGCAAATAAACCAATCGAATTGATTTTTTAAAATAATACTTTTTATTTGACAGAAATATATAATAGAATAATTAGTTTTGAGGCAATGGATAATACAAATCAAACTGGAATCAATATCAATAAGTTTATTAGCGACACTGGCATGTGTTCTAGACGTGAAGCTGAAAAATATATTGTAGACGAGCGAGTTACCATTAACAATAAAATTGCAAAGCTTGGTAATAGGGTTAACCCTGGAGATATAGTTAAGGTAGATGGTGAAAAACTTAAAACTACCACAAACGATATTTATATAGCTTTTAACAAACCTGTGGGTATAATTTGCACTACTGAACTAAAGATTAAAAATAATATTATACAATACATTAATCATCCTAAGCGTATGTTCCCAATTGGGAGATTAGACAAGGAAAGTGAAGGATTGATTTTTTTAACCAACGATGGTAATATAGTTAACAAAATATTGCGTGCTGGAAATAACCACGAAAAGGAATACATAGTTACAGTTGATAAGCCCATTAACGAGAAATTCATTGAACGCATGAGTAATGGTATCCCAATGCTTGGAACAGTTACCCACAAATGTCAGGTAGAAATGCTAAGTAATTTTGTTTTTAAAATTATCCTTACACAAGGATTAAACCGTCAAATTCGAAGAATGTGTAGCTTTTGTGGTTATGAAGTGCGCAAACTTAAACGTGTTAGAATTATGAATATTGGGCTAAAAAATTTAAAACTAGGCGAATGGCGCGAGTTTACTCCACAGGAATTAGATGGTATTATGAAAATGGTGGCAACATCAAGCAAAACTGCCGAAAAGTTTAACCTAGATGATTACGAAGACTAAATCAAATTTAAAAAAAATTAGCAGATAAAATATATCTATTTAAAACATCAAATTATTATCAATTAACTTAGCTTTGATAAAACAATAAATTATGCTAAAATTGCATACTTTTTAATTTTTTTAAATGATACAACAATTAAGTGCAAGTAGGTCTGAAGTGATGCTTCATATTGGTAAAAATGTGGAAGAAATAAATAATGAATATTTAAAACCAATAGAAACCAATTGGCAAGCATCTGAATTACTTCCGTTAACATCAGATAAAACTTTTATAGCCGACTTGAAAACTATTCAAGATCAAGCTCAAAATTTGTCATACGATTTTTTAGCAGTTTTGGTTGCCGATACTATTACAGAAGAGGCTTTGCCTACTTATGAAACTTGGTTAGCAGGCATTCAAGGAATTGACCAATATGAAAATAACGGTTGGATGAAATGGCTTCGCAGTTGGAGTGCAGAAGAAAATCGTCATGGCGATGCTTTGAACCGTTATTTATACCTATGTGGTAGAATTGACATGCGCCAATTTGAGGCTTCTACACAATATTTAATTGCCGATGGATTTGATAATGGTGCAGCAAACGATCCTTATAAAAACTTTGTTTATACTAGTTTTCAAGAATTAGCTACCAATATTTCTCACCGCAGGGTAGCTAGTATGGCTAAACAAGAAGGAAATAATATTTTATCAAAATTATGTGGTTTAGTAGCTGCTGATGAGGCGAGACATGCAAAAGCTTATAAAACATTTGTTACCAAAATATTTGAAATAGATACCAATGAAATGATGATGGCTTTTGAGGCCATGATGCGTAAAAAAATATTAATGCCATCACAATGTTTACGACAGTTAGGAGAAGAAGTTGGTATATTTTCTAACTTTAGTGACGCAGCCCAACGTTTAGGTGTATATACGGCACATGATTATATTGATATTATGCGTTCATTGATTGATGAATGGAAGATTGAAGGATTAACAGGGTTGAAAGAAAACGGTGAAAAAGCCCGTGATTTTGTGATGGCTTTGCCAGATAGAATGGCTAAAATAGCTGATAGAATTAAAATACCTGATACAGAATATAAGTTCAACTGGATTTTGGCATAACATTTAATAATGTATTTTATATAAGGCTACTTTGAAAAAAGTAGCTTTTTTTATTATTATACCATTTATTAGCTTAATTTTAATTTCTAAAGTAGTTTTATTCAATAGTTATTTAGCCACCACTTTCAATATATTTCTTAATGCGTTTGCGCTTATGAATGGTTTGGTTTTTTAACTCTTTTGAAATTACACTGATGCTACCATCTTTTTCAAGCATAATCAATTCGGCATCTTTTATACTTTTTACACCATGTTCACGGGCCACAGCTTCTAATTCTTCAATGGTTATTTTTTGATTCTGTAGATTTTTGTTTTTCACAAAACCTTTATAAACCAACATAACAGGTTCGCCTTCTATAACCTTGCTGAATATTTTGCTTTTAAACGACACTATTTTTATTAAATAATTCAAAACAAATAATGTTAAAGCAGCTACAAGTCCACCTGAAAGCGATGAATCGGGCCCAACCATGGCATTTTGCACCGCATTACTAATTAATAAGATTAACACCAAATCCGTAATGCTAAGCTGGGAAAGTTCTTTTTTACCAAATATCCTAATGGCTAATATGATAAAAACGTATACAGCTAGTGAGCGAAGAATGATATTGAGGTATAAATCCATAAAAATTCTTTAAACTTTTCTAATTATATTATTTGGTAAACTAACTAATAATGAAAAGCCTGTATTTTCAATTTTAACTAACACTTTTTTAGCCGATTTATATTCTATGAGTTCACCAATTTGATTTTGAAGTGGACCTGCAATAATTTTAACTGATTCGCCTTTTTCAAACATTTCTTCTACAGCTTCCAAATCATCATAATTGGCTATCATTAGTTTAATAAGCTCTATTTGTGATTCTGTCAATTCAACTGGTTGATTTTGAAATTTAACAAACTTAACAACACCAGTTACATTTAATATTTCATAATAATTGCTAATGGAAGTATTTATGAACAAATAAGAATTAAATAATGGTGTTTCTACCTTTTTCTTTCTGTCACTCCATTGAACTAATTTTAATTGTAATGGCAAAAAAGTTTCAAAACCACGTTTTTTTAACTCTAGGTTTACTTTTTTTTCAGCTCTGGGTGCTGTATACAATAAATACCATTTATTCATTTCTTATTCAAAATATAGCGTTAGTTTTAGTTAAAGATTGGGTTTGGTAAACAACGCTGAGTTATTCAATATTTTCTTTTAAAATCTTATTTAGCCATTTTAAAAGCATAAACATGACAATGGTTGCAAATGCCAATAAAACAAAGTTTACCAAAAAATAATTGGCTTTATCGGTATAATTATCCCAAGTTTTAGCCAAAATACCCGAAAGTTTATTACCAATTGAAGTTGATAAAAACCAACCGCCCATCATGAGTGCTGTTAATCTTTTAGGACTTAATTTTGAAACCAATGATAAACCCATTGGACTTAAAAACAATTCACCAATGGTAACAACACCATAACAACCTATAAGCCACCATGCCGATGCTTTTTCGGCACCATTACTACAATAAATTACTCCAGCTACCATTACCAAAGTACTTAAAGCCGAAATAAGAAGGCCAAATGCAATTTTTGATGCAGTGCTAGGTTCTGATTTTTTACGTTTTAAAAACGCAAAAAATGCCACTACTAAAGGAGTTAATATGATTACCCAAAGTGGGTTAATGGATTGAAATAATTCGGTATTGAATAATGATATTTCGGTATTTTCTGCAGGGGTTAATGCAGGTTGTAAATTTCTAAAATACACATTTTTATCCAATATTTTTTTAACTTTTCCGTTTTCCTTTATTACAGAAAATTTTTCGTTAAATGCTTCAACCGAATCTACTTTATTGGTTACTTTTTCTACCAAATATAAATTTTCGGCTGTACTTTTCACAAAAGTGGGTGTAGCCCTATCGGTATAATATTGAGCCCAAGTAGTTAAAGCGGTGCCATTTTGTTTGAATACCGCCCAAAACATAACCGAAACTAGCATGATAGTTAATAATGCTGCAATTGGTTTTTTATCGGCTATGCTAGCTTTTACATATAAACCTACATAAAAAACAACAACCGGAATTGTTCCAAAAATAAAAGCATCCGTACTATCACTACCAAATATATCGCCTGGAATAAACCATGCTCCCAAACCTACTATAATGGCAGGTAAAAAAACAGTGGCAAATATTTTTGACATGGGCATATCTTCTTTTTGGGCAGGTTTTAATACATCGGCATGCTTATAGTTTTTTAAGCCAATATAATAAACTATTAAACCCACAAACATACCTATACCTGCTGTTCCAAATGCATAACTCCAACCATATTTATTACGCATAAATGCAGCTATAAAAGTACATGTGGCCGCGCCAATATTTATACCTGAATAAAATATATTGTATCCTGAATCTTTTAAATGCTTGTATTTTTCTTCGTTATACAAATTACCTAAAAGGGTAGAAATATTAGGCTTAAAAAAACCATTTCCTAATACAATTAAAAACAAGGAAATATAAAAATAGGTAGTACCCGGAATAGCTAAACCTAAATAGCCTAATCCCATTAAAACACCTCCTAAAAATATTGATTTACTATACCCTAATATTCTATCGGCTAATAAACCACCCAAAAATGGAGTTAAAAACACAAAGGCAATAAAAGTACCATAAATATCGGCAGCCTCTCCCCTAGCCATTCCTAAACCTCCTTTTTCAACAGAAGTGGTAAGGTATAATTGAAAAATACCAATCATTAAGTAATAACCAAAACGTTCCCACATTTCGGTAAAAAATAAAAAGGGTAAGCCTAAAGGGTGTTTTTTATTCATGCTTGCGAAAATATCATTTTTTTTGAATTAGCCACTCCTTGTTGGTAATTGGAGATTTTTTAAATTGTTGGATTGCTAGATTGTTGGATTGTTAGATGGCTGGATTGTTGGATTGTTCCGCCCTCGCTTGCATCTTGCGAGTGAGTATTTCAACAAGCCTCTAGCTTTTTGCCCATATGGTGTTTAGCAAAACGTCTCCAACAAGAAAAAGTATCGCCCCTAAGGGGCTTTAGGTAAATAATATGCCTGTTTTTTTTACAATACTATCGCTCCTATGGAGCTTTGGGTAATTAGTTTGTAGTACTTAGTTTCCCCCTCGCTCGCATCTTGCGAGTGAGTATTTTAATAAGCCTCTGGCTTTTTGCCTATATGGTGTTTAGCAAAACGTCTCCAACAATAAAAAGTATCGCCCCTAAGGGGCTTTGGGTTAGTAATGTGCCTGTTTTTTTTTACAATACCATCAGCTCCTATGGAGCTTTTGGTAATTAGTTTGCAGTACTTAGTTCTTAATACTTAGTTTTTGTGAATTAGTTAATCAATAAAAACGAATAAATCATGTCCAGATAATGAGCGGGAAACTCTGCGGAATCTGCGCTATATGCGGAAAACTATTGTTTTGCTTGAGATTAATTCGTTCTTAGCAATGAGGAGTTGTAACCGATATTTAAAATTCAATTTGTAAATAACCAAAGGCTAGCGACTAGAAGCCAACAGCCCAAACTCAATCGTCATGGTTATCACCACCTAAGCTATAGTAATTATTCTCTTCATCTTCATTGCCAATATCTTCTTGTTCATCATCTAATTCACTGCCAGGTACGTCTAAATCATCGCCAACCATGTCTTCGTCAAAATCTTTTTCATTCCATTCTCCTGCTTCTTCTACCATGCGTTTACTTTTGGTAATGTCCTCAGGGTCAATATTGGTTTCCTCTACCAAATTATTGTAAATATCGTCACTTGGCGGATATAATAATACATCAACCAACTTATTATCCTTTTTGTCAAAAGTTGTCAGTTGTAAATCTTTGGTATCGTTTATAGGTTTATTTTCTGTGTGTTTTTTGTTGTCTCTTCTCATGGCTATTTTTTGTCCTTTTTAGTTTTTTTATCTTTCTTTTTAAAAAATCCTCTTAATAAAAAACTGCTCTTAGCAGCATCCATATTCTGTTTAAAGCCTTTAGTACCTTGTTTTACATTTACGATGGTTTTATCTAAATTTTCAGCAAAAACAGTATCCATAAATAGTTTACCTATGGTTCCTTTACCCGAGCGAATATTACCCATGATAGCAGCCAAATCATCTGTTATTAAAGCTGCATTATCAGTAGTGTTTTTTAATTTTAGCAGCATATCATCTAAACTAATAGGAATGGTAGTACCAATCATATCATTGTTTTCAACCATAGTAAATGCGGTTGTTCCGGGCGAAACATTCATTATTTTATTGCCCATTAATCCATCAGAACCAATAATTGCTTTGGCATCTTTTTTTATAAATTGTTGTGTTTTAACATCCAAAATCATATCAACCTTTACAGTAGAATCTGTTATGATTTCGATGGCTTCAATAGTACCCACATTGATACCAGCAAAACGCACGTTATTGCCAACCTGCAGTCCATTAACATCTTTAAACATGGCACTTATTCTAAAAGTGGTACTAAACAGTTTTTTAGTTTCGCCTATATAATAAATACCTGCTAAAAACAAGGCTATTCCTATGGCTACAAATATTCCTAGTTTTATTTTATTGATTGATTGTTTTTGCATAATGATTGATTGCTATTGAAATACTGAATTTGAAGTGACTATTAATTATATAAAAAAGGATTTTACCCAAGCATCATCCGATTTTTCGAGCTCTTGATAAGTGCCTTCTGTTAATATTTTTCCTTCTTTAAAAATTACAATGCGATTGGCCGTTATTTTAGCACAAGCCATATCGTGGGTAATGATGATAGATGAAGTATTGTATTGTTTTTGAACAGTTAAAATAAGTTCACTTATTTCTTTTGAAGTAATAGGATCTAAACCTGTGGTTGGTTCATCGTAAAGCATTATTTCAGGCTTTAAAATTAAGGTTCGGGCTAAGCCTAAGCGTTTGCGCATACCTCCCGAAAGTTCTGATGGTGTTTTATCAATTACATCTAAAAGGCCAACATTGGTGAGTGCTTCCTCTATTCTACTTTGTTTATCCGCACTGGTTAAATCTTTTAAATCGCGTAAGGGAAAAGCCAAATTTTCTTTAACCGACATAGAATCGTAAAGGGCACCACTCTGAAATAAGAATCCAATTTTTTTTCGCAATGCATTCAAAGCATCATTATCCAAACCATTGATATCGTTATCAAATACTTTTAAAATACCTTCATCAGCATTTATCAAGCCTACAATACATTTAATTAAAACAGATTTACCACTTCCTGATTTACCCAAAACCACTACATTTTCGCCTTTTTGAATATTTAAATTGATATCGACCAACACCTGGTTTGAGCCAAATGATTTTTTTAAATGTTCAATTTGAATGACAGATTCGTCTTTAGGTTTTTCCATTAATTAATAAATAAACTGGTTATTTGAACGGCTATTATATCGATTACAAAAACCATAAGTGAAGTTACCACCACCGATGAATTGGCTGCTTGCCCAACGCCTTCGGTACCTTTATTGGAGTTATAACCTTTATAACAAGCTATTAGTCCAATTGATAAACCAAAGAAAACAGTTTTGATCAATGAAGGAAATACATCAGTAAAACTTAGTTGAGCAAAAGCTTGTGAAAAGTATAAGTAAAAACTTACATCGCCTTTTATATTTACACCTGCAAATGAGCCAAGCATTGAAATAACATCGTTAAAAATGGTAAGAATTGGCAACATAAATGTGGTAGCCAAAACCCTAGTAACTATGATGTATTTAAATGGATTAGTTCCTGATACCTCCATGGCATCAATTTGCTCGGTAACGCGCATAGAAGCTAACTCAGCACCAATGCCCGAACCTACTTTTCCAGCACAAATTAAAGCAGTGATTACTGGACCAATCTCGCGAACAATAGAAACTGAAATCATGGCGGGTAACCACGATTCAGCACCAAACTCAGCAAGAGTTGGCCTAGATTGTATGGTTAATACCAAACCCATTATAAAGCCCGTAATGCCAACCAAGGTTAACGATTTATAACCAATTAAATACGATTGTTTAAGTGTTTCATTTACCTCAAAAGGCGCTTGAAACATTTCTTTAAAAAAGCGCATAACAAACAGCCAAAAAGTAGCTATATCAACCAATAATTGTTCGATATAGTTACTTTTTTCAATAGGCTTTGGCCTACTTTTACCGGGCGCTTCAGGCGCACTATCTATTTTTGCAGTTAATTCAGCCAAAGGATTATTCATGGCTAATAATTAGTTTAAATACCTGCGTAAAACCCAAGCTGTACTTTCATGTTGTTCCATAACAGCAGTCAAAAAATCAACGGTTCCTGCATCTTTATTTTTTTCGTTACAAGTTTCAATATCTTTTCTAATTTCAACTATCAATGTTTCGTAATCTTCCAATAATTCCTTCATCATATCTTTTTGATTAGGATATTTATTGGGTGATTCTTTAAGCCTTGTTAAATTAGCAAATTCGTGCATGGTACCAATGGTTTTACCACCTAGTTTACCAATGCGTTCAGCTATTAAATCAATGGTTTCTTCCAACTCAGTGTATTGATTTTGGAAAAGTTTATGTAATTCCATAAAACTTTCGCCCGATACATTCCAATGGAACTTGCGTGTTTTTACGTAAAGCACCATTTCATCGGCTAAAATAATTGAAAGCATTTCAATGCTTACTGATAAATGTTTTTCTGAAATTCCTATTTGTGGTTTCATAATTTTTTGATTTTTTAAATGATTAAATATTATTGATATTACTGGCAGTAAAGCCAATTTCTGATTGAATGGAAATGAATAATTCTTCTTTATTTCTGCGAACTTTAGGTAAGTTCACCAATGGATCGTTTTCTATATCGCGGTAACCTAAAGCCATAATAGATACACTGCGTAAACCACGTTCTTTTAATTGCAATACTTCATCTAAATCAACACTGTTAAAGCCTTCCATTGGAGTTGAGTCAATTTGTTCTAAAGCTGCTGCACATAAGGCTATGCCTAACGCTATACTTGCTTGTTTGGCGTGCCAGCAAAAGTTTTCTTCAGCAGTATTTTTAAGTAAATTACCTATTTCTAATTTGATACGTTTTAAGCTATCTTCACTCATATTTCTAACTTTAGCTACATGAGTTATGTATTCATCAATTTTTTGTTGGGTTAAACAATCCCAAGCTGCAAAAACCAACAACACAGAAGCCTCTGTAATTTGAGGTTGCATGTATGCTATGGGTTGAATTTTTTTCATCAACTCCAAATTTTCAATAACTATTACAGAGTATGGTTGTAAACCGTATGAAGAAGGAGCTAAATAAATGGCATCTAAAATAATTTGTAATTTGTCTTTTGGAATGGTTTTTCCATTCATGCGCTTAGTAGCGTAGCGCCAGTTTAAAGCTTCAATTATATTCATAAGGATTGCTTTTTAATTATTTAAAAATGCCTTACAAATATGATAAGCAGAGGAGGTTTTTATATTACACTAAAAACAGAAGTTATTATATAAATCACATGTTTAACTTGGATAAATACTTTTAAACGCTTTACCCATATTTTCAATCACATCGCTAATCAATAAACTTTCTACACTTTGTTTTTTTAAAGATAAATCAGCAGCCAAACCATGCATAAAAACTCCCAATTGAGCAGCCTTAAAAGGTTCATAACCTTGAGCTAAAAAAGCTGCAATGATTCCAGTTAAAGCATCACCTGAACCTCCTTTTGCCAAACCAGCATTACCTGTTGTGTTAAAATAAACAATTCCGTTATAAGTAATAATGGTTTTAGCTCCTTTCAATACTATAATTATATCAAGTAATTTAGCTTGATTAACAGCGGTGAGAATCCTTTCTTGATGATTTACATGCACACCAAACAACCTATCAAACTCTTTGGGATGAGGAGTGATAATGGTTTGTGGTGGAATTTTAGTAAACAACTTTTTATCAGCAGCTAACATATTCAAAGCATCTGCATCAAGCAATAAAGGGCAATACGAATTATTGAATACTGCTGAAATAAGTTTAACTTCATTTAACCCTAATCCTGGACCAATGGCAATGGCTGAATAATTTTCTAGTTCATTGCCCAAATCGGTTCTAAAATTAACCATTGCTTCAGGTATTGCTGTTTGAATAATAAACCTTTCTTCTTTAGGAATATTTA
Source organism: Bacteroidia bacterium (assembly GCA_044239605.1). Taxonomy (GTDB): domain Bacteria; phylum Bacteroidota; class Bacteroidia; order UKL13-3; family UKL13-3; genus JAAFJM01. The sequence goes on along the minus strand of JBIIBC010000004.1, from coordinate 102,610 downwards.
CTGTAACCAATCCTACTCCTGAGCGCAAGCAAGCTTTTGAAGCAATAACAGTTGCACCCATTTTACCTAAATTCCCCGCAATTATTAACGCATGACCATGATCTCCTTTATGTGAATCGGCCTTACGTGGCTTGAATATATTTTTGATGATGCTTTTGGTTAATTTTTTCATGTGATGATTTTTGGGGATTTGGGCTTCTGGCTTTTGGCTTCTGGCAACTAGCAATAGACAATTAGCAACAGGCAATTAGCAACAAGCAAAAATAATTAAGCAATTAAGCAATTTAACAATTTAACAATCCAACAATTAAATCACGCAAGGCGTGAAAATAATCTCTAAATCAAAAATCAACAAATCAGAAATAATCAACTTGGGTATTCAATTTTATACTCTTGAAGGGTTTTAACAATTTTATCTAAAATGAAATAATTTTTATACCATTTTTTATCAGATGGAACTACATACCAATTGGACTTTTTAAAGGAATTGTTTATTACAAATTGATACGATTCTAAAAAGGTTTTATGATTGGCAATATCTTTCACATCTCCTTTTTGATACTTCCATTTTTTATTAATATTTGTTTTACGTTCTGCTAATCTTTTTAACTGTTCGTCTTGAGAAATATGCAGAAAAAACTTAATCAAAATGGTATCGTTATTAATTAATCCTGTTTCAAAGTTGTTGATTTCATTGCATCTTTCTGCTAGCTGGTTTTTAGATAATGTTTCATTCATTAACGGAATCAACACATCTTCATACTGTGAACGGTTAAATATTTGAATCATTCCTTTAGCAGGACAATGATTACTTATACGCCATAAAAAATGATGTGCAAGTTCTTCATGCGTTGGTGCTTTAAACGATTTAACATTACATCCTGCTGGATTTACTCCATAAAAAACATGCTTAACTGCACTGTCTTTTCCAGCGGTGTCCATTCCTTGAAGAATAATCAGTACTTTATATTTTTGTTGTGCAAATAACTTATCCTGAATTTGAATCAATGTTTCGGTTAATGCTATCATTTTCTGTTTAGCTTTTAACTTGCTTATTTTTTCGGTTGGATAAGTGTGTATGTGAGAAAGTATTTGGTGTTTCATTTAATTATTTGAATTATTAATCATTTACTTATTTTAAAGTTTAAGCACTTTTTTCTTCTTTCTTTTTCCATAGATGAAAAAGAAACAAAAAATCTAGGCAAAAAAATGCTTCCACCCACATCCCGAAAGCTTTCGGGATTTGTCTGGCCCGCTTTTTTGCCAGCCCAACGCGCACTTTTAATGAAAAAATTTAATAATTTAAAAGTTGATTTTAGCTGATTGATTTATTTCTTTTTATAATTAAATCCTAAAACCAAAGATGATTTTAAACTATAACTTCATTTATTATCAAAATATCTTATTTATACAAAACCAACTCGGGTTTGGTGATAAAATAATCACGGGCTTTTATGTTGTAATTACTTATTGGATTAGCTGCAAAACTATTATCGGCAGTGCCTGGCATGTATGGGTAAAAACCAATGGAAATTTCAAAAGTACTACTTACCAAATATTCGTTTCGTATAAGCACGCCAACGGCAAAAGCTTGATAAAATGTATTGCTAAACATACTTCCAAAATTATTTGCCAATCCTGCTACACTGTAAAACAACACCGGAGCAAACTGAAAACCAATAAACTTATATGGCATGTATAATACAAACTCCAAGTTTAAAATGGCTTTGCTTTTTCCATTCAGGCTATTGCTGCTAAACCCATACATTTGAGAGCCGTTTAAATTTAAACTTTCATAACTTTCTCTATCAATTCCTTCAACAAATTTAAACCTTACAAACTGACGGTAATACCATTTACGAAGTTGTTGCAAATCGGTAAAATAGTTTACATCAAAATTTACCACTCCATTTTTTAAATAGTTTGAATTATAAAAGGTGCCATAACCTGCACTTAACGAGAGGTAACCAAAATTATTAAAATGCTTACCCGTGCCATATTTAATACCTGTATAATAAACAATAGTATTCAACTCTTTTTTTAGTATTCCTGCTACTATTTCAAATACATTTCCTTGCGGAATATCTTCGTTGGCACCATAACGAAATAAATACCTATCGCGGTAGTACTTACGTTGCGAATAACCTAAATTTATTAAAAATAAAGATTCGTCTCTATTAACCCTATCGGTATCAATAGCAAATGTAGGCCGACCAAAATATTCACTTTTAAAATACCTTGCCCCTACTATGTAATTACTAATTCGTTTATTAATGGATTCGGTTTTATTTTTAGCCTGACTAAAACTTTTAGCTGCCCAAATATCAAAAGTATTATAATTAATTGGGTAACTTTTAGTTATCCTCGTTTCGAAATAAGTTTGATTATAAATCCTTAAATACTTATTGGAACTAATGCCTCCAGCCCATTTAGCTAATGGCGAAAAAAACAATCTTTCAATACTTAAACCAAACTGATTATCGTCTTTAACGGTGCTATAGAATGCAGCTGCGCTTATATATGTTTTTTTGATATTAAATACAGAATACCTGCCCGAAGTTGATAAGTGCTGCCTGTCATTATTCCAAGCAAAACCTTGTTCATACTGATGCCCAAACCCTAAAATATTTTTATCATAAACTATCACATTAGGAGCTGTTAAATCAAAATTACTGCTAGCAGTGGCAGTCCATCTATCTTGTGTGACTACTAAAATATCAATGCTATCAGATTTTGAATCGGTGTTTTTTTGTACATAAATGCGTGCATCAAAAGTATAGGGCGAAAGCCTTAAAATACGCTCCGTTTCAGAAATTGCAAGTACATCAACATGCTCGTTAGGTTTAAAAAGTAGTAAGTTTTTTATGATGTGTTCTTTGGTAGTTACATGGAATTTATTTCCTAGTTTTTCTAAATAATCAGGTTTTTCACCATAAAAATTATTTACCGAATACCCAAAAGGATCAAGAACAATTACATGTATATCGCGGATGATTTTTCCTTTGTATTTCAAAAAAGGATTAACTGCATTTTTCTTTAAAAATTTATTAGGTTGAATGGTTTCTATGGTATCAATACTTTCAAAAATTACATCGTAAACCATACTAGTAAACACATGTTTGTCTGCACGTTTTTCTAATTTGTAGTAAAAATTGCTAGTATCTTTTACTATTTGTGCGTTAGTATAAAAGCTAAGTAAAATAATAATAACAACAAAAATATATTTAACACCCAAATTATTCAGGAGTATCTTTTTTGCTTGAAAATTTATTGATTAAACCCATCAATGTAGTTTTGATAGCATCGGTATTATTGGTAACTATATTGGTAACTGCCATTTGCAATACCACACCCAATAACTGTTTTAAAGGATTATGGCTATTGCCAATAATTACTTTTTTTGATAAATAACCAGTAGCCAAGCCAATAGCTGTATCTAAAATATCATCTTTAAACTCATCGTTGTGAGTTAAATCTTTGAATGTATTTTTTATTAAATTAGCTGGTGATAAGTTAGCATAAGTAATTTTAAATTGCTCTTGCAACAAAACCTTATCGGCAGATTGTTTCAATTCCATTTCTGCAATTGCTAAATTTAGTTTTTCTATTGAGTCCATTTTTGCCATAATTACTTAGTAAGTATTTGGTTAATAATAGACCTATTTACTTTTTTTTGAATAAATTTATTTAAAAATACACATAAAATACCTACTATAACCAAGTAAAAAGCTGCTACACAAAAAAATCCAAAGTATATATTGTTTAATACATTACCAAGCCATAGTGCTACTCCAATATTCAAATTAAGGATAACCAAACCCGCGAATAATACTAAAATAATACGTACTGCTAATACTGAAATTATTGATGCTGATTTTTGCAAAGCATTTAGTTTTAATAACTCAAAACTGCTTTTACCATATGCCTCTGCTCTTTCAAATAAAGGCTCCATAAATGTTGATTTCTCTTCCATTTCCATTGTTATAGTCAAAATAAATTATGTGTATTTAAGTGTTAATTCTTTTATGAATTAATAGCTTATTTAGAGGCTTCTACTTTTTCTTTTCCTTTTTCAAAAAGATCCATTGCATCTTCCTTAACTTCTTCAAACTTGTCGGTTAATGTTTCCATTAATTCATCCAATTTGTCTTTTAAATCATCCATTGTGTCAGAACCTTTTTGTGCAATTCTTCTGCGTGTTACCGATCCTTTTTCAGGAGCGAATAAAATTCCTAATACTGCACCAGCAGCTAATCCTGCTAACATTCCTAATACTACTTTACCGTTGTTCATTTTGTTTATTTATTAAATTTTTAAAAAATTGTTGTTTATAATTTGCGGCCTTGTATTACTCTTAAAATAATGGCTACTAAAGCAATTACTAAAAGCACATGAATTAAACCACCAGCGTTATAACTTACAAAGCCTATTGCCCATAATATAATTAATACTACCGCAAATGCATATAATATATTGCCCATAATTTTATTTATTTACTACCGTAGAAAGCCAAACCTATGGTAGATACACCGCTCGATAAATCTAAGAAAGCACCTACATTATTGTTAAAGTGATATTCAGTTCCAATATGTAGGTCTAAAAATAAATTACTACCTCCCTGGTAGTAATTTTTATCACCATTATAGCCATTGTCCCAACTTTGATTAATGATGGCAAAACCTAGAGAGCCTGCTAAATAAAAATCCCATTTTTTATTGGCTTTAAGTAAATTATCAAAATAATAAGATCCTTTAACACCAATAGGAATAATGGTTTCGCGGTAAGTATAATTCCTGTATGGATTATTGTTATTACCCCAATAGTAATCGTTAGTAAACGTTGAAACACTGATAAAAGGTGCTAGTGTAAAATCTTTAGCTACATCAAACTCATAGTTTAAATGAAACACCGGTAATGAGCGTGCTGCATAACCATAATAACCAGTTCTGCCACCAATACCTAAACCTAAATTAAGTGTTTTACCAAATTTTTCTTGCGCAGTAATATTTAACTGAAACAGGCTAAATACTATTACTAAAATACTTGCTAATTTCTTCATATTACTTCTTATCTTTTATGGTTAAACCTTTTATCGATTCACCTAAATCAGTCATCTGTTGGTTGAACTCAGTTTTAAATTTTTCCCAATTTTCTTTTCCTTCATCTTTGTAATCGGTCAGTTTTTTTTCTAAGTCAGTATTTTTAGTTTCTAACTCAGCTATTTTCTTTTGATAATCGGCCTTAGCAGCACTTTTTTCTTTAGCTATGCGTTCGTTAAATTCGGCTATGCTCTTATTGTTAGCATTAATTTTTTCAGCAGCTTCTTTGCGGTAAGTATCTACCTCAACTAAGTAAGCTACATTGGCTTCGTCTAACTCTTTGTTAGCTTCATCTACATTGGTTTGGGCGTTTTCTACTTTTTTTGAAGGAGAGTTACAAGCACCTAAAATACTTATTGATACAAAGCCTATTGCAATGGCTTTAATGATTGTTTTTTTCATATTGATTTTGTTTTTTTTATTTATTGCGAATGAAATATTTTGGTAAAAACAGATTTTATAAATCAGCTATTAGTTTTTGAATTTCTTCTTTGGTTTTTCCTAATCGCGCCTGTATTTTACCCATCATTTCATCGTGTTTACCTTCTACTAGTAACAAATCATCGTCAGTTAGTATAGCAAATTTTTGTTTAAGCTTACCTTTGGTTTCGTTCCAGTTGCCTTTTAATTCGGTTAAGTTTGTCATTTCTTTTTTGTTTTAATGTGTATTGTAACACTTATCAAAGGTGAGGTATTGGCTAACTATTGTTATTACACATATATGGAATTAAGTTACATTAATCACACTTGTTAAATTGATTAAGGTTTTGGTACAATTGTGTCGTGCCCTTGCTCGTATTTGCTTAAAAGCGTAGTTAAAGAATGCCTATATGCTTTTAAGGCCTTCAAAGTAATTTCAGGATTTTCTTTATTAGGAATAGTAACAGGCATTTCATCTAAATACTTTGAAAGTTCAGGGTGATTTTTTACAATATCCATAGTTATGGATAGTATTTCTTTGTTTAAATCTTCTTCGGTTTGCATGGTTATGTTGGTTAAAAAACAGTGAATATTAAAAGCCTGCATGTTTTAGTTTATCAAGCTTTAAGTTAATTTCTTTGAGTAACACAAATTGTTTTTGTTGAGTTTCAAACAAGGTTTTGATTTGCTCTTCTAGCAATAAATCCATTTTATGATGTAGGCTTCGTATTTGCATTTCGGCCTTTAGGTTTATCATGTAATCATTCTCACCGCGCATTCTGTCTTTTTCCTCTTGCCTATTTTGGCTCATTAGGATGACTGGTGCTTGCAATGCAGCAATACAAGAAAGAATTAAATTCATTAAAATAAACGGATAAGGATCGAATTTAAAAACTCCTACTGCCAATACATTAAACACAATCCAAACTGTGAATACTAATCCAAAAAGAATAATAAATTTCCAACTGCCGCCAAACTGGGCAACCTTGTCTGAAATACGTTGCCCGTGACTTATGGTCTCAATTGGTGGATTTAGTAAATTATGAATAATCAACTCTTCCGACTCTAAAGTATCTTTTACTATTTGATGTAGTTTTGATAAATGCTCATTTTCGTCAAAGAGCAATTTATCTATGTTCTCGTTTTTCAATTAAATTAAAAATAACAGCACAATGAGTATAACTATTAAAGCTCCAGCCGAAATAAAAATACCACCGTCTACTGCAATTAATTGTGTTTTGATTACGCGTACTTCAGTTAATAAATTAGTAAGTTCTACTTTATTCATTTGGCTTTTATCCATTTCTTTTATTACCTCCAAGCGCTTTAAAAGCGCATGCGATTTGGTATTTTGGATGCTTTGCAATGCCTCTGCATTTTTATTGAAAACTGTTTTGTTTTTTGCCTTTACTGAAAAAAAAGTAAATAGTAAAATAACAACAGTAAGTGCTAAACTCATTTTGTTCATAATTAGTTAGGGGTTAGTAATGGTTTAATAATTAGTCAAAAATGAAGATAAAACAAAACACCATCGTTACACGTTGGCACAAACTTGTTATATAAATTACGGCTTTTTTAAGTTTAGCACTAGATGGTTTTTTAGCGAAGTGACACCAACAAGCAATAAGTTTCGCCCCTATAGATTTTTGGGGTGTTGGTGGGTTCATTTTGTTTCCCAAAATGTCGTTTATATGGAGCTTATCTGCTTTATGGTTTTGATTGTATTTGTGTTAATCATGTCAATCATCTTTATCAAATAAATCACAGTTCTGACAATGAATTTAAGTTAAAAATTAAAAGTACCTTATTAATTTGGAGATATACTTTTTTAACTCTGTTATCATGTTTATGGAACTCTTCAGTAAAATAATGTGATAAAAGTCAAAAATTGACAAATTGTACAAAATTAAAATAATTCACAAAACACTGATATTCATTATTTTACACAAAAAAAGGCATAATATAAAAATATTTTATGAATATTTCAATACCACTTACAAAACTTTTAAAAAAAAATTGAGTTGTAATTTTCATTGGAGACCAGAAACCAATTTTAAAAACGGGGAGAATCTGAAAATCCATAAGAGTAAGACAAACTTAAAATCTTTAATTTATTACATGGAGCATTTAAAAATTGCGAGTGATAATTACGTGGCATTCACGTTTTTTATCGGAACAATGGCCATGATGGCCGCATCAGTTTTTTTCTTTTTTGAGTTAGGTAACACTTCTCAAAAATGGAGAACATCAGTTTTAGTTTCAGGGCTAATTACCTTTATTGCAGCAGTACACTACTACTACATGAGAGGTTACAATTTAGCAACAGGAGATTCACCAACATTTTTCAGATATGTTGATTGGATTCTAACAGTGCCTTTGATGTGTGTTGAGTTTTACTTAATTACCAAAAAGGCAGGCGCAAAAGTTTCATTATTATGGAAATTAATTGCAGCCTCACTAGTAATGTTGGTAACTGGTTATTTTGGTGAAACAATTGACAGAGGAAACAGCGTATTATGGGGTGTTATCTCAGGTGGCGCTTATTTCTACATCGCTTACTTAGTTTGGTTTGGTGAAGTAGCAAATTTAGCTCAATCAGCTGGAGCACAAGTTGCAAAAGCGACCAGAGTTTTAGCTTGGTTTGTGTTAGTTGGATGGGCAATTTATCCTTTGGGTTACATTTTAGGAACTCCAGGTGGATTATTCGGAATTCAATTGGTTTCAGATCCTGCTGCAGCATCACATGCTATGGATATTGTTTACAATATTGCAGATGCAATTAATAAAATTGGATTTGGTTTAGTTATTTATTCTTTAAGCAGAAACGAAGACTAAATTTTTACTTTCAAATAATTAAAAGGGGATTCTATCATTTACGAAGATTCCCCTTTTTTTATTAAACAACTCAACGTGTTAACAGAATCTAAATTTCCAATGATTGATTACCTATTTGCTGGTGGAGGTGCTTCGGCTACGCTTTTGCTTATGCAAATGGAAAAAGATGGTCTTTTGTTAGGCAAAAGCACTTTTATTATTGACCCTGACACCAAAACAGTTAACGATAAAACCTACTGCTTTTGGGAAAATGCTAATGAAATATTGGTTAGAAATTGCCAACATATAGTAAGCAAACAATGGCAAAAAGTTAGTGTAAATCAAAGTGCTCCAGAAGAATTAATGCCAATGGAATATTTTCATATTTCAAGTGTTGATTTATACAATGAGTTACAAAAAATAATTAGCAGAAATAATATTACTAGGGTTCATGCACAAGTAAATACATTGGAATCTTTTGAGGATAATGTAAATGTTGTTACGGATACCGGTATTTTTAATTCAAAAATGGTATTCGATAGTAGGCCACCAAAATTTAGTCTGCCTAAAAAAAATGAAGCCCATTTATTTCAGTCATTTTTAGGATACTTGATTGAATTAGATACGCATATACAAGACGATGGCTGTGTTGATTTGATGGATTTTGAAGTAGAACAACTTGGATACACTCAATTTGTATATGTACTTCCATTTGGTAAAAATAAAATGTTGGTTGAACTTACACGTTTTGGAGAAAAAGTGCTAAATCAAATTGAAGCTGAACCCATTTTACAAGAATACATTTTAGACAGATTTGGAAGTTTTAAAATAATAGATATCGAGAAGGGCTGTATTCCGATGAGTACAGCAAAAATTGAACCCAACCTACTTGAAAAAGTAGTACCAATAGGCGGAAAAGCAGGAGCCATTAAACCAAGTACAGGCTATGCATTTAAAAACATGTTTAAACATGCTTGTGAAATTTCTTCGAACTTACAAAATGGGATGAACCCAAAGACATTACCCATTAACCTAAAACACAAATTTTACGATAGATTACTTTTACTTATTTTAAGCAAACAACCTGAAAAAGGAAAGCCTATTTTTAAAGCCTTATTCCAAAAAAATAAAGCACTTGAAGTGATGAAATTTTTAGATGAAAAAACTACCTTAAGTGAAGATTTAAAAATACTTTCAACCTTACCATTTGCTCCGTTTTTAAAATCTTTAGGTTGGCATATTTCATTTAAATTGTCAAAAGTGTTAGTTCCTTTGTTGGTTTTATTTTTCACAATTGGGTTAATGGTATTAAATAATAACAGTCCTAATTTATTGCCAATAATTGAACCCTATTTGCTGCTTGTTGGTTTGTTTTTAGTTGGCATTCCGCATGGTGCTTTGGATTATTTATTGGATAGTGGTAATATAAAAAGTAAAGTAAGGTTTCTATTTATCTTAAAATATTTAGGCACAGCATTCATATATTTACTTGTTTGGTTGGCAATGCCAAATTTAGCATTATTCTTTTTCCTAATCTTTTCGGCTTGGCATTTCGGACAAGGTGATATGCAGCATTGGCAATCAAAAAGTAATAATGTATTTAAAAATATTATTTGGGGAATAACCATTTTAATAATTCTTTTATTTGGACATGTTAATGAAACCAATCAAATTCTAAGTAAATTAAATGTATATGTTTTTAACATAAGCAATTTACAGTTTAAATACATTTGTTATCTATTTATATCCATCGCACTTGGGTGGGCAATATTAGAGAAAAATATAGCCATGTTAATCAGTATCATTACTATTTCACTTTGTAAACAACTTCCGTTAATTACTTCATTTGGTTTATATTTTATTGGCCAACATAGTTTAAATGGTTGGATACATTTAAAACAAGGATTGAATGCAAATAATAAAACATTATACATGAAAGCATTGCCATTTACATTAGGTGCATTTTTATTATTTGGTATTTTGGCACTAGTAATTAACAATAGTAATTACAGTAGTTTGGAAGAACATTTGATACCTGTTTTTTTTATTTTTATTTCATGTATCAGCTTTCCTCATGTTATTGCAATGAATCGTTTTTATAAAAACTTCTTTTAGATATAAATGAGTTTTTTCGCCCATGTAGGTATTTTAGCGAAGCAACACCAACAAGAAATTAGTGTCGCCCCTATGGGGCTTTTTGGTTGGGGGGGGTATATGTTTTTTACAATAGTTTCGCTCCTATGGAGCTTTGCATTATCTAGTTCTTAGTTCTTAGTTAGAAGTTTTTGTTATTTAGTTAATCAAATAAATCAAAAGTTCAGACTATGAGCGGGAAACTCAGCGTAACCTGCGCTATTTGCGGGAAACTTTTGTATATATAACAAGCATTTCAGTACATCCCCCTACCCCCTTCTCTTAAGCAAAAAGCCAAACACAAGGGGGAATTATTCCCGCCAAGTTTTGAAAAGCAACAAACTATTTTTAATAGTTTATGATTTACTAAAAATATAAAAAATGTGGCGAGCGTTGGGCAGACAATAAAGCGGGCCGTGCTTTTGTCCCGAAAGCTTTCGGGATGTGGGAGGATAGCTTTTTATTGTCTAGTCCTGCAAGGCAGGACATACTTTGAAGTATATACTGAGCGTAGCCGAAGTAGCAATGCAAAAAGTATGAAGAAAAAAAGTGTGCGGGAAACTTAGCGTAATCTGCGCTATCTGCGGGAAACTTTTTTAGTGCTTTCCACCTTGCGTGACTTAGTTCAAACCTTAGAACAACCCACCCCTAACCCCTCCAAGGAGGGGAATTGCTTAGTAGTAAAATCAAAATTATCAATCACGTAAGACGTGACATGGTTCAGACAATAAGCAAAAAAACTTTGCCAAAGTAGATTCCTCTGACAAAGTTTTGGATGTTATTAATACCTTAAAATAGTAAATACTGTTTTTCTAGCTTCTTGGTATTGAGCTTCGGTACATTCAGTAATGGCATTGTTCTCACAAGGGCAATCAGATGAATTTTTAACCTCCCCATAGCCTTTTCCAAATATGCGCGAAGGTTTGGTAATTCTAATTTTTATGTACTTTGCCGATGCTTTGGCTCTACTATCTGATAATATTTGATTGTATTTTTCGCTTGCTCGGCAATCAGTGAAACTGCTTAACTCTACCCTCATTTTAGGGTATTCGTTCATAATGTCAACAATTTTATCTAATTCTACTTTGGCTTCTTCTCTAATGGTAGATTTATTTAAATCGAAAAATATTTCGTTTAACTCTAATATTTTAGCTAAGTCAGCTTTGGCTTTTATTTGCTCTTTTATCGGTAGTTTAGTTAAAATGATATCTGCTTTAACTATCAATTCAGTTCCTAAAGTGGTAGCAAAAGCATTGCCTTCCGCAAAGGTTTCTTTTACAGCTACTAATTTAAAATTACTATTATTAGCAGCTTTAAATATAAAGACTCCATCTTCTTTAGTGATAACAGAATCAATAACTAGGTCTTTATCATTATACAACTTAACGAACGATTTAGGAATGGGATTACCATTTTTTTGTAATACAATACCTTGAATTCTTTTGTCTATTTTTTGAATACTGAATGAATACATATCGTCAGTTCCTTTGCCTCCTGGTCTATTTGATGAAAAATAACCTATTGACATTTTATCATTGGCAATGGCCGAAATATCATCAAAACGAGAGTTTAAAGGCGCTCCCACATTTATAATTTTACCAATTTTATCATCTCTGATTTCGCATAAAAAAATATCTAATCCACCTAAACCATAACGCCCATCAGAAGTAAAAAATAACATCATGCTATTTTCTTCGTAAAATGGAAATAACTCATCGCCTTCGGTATTAATTTGATTGCCTAAGTTAACAGGCTTTGACCATACGCCACTGCCATCTTTGGTAGTTTTATAAATATCCGATCCACCAAAACCTCCAGGCATATCGCTGATAAAATACATGGTATTAGCTGCGGCATTAAAGCAAGGATGCCCAACTGAATAACCAATGCTATTGTATGCAAAAGGTGTTGGTGTTGACCATTTACCATCGCTATAATCGCTAAAAAATATTTGAAGTTCTACAATTCTGTCTTTGCTCTTGTCGTGGTAGTTATTTCGTGTAAAAGCCATGGTAGTTCCTGTTTTGGAGAAAGTAGCAGGACCATCGTGCATTTTACCATTAATGTTTTTATCAAAATTTACAATATTTGTTAATTGGGTTTTATCAATATCTGCCATGTATAAATCCAAGTAAGGTTCATTGTGCCAATTATCTTCTTTACTAAAAACTTTTTTATTTCTGCTTGAAGTAAATACAATTTTATCTTTATAATACGTTGGACCAAAATCTACTTCATTGGTATTAAGGTTAAGCATTTCTATTTTAAAAACCTTGCTATCTTGGCTCCAATTATTGTATTCATTTTTATTAGCTAAATAATCAATTGCCCTTAAATCAGTTGGTTTTACTTGCGCAAATTTGTCCATCCAATAAAGGTTTTCAGCATATTTATTATTCATTTTTAAAGCCATGGCATAGTTTATATAATCTTCAGGAATTAAACCTGAACCATTGATAATATATGTACTATAAACCGAATCGGCTGCTTGGTTATTATCCATTTTATGGTAAGCCATTGCCAATTTACGTTTACCATCTAAAGTTAAATTTTCTGCTTTGCTGTAAGCAATTATAGCATCGGAATACGAATAACTAAAAGAGTATTTATCGCCTTGTATTTCCTTGCTCGACTTTTGCTGCGCCAATAATTGAAAACTGAATAAAAGAAAACAGATAATGGGTATAATTTTATTTTTCATGATATGTGGAATTAAATTTTATGTGATTTAAAAATGTTAGAAATACCTAGGTGTATGAATTTGTTTTTTATTTTTTAGCATAAAGTCATACCTTAATAATATTTCATGGCTGCCTTGATTGTATTTGGCAGTGCTCACTCCTACTGACCAGTCGAACGAATAGCCAATATGTAATTGATTGGTTAAATCAAATCCAATTAAAGCTCCAGCAGCATCGCCCGTGCGGTACATGGCACCTAATAACAATTTATCAAAAATGATAAAAGAACCAGTAACATCAGCTTGAATAGGTGCACCTGCGGTAACTTTAATTAAAGTAGTAGGTTTAAACGATAGAGTATTGCTTATTTTAAGCATGGTTCCAGCTATAAAAAAGTAATGGCGTTGGTCTTTACCTGCCAATTTTATACCATCGTTATTATTGGAATAATTTGTTTCCATTAAGTTAGGAATAGATACACCTGCATAAAAACGTTCGCGTGAATAATACACACCAAAACCAAAATCGGGAGATACCTTATTATTGATATTATTGGCAAATGCCGGATCGTTTTGTTGATCTAAAGTTAGTTTATTTAAATTGGCTTGAAGCATATTGGCTCCAGCACTTAAACCTAACGATAGCTTGGCATTGCGAGAAACACGCATGATATAAGCAAAATTAGCGGTAACCGATGAAAAGTTAACAGGACCAATTTTATCGTTCATAACTGCTAGTCCTAAACCTATATGCTCATTGTTTAAAGGTGCATGTAAAGTTAAAGTTTGAGTTGATGGAGCTCCATCAAAACCTACCCACTGGGAACGATGCAAGGCAGAAACTGTTAAAGCATCGCGGCTACCGGCATAAGCCGGATTAACCACCATGGTATTGTACATATAATGCGTGTACATGGGCGCTTGTTGTGCTTTTATGTGCAATGTTGCCATTGTAAAAACAATTACAACTGCTATTTTATTACTAATTTTCATAATGTAATGAATTGATTAAATGAATGAATTTGATTATTTATTTAAATAGATGGTTCCTTTTAAAATAGGCGAGCCATTACCCAAATCAATGATGTAGAAATAAGTTCCAATCGGTAAATCATCACCACCAACAGTTACACCTGAGTTTGATTTGCCATTCCAATTGTTTAAATATGGACTTGCCTCAAATACCAAGCTACCCCAGCGGTTATAAATATTTACCGAAAGTGTTGGATAATTTTCAATTCCTTTGATAACAAATAAATCATTGATTCCATCACTATTTGGTGAAAAGCCTTCAGGTATTGATAATGTAATATCTACACAAGTTTTTACAATTACATTTAAATTAACCAAAATAGAATTACAACCATTTTGAGTTACTACCAAAGTATAGTTACCTGAGTCGGCTAAAAGTGCACTAGTAATATTTGGATTTTGCGCTGAAGAAGTAAATCCATTAGGACCGCTCCAAGCATAAGTTCCACCTGCTACTGTTTGTGCCACTAAATTGATTGGCTTACCCTCACATATTGGCGAATTACTGCTAGCAATTGCTAGAGGAATTGGATTTACTTTTAACGAAACTTTTACAGAAGTATCAGTTACACCGCAACTATTGGTTACAACTAGATAATAATTTAAAGAGGTATCAGACAAAGCCACCTGATTAATTGTTAATATATTTGCATTAGCACCAGAAATGTTTACTCCATTTACTAAATCAACACCATCTTTACGCCATTGGTAATTTAGTCCATTACCACTAACACTGGCTGCATAACTAACAGAACTTCCTGCACATGCTATTTGATTAATTGGTTCTGTTGTAATTATTGGAGCTGTTATGATATTCAAAGAAACATTTGATGATGTATCATTTAAAGAACAAGCGCTCGATATGATTACATTATAATTGGTAGCAGTATCTAAAATGGTAGTTGCGTTAAATCTCAAGGTATCGGTTGTTACACCTGTTACGTTTAAGCCATTCACTAAATTTACATTGCCTCTGCGCCATTGGTAAGTTAATCCTGATCCAGTTGCTCTAGTTACAAATCTTGCCGAACTTCCTAAACAAGCTGTTTGGTTACTTGGGTTGATATTGATTGCCAAAGGCAAATTGATGTTCAACGAAACGTTTGCAGAAGTATCTCTTAAAGAACAAGTACTCGATATGATTACATTGTAATTGGTAGCAGTATCTAAAATAGTTGTGCTATTAAATCGTAAAGTATCGGTTGTAACACCTGATATATTTAAGCCGTTTACTAAATTTACATTGCCTCTGCGCCATTGGTAAGTTAATCCCGAACCGCTCGCTTTGGTTACAAAACTTGCTGAACTTCCTAAACAAACTGTTTGGTTACTTGGGTTGATGGTTATTATCGTATTGTTTATATACAATGAAACATTATTCGATGTATCTTTAGGTGCACAAACGCCTGTAATGATAACATTGTAATTAGCGGCAGTATCATTTATGGTAACACCATTTATTTTTAAAGTATCGCTTGTAGCTCCTTGTATATTTCCTCCATTAATTAAATTAATTGCACCTTTTCGCCATTGGTAAGTAATTCCAATTCCTGATGTAGTTACTGAAAAAGTAACATTACTACCTAAACAAGCGGTTTTATTAACAGGTTCAGAAGTAATAATTGGCGAATTGATTTTTAAAGCAACTCCTAAAGTAGTGTCGTTTGGAATTACATTACCCATAATAATTACATTGTAATTTGATGCTATATCGGCATAGGTTGTAGGGAAAATAGTTAAAGTATCTTTGGTTACACCTGAAACATTTAAACCATTAATTAAGTTAACATTGCCTTTACGCCATTGATAGGTTAAATTAGTACCTGAAGCACTTACTATAAATCTGGCAGTATCTCCTAAGCAAACTAACTTAGCCGTTGGAGGAATAATTACAAAAGGTGCATTGGGAGCGTTGGCAGTCATTGCATTTACATTTACGGCTCCAACTGTAGTTAGTGCCCTTCCATCTAATAATGATCCAATAGCAAAATTAATAGCACCATTATTAGCAATGATAGTACCTCTAAAAACAGAATAATCATTGATACTAACAGCTCCATTTACTAACCAATAAACATTGCGTGATTGAGTCCCATTTTTTAACACCACATTGGAATAAGTACTTGTAGAAAGTGCTCCAAATATTTTTATTACAAATACTGCATTAGGATTCCCTTCTCCGTTTAGGAAAAGTGTATCTGTTAGTGCAGTTGCTGCATTTAATAAATAAGTATGAGGTGTCAAAACTAATTTATTTCCAAATTGAGCTGGAAAAAGCAATTCAATATCAGCAGGTAAAGCATTTAAATAAGTATAAACTACATTCAAATCTGATGAGCATTGAATGGTTGAAAAATCAGGAATTGGATGAATAACACCATTTACTAACAATGGATTAAAACCAGTAGTTAATCCACTATTGGTTCCAACATCTCCAATTATATTTGTAACACCAGTATTAGTAACAGGTCCAATTGAAGAGAATAATGCGTAATTGGCAGTTGTTCCTAAAGGTGGAGCCATTGGTCCAATTAAAAAGGGACTTCCACAACCAATAGGAGTGTAAGCCATAACACCAGTTACAGAAATTGCGCCAGCAGTAGTAAAAGCTCTACCTTCTAAAGTATCGCCTGCACTCATATTGATAGCAGCATTATTGGTAATAATTGTGCCTCGCATGGTAACACCAGTAGCCATATTGGTTAAACCTTCAATTTTCCAAAATACATTACAAGCCAAAGCCCCATTAATTAATTTTACTTTAGCATTTGCAGCAGCCGAAAAAGCCCCTTGTAATTTAAATATAAATACTGCATTGGGGTTTCCTTGTGCATTTAAAGTTAGTACATTAGTTAATGTAGATGCACCTGATACTGAGTAAACACCAGGTAATAATGTATCTCCACCAAGAGAAGATGAAGGAAAAAAAGTAGCAGTTGTTCCTGCTAATTGATTATAAGCAGATAGCACATCGGTAGAACAAGCGGCAGTAGCCAAATTTTGCGATTGCATAATACCATTTACATTTCCAAAATTTGTGCTTGCACCTACATTAGAACCTACATTTCCCGTTACTTGCGAAATGCCTGTGTTGGTTATCGCCCCTACTGATGTAAATAATACAAAACCAGCAGCAGTACCTAAAGTTGGTGCCTGACCATAATTTATTTTGGGTAAAAATAATAGAACAATAGCTATTAAATAGAGTAGTTTATTTTTCATTATAAAGTTATTATTTGTGAAAGAATTTTCACACTGTAAAGGTGATGGAATTGAGTTCGCTAACCCTTACATCAATAACTTGTATATTTATATAAATCGCACTTTGTTTCTATATAAAAAAATTTAGTGCTACTAATTCTTTATTAAACAAATTAATCAACTACAATTGAACACATATAAGATACATTATTTGATATTGAATTTAAAAAAAGAAAATTATTAACAAGTAAATTATTGAAAAGTACAAATAACTTTTACTAAAAGTTACAAATGTTGAGTACAATTATTTTACGGAAATTAAATCAATAAATGAAGTTTGGAATAAATTATTTTTTCAATTTAATGAACTTATTTAGTTCATTTTCGACAGCTTCATTAAATATATTTTTGGCAATAATTTTTCCATCGGGATCCAACAAAAAGTTAGCAGGAATGTTTTCTATATTAAAGGTATCAATTAATGGGCTATCCCAACCTTTAAAATCGCATATTAAATAATTCCAAGGAACATTTTCGCGGGCTATGGCAATTTTATAAGTTTCTGGTTTTTGGTCAATGCTAATTTCAACTACATTGAATTTTTTACCATTCAAAAATTTATAATCCTTAAATTCATTATAAGTTTTTACCAATTTTACATGGCTTTTAAGTGATGGTAAATCCCAACTAGCCCAAAACTGAACAAGGGTATAACTACCTTTTAAATTACTTAATTTAAAATCTGCGTTATTGTATAACTTAGCAGAAAAATCAGGAACTTGGCTTCCAATTTTCAGTTCTTTATTATCAACTAAAAAACTACAAAATAGAAAAGCCAAGCTTAGTGTAAAGCCATATTTTATGTCTCGATTAATCAATGCGGGTAATATCTGCGCCAATGGCATTTAAACGAGTATCAATAAATTGATAACCTCTATCTATTTGAACAATATTATTAATAGTGGAAGTTCCTTCTGCTGCTAAAGCTGCAATTAACATGGCCACACCCGCTCTTATATCGGGGCTACTCATGGTAATGCCACGTAATTTTTGCTCACGGTTACTACCAATAACTACTGCACGATGTGGATCGCATAAAATAATTTTAGCGCCCATGTCTATCAAATTATCTACAAAGAACAAGCGGCTTTCAAACATCCACTGATGAATTAAAACTGAGCCTTTGGCTTGTGTAGCTGTAACCAAAGCAATTGAAATTAAATCAGGGGTAAAGGCAGGCCAAATACCATCTCTAATGGTTAACATAGAACCATTTATTAAACTTTCAATTTTATACGAATCTTGTTTTGGTATAAAAATATCATCACCTCTAAACTCCATCTGTATTCCCATTCTGCCAAATATTTTTGGAATATTTCCGAGCGATGGAATAGAACAATTTTTAATGGTAATTTCTGAATTAGTAGCAGCTGCAAGGCCAATAAAACTACCTATTTCAATCATATCTGGCAACATACGGTGAGTGCATCCTCCAAGGCTATCTACTCCTTCAATTGTTAATAAGTTAGAGCCCACACCTGTAATTTTAGCGCCCATGCTGTTTAGCATTTTACAAAGCTGTTGCAAATAAGGTTCGCAAGCAGCATTATAAATTACTGTTTTACCTTTAGCTAAAACTGCTGCCATTAATATATTGGCAGTTCCAGTAACCGATGCTTCGTCAAGCACCATGTAATCGCCTTTTAAGTTTTTGGCATCAATGCTATAAAACTTTTCATCATGATTATAGTCAAATCGTGCACCTAAAGCTTCAAAACCTCTAAAGTGTGTATCTAAATGGCGTCTTCCAATTTTATCTCCCCCTGGTTCAGGAATAAATGCTTTTCCAAAACGGCCTAAAAGTGGACCAATAATCATAACAGAACCGCGTAAACTAGCACCCTTCTTTTTAAACTCATCACTTAACAAGTACTCCAAGTTAACATTATTGGCGGTAAATGCGTAAGTATCGGAATTTATTTGTTCAACTACTACGCCCATATCGGCCAATAGTTCAATCAATTTCATTACATCTCTAATATTTGGAATATTTTCAATGATTACTTTTTCTGATGTAATTAGCACTGCACTAATAATTTGCAATGCTTCGTTTTTGGCTCCTTGTGGAATTAATTCTCCTTTTAATTGCTTACCGCCTTTTACTTTAAATGATGCCATTTTTAATTATTTTGATACGAAAATAGATTTTAAAATGAGTTGTTATAAAAAATGTTAGCCACAGAAGTCGTTAAATGAACAAAAAAATGTATAGTATTTGCTAGAATAATTTAATTACAAGTATTGATAACTATCTTTTAAAATCCAAATGCTTTTCCAACAGTTAAAACATTTAACTTAGCCTTTAAGTTGCCATTTTTGTTTTCTGTTTCTAATATTTGTTGCGGTTGACCAATTGGTTCATCGCTTAAATCAAAAGTTCCAAAATGCATTGGAATAAGCATTTGAGCGTCCATTTCGTTTACTGCTTTTATGGCATCGATTGGCGAAATATGGTTAGCACCCATGAACCATTCGGGTTTAAAAGCACCCACACCAATTATACAAACATCAATTTTACCAAATATTTCACCAATTTCTTTTAAATGGCTTCCATAACCTGTATCACCACTAAAGAAAATGCGTTTGCCATTTGCTTCAATTACAAAAGAACCCCACAAATGTTTATTGGTATCTGTTAAACCTCGTCTGCTCCAATGACGAGCTGGCATAAAATAAATTTTTATTTGAGTATTATCTGTATCGTATTGCTGGTACCAACCTGCTGTTTGGTATTTAGGCTTATTAAGCATTTTATTGAGCCATTCTTCCATTTTTAGCCCAGTTAAAATAGGTGCGTTTGGATTATTTTTTTGAATAAATTGAATGCTTTTTTGGTCTAAATGGTCTCGATGATCGTGGCTTAGCAAAATGTAATCAAGTCCTTTTATTATAGCTGGGTCAAAAGGCATTGGAACTTTGCGTATTAAAAATTTGCCCGTACTACCAAATACAGGGTCCGTTATTATACTAATGCCATTTATTCTAATATAAAAAGTAGCATGCCCAAGCCAAACTATTACATCATTTTTAGTGTGTAAAAACGAAGTATCATTTTGCAATAAAGCCAATTGAAAAGTATCTTTTTTCTTAAATTCTTTTTGTGGATTATTTTCACGTTGCCATTGCCAAAGCTCATTAAATTTGGGATAAAACGGAAATTCATGATTCATAAATAGTCCTTTTTCATCTAAGGGATTGCCTTTCCATTTAGTAGAATCAATAATGGTTTTCAAATGAATATTGCTAGTAAAACTGGTAACTTTCATGTGTTGAGCTTGCGCTATAAGCGCTAAATTAGTTAGTAAAATTAATAGTTTTTTTTTCAATTATTTAAAAAATTTGTATGAACAAATATCTAAATTTAATATTTCAAAACAATTAATTAAATATAAACTAATTTAGTGTATTACATCCTATCCATATACCACTTAACTTCACTTTCAGTTTTTTGTTGAGCCAATATTTGAGTAATATTTTTTTCTAATCTTAAAAAAGCAGTCTCGCTTTTTACCACATAATCATAAGCTTTATGATGTAAACAATTTACTGCAACTTCAATTTTATCTTGACTAGAAAGCATGATGACAGTTAAGTTTTTATTGTACTGCTTTATTTTATCAAGTGTCTCAATACCATTGATAGCACCTTTGACAATTCCATCTAAATGATAATCAAGTACTATGATATCAGGATCTAAATATAAAGCTTCTATACAAGCTTCACCTGTGTTAAAAGTAATAATTTCATATTTATCTTTTTCTAAAAACTCTAACTCTAATGATTTTAAAAAAAGAATATCATCATCTACCAAAAAAAGTCTTGTTTTAGTGTTGCTCATTTATTTCGTGCTTTAAATTAATTAATACTTCTTGCAATTCGTGACATGATTGATTGCAAACATTTTCAAGTTGAATTACCAACTCGTTTATACCTTCCCACTTATGCTGGGTATCGGCAAATTCTTGAACTTTTTTTGCCATTACTTCAAACTCCGAACTCATACCCATAATTGAAAATGAAGGAATCATTTTATGTACCGATGATTTTAAAGTACCCCAATCTTTATTGGCAAAACTAGTTTTCATAGATGCAATTAGTGGTGGTGTTTGTTCTAAATAAAGTAGTATCATTTCCTTCATCAAAATTGGATTTGATTTAGTTCTATGTGATAAATAACCTAAATCAATATATTTGATTTCATTTCCTACATCTAAAACTACCGTTGGATTAATTTTTAAACTTTGGGTAGTAGTTTTTTTTATTAGGCCAATTATTTTATTATACAGTATTTTTTCATCAATGGGTTTGGCCACATAATCATTCATTCCAACAGCATTACATTTAGCCAAATCAACTGTGGTTACATCGGCTGTTAAGGCCATAATCGGAATTTTTAAATTCATTTTATTTCTGATATAATCAGTTGCTTCAAAACCATTCATTTCGGGCATTTGCAAGTCCATAAGTATTATATCGTACTCTTTATTTTCGAGTCTTTCAATAGCTAATTTACCATTGGCAGCAATATCACACTGAAATCCAAAATCATCAAGTAAAGTGCGCATGAGTAGTTGATTTAAGGCTATATCTTCGACAACTAAAACTCTAATATCTTTTACTTCTGAATCAAAGGCTACAATTTCTGCTAAAATTTCAGCTTCTACATTTGTTTTATAAAAAGCAAGAGTAAAACTAAATTCTGAACCTACATCAATTTTACTTTCTACTTCAATTTTTCCACCTTGATTTTCAACTAGTTGTTTAACAATAGCCAAACCCAAACCTGTGCCCCCATAAAGCCTGGAAGTTCCACTGCTTGCTTGTTGAAAATTTTCGAAAATTTTAGCTTTTTTGTTATTAATGATTCCAATACCGGTATCAGTTACCGAAAATTTAATTGTAACCTTATTATCATCTTGATTGACCATTTTAATACTCACCTTGATTTGACCTTTATTGGTAAATTTAACAGCATTACTTACCAAATTTAAAATTATTTGATGTAACCTAACAGGATCACCAATTAAAACATCTGGAATATTTTCATCATATTCTTTTATTAGTAATAAATTCTTCTCTTCAATTTTAGATTCAAACAAATGAAGCATGGCAGAAATAGAAGCTGAAAGTTTAAATGGAGTTTTTTCAAAAATCATTTTTCCTGCATCAACTTTTGCCAAATCTAAAATATCGTTTATGAGCACAATGAGTGCATCTCCACTCATTTTTATAGCAGTTAAATATTCTTTCTGTTTTGCAGTTAAATCTGTTTTTAAAATCACTTTTGTAAATCCTATTATAGCATTCATAGGAGTCCTTATTTCATGGCTCATATTGCTTAAAAACTGTTGCTTGGCTTTAACAGCATCCTTGGCTATGCGTGTTGCCTCTTCAGCCTTAGCCTGAGCTTCTTCAGCAATTATGGTTGCTAATTCAGCAAAAACTTTGGCTTCTGTTAATTCTTTTGCAATACGTTTTTGTTCAGTTACGTCTCTTGCTACAACTACGGCACCCAAAACTTTTCCTTTACCATCTTTATACAAAGAACCATTGAACAAAACATCAGTAAGTTTACCATCAATCATCGTTAAAGGATAATCAGTAACAAAACCTTTTATAAAAATTTGTTCATAACCTGCTTTTGCTTTTTCAGGTTCGGTAAAATAACTCAGAAATTCAGTACCCATTAATTGCTCCCTACTTCTATCCAAAATTTGTAAAGATGCTTGATTCATATCAGTAATTAGACCATTTGGAGAAATGGTGAATAATGGGTCTAAACTAGCTTCAATCAAACTCCTTGAATATTCTGCCAAAACCAATTCAACTCCTAGTTTTTCTTTTGCCTTGTTTTGAAATTCAAGTTCTTGGTTAGCCATTTTCAGCTTTTCTTCCGATTCTTTTCGTTGGGTAATATCTACTCTTATGGCAACATATTTATTGGGAATAATACCGTCATTTAGAAAAGGCACAATGGTAGTATCTACCCAATAAAAAGCACCATCCTTTGCTTTATTCTTAATTTCGCCTTTCCAAATTTTTCCACTACCAATTGTGGCCCACATATTTTGAAAAAACTCTTTTGGATGATACCCAGAATTTAAAATTCTATGGTCTTTACCTATCAATTCTTCTTGACTATATTTAGAAATTTGACAGAAATTTTGATTTGCTTTATTTATTATTCCTTTTTGATTGGTGATGGCAATAATTGTTGACGCATCCAATGCATATTGATATTCGGAAGTTTCTTTCAAACTATCTTTTAAACGTATTTCAGATAATAATAGTTCTTTATTGGCATTAACTAATTCCAAGGCACGCTTTTCCTTTTCCATATTTTGAAAAACTAATTCATTATTGGCTATTATTAGTTCAGCAGCACGTTTATCTTTTTCTGTATTTTGAAATAGTAACTCTTTGTTTGCAATAATTAATTCATCTGCGCGTTTAATTTTTTCATCATACTGAAAAGCTAATTCAATATTAGCAATTCCCAACTCCACTGCACGTTTATGTTTCTCTGAATTTTGAAAAAGCAGTTCCTTATTTGCAATAATTAGTTCATCTGCACGTTTAACTTTTTCGTCATCTTGAAAAGCCAATTCAATATTGGCAATTCCTAGTTCTGCTGCACGTTTTTGTTTTTCATCGTTTAATAAAATCAATTCATTATTTGCAAAGGATAAAGCAAATAATAAACTTTCGATTTCAGCTTTTCGCAAAACTAATTCGTTGCGAAGCGCTATGTTTGCTTCTTTATCCGAAACTATATTTTTCATCCTTTTGCTTTGGTTTAATGATTTCAATTGCCAATTTCTTCAATTGGATTACGCCTTTTATCTTTTAGTGCTTTAAAATGTGAGGGTGTTAATCCAGTAACTTTTTTAAATTGGTTTGACAGGTGAGCTACACTGCTATAATTTAGTTTGTAACTTATTTCGGTCAAATTCAATTCATCGTATAGCATTAGTTCTTTAGCACGTTCTATTTTATGGATAATGATAAATTGCTGAATTGTGATACCTTTTACTTCCGAAAAAACATTTGATAAATAGGTGTAATCATGGTTCAATTTTTCGCTTATATAATCAGAATAATTGGTTTTTGGCAATTCATCGGAGTAATGTACCATTTCAATAATCACATTTTTGATGCGTTCAATTAAAACTGCTTTTTTATCGTCCATCAGTTCTAAACCAGATTGCAACAAACCAGCTTTTAGCTCTTTTCGCTGTTCAGGATCTAAATTTTCCATGATGTCAATTTCGCCCAACTCTACTACAATAAAATGAAGCCCAAGTTTTTTCAACTCCTCTTTAACCATCATTTTACAACGAAGGCTAACCATGTATTTTATATAGAGTTTCATTTAATTGTTTGTTTATTTATTTGAGTTGATAAATACTAATCCTCGTAACCACTTTTTATAACTGTCGAAATCATTTTAAACTGCTCATTGGCGTTAAAATTATGCCTTGCATGTGCTGGTATAATTATGCCTTCACCTAACTTTAGTTTATAAAGTTTTTTATTAATAGTAAGTTCAGCTGTGCCATCAATTATTTGTATATAAGTATCAAAAGGAGATAGTTTTTCGGCTAACTCTTCTCCCGCGTCAAATGAGGTTACAGTAATATTTCCAGTTGAACGTTTAATGATTGTTTTAGTAACCACAGCATTGGCCATATATTCAATAATTTCTATAATAATGTGTGCATTTGCCTTTTCTAATTCAACATTATCGTTTTGCTTTTTCATAAATAGTATTTTTAAATTTAAGTGATATAATAAAAAGAAGTAACCAGTAAAAGAGATTATATAAATAGGATACTAAAAGTATAATATATTTAGATAAAAATATATTTTAAGGCTCACTAAAGAATGCAATGTAGTTAGTTTTTTAATCTAAAATATTACACATTTCACATGTTTTAAATACTAATTTAATGTATTAAATCAACTTATTGCCTTTTCATTCATTATCACCAAGTAATAAGCCTATTGGCTTTAATGATTTAACATTGTCGAAAATGGTTTTACAAATTGCTGTTAATGGAATAGATAAGAACATTCCTGTAACTCCCCAAATTTCACCGCCAATTATTACTACAATTACAGAAATAAGCGCGTTTACACTAACTCTTGATGCAACTAATTTAGGTAGTACTAAGTTATTATCAATAAACTGAATAATTAAATAAGCTATTAAGACGTAAAATGTATAGTTAAATGAATCTTTAGTTGCAAGAACAATTGCCATTGGTATAGCTGTGGAAACTATACCACCAATATAAGGAATCATATTTAACAAAGCCCCAATTATGCCAACTATAATAGCGTATTGCACATCTAAAATTAATAATGCTGATATATTGAGAATAGCAATTATTATCGCTTCAAAAATGAGTGCTACCAAATACCGTTGCACAATTAATTTGGTTGAATTTAGTATATTATTTACTTCGGTTTTATTTTCTTTCCCAAATATATTTTTAATAAAGTCAAGCAGCATTTTTTTGTAGTATAATATTAAAAAAACATAAACTGGAACAAGTAAAAATGTAAATAGCACACCTCCAATTGATGAAATAGTAGGACCTATTAATGATTTGGTGTTCGTAATCAAATCAACTTTACTATCCTCAATAAAATTATTAATAGTATCTGTACTAATGCTAAATCTACTTGAAATACTTAAAACAGATTTATTTAATGTTTGATAAAATTTATCAATTAGTATTGGTAATGAGTTTACAAAAGAGCTAAACTGATTAGTAAGTAATAAAATTATAAGTATAAAAATTGAAGTAAAAATTGTTAAAATAATCGAAATTCCTATCACACGATTTATTCTAATTTTAGTTAATATATTTACAACCGGATTTAATAAAATGGCTATTAGTAATGAGCCTATTAATGGGACTATAATGCTTTGGCCATAGTAAAGGATTATTGATAATGCTATTATTCCTAAGAGTATATATGTGGCCTTGATATAAGAGGGTATTTTTTGTTCCATAGCTTATTTCTGTTTTAAAATGGTTCGATGTTTTTCAGTCAAATCTGATTTAAGTTGTTTGTTTTCCTTAATCCGTGCATTAAAGTTGAGTTTAAAAAACTGAAATTTTGTAACTGTTTCTAAGTTATAATTATTAAGTAGTAATTCTAATTGGTTGTTTTTAAATTCCAAACATTCTATTTGTTTTTCTAACTTTTCTAAAACAATCTTGTCCTCCTTTTTAATACTAGATTTTAAGTTTTTTATCCATATTTTGGTGTTTGAAATATTTTGAAGCATTTTGCTTCTATAAATCTTCCATTCATGAATAGAATCGAAACTTGAATTGCTATTTTGAATAGTTAAAGTAGTTGCCTTAGCAACATTCGCAGAATAGATATAGTTGTAAACCCATTTAGTGCCAACTAAAAAGGCAATGATAATAAAAAATAGGAGCTTAGATTTCATGGGTATAAATCAATTAAAATAAGCGTTAATACTATTATAATAACAATACCATGAACGATAAAAATACTATTGCTAATACTACTTACCACTTTATGTTTCTTGTTAAACATATTAGTGTATTTTTCCTCCGAATGATTTTCATTATTTTCCATAACAAACAACTAATTAACTTAAACCAATTCTAAGTCTTCCGATAATTGAAAAACAGGTTGATTATGTTTTAAATAATGTGGGAAATATTTTTCAATGACCATTCGCGCCATTAAATAACTTACTGTTGATTCAGCACCTTGGTTCAAGTTAACACTATGCTCCTCCAATCCATCGTAACAGCCACCAGTACAAGGATTATAAACTATTTGATGTAAATGATTTTGACCCAAAAACCAGTTAAAAGCTATTTCTATTTTTGATAAATAATCGGTGTTTAAGGTGTGTTTATAAAAAATTTGCAAAGCAAAAATGGTATAGGCTATGTCAATAGGTTGTTCCCCATAATCGGCAGCTATGCTTCCTTTATGCAACCAAGTTCTATTTGAAATAACTTTAATTCCGGTACTATTGAAAGTATTACTCAATAAAAAATCAAATGATTGAATTGCCAATTCTTTATAAATGTTAGTTTGAGTTACCTCAAAAGCCATTAGCAATGCTTCAGGTAAAATACTGTTTCCATAAGTTAAATAACTTTCAAACCATTGCCATTCATTAGTTGATTCGTGTTTATACATTTGCACTAATCTGTTAGCTAATAATTCCATCAGTTTTATATTTCTATAGCTACTTTCTGATTTATTATAATAGTATAAACCTTTAATAATAAAAGCCATAGAACGCGTAGAATGGATATTTTCGGCCTGTATAATTGCACTATTAAAAAGTAATTTAGCTTCTTTAACTAGGGATTTTGGTAAATTATTTTGTGCAATTAAATATCCTAAAGCCCAAATAGCTCTTCCATTTGAATCAGCTAAATTGGTTTCAAAATTTTGCTCAGTAAAATCTCCTTGAATATCTACATAGTTTAAAAAACTACCGTCTTTTTGAAAACAATATTTTATAAAATGAAAATAAATCAATATTTTATCAATATCAGTTTCTTCATTAGTTTGTTCAAAATGCATACAGATAGCTATTAAAGCCCTGGCATTATCATCTATGGTATAACCTGTTTCTAAATCGGGTTCATTAATTTTAGCAAATTGAATCATACCAAAATGAGTCGTTAATTTATCAATATGATTTAAATTGATATCCGGTAAACTATATTTTAAAGACGAGCTATTTCCAATTATTTCATCAAACAAAATAGCGTGAGCAATAGCTGAGTTTTCCCAGGCTGAGGAGGCTATGCTATGCAAACCATTCATCTTCATTTCTTCTCTTAATTGATTATTGTTTAACAATAAAATTAATGCTTCACTTAATTGGGTTGAATTTTCAAAATCTATGATTATTCCTGCTTCGTTATTCAACACCTCGCAAGCATGAGGAATTGGAGTTGAAATAATAGGACAACCACAACTTACTGCATACGAAAAAGTACCACTCACTGCTTGATGCCTGTCTTTTGATGTGAATAAATACACATCAGTTAATTGTAAATAATCTAATAAAATAGGTAATGGTAAATACTCATTTATAAACAATACATGGTTTTGTAAGCCTAAGTTAATTACTTTTTGTTCAAGGCTATTTCTATATACTTCGCCTTGTTCTTTTTTTACTATTGGGTGTGTTTTACCTATAACCAAAAATAAAGCATCAGCATTTTCTGCAATGATTTGAGGCATGGCATTTAAAGTGGTTTCAATGCTTTTACCTTCACTTAGCAAACCAAAAGTTGAAAATACTTTTCGGTTTTGTAAATCGTATTTTTCTTTTAAAAACTGTTTATCTAAATGTGGCACCAAATGCGTTCCATGAGGAATTACATTTATTTTAAAGGCTGATATTTGGTATTCGTTTTCTAATATTTTAGCCGAATGATTGGTCATTACAATTACCTGATGGCAATGTGCTAAAACTTGCTGTACATATGTTTTTAAACTTTGACTTGGTAATGGCAAAACTGTATGAAATGTAATCAATACAGGTTTTTTAAGCATACTTAAAAAAGTAACAAAAGTTTGTTGTTGTGCCACAAAAAAACCAAATTCGTGTTCAATCACTACCAATTCAATATTCTTATTTTTATTTATTTTGTTAGCTAATTCCAAATACTCGTTGCTAGCTGAGGTATTAATAACATAATTTACTTCATGGTTATAGCTGAACATTTCACTTGGTGTTTCTAAAGCACAAACTTTAAGTGAAAATGATTTCTTGAACTTTGAATCAATTGCATTCATCAAATCGTGACTATAAGTAGCTATGCCACATTCTCTGGGTGTATACGATGTAATAAATAAAACTTCAGGAACATGTTCTATAAATACTTTTGCAGAAATGAGTTTTTCCATAAAATGATTATTGTGAAAAAAAGTAAAATTAGGTTGACCAAATAAAGCTAACCCATTATTTTTATTAAGTAATTGAGGAGTATTCATATTAAATTTTGTTGTTTTCTAATTCGGTTAATAATTCTTTTAAACTTACCGATGCACAAGCTATTCGCTTATCGGCAGCGCCATAATAAATATAAAGTGTATCGTCAAAAAGGGCTGTTCCTGTTGGAAAAACCACATCATTTACATCGCCTATTAACTCCCATTCTAACTCGGGTTTGAACAAGGCGTAAGGCAAACGGGCTATTTCTTTTTGCGGATTTTCTTTGTCTAACAAACAAGCACAAGCATTGTAAACATAACCACTTGGCGAATCGTGAACACCATGATAAATGAATAGCCAACCTTTATCGGTCTCAATCGGTGGACATCCACCTCCTATATAACTTGCTTCGTGTTTCTGTTTGGCGGTAAGTAAAATATTCTCTTCTAAATGCAATAAATAATTTTCCCAATAAACAGGTGTAAGTTCTTGCAAACTAATAACCGAAGCTATCTGAATATCTGGCCTAATTCTATGCACAAAATAAAACCTACCATTGATTTTACGAGGAAAAAAAATTACATTTTTGTCCCATAGCAGCAATTTCTTATTGGGGTTATTTAAAATATTATTGTGAACATGAAAACGTTCATATTTAACATTTAGTGGGCCGCTACATTCTGCTAATCTTTTAAACTCATCATAACTCAATTGTGGAACCACTACGCCATGTCGGTCAAAATGTTTCAAATCAACCGAAGTACTTACCGATCCCACAGCATTTACACCATCATACGAAGTAAAACTCAAATAATAAACATCATCAATTTTCACCAAACGAGGATCTTCTATTCCATGTGCTTCATAATCAAATAAAGGAACTAATAAGGGTTCCACATTGCGATGAACCAAATTTAAAGGACCTTCAAATTTAGCATATCCAATAGTAGAATAATTGCCTTTGCGTACCGCTCGGTATAGCATGTGAATAGTATTTCCATCTTGATATATGGCAGGATTTAATACTGCTTCATCTTCAAATGCTAGGGTTGTTTTTGATAAAACAATTCCCTCTTTTTTTACATTTATCATGAGTTTTAGAATTATTGAAATAATTTATAGAACCTTTATTAGTTAATTTTTAACTCTACAAAACTGCACACAACTGAAACATTTTGTTTTATACCTAAATGGATAATTTTTATATAAATCACAGTTTTTTACCTATTTAAATTAGCCATAAAACAAAAAAAACTGCCTTAAAAAGGCAGTTTTAATACAAAAACTAAAATTGACAAACTAAACTATGCTTGAGTAGCGTGAAGTCTAGCATCTTCCTTTTGCAAGTCTCTAGCCATAGTATGATGACCATGAGCCTTGATTGTACTGTGTGCTGCCTTTTCGTGTTCTCCATTTTCATGATGATTAGCTGCTTCTATGTGACTTTTTGAAGCATTGCTTAAATGTTCAGCCGTTTTTTTATGGCTATCAATTCTTTTTTGATTTTCGGCTGCTGTAATTGGTTTTTTCACTGTTTTAGGGAATGTGGTTGTTGTGCTCATTTTGTTTGTTTATTAATTGTAACAAATTATTACACCACAAACTTGATGTTTTAACCAAAAGAAATAATTACATAATTTTTTTAAAATATTACATCAATTACACTTAACTATAAATGTGTGATAAATACAATTTATACCATTACATGTGTAAGTAGTAATTGCTAGTTATAATGGAGTTTTGCAGCTTAATTATTATAAACCAAAACACACAAACACAATGAAACGTTTACTAATTTCAACAATGGCCTCACTTTTATTATTAGGAGCATCGGCCCAAACAGACGAGCGCAAATGGAATATTGGCCTTTTGGCTGGTACCAGTGAATATGAAGGCGATTTAGGAAATCGATTTTTATATTTTAACAATAAAACCATTGACAATATTGATAAAACATATACTGTTGGCTTAAGTTTAACCCGTTATTTAAACTCAACTTTCGATTTTGGAGCTATGGGTACCTTTGGTTCATGGGGATATTACGAACCAGGTCAACCAGGTTTTAGAGCAGATATGTTGCAAATTAATGGTCATTTTAAATTTAAATTCAATAATGGCTTTTTATTAGAAAAAAACACATTATTTCAGCCCTACTTATTGGCAGGTGCTGGAGTTACCCGTTACCAAGGAACTTCTACCATTGAAGGGCAAGATGCAACCGCCATACTTGGTGGCGGGTTCAATGTTCGCTTAAGTGGAGTAATTGGCATTAACTACCAAGCCACTTATGGATATTTATTAACCAGCGATGCTAGAGATTTACAACCTGCAAGTGGCATGAACGATGCTTTTTTATTACACACCATTGGGTTAAACTTTAATTTAGGTGTGGCCTACGATAAAGATGGTGATGGTGTTCACGATAAAAAAGATAAATGCGAAAATACGCCACCTAATGTTAAAGTAGATAAAACAGGTTGCCCAGTTGATAGTGACAAAGATGGTATAGCAGATTATTTAGATGCTTGCCCAAGCGAATCAGGAACAGCTAATGGCTGCCCAGATAACGATAAAGATGGTGTGGCTAATAAAGATGACCAATGTCCAGAAACAGCAGGTTTAATTGCTTTAAATGGTTGTCCTGATGCTGATGGTGATGGAATTATTGACAGCAAAGACAATTGTCCAAATGTAAAAGGTAGTTTAGCCTTAGCAGGTTGTCCTGATAGAGATAATGATGGTGTAGCAGATGAAATTGATGCATGTCCTGATGTATATGGTTTAGCTAGTTTTAAAGGTTGTCCTGATACAGATAATGATGGTATTGAAAACAGCAAAGACCAATGCCCTGATTTAAAAGGAACGCTTGCTACCAATGGTTGCCCTGATACCGATAATGATGGTGTGCATGATGGAATTGACAAATGTCCACGTATAGCAGGAAGTGCAAACCATAGTGGTTGCCCCGATTCAGATAATGATGGTGTGTATGATGACATGGATAGATGTATAACTATACCAGGAACAAGTGCTAACCAAGGTTGTCCTGAAGTAAAAAAAGAGGTTAAACAACTATTTGAAAAAGCATTACAAGGTATTCAGTTTGAAACAGGTAAAGCTATTATCAAATCAAGCTCAAACCCTATCTTAAATTCAATTGTAAAAGTAATGAAACAAAACCCTAGTTATAAATTATTAATTGGTGGCCATACCGATAATGTAGGCGATGATGAAATGAACATGACCCTTTCGCAAGACAGAGCAACAGCAGTTTCAAACTACTTAATTAGCAATGGTGTTGATCCATTAAGAGTAACAGCTACAGGATATGGAGAATCTACTCCAGTTGATGTAAACACATCGGTAAAAGGTAGAACCAGAAACCGAAGAGTAGAACTTAAAGTAGCGTTTTTAGAAGTAGTGAAATAAAATTTGAATTACGATTATAATAACGAAAAGGCTGCCACTTAATTGAGTGAGCAGCCTTTTTTCATTTTAAAAGTTCCTTTGCACTTGTTAGCATCTTGCTAGTGAGTTTATAAAACAGCCTCCGGCTGTATCATTAAACCAAAACCGCTTTAGCCAAAAACTAAAGCGGTTTTTTTTAGTTAAAGATATCTTGTTTGGTTGTAGCATAAAAGAATAATAGATAGAAAAATAGGGAGTCCTTTTGATGGTTTTTAGTGTAAAAAATTAAATTCGTAAAAATATAAAATGAGATAGCAGTTAAACAAAGCCAACTTTAATAAGTAGACTTTGCTTAGTTTTGTTACACATATAAACAAGTTAGCACCAATTTTACAACAAATCGACTAAATGATGAACCAAATTCAAGCATACTTTAAATCTGATAAATTACCAAGATGGTTTAAATTTTTAAATCTTTCCATTTTACTGCCTATTTTGTTATGGCCGTTAATTTTTTTTACGACTATTTTTTTCTTTGACAATCCGTCAAACCTTATAATGATTTTTATACTATTTATAATAGTCAACGCATATCCTATTTATTTAATTATTCTTGTTCTAATAAATGCTAAACTTTACACTTGGAATAAATGGTTAGGACTTATTCTTCCATTTGTAATTATTCTTTCATTAGGATTTGGAACTATATATGTTTGCTACAATATGATTAAGAATATAGCAAAGGCAGAAAAAGTAGAATTAGAACGAGTAAATCGAGGTGATTTGGACATTGACCGACTATCCGTAGTCTTCTCCAACTATCCGTAGAGTTAGCAAAGCACTCTAAGGATTTATAATGATTGTAGTGTCTCCGACACGGGCCTAAAAAGTAAATTTATTTACTGTTGTTTTAGCAAAGCATAATAAATAGGCTTAAACACAATTTTGCTTTGTTTTTTTAATCTTTTATCCGCATGTTTATATCCAATTTGTGAATAGCTTTTTCACACTATGACGTTATAGCCAATTTAAAGCGACAAATAAATGTTCAAACTTTTTAGCCTTTTGACATCAACAATTCAAGCCAAGATTGCCTTTTTGGTAACAGTTTGCATTTATATGTTGTTTGCACTTCTTGACAGCGAAGGTGGTATTGACGGTTTTGTTGGACTAGTTTTCTGTCTATTTATTGCAGCCTTCCTTTCTGTGTTGACAATCATTTTATGTTTTATTTTTGGACTTCCATTAAGACTTAATAAAAGTATTTACAAATGGTGGACAGACCATTTTTACATTTCGATTATATTGACAATAATAGGTTTACTTTTGTTATTTCTCTCATTGACGCCTCAATATATAGATACAGTTACCATTCAAATTGATGGTCAAAATAAATTAAAGCAAATTCCTGATTCAACATTTTCAATAACGGGTTGGTTCTTAACAGCTTTTGCGACTTTACATTTATTTCCTCCAAATAAACTAAAAGACAAAATCAAAAATATTATTGTAACCTTCAGTTGACAGACAAAGAAAAACTAGTTAAAACAGCGCTCCTACTATCCTTAGTCTTCGCCAAGGCATAATTGAGGGGACTCCTATGTTTCAAATTAATTAATTTTGAAAATGTAAAGTGAAAAATAATGAGATCTGAGAGGCAACTCCTATAACATTTCTTCTCCCAACATGTAAAGTATATAAGAATTATAAATTCTTGTATAAGTTTTAAGCTTCCAATTTTGAGCATATTTGTTCATTAAGAAGCCATTTTAAATTATTTTTTTCATTTCAATCTTTATACATTTACCAATACATGTATATTGAATTATGATAGAAGTGGTTAAGTTTGTACTCATGAAATCCAAAATAAAAAAAACGGTGTTTAAAAACACTGTTCAATTACTTCGAATTCCATTTTCATTGTTGTTGATGCCTTTATTTATTCTTGCACTAAGTCAGACTGCAATAAATGGATATACAGCCATAGTTAGTTTTATCATTATTCATTTATTGGTTTATCCTGCGAGTAATGGATACAATAGTTATATTGACAAAGACGAGAGTAGTATTGGAGGAATAGAAAAACCACCAATGCCCACTATTCATTTGTTTTATGTTACCATAGTTTTAGATTTTTTAGCCGTTATTTTAGCATTTCTATTAGTAAATATACTTTTTTCATGTTGCATACTTGTTTATATTTTGGCTTCGAGGGCTTATAGTTCCAAACAAATTCGTTTAAAAAAATATCCAATCATTGGATTTTTAATCGTTGTTATTTTCCAAGGTGGATTTACTTATATGATGAGTGTAATAGGTATAACAAATGAATCGTTTGCTTTTTCAAGTGCTAATATTTTATTACTGTTTGCATGTAGTTTTCAAATAGCAGGAGCTTATCCATTAACTCAAATTTATCAGCATGAGGCCGATTTAGCCGATGGGGTAAAAACCTTAAGTTATCAATTAGGATATAAAGGCACTTTTATTTTTACTGCTATCATGTTTGGTTTGTGTAATGTATTTTATTATTTGTATTTCGAACAAATTGGAAAATCAAATAATTTTTATTTGATACAACTTTTTTTTATTCCTATTGTTGTTTATTTCGTATGGTGGTTTTTTAAAACCATTAATAACGAAAATGAAGCTAATTTTAAAAACACCATGCGAATGAATTTAATAGCCGCCATTTGCATGAATACTTGTTTTATTATTTTATACTTAACCAACCGTTTATTTTGAGTTACCTATCAGCAATTGAAACAGCAGTTCCCCAATACCGATATCATCAAAATGATTTGGCTGAATTTTTCCAAAATACAGCAGAGGATATTTCGATTAAACGTAAAATGAAAATGGTAGCGCATAAATCAGGCATTCAAACACGTTATTCCGTGTTAGCTGATTTTGGAAACCATCCTTCAGATTTCACCTTCTTTGAAAAAAATTGGGATTTATCTCCATCTGTTTCATTAACCAAACGAATGGAAATTTATAAAACGAATGCTTTGCAACTCTCTATTGCTGCCATTCAAAAGATTGCAAACTTTGGATCTATAAAAAATTCCATTACACATATTATAACGGTTACATGTACAGGTCTTTTTGCTCCTGGCATGGATATCGAGTTGATTCAAGCACTGAATTTAAATCCGAAAACCCAACGTAGTAGTATCAATTTTATGGGTTGCAATGCAGCTATTATTGCATTGAATCAAGCCAATTCTATTTGCAATAGTCAACCAAATGCAAAGGTATTAATTGTATGTACAGAGTTATGTACCATACATATTCAAAATAGTTTTACTGAT
The DNA here is from genome assembly GCA_044239605.1 of Bacteroidia bacterium. Classification (GTDB taxonomy): domain Bacteria; phylum Bacteroidota; class Bacteroidia; order UKL13-3; family UKL13-3; genus JAAFJM01. The sequence continues at coordinate 66,490 of JBIIBC010000004.1, read as the reverse complement.
GATTATTTGCTTTCGAACTCCTTGTTTAGCGATGGAAGTGCAGCAGCCATTGTGAGTTCAAAACCTCAACACTTACCTGAATATAACGATTTAGAAATTACTTCATTTGATTCTTTAATTATTCATGAAGGCCAAAACGACATGGCTTGGCAACTTTCTGAATATGGTTTCTTAATGAGTTTATCGGCTTATATTTCTAATTTAATCAATGGAAATATTTCAAAAATGTTGAGCGATTTAAACATTCAAAAAGATAAGATAAATTTTTGGGCAATCCATCCAGGAGGTAAAAAGATACTAGATGATTTTGCAAAGGTGTTTGATTTTAAAAACAATGAAATTGCATCGGCTTATCATGTTTTAAAGAATTATGGCAATATGTCTTCACCAACCATATTGTTTGTGTTAAAAGAATTGATGAAGAACAATGAAAAGAAAAGAAGTGGAGACACCATATTCACTGCTGCTTTTGGACCAGGTTTAACCATTGAAACCATGCAGTTGGCCTATGTTTAGAATTAGAAGTACTCAAAAAGAATTATTAGATGCTGAGGTAATTCCTGATGCTGATTTATTCCAGAATTTAAAGGAATTGCACGTCATCAATTCATTATTAGGTGGATATCAAATTTCACTAAACGCGCTTAAAAAAATTGATTTTAAAAACCAAACCTATACGCTAGTTGATATAGGAAGTGGCGGAGGAGATACTCTGAAAACTATCTATAAATGGTCTCAAAAAAACAAAACCGAATTGAAATTATATGGCATTGATTTAAAGAATACTTGCGTAAATTATGCTAATCAAAATGAGCCTAATCCATCACTTAGTTTTATTTGTGATGACTATAGAAATATTCATTTGCATGTGAATGAAGTTTCTATAATTCATGCCAGTTTATTTTGTCATCATCTTACATCTTCTCAAATTATTGAATTGATTCAATTTGCTATAAAACATAAAGCCATTCTTATTATAAACGATTTAGAAAGAAATAGATTTGCTTATTATTCTATTAAATACCTAACTAAGGTTTTCTCAAAATCATATTTAGTTAAAAATGATGCACCCCTTTCTGTGTTAAGAGGATTTAAAAAAAATGAATGGATTGAAATGATTGAACAAGCAGGTGCAAAAAAATATTCAGTAAAAAACAAATGGGCATTTAGACATGAAGTAATCGTTTATGAATAATCAATCTTCCAAATATGATTGTGCCATTATTGGTGGTGGTTTGGCTGGCCTAACCTTGTCCATTCAATTGGCTCAAAATGGTCATCAAGTTATATTATTCGAAAAAAATAAATACCCATTCCATAAAGTTTGTGGGGAGTATATTTCATTAGAAAGTTGGGATTTTTTAAACAGTTTAGGATTGCCAATGGCAGAACTATCATTGCCAATAATTAATACCATTCATGTTTCAGCACCAAACGGGTTTATCATTCATTCTCCTCTAGATTTAGGTGGTTTTGGCATCAGTCGATTTTCTTTGGATAATTTATTATTCAAAAAAGCGAAAGAATTAGGTGTTACTGTTTTGGACAATACCAAGGTTTTGGATGTAAAACAACATGATGAATTTTATGAAATCTTTACAAATGTTGACAATTACCAATCAAAATTAGTTTGTGGTAGTTTTGGTAAAATCAACCCACCGTTTATAGCACAACAAAAGGTAACTGAAAAAGGAAAATACATTGGTGTGAAATACCATATCAAAACCAATTTACCTGCCCATATTATTGAATTACATAATTTTAAAGATGGTTATTGTGGCATTTCAAAAGTTGATAATGATACTTATTGCTTATGTTATTTAACTACTTCTAAAAATTTACGATTGTATCAAAATGACATCAAACGTATGGAAGAAAATATTTTATATGAAAATCCGTATTTAAAAAAGTACTTTACTGAATCAGAATTTTTATATGAAAAACCGTTGGTCATTAGTCAAATAAGCTTTGAAAAAAAGCAAACTTACCAACTTGGAATAATTATGCTAGGAGATTCAGCGGGGGCTATTGCTCCATTATGTGGAAACGGCATGAGCATTGCCATGCGTTCCTCCAAAATATTGGCTAAACAAATTGATTCGTTTTTAAAAAACAATATTTCGAAGATCGAATTAATCCAAAATTATACCGATGAATGGAACCAAAATTTTTCATCTAGAATTAAAATTGCTTATTACCTGCAACACTTATTTGGAAAAAAAACCACCACATATTGGAGTTTAAAACTATTAAATTATTCTCCTAAATTATTCAAACGAATAATTTCCTTAACACATGGTAAAAAATTTTAAAAAAATCCTGATTACATTATATATGCTTTGAAAGATGACTTTCTATTTTAGTTAAAAAACAAAATTAATTTATAAATCTAGCATTTGTTTATTACTAATGATTTGAGTTCCTTTTTTATTATTTGTGATTGCTAGCCAATACATTGCTTTAGCTACTTGTTGGCTTTCAATTGCAGCAAAGTTTTTCATACTTCCAAACATCAATCTTGATATTGGTTTCATAATAATTTGCATGATTTTTTCTCCTAACCTAAATTCATTTCTATTGCCTAATAACAAGGAAGGACGAAAGATATAAAAGGAGTTGAAACCAACCTTACTAATGGCTTCTTCCAGTTCACCTTTTACTTGATTATAAAAAATTTTAGAACTTGAATTAGCTCCTAAGGCCGAAACTAAAAAAAAGTTTTTCGATTCATTTTTATATGTTTCGTTTGCTAAATTTAAACAGTAATCATAATCAACTTTTTTAAAGGCTGCTTGTGAACCAGCTTTTCTAATGGTGGTTCCTAAACAACAAAATACATCATCGGCTTTTAAATCATCTGCTATTAATGGTAGGTTATTAAAGTCAACTATTATTTGAATCAATTTTGGTGAATTAAAAGGAATTTCCTTTCTAACCAAAGCAATTATTTTATCGTGTGCCCCACCTTCTATTAAATTGAATAGTAACTGCTTTCCAATTAATCCTGTTGCGCCTGCAATAATTGCCGTTTTCATTATATAATATCCGTTTAAAATTATTTACAAATAAAAGTGAAAATATTTAGGAAACACTTTTCTATTTATGAATGGATAAAATTATAATTGCATCAATTAATAAAATAAAACTATGGCAAACAATCATGAAATTGACTACCGTTTATTTGGTAGTGAAATGCAATGTGTAGAAATTGAATTAGACCCCAACGAAACTGTTATGGCAGAGCCTGGCAGCTTCATGATGATGAATGATGGCATTCAAATGCAAACTATTTTTGGAGATGGAAGTCAAGATAACGGAGGAATGTTAGGCAAATTATTTAGTGCTGGTAAACGACTACTAACTGGTGAAAGTTTATTTATGACTGCTTATACCAATATGGGTCAAGGAAAAAAGCAAGTAACTTTTGCAGCACCATATCCAGGAAAAATTATTCCATTAGACCTTATGCGTTTAGGTGGTAGAATAATTTGTCAAAAAGATTCATTTTTATGCGCAGCAAAAGGAGTTGCAGTAGGAATTGAATTTCAAAAAAAATTAGGTACAGGTTTATTTGGTGGTGAAGGTTTTATCATGCAAAAAATAGAAGGAGATGGAATGTGTTTCGTTCATGCAGGTGGACATGTGGAAGAACGAGAATTATTCCCTGGTGAAATGTTGAAAATAGATACCGGATGTATTGTTGCGTTTACAAAAGATGTTGACTATGATATTCAATTTGTAGGTGGAATAAAAAACACTCTTTTTGGAGGAGAAGGGGTATTTTACGCAACCTTACGTGGGCCAGGTAAAGTTTGGATACAAACATTACCTATTAGTCGTTTGGCTGGAAGAATACTACAATATGGAACTCGTGGTGGTAAAGAACAAGGTAGTATACTAGGTGGACTAGGAAACCTACTTGACGGAGATGGGTTTTAATTAATATTTTTTAAATAAATTCATTCAATAAAATCTATAAAATAATTTAAAAACCATATTCAACTCATTATAAAAGCGTAGTTCAAATTTATTTTGAACTGCGCTTTTTTTATGTTACTTTAAATTACTTTTTTTACTAATTAAATAGTGTGATTTATTATTATTGCCAAAGGCAAACCAATAAAAATGATAGATAAAATACGAAAGACTGAAAATTTGCATGTAGTGTTTTGGCTGTTTAAAGATATGTGTTGGATGATGGAGTATAAAACAGCTGGCGCTTTGCTTATTTTACCTACGTTGGCTATGGCTTTTTACGTACTTTATTTATCAAAAAACAAATTAGATTTAATTATAGTAAATGTGGCAATTATTTTTTGGATCTGTGCCAATAGCGCATGGATGCTGAGCGATTTTTATAATGATTTACCAAAATCGGTTTCACTGCTGTTTTTTATAGCAGGTATTTTAACCATGTTTTATTACGTTTGGATAGCCTTTATAAAACCTAAATATGCAAAACAAAACACCAATGACAAACTCTGATATAGCCGATTTATTTAAGTTTTTTGCCGATTTAAGCGAACTGCATGGCGCCAATCCTTTTAAAATTAAACAATTTAGTAATGCCTATTTTAGGATTGATAAAATGATAAATCCATTGGAGGGTTTAACCATTCCTGAATTAGAAAAAATAGAAGGAATTGGTAAAGGAATAGCTGCTAAAATAGATGAAATAAATAAATCAGAAAGCTTTGCAGAACTGAATGAATTAATAGCTCAAACGCCTGCTGGTGTTATGCAAATGATGCGCATAAAAGGAATAGGACCTAAAAAAATTGCTGTTATTTGGAAAGAGTTAGAAATAGAAGAAATAGGCGAATTACTTTATGCCTGTAAAGAAAACAGGTTGGCACAAGCCAAAGGTTTTGGTTTGAAAACACAGCAAAACGTAATCAATCAAATTGAGTTTATGTATGCCAGTGCCAATAAATTTCATTACGCCAAAGTTGAAAATGCAGCTTTAAGTTTAGTAAAATTATTGGAGCAAAATAACAGTTTTACCAACGTTTCTATATGCGGAGCCATGCGTAGAAAATTAGAGGTAATTGATGAAATTGAAATATTGGTAGCAAGCAACGATGTAAATACTACAGAAAACAGCCTAGCTCAAATGGATGCTTTAACGGATTTAACTACTAATGACAAAGGATTCAGTGCAAAATATGAGCAATTTCCAGTTCAAATTTACAATTGTAATACATCTTCATTTACTTGGGATTTATTTGAAAAATCAGCCAGTCAAGCGCATTTGCAATTGCTAAACTTAACTGCTATTAATAAAAACGCTAATTCGGAACAGGCCATTTATCAAAGTATAAACTTGCAGTATATTGAGCCTGAAATGCGCGAAGGAACCATTGAAGTTAAGTTAGCTGAACAAAATAAACTTCCAACTTTAATTGAATACAGCGATTTAAAAGGTGCTTTGCACAACCATTCAACTTGGAGTGATGGACTAAATACCATTGCCGAAATGGCCAAGGCTTGTCAAAAAATGGGCTACAGTTATTTTGGTATTGCCGACCATAGCAAGGCTGCATTTTATGCCAATGGTTTAAGTGAAGAACGCATTATTGCGCAGCACGAAGAAGTAGATAAACTGAATGCCAACAATCCAAAATTTACAATATTTAAAGGTATTGAGTGCGATATTTTATACAATGGTCAACTAGATTACGCTAATGATGTTTTGGCTACTTTTGATTATGTGGTGGCTTCGGTTCATAGCATTTTAAAAATGAACGAAGAAAAAGCCATGAGCAGAATAATAACTGCTATTGAAAATCCTTTTACCACTATTTTAGGTCATCCAACTGGCAGATTATTATTGTTACGCGAAGGTTACCCAATTAACCATCATAAAATAATTGATGCTTGTGCAGCCAATAATGTAGCCATAGAAATTAATGCCAATCCATACCGATTAGACCTTGATTGGCGTTTTATTGATTATGCTTTAAATAAGGGAATTAAACTATGTATTAACCCTGATGCACACAGTATTGATGGGTTAAAAGATATGTATTATGGTACCTTAATTGGACGTAAAGGTGGCTTAACAAAAGAAAATTGTTTAAACACATTTACTCCCGAAGAACTAAAAAAATACTTTAAACAAAAAAATAATACAAATTCATAAAAAAAATAAATAGTTTCGAAGCGTTATGATTGAAAATTTAATAAACTTAATAAAAGAAAATGCTGGAGAATTAATTGTTAATAATCAAGCAATTGCAAATGAGCACAACGATGATGCAATATCAGAAACTGGAAATTCAATAATAAATGGATTAAAAGCTGAAGTTTCAAAAGGAAATATTGCTGGTTTATCTGATATTTTAAAAACCAATGGAAATTTAACCAATAATCCTATTGTAGCCAATATTATTAGTGGCTTAGGGAACAATTTGGTAAGCAAGTTCAATGTAAACCAAACAGATGCTAACAATATTTCTAACGAATTGATTCCTAACGTAATGAACCAATTAATCTCGAAAATAAACGATCCTAATGATGATTCATTTAATGTACAAAGTATGTTAAGTAATCTAGGTGGTGGGGGTTTAAGTGGTATGCTTATAAACATGTTTGGAAATAAAAGTAACAATGAAGAAAAAGGTGGAATTAGCGGAATGTTTAAGAATTTTTTAGGATAAACTTTGTAAAGTCAAAGTAAAAATTATATTTGCTAAAGTTCAAAAACAAAAAAATCATTCACTCATGGCTCGTAAACAAGTAATAATTGAATTCCCAATAAAAGCATCTCCTGCTTTATTATTTAATTATATCAGTACCCCTAGCGGTTTATCGCAATGGTTTTGCAACGATGTAGATATTAGAAATAACACCTATAAATTCAAGTGGGATGGGGAGGAAACTAGTGCCGAATTATTGAAAAAAGTAAATAATAAAAGTATGAAGTTTAAATGGATGAACACTGAAAAAGATGAGTTTTTAGAATTTGACATTAATGTAGATGAACTGACGGATGATGTAGCCTTAGTAATAACTGATTATGCAGAAGAGGGTGATGAGAAAAACACTATTCAACTTTGGGAAAGCCAAGTACACGATTTAAAAAGTTGTATAGGAGCTTAAATTCATACAATATATTAAATAAGCTGCATTTTATGCGGCTTTTTTGCTTTTTAGCCCTTTAATTCAACATAAAAATTTTATAATTATTAGCTTTTTGAATTTTAAATAAAACCTATCTTCGCGCAACAAAAAATAATTCCAATACACATGTTTGAAAGTTTAAGTAGTAAGTTAGATAAAGCATTTAAAAACCTAAAAGGACAAGGTAAAATTACCGAAATTAATGTTGCCGAAACGGTTAAAGAAATCCGTAAAGCCTTAATTGATGCCGATGTTAACTACAAAATTGCCAAACAATTTACTGATACTGTAAAAGAAAAAGCTTTAGGACAAAACGTATTAACTAGTGTTAGCCCAGGCCAGTTATTGGTAAAAATTGTAAATGATGAATTAACTGAACTTTTAGGTGGTAAAACCGAAAATATCAATACCAGCGGCAATCCAAGTATTATATTAATGGCTGGTTTGCAAGGTAGTGGTAAAACTACCCACTCTGCAAAATTGGCTAGCTATTTTAAAAAACAAGGAAAAAGTGTATTACTAGCAGCTGCTGATGTATACCGCCCTGCAGCTATTGAGCAATTAAAAGTATTAGGTGAGCAAATTGAAGTACCTGTGTACTTTGAAATGGAAAACAAAAATCCAGTTGAAATTGCCCAAAATGCAGTAAAAGCTGCAAAAGATGGCAACCACAAAATATTAATTATAGATACTGCAGGTCGATTAAGTATTGACGAAGAAATGATGGCTGAAATTGGCAATATTAAAGCCACTGTTCAACCTCAAGAAATTTTGTTTGTAGTCGATTCGATGACGGGTCAAGATGCTGTAAATACTGCTAAAGCCTTTAACGATGTATTAGATTTTACTGGCGTAATTTTAACCAAATTAGATGGTGATACACGTGGTGGGGCTGCACTTTCAATTAAAACAGTTGTTGAAAAACCTATCAAATTTGTGGGTATGGGCGAAAAAATGGAAGCCCTTGATGTATTTCACCCGGATAGGATGGCTCAACGTATTTTGGGCATGGGTGATATTGTTACCCTAGTAGAACGTGCTCAGTCGGTTTTTGATGAAGAAGAAGCTGCTAAAATCCAAAAGAAATTACTAAAAGACCAATTCACCTTTGAAGATTTTTATAGCCAAATTCAGCAAATAAAGAAAATGGGTAACCTAAAAGATTTGATGGCTATGATTCCTGGAGTTAGTAAAGCAATCAAAGACATAGATATTAGCGATGATGCTTTTAAAGGTATTGAAGCTATTATTAACTCAATGACACCTGCTGAACGCAGAACACCAGATATACTTAACGGAAGCCGCAGAAAACGCGTAGCAGACGGAAGTGGAACTGATATTCAACAAGTAAATCAATTGCTGAAACAGTTTGAAGAAATGCGCAAAATGATGCGTACCATGAACAAAATGCAAGGTGCTGGTTTAAGTATGAAAAACTTACCATTTAAAAGATAACTAAGGTACTAAAATTAACATTGTTAAAGTTGTAGTGTTTTAATAATGTTAACTTTAGCATCCATGAAACAGTCAGATTAAATTTTGAATTTCGTTAATGGTTTATTGGTTGAAAAACTTAATGAGGTATTTACATCATAACTGAGTAGTTAATTATAAATGTTGAATACCAAATTTTGAATTACGAAGTCTTGGAACAATAAAAATCATTCAATCAAAAAATCGCCAAATCAAAAATATCTAAATACCTAAGGTGCTAATCTTTCTATTTTCCAATTATTATCGGTTTGTAAAGTGTAGATAAATCTATCGTGAAGCCTACTGCTACGGCCTTGCCAAAATTCAAAACTAATTGGATTTACAACATATCCACCCCAATTTATTGGACGTAAAAGAGGCTCTTCGCTAAATAAAGCTTCCATTTTTTTTACACTTTCTTCCAAAAGTACTCTACTAGAAATTACCTTGCTTTGTGGTGATGCATGTGCGCCAATTCTACTTCCCAAAGGACGACTGTTAAAGTACAAATCTGATTTTTCGTCCGACATTTTTTGAGCAGTGCCAACTATGCGCACTTGGCGTTGCAATTCAGGCCAAAAAAACACCAAAGCTACTTTGTTATTATGGTCTAAATCGTGGCCTTTATTGCTATGGTAATTGGTAAAAAACTCCAATCCATTTGCTTCAATTCCTTTTAAAAGCACTATACGCGCTGCCGGAAATCCGTTAGGACTAATGGTTGCTAAAGTCATGGCATTAGGTTCTAATACCTCTGCTTTTATGGCTTCATCAAACCAAATTTCAAATTGCTCAAAAGCATTGGCTAGTAAGTCTTTTTCGTCAAAACTTTTTAAAGTATAATCAGTTCTAATATCAGCTATATTCATTTTTATTTTACTCCCATTTTGGCTGCGCCAAATTCTAATATACTATCAATAAACTCGTAAGGTTTATAATTGTTTAAAGCACATTGATGGAAAATAGCCGTAGCAGGAGTCATTCCAGGTAATGAGTTGATTTCAATAATTACTACCTCTAACCTATTTTTATCGTAAATTCTCACAAAAGCATCAATGCGGCAATAACCTTCTACATTTAAAACTTTAGCAGTTTTCTTTAAAACCTCTTGTACTTTTTTGCTAATTTCGGCTTGCGCTTTTGCATTTTTACTAAACCTACTTGGTGTAATGTTTTGACCTTGTCCGGCTAAAAACTTTTCTTCTAAAGATAATATTTCTCCTTCGGCCAATGTTTCGCTAGGTTCAAACATTTCGTAAGTTAATTTACTACCTTTAAAATGAGTTATTAAACCTCCTGTAACTTCTAAAAAGTGTTTGGCATTTCCTTTTTCAACAAATTTTTCTACTAAAAAATAAGCTTTCATTGGAAACTCTTCTTTTGGTTTCAAACCCAATCTTTCTGCTAATTCAGCCTCCATTATTTCTAGCGGACGGAAAACTCCTTCCGCGTAATTGATAAGGTCTTGGCGGGTTTTAATTTTTTTAACTGCACTGCTACAACCATCATCTGCAGGTTTTGCAATTAAAGGATAACCAATAGTTTCCACCTTTTTTATAACCTCTTCTACATTTTTTTTCCAATCTTTTTGCTGAACCAACATATGTTCAGCAACCAATATTTTATGCTTTTTAAGCAATTCGTTGGTATCGTATTTGTTAATGGTAATTCGGCTGCTTTCAACTCCACTGCCATTGTAAGGAATTTTTAGTTTATTTAAATAAGTTTGAACCGTTCCATCTTCACCCGGACGACCATGTAATGCAATAAACACTGCATCGGCCATTTTTTTCAAATCTTTGTATTCAATTTTTTTAGGAGCAAATAATTGAGTTTCAGCATTGCCATATTTATCTAAAACAGGTTTGCATTCAGCAATAATTTTTTCCATTATTGGCAAGCGTTTATAACTGCTCAATTTTTCTTTTATATCGTCTGCATTGTCTTTGAGCATAACATTAACCGGCAATAACCAAAGTTCATGTGCGCTATCATTGCCCGTTACAAAAACAGGAAAAGGCTGGTATTTAGCCGATGAAGCTAATTTTTCATAAATATTTCTTCCACTCTCCACTGAAATGTGGCGCTCGGTAGAATAACCACCCATAAACACTGCTACGCGTTTTTTAGTACTTTTTTGTTTTTTATTGCTAGCAATTTTTGCATCTAAATGATTCAATAATTCGATGTGATGAAAATGAACTTGCTGCGAGTGAGCTCTTTCAGCTAACGAAGTGCGAATGATATAAGTTAAAAACTGCGATGGATTTAAACCAATTTCGGCTGCTTGGTGAAAAAAGAAACTAGATGGCATCATACCGCTTGTGGTATTTGGATCGTTTAAAAACAACTCACCTTGGTTATTTATAAATCCGTCAATACGGGCATAAACGTGGAAATTAAAGAAGGTGAACAACTGCTCACAAGCTTTTCTAATTTCATCTATTTTGTTTTCAGCAATATCAATTGGGGTAATTTTTCGGCTTAAACCTGGTAAATATTTACTGCGGTAATCATATACTTCTTTGCCTTTAACTATTTCTGTCGGAGGCAATGCTACAGCAGTTCCATCTTCATTTTTTAATACTATACAACTAAACTCTCTGCCTTCAATAAATCCTTCAATTAAACATTCCGTTTCGGAGTAAATGCTTTCCAAAACAATTGTTGAATTGTTGATTGGTTGATTGGTTGATTTAGTTTTACTCTTTAACTGTGAACTAGGAACTAAAAACTGAGAACTAAATAATTCCCACAAATCATCAGGATTATAAATTAATTCCTTTTGTCCATTAATAGTAACTATGGCTGGTAAACCAATTCCTTCTTTTACATCAGTAATTTTTTGAATGAATTGTGTTTTGGCTTTTTGGTCTAAATTTATCCATTCATTAGCCGACACTTGTTGAATAAAAAACGATTTTAAAACCGCGTTTTCAAATTGCTCAAAATTATCGGTACTAATAACCGAAACACCCACCGAACTACCTTGATTGGCAGGCTTTATTACAAAAGGAAAACCAACTTCACCAATAACTTTTTTATAAATATTTTTTAAATCAGGCAATTGATTTTTGGTAAACGAGAAGTATTTAGGAACATTCATTCCTGCACTTTTCATTAATTGTTTTTGCAAGCGTTTGTTCATCCCCAAAGCACTGGGCATAATGCCCGAACCACTGTAAGGAATATCCATAAACTCCAATAAACCTTGTATGGTTCCATCTTCGCCATTGGCGCCATGTAAAGCTAAAAAAGCAAAATCAATCAACCCTTTTAGCTCTTCAGGTTTAATGGTTTTTCCTAATTTTTTTATTAATGATTTACCATTATCCTCATGAGCAGCGGCCAAATTTTCGGCATATACTTGCACTTCGGTTTTTTGGTTTTTTAAAGCAGAAACAGGTGGATAAAAATCGCGAATGGAACCTTTGTAAATATACTCCCAATCGAGCAATACAAAATTATTAAAGCTATCCACAAATATAGGAATAGCTTGAAAAAGCGTTTTATCTAAATTATCGTAAACGGTGCGTCCACCTGCAAAACTTACCTCGCGCTCGCGGCTATTGCCACCAAAAAATATACCTATTTTCATACTTTTAAAATGCTCTCCACTTATGGGGAATAATAACATTCAAACGTAAAATAAAATAAATACAATGGCTAATGATTTTTATATACTATGTTGATAAGATGATTTAGTAATTTTTAGGAGATTAAACTTTTTTAGGGTAGTTTAGCCATTCCACCAACTTAATAAAATTTTATATAAAAAATCAAAAAAGGAAATTCCTGCAAACACGGTTGTTGACCAAAAACCATTGCTAATAATTACACTCAATATAAATAAGCGCCAATCACGGGCACTTAAGCCATTATAGGCAAAATTACCTTTTCTATTAAATGCTACTGCTACAAATGGATTAAAATAAATGGATAAGAAAATAAATAAGATAACATTGCTTTTGCGCAAAATTTTTACAATAACCAATTTTATACCAACACGATTTTGATTATTGATAATATCGTTCATTTTTTCTTTTGAGTATTCTATTCCTAAAAAATCGCGTTTTAGGTAATCGTAAATAATAAAATAACCCCAACAAAATAAAAACGACAATAACATCATGGTAAAAAAACCAACCACAACACCTAATTTGTATAAGGCAAACGGGTACAATACAAAATCGAAACTGTAGTTAATTACAGTAAAAGTGGTTGCTCCTGTTAAAAACAACAATAGTCTATTTAAAAGTTGATTCATTTAAAGTGTAATACTATAGGTTTTTAACTGAAAAGCAGGATTTAGTTGTTGTTTAAAATAACGTAAACTTTCTACTCCCCTATCTTCCTGAAAATTAAAATATTTAAAACCTTGCTTTGATAAGGCAACACTCAATTGATTTAACAAAAACATACCCAAACCCAAATAAGTTTTAAAAAAATGACCAACAATCCATTGGTTATTAAACTCTTCGTAAATTAGCAATCCACTTAATTTTTGATTGGCATACAGTTTCATTATTTTTAAATTTAAGTTACTGCTTAAATCAATGCACTTTTGAAAAGCCATCCATTCTCTTTGTAAGTTAGGCTCATTGGCGAGGTTTCTATCCGATTTTATTTGCATACAATCTTGGCAAAATTGCTTGATTTCTGTTTTATCATCAACTAAAGCCAAATCAGAAATTTCAATAGTAAGTTCACTGTTTTCTTTTATAGCTTTAGCGTATGCATTGCGTTGTTTTTTGTATTTGCTTCCTTGCAATTGTGCTAAATCTAATAAGCTATAAATGTATTCAAACTCATCTGTTTCAGAAAATAAATTATTTATAAAATCTGGTTTACAATCGCTTTGTGAATAGCTTATTTTGAGCTTTTCAATGTTCAATTCTTTGGTTTTTTGAGTGGCAATTTTCACCAAATTATCAGTTAAATTATTCGCCAATAAATGAGAAAAAGCATCGCCAAAAGGAGGATTAAACAATACTAGCAAAATGGCATTTTCTAATTTAAATAACTGCACGTTATTGGCATTATTCCAAAAATTGACAGTAGTTAGTAAAAAATCGGAAGTAGGTATTATATTCAAACTTTTAAGTAATAATTCATATTCATCACTATTGAAAGTCAAATTATTATTATTGTTTATGGTATTTATTTGTTGGATATCCAAACCGGTTTTAGTGTATTTGTGTCATTGATATTGTCAATAATCTTGCCGTTAATTTTTTAAAGATTTATCTGCCAAATAGTAATTATTGAAACAAAAAAAACTGCCTCTGGTTTGAGGCAGTTTTAAAATATTTTTTGATTCCCTTAATTAAAAGTTTAATGCTAATCCTGCTTGAGCTGTTCTGGTATCTAATACTTTATTAGTATCGAATAATGGAACCAAACCATAATTAGCAAATACGCTTACTGCACCATATCCAATTCTAACTGTAGCATCTGCTGCTAAACGATTTACAAAATAATCACCACTTGCTACTGTTTCGTAATCAACACTATTTTTACTATAAACAGTTTTTACATGGTTAACTGCCGCATATTTTATCATAACACCAAAGGCGGTATAAAATCTTTTATCGTGTTTGTTGTAACTAGAGTTATACTTAACTAATAATGGCAATGTAAAGTTAAATTGATACAAACGATTGGTACTTAAAGTAGCTGCTGGAGTAACAAAAGTTAACTGTTGGTTATTGTCGCTTATCATCGAATCCTTATTTTTAAAACCATAATGATCGAAGCTTAATCCTAAACCTGTAGTTAACGCTAAACGGCCTTTTACAATGGGTAAATCCCAATCACCAAAGTTTAAAGCAAAGCGCCACGAGCTACCAATATTAGTTTCTAAGTTTTTATTTGATGCTGCAAGTGTAGTATTAAAATCAGGAGTTACAAACGAGCTAACACCAATTTCGATACCACCAAAAGCAGTTTCCATTTCAGTACTATGTTTTTTGTGTTTACCTTTTTTACCCTTTTTAGCTCCAATTGAAATTTCAACTTTTCCATCTTCGCCATCGTCATTTACTTGTTCTACTTTAGAACCTCCAGACACTTGTTTTTCAACATTTTTGGGATTGCCTGTATATTCAATTTTAGAAAAACCAGTTGCTTCAGCCTTTAAATTATTTTTTACAGTTACAAGTATTTTTGAAGCGCCACTTGCTTCGGCTACTGCGTTTTCAAAAGCTGTTCCCATTGCATCTATTTTTGATGCGCCTGTAGCTTCTAAGTTACCTTCAGTTACTTTACCATCAATACTTAACTTACTAGCTCCATTAATCTTAGCTTCTAATTTTTCAACATCTAAAAGTAAATCTATTTTTGTAGCACCATCAGCCGAAATTTTTAAATATTTTGATTTAATAGCACTATCTCCACCCATTTTCATGGTAGCATTCGATTCAAGTTTTATTTCCTCTATTGAATTTACATAAACGATAACCTCAACCGGAATATTACTTCCAAATGAAGCTAAATCAAAATTTAAAGTATTATTACTAACAGATGCTCCTTTTTCTAATGCAGAAATATTGGTATTTTTTGAATCTGCGTCTTGATAAGAAACTTCATTTTTTTCACTTTGCTGGAGTTTAACTTCAAAATTAGCTGGTACTACTATTTTGGTAAAACTTGGCAATGTTACTTTGGTTTGCGCATTTGCCATCAATGTTAAAACGGCTATTGACGCTGCTAAAATTATCTTTTTCATATTGGTATTTTTTATTTTATGTAGCTTAATACGCCCTATCATATTTTTTGTTACAATTTATGGTAAAAAATATTTTATCTGCTGATAACTAATACTTTAAAAATGACTATTCCTCTTCTTTAAAATAAATTTTATAAAACTTTCGTCCATCAGGTTCTACCCCTTGCTCAATTAATTCACGGTTTCCATGAATATAAATATGGAAATTTTTATCCAATTTAAGCACGCTTTTAAAAATTCTTGCTTGTTTTTTAACTGCTTGGCTCGATATATCAAAACTATCAGAAATATCCAATTCATTGCTCATTCTGTATGCTTCATCAAAGGTACGGAACGATTCTATTACCCCTTCATCTTTAAACACTGCTTGTTCAAACTCTTGCTTGTCAAAAGTGTCGTTGGTTTTAAAATAATCAACCGAACGGTTCAAATAATCAATTTGATCTGCTTTGGTAACTTCAAATTCTTCGTTCAATTGTTTGGTCACAAAGTTTTTGGCAATATTCATAAACTCTTTGGTGTGGTTATAATTATTGCTGCAAGGTTTTAGTTGTAAAAAACTATCCTTCCAATATTGCGCTTCGCTGCCTTTATTTCCTTTATCAATTATACAAACTTTATAACCTTGGTTGGCATTGGTATTAAATATCAAACAACCTTTATCCAACTTATCAATGTTAATTCCATCATTATAACTTACATCAAAAACATTATTGGTTTGGTTCAATTTTAGAAAGTCGTATTTATTTTCCGACTTAAAAATTCCAATAGCTTCCACATCTTCATCTTCTACTTGAATATTTGGAAAATAAGCAATAAACAAATCACCACTTTTTATTTGAGGATGAACAGAAAGTTCATATAAATGCTTTGCAATATTAACGCTATTGATATGAAACGAATTACCATGATCGAACATTTGTAAAGCATAATTGTAAATAGGATTTAATGTAAAATCATTATTGCTAAAACTGAAATTATAAAATTCCGGATTATTGAAAGATGATACAAAAAATTTCATCAATAAATCTTTCAATTTTCCATCGCTTAAATCCAACAAATCCTTTGAAATAATCAAATCTTCGCCATTTGTTTTATTCCCTATTTGATGAACCGAGACCTTGTCTAATTGTATAGTTTCTAATTCGAATTTTTCTGCCATTAATAATTTTTCTATTTAATACTCTTCTATTTTTTCTGTCTTTTGCTATCGCAATTTCTTCTTTTGTAAGGTCAATAATTAGTTGCCTTAACAAAAAATATTTGATGGATAATTTTATGCTTTCAACTATTGAATCCAATCACTTTCAGGTTATTTGGTGTTAATCCACTTTTTTATTCAATTCTTCAAATTTTGCGGTCATGGTAGGATTTCCTCTTGTCAATTTTTTTATGGTTAAATCTTCCGCTTTGTTATTAGCAAGTCTTAAATTATTAACTGACGATAGAAGGGCATCCTTTGTTTTTTGCAGATGATCCATGGTTTTATCAATTTCATCAATGGCAGTTTTAAATTGCCTACTTGCCAAATCGTAGTTTTTTGCAAAACCTACCTTAAATGCATTTATATTTTCCTCGAAATTTGTAATATCAATATTTTGACTTTTCACAATTGCTAATTCCGCCTTAGCTTTCATTGAATTCATGGCTGCATTTCTCAAAAGTGTAATAATGGGTATAAAAAACTGCGGTCTGATTATATACATTTTTTCATACTTGTGTGAAACATCGAAAATACCACCGTTATATAATTCGTTATCAGCCTCCAAAAGAGATACAAGGACAGCGTATTCACATTTTTTTTCTATTCTATCCTTATCCAATTCTTTTAAAAAGTCTTCATTTTTTTTCTTGGTAGCAGTTTCATCCCCTTCATTTTTCATTTCAAACATGATTGAAATGATTTCATTTCCTAAATCATCATTTTCTTTATAAATATAGTCACCTTTACTTCCCGATTTTGAATCATTATCTTTTTCAAAATATGCCTTTTGAAATGCAGTAGCTCGAAGTTTATTAAATTCAATTTCGCAGTGCTGTTCAAGTGTTTCACCTAACATTTTTGTCGAAAGTTTTAACTTCATGTCCTTACGAAGTGCTATTTCTTCGTCTTTATGTTTTATGATGTCATCTTTAGCCTTTAGTTCTGCTGTAAATTTTTCGCTTAATGATTTTTCCAACAGTTGTTTTTCAGTTTCCTTAAGTCTAACGTTATTGGCCAACTCATCTCTTTCTTTTTCTATTTTTTGAATAGCTTCGGTAACTACTAATTTTTTTTCAATTTCAGCCTTCTCGAGTTTGGATATCATTTCAGCAACTAAAGTTTCTTTTTCAGCTAATTTTTCCGATAACTTGAGTTCACTATTTGCTTTTAGTTGAAAAATTTCTCGGTCTTTTTCATCCTTTTCTTTTTCTAATTTCTGAATGGCTTCTGCTACAGAATGTTTCTTTTCACTTTCTGCATTTTGAAGTTTTGCATTCAATAAAATTAGCATGTTTTCTTTTTCTGCAAGTTGTTCCGACAATAACTTTTCATTGTTGGCTTTGATGAGTGCAATTTCTTTATCCTTATTGGAAAGTTCAATTTGTAATGAGCTCTTTAAGTTAGCCTCTACCAGTTTAATGGCACTTTCTTTCTCTTTTTCTGCAAGGTTTAATCTATTTTGTAACTCTTCATCAAATTTAGAATCCCTAACTTGTTTAACTATATCAGCAAAACCTGCTTCATCTACTTTAAAAGCCTTTTGGCAATTAGGACATATAATTTCATTCATATCAATCTTTTTTAGGTTATAATTTCACAATAAAGTCAACAATAACCAACTATTTCTTTCAGTTTTTTTGCATAAAGAACTAGTTGAAATCACAGAAAATTATTGGGGTTATTACTTTTACAAATGTATTTATCGTATACACTTTTACAAACTAATAAACTGCACAACTATTCATTTAGGAAGTAAAAAAATACTTAGCATCTTGGCCATTTCGAGAATTATTTAACATTGATTTGATTAACAAAGCCTTATCGAACAAAAATATATCCGAACATAAAATATATTTTTGTTGCAGGCTAGAACTCCTGCAAGGACTGGTTATTTTTATTGTCGAGGTAAGTTTTCAATAGCCCGCGTTTGAGACAATAAACATCATTAACCATCAGTAGAGTGTTTCACTTACTCTACGGATAATGGGTTAGCTAATAAGTAGTAATCATTTATTATGTAACAAAAAAGGCTGTCTTTTGCAAGACAGCCTTCTAAATATTAGCTAAAAGCTACAATCAGACTATTTATTTTCTAATTGTTCTTTTAAAGCTGCTAAACCTTCTACGTCAGCAAACGTTGATTTTTCGTTGCTATCGTTGTTTTTCTTAGCTGCTTTAGTAGCTTTTTCTTTCTCTTCGTTTTTCGATTTTCTTTCGTCAACCTGTTTCACTTCTACATCGTTTTTCCAAACGGCAGTGTGTGATAAAACGATACGTTTGTTTTCTTTGTTAAACTCAGTAACACGGAATTGTAATACTTCGTCTTCTTTAGCAGTTTTCTTGTCTTCTTTGTAAAGTTGTTTAATTGGAGCATAACCTTCTACACCGTAAGGTAAAGCAATGGTAGCGCTTTTCTCTTCAACTTTTAAAATAGTACCTTCATGAACTGAACCTAAAGCAAATAAAGTTTCGAATGCATCCCAAGGATTTTCATCTAACTGTTTGTGGCCTAAGCTTAAACGATGGTTTTCGTTATCAACTTCTAATACCAATACATCTAATTCTTGGTCTTTTTTCACAAACTCGTTTGGATGTTTGATTTTCTTAGTCCAGCTTAAATCGCTTACGTGAACTAAACCATCAACACCTTCTTCTAATTCTACGAATAAACCGTAGTTAGTCATATTACGAACGATACCTTTGTGTTTGCTACCAACAGGGTATTTGTTAGCAATGTCAACCCAAGGATCAGTTTTTAATTGTTTAATACCTAAGCTCATTTTACGCTCTTCTTTTTCAAGAGTTAAAATAACTGCTTCCATTTCGTCACCAATCTTCATAAAGTCAGATGGGTTACGTAAATGTTGGCTCCAGCTCATTTCACTTACGTGAATTAAACCTTCAACACCAGGAGCAATTTCTAAGAAAGCACCGTAATCAGCTATGTTTACAATTTTACCTGTAACTTTACCACCTACTACTAATTCAGTGTTTAAGCTATCCCAAGGATGTGCTTGTAATTGTTTTAAGCCTAATGAAATACGTTTTTTCTCATCATCAAAATCAACAACTACAACGTTAATTTTTTGATCTAATTGTAATACTTCTTCAGGATGATTTACGCGGCCCCAAGAAATATCAGTGATATGTAATAAGCCATCAACACCACCTAAATCAATAAACACACCAAATGAAGTCATGTTTTTAACAGTACCTTCTAATACTTGGCCTTTTTCTAATCTAGATAAAATGTCAGATTTTTGTGCTTCAATATCTTCTTCAATTAATACTTTATGTGAGATAACTACATTTTTGAAAATAGAGTTAACTTTTACCACTTTAAATGGCATTGTTTGACCTACATAAACATCATAATCTTTTATTGGTTTAGTATCAATTTGAGAACCAGGTAAGAAAGTATCCATACCTAAAACTTCTACTACTAAACCGCCTTTGGTACGAGTTTTAACGTAACCATTAACAATTTCGTCATTTTCGTGTGCTTTCATGATATTATCCCATGCGCGCTCACTTACTGCTTTTTTACGACTCAAAATTAATTGACCCAAAGCATCTTCTTTTGTTTCTAACAAAACTTCAACCTCGTCACCAACTTTTAAATCTGGTAAATCTCTGAATTCTGTCCTAGCTACTAAACCGTCAGATTTAAATCCAATGTTTAATACTACTTCTTTGTCTGTAAAACCTACTACTGTACCTTTTACAATTTCTTTTTCTGTTATGGCTGAAAGAGTTTTTTCGTAAGCAGCAGCCATTTGCTCACGTTCGTTTTGGTTGTAATCACCAAAACCAGCGTTGTCCATTTCCCAGTCAAAATCTGGCAAGTTAGTTGTGTTGTTTGTGTTTTTTGTCAATTTATTTGATCTCCTTTCGCTTAAAAAAGCCCGCAATAATAATTGTAATTAATTGAACAACAAAATGTTTTTTGCATTTATTTCATTATTTTATGCCTATTGGCTAGCTTTTTAAGTGTTATTTGGTAAAACATAATAAAATTTTTAAAAAAGCTTGCTGTTACAATCCATAAAATTAATTTAGTTTTGAACCTTAAATTTCAAAAAACATGAATATTTCAAAACCCGATTTATCGTTATTTCCAGCTTATATTGCTCAATATGTAAACCTTGTAAAAACCGATGAATTATACAACGAATTGTATCAAGAAAGCATGGATACCATTGATGTATTAACCAGTTTAGATGAAGAAACTTTACTTTATAAATACGAAGCTAATAAATGGACTGTAAAAGAGGTTTTTCAGCATATTATTGATTGTGAGCGTATTTTTCAATACCGAATTTTATCAATAGCTCGTAATCCTGAAGTAGCTTTAGCGGGCTTTGACGAAAATGTTTTTGCCGAAAATAGCATGGCCGATAAACGTAATATTATGGATATGGTGCGCGAATTTTCAATGGTAAGAGGTGCTTCTGTTGAAATTTTAAAATCGATTTCTGCTAAAGCATGGGATAATATGGGCGTGGCTAATAACAATCCTTGCAGCCCGCGCAGCATTGCTTATATGCTTTTAGGCCACGAAATTCATCACAGAAACGTAATTGAAAAGAAATATTTGTTGTAATAATTTGAAAATGAATTTATTATTGAATTAATAAATTGAATCATAAATGCGTTTTCCTAAAGTAGCTTTCCTTTTTTTGTTTTCAATAGGTTTTTCTTTTCAAAATTGTAAAGAAGGCTTGAGAGATGACTGTAGTTGCGGTCCTTTTTTAGGCGACTATTTTGACGTGAACGGATTGGAAATTATTTCCTATAAAAAGCGTGGAACCTGCTGTGCTGATCCAATTTTGGTTAACGAAACTGTGAGCTTTAGTAATTTGTCAAGCATTTCCTTAAATTTTAAAGTGGATTATTTAGCTGCTAGTAATCAATCAAATAGTACTTCATTTTTTAGTACCTTAAATGCATGTACTTGTGTTCAAAGTGGCAGATTGGGATCTAAAAATGAAAGATTAAGCAATCTTAGTATTATTACGTTGAACGATTTTGATTCTACTCATTTGGCAAACGATACCATTAATGACTTGTTTGATAATATAACTTACAATAACAAACAAGATTTAAATACCTTTTTAGCTACTGATACCTCATTTATAAAAAATACTGGATTAAGTATTTCGCTCAAAAAAGCACCTCAAATAAATAAACAACTTAAGTTTAAAGCAATTATAAAATTATCGAATGGTGAAGTTTATACTGCCGAAAATAAACAATTTACCATAGCTGATTAAACTGCTAATTGCTTTGAACTTTCTATAGTAATTACTTCAGCCTTGGTAACTCCATTGTACTGAAAAATAATTGTTGTGTTTAAAAATGATATCTTTTCGGTTTGTTGCCAAACATCTAAATCAAAACTAATTGGCACCATTATAAAACGGTATTTATGGTGATTTAACTTTAATTGGTTTATGATAGCCGTTTTTTCTGAACGGTCTATTTCTTCTAAAAATTGGGTTTTAGGTTTAATGTTTGGTTGCAAATAATAATCAATGGCTATTAATTCTTGAAGGATTGTATCGTTAGCAAAATTGGTTTTTACATATTCATCAATAATTTGATAAATATCGGTTAACGAGTGTTTGTGGAAATTACTTTTACTAATGAAAAGGGTTCCTAATCCTAATAAAAAGTCGAAAATGCTATAATTGAGCGCTACATATTTTAACGTATGTGAAGCACGTTTTTTATTCCAATAAATTTCTAAAGCTTCTTCTAAAATGGTTATTTTAGTCAATTCATCCTCGGTCAAATACTTACTTTTTATAATTTGATAAGGCGGAAGTGGGTCAAATTCGTAATCGTGTTCCTTGTATTTATGGCGCATGGGCGTGCCTTTTAAAAACTTTAAAAAGCCCAATTGCAATTCAGGTGGAAACAGTTTAAAAACCTCTTCAATACTGTATTTTATATCGTTCCAATAGTCTAAAGGTAAACCAACTATTAAATCCAAGTGCATTTCTATTTTGTTATCTAACTTTTTAATAACAGCACTGGTTTTATCAAAATTTTGTTTTCTACTAACTTGTAAATTTGCTTGTTGATTAACTGTTTGTATACCAATTTCAAACCTAAATAATCCCTTAGGTACTTTTTCTTGAATATAAGCCACAATATCAGGATGAACTATATCGGCAGTAATTTCGAATTGGAATACGTTTTCGGGTCTATGGTTAGACAAAATAAACTCAAACATATCAATGGTAAAATCTTTTTTTACATTGAAAGTCCTGTCTAAAAACTTAATTACTCGGCCATGTTGCATTAAATAAAGCAAATTTGCTTTTATATCGGCAATGGGTAAAGTACGAACTTTATTATCTAAACTAGCTAAACAAAACTCACATTTATAAGGGCATCCTCTGCTGGTTTCTACATAACAAACTTTATTGTAAAGGTCTTCGGGTTTGTCGTTTATGTAAGGATTAAAGTTAGTGTAATGAATCAAATCAAACATAGGTGCTGGCAAGTTTTCCTTTACTTTTCCCTCTTTTTCAAACACCAAATTAGGCACATTTTCTACGTTTGGAAATGCCTCTAAAAATGCTTTAAAAGGCGTTTCGCCTTCTCCTGTAATTATATAATCAACCTCAGGAAGTGTAATTAAATCATTGTATTCATAACTAACTTCGGGACCGCCCAATAGTATTTTGGTATTTGGATTAAGTGTTTTGATTAATCGCGCTACCGCCAAAGTTTGCGTAATATTCCAAATATAACAGCTAAATGCCACTACATCATATTCTTTACAAAAATCAGCCACGCCATCTTTAGGTTCTTTAATGGTAAATTCTTTCCATTCAAGTCCTTCGTGCTCTTTTTTGTTGAGTTCATATAATAATCTAATTGCTAGATTAATATGTATATATTTGGCATTTAAGGTTGTTAGTAATACGCGCATTTATTTGTATAAGCAAAATGCAAATATAGTTTTATAAGTTTAAAATGAGGGTGATTGTATATCAAAATCCAATTTTAAACACTTAACTAAATTGTTATCAAAAAAATTTATCAAAAATTCAAATTCGTTTTGTTATGATTTACATAAGAAAAGCATGTATAACATATTGTATTATAGAGCATCCACATCTATTTGAACAATTAATTGGCTATATATTTTGTTTTCGTAAAGTTTAGCAATTTGTTGTTTAATAAATTTTTTCAGCGATGCCAACCGACTATCGTTTCTATCTATTTTAACCAAAAACTCCTTGATATAATAATTCCTAATTCGGCTTACGTAAGGATTGGCAGGCCCCAATAAGTTATCGCCAAAAGTAGTGTACATTAATAAATGCAATTGATTGGCAGCATCTTCACTTACTTTATAATCTTTGTGGCGCAAACTAATTTTTATAATTCGCTGAAACGGTGGAAATAAAAACTGAGCTCTGTCTTGTATTTCGCGGTTATACAACGATTCAAAATCATGGTTAATAACCGACAAAATAACTGGATGGTTTGGAGAACTACTTTGAATAACTACCCTACCCTGTTTTTGCCTACGGCCTCCCCTGCCACTCACTTGTTCTATTAATTGAAAAGCCCTTTCATTGGCCCTAAAATCAGGAAAAAACAATAATTGATCGGCATTGATAACTCCAACCAAGGTTACATTTTCAAAATCAAGACCTTTGGTAACCATTTGCGTTCCAACCATGATATCGAACTTATGTTCCGCAAAATCTTTTATAATGCTTTCATGTCCATTTTTTCCTTTGGTACTATCTTGGTCAAACCTAGATACACGGGCAGTTGGAAACAAAATAGCCAATTCATCTTCTATTTTTTCGGTACCAAATCCTTTAAAACTTAAAGTATGGCTGCCACAAGCAGAACAAGTGTCGGGCAACTTTTGAGTAAACCCACAATAATGGCATTTTAAAGAATCAATGAATTTATGGTAAGTTAAACTGATATCACAATTTTGACATTTAGGAACCCACTGACAGTTATCGCATTCATAAACCGGACTATATCCTCTGCGGTTTTGAAACAAAATTACTTGTTCGTTTTTAGCCAAGGTTTGCTTTATTTCATTTATCAAAATGGTAGTAAAATTACCTTGAATAACCTTTGTTTTACGTTCGTCAGCAATATTTGCAGTAATAATTTGTGGTAATTCTATTTCACCATGGCGTTTATCTAAATTTACCAAACCAAACCTACCTTGTTTGGCATTAAAGTAACTTTCAAAACTAGGAGTAGCACTTCCTAAAATCAACTTGGCATTGTATATTTTATTCAGTACCACAGCCGAATCACGCGCATGGTACCTTGGAGCAGGTTCACTTTGTTTAAAAGTAGTTTCATGCTCTTCATCTACTATGGTTAAACCTAAATTGGCAAAAGGTAAAAATATGGCACTTCTAGCACCAATCACTATTTTTATTTCACCACTTTTAACTTTATTCCAAATTTCTACGCGCTCGTTATCTCCAATTTTATTGTGAAAAGCCACACATTTTTCACCAAAATATTTTCTAATTCGGTGAATGATTTGAGAGGTAATAGCAATTTCAGGAAGAAGGTATAAAACCTGCTTTCCTTGATTCAATGTTTGCTCAATTAACCTAACATACACATGCGTTTTTCCGCTTGATGTAACACCTTTTAAGAGCACCACATCTTTGGTTAAAAACTGTTCGTTTATTTGGTTTAAAGCCTTTTCTTGGAATTCATTTAAAGCAAAAGTTTCTACTTGATGCTCATCAAATTGAAGCCTATCTACAGCCAGTTCAAACTCTTCAAAAACACCATTTTTTATAAGTGTTTGTATAGCAGAAGCACTGCTTTCAGGTTGCTTTAATAATTCCGCTTTCAGTACATGTGGCTTATTTTGTTTTAAATGCAAATACAACATCAATACATTGAGTTGTTTTTCTTTTTTTGCAAGTAAATCAAACAATATTCTTAAATTATTTTCATCGTTTTGATAAGCAGGAGTTAGCTTTAAGCAGCTTACCAATTTTTCTTTATACTTAGTTTTTAAATCTTCATTTATAATAATGGCTTCTTTAATTACTAAGCTTTTTATTATAGGCAAAGCATTTTTTACATTTAATATTTGCTGTATATTATCAATGGTAAGTTCATGCTGAACTGCCAATGCTTCCATAACCAGGAACTCTCTATCATCAAGTTCTATATTATTATCAAAATCAGGATTGGCAATTATTTTACTGGCACTTTGCAATTTTAACATTGATGGCAATGCAGCTTGCATTACATCGCCCATATTGCATAAATAATAATCGCTAATCCATTGCCAAAACTTTAATTGTTGAGGGTAAATTATGGCCTCATCATCTAAAACAGAAAGGATGTATTTGGCTACATAATCTTTAGGAGGTGTGCTATGTATATTGGCAATGATAGCTGCATATACTTTGCTTTTTCCAAACTGAACCGACACACGTTTGCCTAATACAATTTGCCCTGTCGTGTCTTCAGCTACACGGTAGGTGTATAGCTTAGGAACATATAAGGGTAAAATTACATCAACAAATGTTGCAAACGATTCAGTCATTAATTATAGTTTTATCAATTAAATAGCAAATTGAGTAAAATGATGATTAAGGTGCTTGTAATACAAATTATTCCACTCAATAGCCGTTAACTTGCCTACTGATGCACTTTCTCTTCCTTCATAAAACGATGGGCCTTTAGCTTGTGTTTCTTTTATATTAGCAATTAGTTTTTGCTTTTCTGTTTCAAAATCCTTTTTAGAATTAATAATAAATGCAGGTGCTGTTCTTGAATTAGTTTTGTATGGTTTTTCATTAACCAATACTGGTTTTAAAAACAACTTTAACATAAATTTAAGTAATGCAGGTGTTTTGGCTTCAATTTTACCATTATCAATATCGTAAGCTACATTTAAGTGTGCTAACATTTGCGGTGCATTCATTTTACCCCATTGAGGTGTTGTTTGGGCAGTTAATTTCTCTAATCTATCAATTATAGTATCGATAGTTTCTTGTTCATAAATGTTGGGTAGTGCCATATATTTTTTGTAAAATTTTATTTAATTAAATAGGGCAAATATATAAAACATTTGCCCTTAATAAACAAGTTATTATTGTTATTGATTTAATTTATTCCTTCCAACATTTCTGCTAATTTTAAAACGGTATTCCAGTTTCGAGTAGTGCAATTTACCTTTAGTTTTTTCTCAAAAAAAGTGTTAGTTAATTTCGTATTACCATATCCGTTTGGACAGTACAAAAAAATCTGATCTGAAGATATTTCAAATTGGTCTGTGCCAAAATTTAATGTTGCTATTAAATCAATATCATCTGCTAAAGGCTTTTGAGCCATAAAAGTTATATGCAGTTTAGAAGGTTCTATTTTCGAATCCTTCAAGAAATTATTAGCTAAAATAATAGAATTAAAATCCTTTTCGTTAATTACCAAAACAGGAATATCCAACTTAAACACCTTCTTTATTTTTTCATTAATCAAGGTTTCAAGAGTATTAGTATGAACAGCAATTGAAACAAAAACAATATTACCACTTTGTATATAAGTTTTAACTTGAGCAAAACCAAGCTTCTCCAAAGCTACTTTTAAGGCATCCATTTTTATTAAATTTTTGCCAGAAACATTAATACCACGCAATAAACAAATGTATTTATTCAAATTCAATTTTTTAAATCAAAATTAGATAAAATCAGCAAAAAAAATAAACTAAAAAAAAACAATATTAATTAAAGAATAAAAAGTAATCTACCTCCATATTTATGTTTTTTAAAAATTTTTAGTTATTTGCCTTGTAAATTATTAAACAAAAAATGCTTCATTGGTCAATTAATCAAATAAAACTAGAATTAAAATACTCTTGGAAAATATCAAGAAACACAAGTGAATATAAAATAAACTCCATAATAACTTGTAGTGAAGGCCAATTTATTGGCAAGGGGGAAGCAGCTCCTAATATTAGATATAACGAAACACCAGAAATTCTTTTAAATAGTTTTGAAAAATTTTTAAGTAGTGGAGCCAATGAAATAAAAAACGCAAATGATTTATCAATTTTACTCAGCAAAATTAATGTTCCTAATGCTTTAAGATTCGGAATTGAACAGGCATATATTCACTTTATTTGCTCTCAAAGGAATGAGTCTATATATAATTTCTTGAAAATTGAAAAACCTTTAAAAACTAAAACATGTTACACGCTACCTATAATGGAACCCGCAGATATTGTTACGTTCTTTAACGAAAACAATTTAAATCGTTTTGCATATTTAAAAATTAAAATTAGTGTAAATGGTGCTTTAGATGAAGTAAAAACATTGTCGTCTATTTATAAAAAGCCAATACTAATTGATGCAAATGAAGCATGGAAGGACCCTGATGCGTTAATTAACTTTATGGACAGCCTGAAAGGAATAAATATTGCAATGATAGAACAACCAATGCACAGTAGCATGGTTAATGAATATAAATATGTAAAACCTAGAGCAGCCTTACCTTTAATGGCAGATGAAAGTTTCTGCTCACATGTTGATTTCACTGAGCTTAAACTTCAATTTGATGCAGTAAATATGAAATTAATGAAAGCGGGAGGATATTTAAATGGACTACGACTAATTTATGAAGCTAAGAAACATGGTTTTAAAACAATGGTTGGTTGTATGGTGGAAACTACTTTAGGAATGAGTGGAGCATACGCCTTTTCTGGATTGTGTAATCTCTCAGATTTAGACGGATATATGTTAGTTAAGAATGAACCTTTTAATTTATTAAGTGAAAAAAATGGAGAGGTAACCTTAAATATTTAAAGGCCATCTTAATCAAAAGATAGCCTTTATTTTAGGAGTTAAATAATTTTAAATTTTTGAGGGAATCCTGACTAATGTTTCCAATAAAAACGCCCAATATTTTTGAACTGAACTTATTTGTACTCTTTCATCGGGTGAGTGAGCTCCTTTTATATTTGGCCCAAAAGAAATCATTTGAATATGCGGATAATTGGTTCCTAATATACCACACTCCAAACCAGCATGACAAGCACTTACCAGCGCATTTTCGTTATATCTTTCAAAATACAATTCGCTCATTAATTTAACAATTGCTGCATCTTTATTTGGTGCCCAACCGGGGTATGAACCACTAAAAGTTATGCTAGCTCCAATTAATTCAAAACAAGCTTGCAAACTAGCAGCTAAATCCATTTTTTCTGTATCTACCGAACCTCTTGTTAAACACTGAATGCTATAAGTTCCATTTTTTACTAAAACCCTCGCCAAATTATTACTGGTTTGTACCAATCCATCAATGCTTGAACTCATGCGGTAAATGCCATTTACACAGCTATATAAACTACTTAATAATTTGGTTTGAAATTCTCCATTCAAAACATGTGTTGGCGTTTCGGTATTTTCAATTCCAATTACCAAATTAGGATCGGTTAAATGATATTCGGCTTTAAAAATTTGTTCTTGTTCTTGAATAAAAGCTTCAAAACTAATTTGGTTTTCAGCAGGCAATACAATGGTTGCCATCGATTCGCGCGGGATAGCATTACGTAAACTACCACCATCAATGCTGTTAACTTGAACTCCAAACTGATTAGCTGCTTGCCATAAAATTCTATTCATTAATTTATTAGCATTGCCTCTACCTCTGTGAATATCCATTCCTGAGTGACCGCCAGTTAAACCTTTAACACTAATTTTTTTAGCTATTAAATTATTTCCAACAACTATTTCTGTATAATTTCCAGTAGCTGTAACATCAACCCCTCCAGCGCAACCAATAGTTAATTCATTGTCATCTTCAGTATCAAGGTTCAGCATAATATCAGCATTTAATAAACCACCTTTTAAACCTAAAGCACCAGTCATTCCTGTTTCTTCGTCTATGGTAAATAAGGCTTCAATTGAGGGATGAATAATAGTTTTAGAAGCTAAAATAGTCATAATGGAAGCTACACCAATGCCATTATCAGCACCCAAAGTGGTACCATTGGCTTTTATCCAATCACCCTCTACATACATTTCAATTCCTTGTGTATCAAAATCAAAATTAGTACTTGCATTTTTTTGATGCACCATATCCAAATGACTTTGCAAAGCCACCACTACCCTATTTTCCATTCCAGGCGAGGCAGGTTTTTTTATAATAACATTCCCTACTTCATCTTTATACGTTTCTAAACCTAAGTTTTTGCCAAAATTCATCATAAACTCAATTACACGTTCTTCCTTTTTTGAAGCGCGCGGAACTGCATTTAAATCAGCAAAATTGTTCCATAATTCAATTGGATTTTGTTCTCTAACGTTGTTATTCATATTTTATGTGTTTAAGTTTTGGGGTGTTAAAGTGTTGATGTTTTTAGTATTTAAGTGTTGATTTTCTAAAGTGTTTAAGTGTAAATGTATTAATATGTCTTTTGTTTTCGTGTAATCAACTTAATTGCCTATTAACTTATCAACTTAAAAAACAAGACCAACTAAACCTGCTTACGTTCGCCAATTTGCTGACGCCACATAGCATAATATAAGCCTTTTTCAACCAATAATTCTTCGTGTTTACCTGTTTCAATAATTTCGCCTTTTTCAAGTACAAATATTTTGTCTGCATGCATTATAGTTGATAACCTATGTGCAATTAAAACCGTTATTTGTTCTTTTCTAGTTCCAATTTGTTGAATGGTATTGGTAATTTCTTCTTCGGTTATTGAATCCAAAGCCGATGTTGCTTCATCAAAAACCAATAATTTAGGTTTACGTAACAAAGCCCTCGCAATTGATAAACGTTGTTTTTCGCCACCACTTAATTTCATCCCTCCTTCACCAATTACAGTATGTAAGCCATTTTCACTTCGCTCTAATAAATTATTACAACTAGCTCTTTCTAATGCTTCGTTTATTTGTTCTTCAGTAGCATTTGGCTTGACAAACAATAAGTTTTCTTTAATGGTTCCACTAAAAAGCTGAGTATCTTGAGTTACAAAACCCAGTTGAGCGCGTAATTCATCAATTTCAATTTCATTATAGCTTATATTATTATAAATTACATTGCCTTCCAATGGCGTATAAAGTCCAACTAATAATTTTACCAATGTACTTTTACCACTTCCACTTGGGCCAACAAAAGCTATAGTTTCACCTCTATTTACTGAAAAGGAAATATTACTTAATGCTTTATAAGATGCTGACTTATGCTGAAAAGCCACATTGTCAAAACGCAATGTTTCAATATTGTTCAATAGTTTGGGACTTGTGGGCTTAACTTCAACTGGAGTTTCCAATATTTTCTTAAAATTATTCAACGAAGCTTCTGCCTCACGGTAACTCAAAATAACATTTCCCATTTCTTGTAATGGGTTAAAAATAAAGAAAGAAAAAAACTGTAATGTAATTATTTGAGCCACTACCAATTCCCCTTTAAACACCAAATACAATAAAAAAAACATAATTGATTGACGCAAAAGGTTAACAAAAGTTCCTTGTATAAATGAAATACTACGAATACTACGAACCTTTTTTAATTCTAATTGTAAAATCTTTTTAGTTGAAATATGTAAGCGATGAGTTTCTTGTGTAGTTAAGCCTAAACTTTTAACTAATTCAATGTTACGTAAACTTTCAGTTGTAGTTCCCGCCAATTGCTTGGTTTCGGCCACAATAGTTGTTTGTACTTTCTTTATTTTTTTCGATAAATAGTTAGTAATTACAGCTAAAATTCCACTCGATACTAAGTAAACAATGATAAGCATTGAATTTACCTGAATGGCATAAATTATTACGAATACAATACCTACAACTGAAAAGAAAAGTACATTGATAAAAATAGAAATAAATTTTTCTACATCAGTTCTTACTTTTTGTAAAATATTTAAGGTTTCACCGCTGCGTTGATCTTCAAATTGACTAAACGAAACCTGCAAGGTATGTTTCAAACCATCGGTATACATATCAGCACCTAAACTTTGAATAACCAAACTGACAAAATAATCTTGAAATGCTTTGGCAATGCGGCTTACCATGGCCACACTAATGGCCGCCAAAATCAATAATCCAACTCCTTGAATAAAGTCATCAAACGTATAATTTTTAGGAGTGGCAGCATAATTACCAATTAGTTTTCCAAAAATTATGGGATCTAACAAAGAAAAAACTTGATTTACAATTGCAAATATTATGGATATTGCTACCAGTTTTTTATACCTACCTAGGTAGCTTAATAATAGTTTCATGGATATAGTTGTAAAATAAAAATGGCTGCAATAATACAGCCATTTAAATATAAGTTTTAGTAAATTAATTAATTTTGATTGAACATATTCATTATTTCATTTTGTGTATCAATCGTTTTATTTTTTGTATACCAAAGATGTAAATCCGTTTTTACTTTTACCAAATCAGCACCATCAGCTTTTAATTGATTAATAAAATCTTGAGCTCCTTTTGGTCTGGGCCCCCAATTCCATAACTCAGTATTACTTTCGTCATAACAAATTAACTTTGGTATGGCTCTCCCTCCATTGGTTATATATTTATCCATTAGTTCCAAATTTTCGTCTCTGAGTAGCAATTCTAAACTGATTTTACCATTTGAAGCTTCTGTAATTTTATTAATAACAGGAACTATTTGAGCAGCATCGCCACACCAACCTTCTGTTAAAACAATCCATTTAACGTTACTTTCCATTTTACTAAAAAGATACTCCCATTCATTTAACAAAACAGTAGTTTTATCTAGTCTATTCATTCGTTGAATATTTAATTCTGCATAATGAATCATAGCCTCTGATTGATCATTTCCTGTAGTTTTTCCTTCGGCAAATAAATTTTTTAATAATGTTTTATATTCTAAATAGTTCATTTTTAATTATTTATAAAATAGTACAAATAATGTTTGATTTTAAGGCAAATAAAGACAAAAAAAAACCAAACCTATAAAGGTTCGGTTTTTTAAAATTAGTTTAAAAATTAGTTTTTGGTGAACGTTTTAGACATTGTTTTACCATCATCTTTAAATCTTAAAAAGTAAATTCCATTTTCTAAATCTTGAATATTAACAGTAGTTTGACCACCAAACAAAGAAAATGTTTTTACTTTACTTCCTAAAATATTAAATATTTCAACTTGAAAATTTTCTTTTGAATTGTACTTTAAAACTAATTCATCTTTGGCGGGATTTGGATAAAAAGAGAATTCTTTGTTTTGTTTAGCAGTTTCTTTAACAGACACTGGCCAAACTTTTCCTTCAGCTATGATTGTATCTGAAAAACCTGTTTTAACACTTTTAATTGCTACTTTCATAACTCCAGTGCCAGAATTACCATTTGAGAAAAAATCAAGTAAGAATACACCTGTATTATTACCCATAGAATTCAATATAGAATAACTACTTTCAAAACCTAAAGTACCACTTCCTTCCAAGCAAGCAAATGGATCACAAATTTGAGCAGTCCAAGTACTAGGCATGTTAATTTCAATTAATTTCCACGAAAACATGGTGTCAGTTGCATCCAAAGAATTGTTGGTGAAATTGTATTTTATTTCAATTTTGTCCTTTAATGTAGATGCTTGGCCTTTCCCAACTTTGGGGATTATGGTAAAATTTTGTGCTGCTACAAAGTTTGTTAAAACAAGCAGTGTTATAATTATTGTAGATATTTTTTTCATATATATGGTTATTGTATATTATTGCTGTGCAAAAGTATTGTAATTTAATTTAAAAATAAACTTAAAATCGTGAAACTTTTAATCATTAATGGTCCAAATTTAAATTTATTGGGCACTCGAGAGCCAAATACTTATGGTTCAACTAGTTTTGAAGCTTATTTAGAATTGCTTGAAAGTACCTATAAATCAATGGTTGAACTAGTTTATTTCCAAAGCAATTTAGAAGGTGAAATCATTAATAAACTTCATGATTCGAATGATAAAAATAAACCGGAATTTGACGGAGTTATACTAAATGCAGGTGCTTATACACATACTTCTATAGCCATTGCCGATGCAATTGCAGCTATTGAAACAAAAGTGGTCGAAGTTCATATAAGTAATGTTTTTGCTCGTGAAGAGTTTCGCCATGTTTCTTTTATGAGTAAAAATTGTGTTGGCTCTATTATTGGTTTTGGTCTTAAAAGTTATGATTTAGCCATTGATTATTTTTTGAAATAATGAATAATGTTATCATAAAAACCATTGACAATGCTAGCGAGATGATTGCTCAATATGACCTCATATATCAATTAAGTCCAAATGTAACTTTAAATGATTACATACTAATGATTAACGATATGGTTAAATTAAACTACCAACAAGCTGTTGCTTATATTAACGAAAAGTCTGTAGGGGTTTGTGGCTTTTGGATAAATACCAAAATTTATTCAGGTAAATATATTGAACTTGATAATGTAGTAATTGACCAAAATTTTAGGAATAAAAATATTGGTCAATCATTGTGCGATTATGTACTTGAAATTGCAAAGCAAAATAATTGTAAAACAGCCATGCTTGATGCATACCTGGAAAACACCCAAGCACACACCTTTTACGAAAGAATTGGTTTCAAAAAAAAGGGGTTTCATTTCATAAAACCCCTTTAAAAATAATTTAATTTTTTACTACCAAATATTTACACGTAAACTATCAAGTAGGTACATTTTATCGGTTGGTTTAATATTCCAAACTTCATAAAATGATGGAACACTCTGAAAAACACCATTTACCCGGTATTTAGCAGGAGAATGAACATCAGTCATTAATCTATTTCTTAATTGTTCTGTGCGTTGATGGCCTAACCAACCTAAAGCATAACCCATAAAGAAACGTTGAGCAGGAGTATATCCATTAATTGTTTTATTTTGTTTGTAACAATCGGTTTTGATAAATGCATCCCAAGCTAAAACAGCTCCACCTAAATCTGCAATATTTTCGCCTAATGTAGCTTCTCCGTTAATATGTAAATTATCAATAGGATTAAACTGATTGAATTGTTTAATCATTTTTTGAGTACGCTCAGTAAACTTATTACCATCTTCTGCCGACCACCAATTGGTTAAATTTCCAATTTTATCAAATTTCCGTCCTTCATCGTCAAAACCGTGAGTAATCTCGTGGCCAATTGTTGTTGCACCCGCATATCCATAAACCACAGCATCATCCACTTCTTCATCCTTAAATCCTGGAATGGCAAAAATAG
The DNA here is from genome assembly GCA_044239605.1 of Bacteroidia bacterium. GTDB lineage: Bacteria > Bacteroidota > Bacteroidia > UKL13-3 > UKL13-3 > JAAFJM01. The sequence goes on along the minus strand of JBIIBC010000004.1, from coordinate 31,754 downwards.
CAGCAGGCAATACAATTTCATTTAAACTAGGATTGTAATAAGCGTTATAAGTTTGCGGAGTCATATCCCAAGTTTCTTTATCAACTGGTTTGCCAATTTTATTCATTTCATAATTATGCCACCATTGGCTGGTTCTTAACATATTTTGGGCATAACCATCATCCTCAATTTGTAATGTGCTTAAATCTTTCCATTTATCAGGATAACCAACCTTTTTATTAATGGCTGCTAATTTATCAATGGCTTTTACTTTGGTTTCAGCACTCATCCATGCTAAGTTTTTTATTCTGTTTTCAAGCGAAGCTTTTATGGCATCTACTAAATCAGAGTAACGTTTTTTTGCTTTATCGCTAAAATATTCTTTTACATAAAGTTGGCCCAAAAGCTCGCCCATTACATCTTCCTCTTCGACTAAAACCCTTTTCCAGCGTGGCTTTTGCTCCCTTGCACCACTAAATACTTTATTAAACTCAAAACTTGCATTAACAAAGCTATTTGGTAAATAATCGGCCATATCGCTTACTAAATTAAAAGTTAGGATAGCTTTAATAGTTGGTAAATTTTGAGGTGTAAAAATTTTATCGAACGATTGGTAATATTCAGGTTGACCCAAAATTACTGAATCAGTATTTTTAGCATTTATTTTATTTACAAACGCCTTTAAGTCAATATTTTTTGAGTATTTAGCAAATTGAATCAAACTTATTTTATAATAATTTTTTTCAGAATCGCGTGTAGCGGCAAGTGTTCTATGTGTTTTAGCTATTTGAGTTTCTAAAGACAGTATTTTTTGTGCATCGCCTGAATAATTAATCAATCTAAATAATTGGTTGATGTAACTAATATAGGTAGTTCTTATTTTTTCGTTTTCTTTATCTGCATTTAAATAATACTCACGCTCAGGCAAATTAAGGCCGGCTTGCCAAAATTTTAGTAATACTAAGCTGCTGTTTTTATCATCTTGACCTACATAACTGCCTATAAATTGATTGATACCATTTTTACTTAACAAAGCCATACAATTAACCAAATCAGTATTTGTTTTGATGGCATTAATGGAATCTAATAATGGTTTAATGGCTTCAATACCTGCTTTTTCAATGGCTACTGTATCCATTGCGGTACGCCAAAAACTACCAATTTTTTGAGAAACGCTGCCTTTATCAGCTTTTTCTTTGGCTGCGTCTTCATTTATTTTTCTTAAACGCTCGTAGTTTTCCTTATACACCAAATTGCCAATTCCCCAACCACTTTCTTCGCCAGGAATTGGATTGTTTTTAATCCAAAGGCCATTGGCAAATGCAAAAAAATCATCTTGCGGACGAATGGATGTATCTGCATTAGTAGCTACTGCATCATTTTTGTTTTCAATTTTAGTTTCATTACCACAAGCGAAAATGCCAAGCAGTGCAGCTAAATGTAAATATTTTTTCATGAATCAACCTAAATTAAGGCTGCTAAAATAAAGTATTAGTAGTTATTTAATTAACCACTTAAATAATTAATGAACTATTTTGTTTGCACAACAACTACTGGCAAAAGCATTAGGCTTTGCTTTAAATTTAAAACCCATCCCTAATATATAACCCATTGCTTCGCTTAAGGCTGAATTCGATTTAAATTGAGGATTGGTATTGATATCGGCATGCACTTCCATATCTACATCATAAAGTTCTAACAATGGGCAAATTTCATAAGCTATGGCAATAGAACGTGAAACTTCATTTAACATACGTTCTTTAATGCCAAGAACTTGTTTATTTATTTCAGAACTCACTAGCATAAAACCTCCACGTTCTTCCCTAACAAAAACTATTACGGTAGCATATTCTGTTATATTATGATTAACCTGACTATCGGTTCCTATACAAACTTTTAATTTATTGCCTGCCTCAGTTTCTGCCACAATAATTCGTTCTACTTCCTCTAGAATAGGAATATTGATTTTATCACCATTTAATTTACGCCATTCCATAATTATTAATGTTTAACAAATAAACTAAAAAAACTAGATAATTGTTTCGCTAAATAATACAATAACAATAAGTTAATGTGCTATTTATTTCTTGGCAAGTATTCGTAAACTACCTGAAATGGTGTTTTTGAAAGTTCAGATGAAATTTGACCAATTAACAAATTTTCTGATTGAGGAGTTGGATCACAAATAGAGTAATTACGCCCATTATGTACAATTGGGTTTCCCTCAGGCTTATCGAATTGTACTGCTATGGTAATATGCGTTGGGTATAAAACTGCTATCATAGGTAAATTGTAAATTTCTTTTACCAAATAAAAAAATAAAGCTGCTCTATCATCGCAATCGCTATGTTCAAAAAGTAGCGTTTGTTCTGGACTTAAACGCTTTTCTTTACCAAAATTAGTTTGGTCATTTTCATATAAAAATGCATAACGCGTAAAGTTCATTAAATAATCAATTCCTTCTTTTTGATTGAGGACATTAATATTATCTTTCAAAAATGGTATTAATGAACTGTATGTTTCTTTGCTCAAAGGAATATTGAAATACGATTCAAAATCAACTACGGGATAGTTTTTAAAAATTTGCTGTACCTGATTGTTTAATTTAACCTTAAATTGATAGTTTTTTTGCTTGTATTCAAAAGTTAATTTCTTCTCACTATATGTATTCAAAGCGAATTCGGGCAATTGTGTAACTTTATAAGAAAAGGAATTTACAGCTTCATTAATACAAATATCAATGGTTGATGCTTGTTCTTTTTCAAAATTAATTTTACCAAAATCATGGTAATTTAAACAAACGTATTGTTTGTTATTTTTCATAAAATACGGAATATCATACACGTTTTCATCACATTTTATGTAAAATAATAATTGCTTTTTACTTAAAACTAGTTGAACATCGTAACCAGATTTTGCCATAAAAAACCATTTAAAAATTGTGTATGAATTATAATTGCTTTTCTTTTTACAAACATTGTTGGCGGTTTTCCTTACAAGTTGGTAAAAAACCCAATCATTTAAATTTTTAGCTTTTCTATACGCTATCAAATTTTCAACTATTTGTTGGTATTTGTCTGTATTTATTTTATTGTAGAAATTTGATATACTTTCGTTTGTAACTTCAATTTTTCCAAAATCCAAGTTTTTATTTTCAAAATTTAATACAACAGTATCTCCAAAAAACTCAAACTTTAAATTATTTAAGTTATTTACTTGAGCAGTAATTTTGCTATTAATTAAAATTACCAACACAAATAAAAATAATATGTAAACTTTGGTTTTCAATATTGATTATCAGGTAACCACAAATATAAAAATAATTTAATGTTTTGGTAACATTAATAACAAATAAAACTTAATTATTTGAATGATAATATTTCATAATATTTAGTTAAAGTAGTTGCCACTTTTATAGAATTTATAATAAAATGAATTTGTGAAAATGTTTATTAAGAATTACCTTTTTTAAATTCAATCAAATTTTAAAAAAATTTTAAAGCGAATAATCAAATTCGCTAAATTGAATATTTACATTTTAATTATTACGAACAAATAAAGCCATAACGCCAATTACCTTAACTCCCAAAAGAGCTAACGTAATTTAGAGGTGTAAAAAATGTTAATTTAAAAGTTGAATAATTTATCATTAGGTATTTTTAAGATCCATATTCAAAACGATTGAGTTAATTTTTATTTCTCAAATTCAATCAAATTATTAATAACCAAAATTTATTTCTTGTCTTCCAAACAGCTTCTATAAAAGCATTAATAAAAACAAGGGTTTAACATTAAAATTTTAAACAATGCCTTTTAATAATAAAAACAAAGTAGTTTTTTTTATCTAGTTCAAAACAAAGTATTTTTCCTTTTAAAAATTCAAACACAAAACACTAATATTGCAGTGAATGGAAAATATACGCAATTTTTGTATTATTGCTCATATCGATCACGGTAAGAGCACATTAGCAGATAGACTTTTAGAATATACTCAAACTACCAGTAAAAGGGAAATGCAAGCACAATTGCTTGACAATATGGATTTAGAGCGTGAAAGAGGGATAACCATAAAAAGTCACGCTATTCAAATGAAGTACGAATTAGATGGTAAAAAATACATTTTAAACTTAATTGACACTCCTGGACACGTAGATTTTAGCTACGAAGTATCGCGTTCCATTGCAGCATGTGATGGTGCTTTATTGATTGTAGATTCAAGTCAAGGAATTCAAGCTCAAACCATTTCAAACTTATATTTAGCTATTGAACAAGGACTGGAAATTATACCAATCTTAAATAAGATAGATTTGCCTAGCTCAATGCCTGAGGAAGTGAGCGATCAAATAATTGATTTAATTGGTTGCGATTACGAAGATATTTTAAGAGCAAGTGGAAAAACTGGCCAAGGTGTGCATGATATTTTAAAAGCGGTAGTAAATAGAGTTCCTGCGCCAAAAGGAAATGAAAACGCACCCTTAAAAGCACTTATTTTTGATTCAGTATTTAATTCATTTAGAGGAATTATTGCTTATTTCAGAATTTTAGATGGTGTAATTAAAAAAGGCGATAAAGTTAAATTTATGGCCACAGGAAAAGAATATTTTGCTGATGAAGTTGGTATTCTTGGTTTAGATATGGAACCAAGAAGCGAAGTAAAAGCTGGTGATGTTGGATATATTATTTCAGGAATTAAAGAAGCCCGCGAAGTAAAAGTGGGTGATACTTTAACAACCGTTTTAAACCCTACTGCAGAAATTATTCATGGTTTTGAAGATGTAAAACCTATGGTTTTTGCTGGTATTTATCCAGTTGATACAGAAGATTTTGAAGAATTACGCGAAAGTATGTACAAGCTTCAATTAAACGATGCTTCACTTACGTTTGAACCAGAAAGTTCAGCTGCATTAGGTTTTGGTTTCCGTTGTGGTTTCTTAGGAATGCTGCATATGGAAATTATTCAAGAGCGTTTAGAACGTGAATTTAAAATGACCGTTATAACTACAGTTCCTAACGTAAGTTACCATGCGTATACTAAAAAAGGTGATTTAATTGTAGTTAATAATCCAAGTGATTTACCCGATCCAAATCATATTGAGTACGTTGAAGAACCATTTATTGCAGCAACCATTATTAGCAGTGCTGAGTTTGTAGGGCCAATCATGGGTTTATGTTTAGGAAAACGAGGTATGCTAAAAAGCCAAGTTTACTTAACTATGGATAGGGTTGAAATGAAATTTGATATGCCTTTAGCTGAAGTTGTTTTCGACTTTTTTGATAAGTTAAAAACCATTTCAAAAGGTTATGCTTCATTCGATTATCATCCAATTGGATATGTACAAAGTGATTTAGTGAAACTAGATATTTTATTAGCTAAAGATAATGTTGATGCACTTTCAGCTATTATTCACCGAGATAGAGCTTATGATTGGGGTAAAAAGATTTGCGAAAAATTAAAAGAATTGATTCCTCGTCATCAATTTGAAATTCCAGTACAAGCTAGTATTGGTGCCAAAGTAATAGCACGTGAAACCATTAAAGCATTGCGTAAAGATGTTACTGCAAAATGTTATGGTGGTGATATATCGCGTAAACGTAAATTATTAGAAAAACAAAAAGAAGGTAAAAAACGTATGCGCCAAGTTGGTAGTGTTGAAATTCCGCAATCAGCGTTTATGGCCGTTTTGAAACTTGATTAATTGTTCGTTGATAGTTGTTTGTTGATGGTTAATAGACGATAACTCAATTTTCAAACTTTATATTTTTTATTATCAACTGACAACTATCAACTGACAACAAAAACATGGTAAAAACAAACTTTATAGATTGGGGCTTAATTGATTACCAGGAGGCTTGGGATAAGCAAGAAGTTTTATTGAAACAAAAAGTAGATATTAAACTTGCTGAAAGAGATGTGCCCGATAATGAAAAAACTACCATTACCAATGAATTAATTTTTTGCCAACATCCTCATGTTTATACTTTAGGTAAAAGTGGTTCTCTTGATAATTTATTATTAGATGAAATTGGTTTGCAACAAGCCGAGGCTACATTTTATAAAATAAATAGAGGTGGCGATATTACTTACCACGGCCCAGGTCAATTAGTAGCTTACCCCATCATTGATTTAGAACAATTTTTTACCGATATTCATAAATACTTACGTTATTTAGAAGAAGCAGTAATTAATACTATTGCTTTTTATGGAATTAAAGGAGGGCGCTATGAAGGTTATACAGGTGTTTGGATAGATGCAGACAAACCAACTGCCAGAAAAATTTGTGCTATGGGTGTGCGTTGCAGCCGTTGGATAACCATGCATGGAATAGCATTAAATGTAAATACAGATTTGGGCTATTTTAAAAATATTGTTCCTTGTGGAATTGATGATAAAGATGTAACCAGTATAGCACGTGAAATTGGGCACGAAGTTGATTTTAACGAGGTAAGTAAAATCTTGAAACAGGAAATTGCCAAACAGTTTGATATGGAATTAATGTAATTTTATAAAAAAGTATTATTCAAAACATCCTTAATACTTTCGTAAGTATTTAAAGTTTCAATATCACTTTTAGTAAAATTTTGCCATTCTACTTTTGTTATATCTTCCTCCGTTTGAGGTACTAAATTTTTATTGAAATTGGTATTCATTTTATACCAATAAGTTCGCTTTAAAATGTGTTTTTCTTTAAAAAAATAAGTGTGATAACTTTTGCATACCAAATTTTCAATGGTTAAACCAGTTACAGCGCACTCCTCCTCCACTTCCCTAACAGCCGCAATTTCAGGTATTTCACCAACTTCAATTTTTCCCTTAGGTAAATCCCAAACACCTAATCGCTCAATTAAAAGCAACTGGTTTTTACTATTAAATACCAAACCACCTGCCGCTTCAATTATTTTAAAATGTTTGGCAAATTTGTTAAACACCAATTCTTCATCATTACATTTAAAAAAAACTCCAGTAAACTGATTTGCAAATACTTCAGCTATTTTAGTTTCAAACAATTTTTCTTCAAAATCAAAACTAGGAAAAGAATTATCAGTAAAAGCCGAATTTGCTATAATGAATGGTTTATCGTTTATAAAAATTTTATACATTTGCCCAATATGAATTTAAGTGAAAATACTGCCGCAAAAGTAGCGAAATACTTGTTACAAATAAACGCAATTAAATTAAAACCAAACGAACCTTTTACGTGGGCTAGTGGTTGGAAAAGCCCCATTTATTGCGATAATAGAGTTTCACTTTCGTATCCTGAAGCACGTAATTTTATAAAAAAGGCATTGGGACAAATCATTAAAGAGCAATTTTCTGATGTAGAGGCAATTATTGGTGTAGCAACCGCGGGCATAGCACCAGGTGCTTTAGCTGCTGATGAGTTAAATTTACCGTTTGGCTATGTGCGTTCTGAGGCTAAAAAACACGGAATGGGCAAACAAATCGAAGGCGATATTGCTCCAAATACCAAAGTTGTAGTTATTGAAGATTTAGTAAGTACAGGTAAAAGTAGCTTACAGGTTGTAGAAACGCTTAAAACTTATGGTTGCCAAGTTTTAGGAATGGCTAGCATTTTTACTTACGGTTTTGATGAGGCCCAAAATGCTTTTAATAATGCTGATTGCAAATATGTTTCGTTAAGCAATTACCAAACATTAATTCAAATTGCTATTGATAAAGGAATAGTTTTACCTGAGCAATTAGCTTTACTTAACGATTGGCGTAAAAGTCCATCTACTTGGAATCAATAACTAAATTTGTGCCTATGAAATTTTCGAAAAATCCTTTTAAAACTACTTATGCGGTTTGGTTTGGTTTATGGACAGTGTTTTCATTTACTGTGTTATATCCATTTATTAGATATGCTTTAAGCAACCCTAAACGCTATCCTTTAGGACATAAAATTCGTAGATTTTGGGGACGAATACTATTAACTACTGGTTTTGTAAGAATAACTCAGATAGTTGAAGAACCATTTGACACCACTAAACCATATATTATTTGCCCTAATCATACCTCGCAATTAGATATTGTTACTTTAACTGTAAAATTAAATCAATTAGATTTTAGTTTTATGGCTAAAAAAGAATTAGAGGAAATTCCAGTTTTTGGTATTTGGTTCAGAACCATTGATATAGCCGTTGATAGAAAAAACCCTCGAAAAGCAGCTGAAGCTTATATTAAAGCCACCAAGTTTTTTGAAAGTGGTAGAAGTTTGGTTATTTTTCCTGAAGGAACCATTTCAAACCAAGTGCCTAAATTGATAAAATTTAAAGATGGCCCTTTTAGATTAGCCATTGAAAAACAAATAGATATACTTCCTGTTACCATTGTTGGAAACAATAATATTTTGCCAGATCAAGGAGTTTTTGAAGGAAAACCAGGACACGGATACCAAATAATTCACAAACCAATTTCAACCAAAGGCATGACTTTGGAAAATGTAGATGAATTAAAAAACCAAGTTTATAACGTAATAAACAATAAATTAGCCGAATACAATTATGGAAATTAATAACGAAATCATTGATAAATTAGCTGATTTGGCTAAACTTGATTTTACCGAAACAGAAAAAGTAGCTTTGCAAAAAGATATGACTCAAATTATATCGTTTTTCGAAAAAATGAACGAGGTAAATACAGATAATGTAGAGCCGTTGATATTTATGAATAGCCACGAAAATGTATTGCGTAACGATGAACCTAAGCACGAAATCACCCATCAAGAAGCGTTATTAAACGCACCTGATAAAGATTCGGATTACTTTAGAGTTCCTAAGTTTTTAGATAAATAACACCTTGTTTTCCCTTCTATCATAAAAAGGAATAACTATAAGTAATAATTTATTTTATTGCATCAAAACCAAAACAAAAAAGCATGGCTAATTTAGTAATTGATATAAATGGAATAGGAAAAACCTATAAAATTGGTGAAGTAGTAGTTAATGCTTTGGTAAGTGTAGATTTAAAAATAGCCAGAGGTGAATATGTGGCTTTAATGGGACCATCTGGCTCAGGAAAATCAACCTTAATGAATATTTTAGGCTGTTTAGATACACCAAGCCGTGGAAGTTACAAATTGAACGGTACCGATGTGAGCCACATGACAGATAATGAATTAGCCGAAATAAGAAACAAAGAAATTGGATTTATTTTTCAAACTTTTAACTTACTGGCTCGCAACAGTTCGTTAGAAAATGTAGCATTGCCATTGGTATATGCAGGGATAGGAAAAACAGAAAGATTAGCAAAAGCTAAACAAGCATTAGAAAGCGTTGGTTTAGGCGAGCGAGTGGAACATAAACCAAACGAATTAAGTGGTGGACAGCGCCAAAGAGTAGCTATTGCAAGGGCATTGGTAAACTCACCTGCTATTATTTTGGCCGATGAACCAACAGGAAATTTAGATACCAAAACAAGTCATGAAATTATGGACTTGTTGGAGGAAATACACCAAAAGGGAAATACTGTAATTATAGTAACTCACGAAGAAGATATTGCCAAAAGAGCTAAACGAATAGTTAGACTTAGAGATGGTGTTATAGAAAGTGATAATATTAGCTAAAGTTTGCAGCTAAAATAAAAGTCGTTTTCAAATTGGACTTTTAAATCTAATTCGTTTTTAAATAATCCAAATACACTGGCTCCACTTCCACTCATACTAGCATAAATAGCACCATTTTCGTAAAGCTTTTCCTTTATTAAACCAATACTTGGATGGTGCTTAAAAACAGATTTTTCAAAATCGTTTCCAATTAATCCATTCCATTTTTCAATTGGGTTTTTTATTAAATCTTTTAAAGATATTGAACCTTCGCCTCGCTTGTAAACATTGGCAAAAGCCTCAGCCGTACTTACATAAATAGGAGGTTTAACTAATACAAAAAAATAACCATTCAAATCAATATTTATTGGCTCTAAAACCTCGCCTCTTCCAGTGGCATAACTTGGTTTATTACCAATAAAAAAAGCACAATCGCTACCTAAAATAGCTGCATAATTTTCAAGCTGGTTATTTGATAAATTAAGCTTTAAACAACTATTCAATAACTTTAAAGCAAAAGCAGCATTGCTACTCCCACCGCCCAAACCAGCTCCCATTGGTATATTTTTTAGTAAATAAAAATCAACTGCTTTCAATTTAAAATCATTAGCTAATAAACGATATGCCTTTACAATTAAATTGTTATCCAAGCTGCCGTCAATACTTAAACCAAAAGATTTAAATGAAACTGAGTTAAATAAATTACTATCATTTTCAATTAACTCTAACGAATCAGCTAATGAAATTGGATAAAAAACAGTTTCTAAATTATGAAAACCATCTTCGCGTTTATTAATAATATGAAGTCCTAAATTTATTTTACAATTCGAAAATGCAATCATCTTTTATTTGATTATTCGTTTATCAATATCCATTTTAACTATATTTTCAATAGTTAGTTTTGAAAAATCTTTATGCAAAGGATTAATTAACACATTAAATTCTATTGGCATTACTGCCGAAGGAACTTTTATTCCAACTGAAGTATTTCCTTTAAGCCAATTATCACCAATTCTTTTTAAAATATCTGGAGCAGGAACATCTTGCCAATTTTCAGGCATTTCATTTATTGTTAATTGTTCAAGTTTTACCTTGCTATCAAGTTTTAAAGTTAACAAACTTGTCTGAACAGTTTTTGCTATTCCACTTGCATTACATACAAATTCTAACATAGCTAATGAAGGAGAGCAAGCCGTGTAAAGCATTGCATTACCTACATTATTCCATCTTCCACCATATAATTTTGCTCCATATCCACTTATATCATTTATATAAGTTTCAAGCCCAAATCTAAATAATTGCATTATGAAAATACACCGTGTTCAATTCTACCTAATACATCTGAAACCATTTTTACCCCAAAACTAGTATCCAATAAATCTAAAGGTTTTTGATTTCCTAGTGCATAATTTGGTGTTTGAAACCACTGCTTAACGGCCTCTTCATCTATAAATATTTTATGTGCTTTGCTATAAACATTAGCCATTTCAATGGTTTGTTCCGAAGTGTAAATATCTAATGGGGCATTATCTTTAATGCGCTGAAAATTACGGGCACTCATGTGTAATAACTCACAAATCTTTTCTTGAGTTATACCAAATTTAGCAGCCATATTGGTAACAGCTTGTTTTAAGATACCATTTCTAGTAAGAGTAACCAAATCCATTTCATTTTGAAAATTAGATGCTAAATTTAAAATAGATTGCATTGAGTTTTGTGTAGTATAACCTCCTGCCAATGCTTCTTCCACAAGCATAGAAACTGGTTCTGTGCTAGCATATGTTTTATTTACTCTTGTTGATTTATACGTTTTTCTCACACGCAACAATACGACATTTTTATGTAAAAAAAAATATTTTGTCGTATTATTTCATTTTTTCTCTCTTTTGTAAAAATTTTAACAGTATTTGATCAAGGTTATTTTCAATATAAGCTTCTACAAAATCAACTTTTAGTTGAGCGCATTTAAGTTTTATTTCTTCTTTAAAATCTGCTATCAATTTTTTATAATCATCGGCTACCAAATTTAAATGAAGTTTTAGTTGTTCATTGTTTTCACTATCAATGAAAATATATGGACGTTTGGCAAAATCAAAATCCATTTCTAATTTTTTATCCGCCACATGAAAAATAATTACTTCGTGTTTATTGTATTTTAAATGTTGAATAGATTCAAATATTTTTTCCAAATTATCATTGCTAAACATATCAGTAAAAATGATAACCAAGGAACGTTTATGAATAGTTTCAGCAATATGATGCAATCCTGCTGCTAAATTACTTCCAACATTTTTATTTTTGGCTTCAACAAGTTTATTCAACTCATTAAAAATCATTTTAATATGAACCGAACCTGATTTAGCAGGAGATTGGAATGAAACCTCATTATCAATTACATTTAACCCAACTGCATCGCGTTGCTTTTTGAGCATATAAGTAATACAAGCCGAGGCATAAGCAGCAAATTGAATTTTAGTAATCCCTTCGTTCGGAAAATACATGGATGAAGAATCATCAATAACCAAATAACACCTTAAATTGGTTTCTTCTTCATATCGTTTGGTGTAAAGTTTTTCAGTTTTGCCAAATAATTTCCAATCAATATGTTTAATGCTTTCGCCTTTATTGTATTGCCTATGCTCCGCAAACTCCACACTAAAGCCATGAAACGGACTTTTATGCAAACCTGTAATAAAACCTTCTACTACTTGTTTTGCAAGTAGCTCAAGATTGCCAGTCTGAAGTAAATTATATTCTGTTATCTTATTTTCCAAAGTGTGTAAAAATAAAAAATCCCTTCAATAATTTTGAAGGGATTTAATAATTTATATTTTTTTAAAATTATGCAAGTTGAGCATCTAATTTGCCGGCCAAAATATGTTTTGGAACTGCTCCTACTTGTTTATCTACTAATTTACCTTCTTTAAAGTATAACAAAGCTGGAATACTCATAATACCATAATCGGTAGCAATTTTTGGGTTAAAGTCAACATTAACTTTACCAATTAATGCTTTTCCTTCGTATTCTTTATGTAATTCATCCACTACTGGACCTACCATGCGGCAAGGACCGCACCATTCTGCCCAAAAATCTACTAATACTGGAACTGAAGATTTTAAAACTAACTCTTCAAAGTTTGCGTCATTTATTTCTACTGCCATAATTTTATTTTTAATTATTTATATATTTTGATTGTGCAATTTAAAACCCAATTTATAAAATGCAAACAATTTGTCAGTTCATTTTATAAATCAAGGCCTTATTATTTTTTTAGTTTAATTTATAAGTTAAGCCTAGTTCGTCAAAAGTTTGGAGCATTTCGTTGGTTATGGAAACCTTGTATTTGCTCGACCTCATACTAATGGCTAACTGTTCTTTCCTATTGGTTATTATAAAATTAAGCAAAGCTGATCCCGAATTGTTTTTAATTTTATCATAAATTATTGAAACCAAATTATCGTTCAAATCGTCTAGTTCTATTTCTAAATTAACCGTTTTAAAATACTTTTCCCTTATTTCTGGAAGCATTTCTATTGAGTTTATCTTAAATTCAAAATCATCTTCTTTACCCCATCTATTATCCACCCTACCTTTAATAAATAAGTAATAACCTGGCTCTAAAAACTTTTTATAATTCAAATAATTTTCGCCAAATAATGGCATTTCAAAGGTTCCAGTTAAATCTTCAAAAACAAAACTACCAAATGGTTTACCCATTTTACTAATTCTATGATTTACGGATGCAACTACGCCTATAATTTTTATTTCGGCTATTCCTTTTAATGGTTTTAAATCTTTTAACTCACTTAATGGATGAGAAGACAATTTGTCTATTTCTATCTTAAACGGATCGAGTGGATGGCCTGACAAATAGATACCAATAACTTCCTTTTCTTTTTTTAGCTGCTCCATTAAACTCCAAGTTTCAGCCGCAGGAATGGTTGGTTCTGGTAAACTTACCGATACACCACCTCCAAATAAACTCTGTTGATTATTACTTTCGTTGGCTTGTGCAGCATTTCCAAAACGAATAGATTTTTCAATAATATTTGACTCATCAACTAATGAAAAATATTGAGCTCTATGGGTTCCTTCAAAACAATCAAACGCGCCTCCGTAAGCCAAACCTTCGAGCGTTTTTTTATTTACGGCTCGTAAGTTTACTCGTTTTGTTAAATCAAAAATACTTTTATATGGACCATTTTTTTTGCGCTCTGCAATAATTTCTTCCACAGCAGCCTCACCCACTCCTTTTATAGCTCCTAATCCAAAACGTAATTCGCCTTCTTTATTAACCGAAAAAGTAACTTCCGATTTATTTACATCAGGACCAAAAATATTCAAACCCATGCGCTTACACTCTTCCATAAAAAACGATATTTGGTCAATATCGCCCGAAGCATTATCAAGCGTAGCAGCCATAAATTCTTCAGGATAATGCGTTTTTAAATAAGCAGTATGAAAAGCTACATAAGCATAACAAACCGAATGCGATTTATTAAACGCATATTGAGCAAATGCTTCCCAATCTTTCCAAATTTTCTCTAAAACCTCAGCCGGATGGCCATTTGCGGTAGCACCATCCAAAAACTTCCCCTTCATTTTATCAAGGGTTTTACGGTCTTTTTTACCCATTGCTTTACGCAGAGTATCAGCATCGCCTTTGGTAAAATTTCCAATTTTTTGCGAAAGCAACATTACTTGCTCTTGAAAAACTGTTACCCCATAAGTTGGTTCCAAATATTCCTGCATTTCAGGTAAATCAAATTCAATTTTTTCGGTTCCGTGTTTTCTAGCAATATAAGTTGGAATATAAGCAATTGGCCCTGGACGATACAACGCATTCATAGCCACCAAATCGTCAAACTTATCGGGTTTTAAATCCTTTAAATGCTTTTGCATTCCGGCACTTTCAAACTGAAATACACCATTGGTATCACCTTTTTGAAAAATGGTTTCATAAGTTTTTTGATCATCTAATGGAATTTCATCCAATAAAATTTCCACGCCATGATTTTCTTTTATAAATCGCAGTGCATTCTTTAAAATGGTTAAATTCTTTAAACCTAAAAAATCCATTTTAATTACACCAGCATCTTCAATTACTTTTCCTTCAAATTGAGTTACCAATAAATCGGAATCTTTGGCTACAGCCACCGGAATTAAATCGGTTAAATCGCATGGTGCAATAATCAAACCCGCAGCATGAACACCAGTTCCGCGAACTGAACCTTCTAACTTTTCAGCTTCTTTTAGTACACGCGATTGCAGATCATTTCCATCGTAAAGCAACCTTAGTTTCTTTACATTTTCTAAATCATCACCCTCTAAACCTTCTTTTTCTTTTAAACTTTTTTCACCCTCTAAAGGTGCTTTTAAAAGCCTTCCAAGGTTAATTCCAGGTTTTGAAGGAACCAATTTTGCCAAAGCATTGGCATCGGCTAATGGTAAATCAAGCACGCGCGAAACATCTTTTATACTTGATTTAGCAGCCATTGTACCATAAGTTACAATTTGAGCTACTTGGTTTCGTCCGTATTTTTGAATTACATAATCAATTACTTTTTGTCTTCCAACATCATCAAAATCAGTATCAATATCGGGTAACGACTTTCTATCAGGATTTAAAAAACGCTCAAAAAGCAATTCATATTTTATAGGGTCAATATTGGTAATGCCAATACAAAAAGCCACCACGCTACCCGCAGCCGAACCACGACCAGGACCAATAAAAACACCTAAATCTCTACCCGCTTTTATAAAATCCATTACAATTAAAAAATAACCTACAAAACCCATGGTTTCGATGGTATGTAGTTCAAAATTGATACGTTCTTCAATGGCTGGAGTTAACTCGCTGTAACGTTGGCGGGCTCCTTCGTAAGTTAAATGTCGTAAATACTGATCTTGGGTTTGAAATTGAGTTGGAATTTCAAAATTAGGCAATAACACATCTCGCTTTAAATCGAGTGTTTCTATTTTACCTACAATTTCGTTTGTATTATCAATGGCTTGAGGAATATCGCTAAAAAGCGTACTCATTTCCTCGGTTGTTTTAAAATAAAATTGGTCGTTTGCAAATGCAAATCTTCGGCCTTTAATACTTACATCATCATCAGAAAAATCTTTTAAAGTAGGTGTGCTTTGCAATGAACCTGTATTAATACAAAGCAAAATATCGTGTGCATTGGCATCTTGTTGATCAACATAATGAGAATCATTAGAGGCAATAACTTTTACATTATACTTAGCTGCAAACTTCATCAACACTTCATTTACCTCGTTTTGCTCTTTGATGTCGTGGCGCTGCATTTCTATGTAGTAATCTTCGCCAAATAAATCGAGCCACCATTTAAATTCTTTTTCGCCTTCGGCCTCCCCTTTTTTTAAAATAGTTTGCGGCACCATGGCACCCAAACAACAAGTAGTAGCAATTAATCCTTTATGGTGTTTTAAAATTAGTTCTTTGTCAATTCGAGGATATTTACCATACATGCCCTCCATGTAGCCAAGCGAACAAAGCTTAATTAAATTCTTATATCCTTCAGCATTTTTGGCTAAAAGTAATTGATGGTTTCGCTTGTCTTTGTCTTCTTTAGTGAATATTTTTTTGCTTCTATCCGGCACCACATAAAACTCACAGCCAACTATGGGCTTTACTTTTAATGAACCATCATCGTTTTTATGCTTGTAAGCTTCGGCCACAAACTGAAACGCACCAAACATATTGCCATGATCTGTAATGGCAATAGCAGGCATATTATCTTTAGCTGCTTTTTTATATAAATTACCAATTTCGGCAGCTCCATCGAGCAACGAAAATTGAGTATGTACGTGTAAGTGAGAAAACTGCATTTTTACTTAAATAGTTTGCTAATTTACACTAACATTCACAAGTAAAACATATTGTTGAAAAAGATAAAATAAACCAATTGATTTTATTGAACTTCCATAAAAGTTATCAACGAACAAAAATTTTAATAAAATTATACCTTATTGAAATTTATTTTTAGTTTAATTTCTACTCAATAAATTATTTAAAACATGAAATATTTTTTTACCTAAAAAAAATTATTAAGTTCACACAACAAAATCAATTAACATTGTTATCAATAATATGAAAGGTCACTTATTTTCCAAATATATTCCGAATGAAACCAACGGTTCGCTATTCGATCAGTTGCTTAATTTGTTTTTGCAAATGATGCAATACACCAATGGCGATGTGGCTGAAACACTTGAATGGATGAACGAGGTGGATAGAGAACACAAGTTTACTAACAGTGAATATGGTATGGGTAACTTTATTCAGGACCTTAAGGATAAAGGTTATTTGAAAGAAAATCCAACTGAAGGAACCTTGGTTCCAACTAGTAAAACTAATCAAACCATAAGAAGAAAAAGCTTAGAAGAAGTTTTTGGTAAATTAAAAAAAGGTGGACGAGGAAACCATAAAACCAAATTTACAGGCCAAGGTGATGAAGCCAATAGCGATACCCGAAAGTTTAACTTTGGCGATTCTATTGACCAAATTGATATTACAGCTAGTTTGCATAATGCGCAAGTAAATCATGGCATTGAAACATTTAGTTTAACTGAAGATGATTTAGAAATTAGAGAACGTGATTTTAAAACGCAAACATCTACTGTATTAATGATTGACATAAGCCATAGCATGATTTTATATGGCGAAGACCGCATAACACCAGCCAAAAAAGTAGCCATGGCTTTGGCAGAATTAATTAAAACCAAGTATCCGAAAGACACTTTGGATATTATTGTATTTGGCAACGATGCTTGGCCTATAGAAATAAAAGATTTGCCCTATTTACAAGTAGGTCCTTTCCATACCAATACTTATGCAGGGCTGGAATTAGCTATGGATATACTGCGCAGACGTAAAAATGCCAATAAACAAATATTTATGATTACGGATGGCAAGCCTACATGTTTAAAAGAAGGCAATGGCTATTACCAAAACAGCTTTGGCTTGGATAGAAAAGTAATCAATAAAACACTTACCATGGCAGCACAAGCCCGCAGGGTAAATATTCCAATTACCACCTTTATGATTGCCAGCGACCCCTATTTACAGCAATTTGTGCGCGAATTTACCCAAGTAAACAATGGCAAAGCCTACTACAGCGGACTCAATGGCTTAGGCGATTTTGTGTTTGAAGATTTTGAACGTGGAAAAAGGAAGGTAGTGAAATAAGAGTTGGCTTCTGGCCACTAGCTTCTAGCCAAACAACCATACAGTAATTTAACAATTAAATAGTATAACAATTAAACAAAATAAAGCCAGGGGCTAGCTGCCAGCAGCCAGAGGCAAAACAAATATGAAAGCAACAACAATAGCGGAATTAAAAGCAAGCGGATACAAACCCAAAAGTGTAAAACAAGAAATGCGCGATAACTTAATTGCATTTTTAAAAGGAGGAAAAAATCCTTTTGAAGGCATTCAAGGTTATGATGAAACGGTATTACCACAATTACAAACTGCGATTTTATCGCAACATAATATTATTCTATTAGGTTTACGGGGTCAGGCAAAAACACGTATTGCTAGATTGATGTTAAACCTGTTGGATGAATACATTCCAGTAGTAGCAGGCTCAGAAATAAATGATGACCCTTTAGAACCGTTGAGTCGTTATGCAATTGATTTGATAACAGAAAAAGGCGATAAAACACCTATAACTTGGATGCATCGCAACGACAGATATACAGAAAAGTTAGCTACACCTGATGTAAGTGTAGCCGATTTAATAGGCGATGTAGATCCAATAAAAGCAGCTACCCTCAAATTACATTACAATGATGAGCGTGTAATCCATTTTGGATTAATTCCACGCAGCCACCGTTGTATTTTTGTTATTAACGAATTGCCTGATTTGCAAGCCCGCATACAAGTGTCTTTATTCAATATTTTGCAAGAAGGCGATATGCAAATACGTGGTTTTAAATTGCGCCTACCATTGGATGTGCAATTTGTATTTACTGCCAATCCAGAAGATTATACCAACCGTGGCAGTATTGTAACTCCTTTAAAAGACAGGATAGACAGCCAAATATTGACCCATTATCCTAAAACTTTAGAAATATCTAAAACCATTACTCAACAAGAAGCAGCCATTAAGCCTGAACAAAGAGCAGCTATTACATCAAACGAGTTATTGAATAATTTGATTGAACAAATAGCAATGGAAGCGCGCCAAAGCGAATTGGTTGACCAAAAAAGTGGTGTATCTGCTAGGTTAACCATTAGTGCTATGGAAAACCTATACAGTGCTGCTGAGCGCAGAATGTTATTGAATGGAGAAAAGAATACGCATTTACGTATAGCAGATTTATTTGCTGTGTTGCCAAGTATTACGGGTAAAGTAGAATTGGTATATGAAGGCGAATTAGAAGGTGCAAATAATGTAGCGCAAAACTTAATTGGCAAAGCCATTCGTACCTTGTTTAGCGAACAATTTGCCAATCCTGAAAAGGTAAAAAAATCGAAGAAACCTAATCCTTATGCGGAGATTATTAATTGGTTTAACGATGGTGATATGATTAGCATTTTATCAACTGCTTCTAACAAATTATACGAAACTGAATTGTTAAAAGTAAAAGGATTAAAAGAAATAGTTAAAACTACTTTAGGCAAAAGCAGCAAAGCTGATGAATTATTGATGATGGAATTTGTTCTTCATGGCCTTTCAGAATTTAGCCAATTAAGCAAACACCAACTAAATAGTGGCTTTGAGTTTAAGGACTTAATGAGCAGCATGTTTAACATGGGCAGTCGAGCCGAAGACGAAATTTAAAACCATAAAAAAACACGAGCTTCGGCTCGTGTTTTTTTTGTTTTATAACTTAATAAATTAGTATTTTAAATTATCTCTGCCAGCTATATAAAATACCTAAAGAAAGGATTTGCGAACGTTGCCAATCTTTATCTTGATCGTAATCGTAAAGCACTACAGCTTGTAAATTGGTATTAATGTATTTATTAACTTTCATCGTAAAATTAATATCGAAACGCTGAACAATGGCACCTACTTTATCAAATTTTATATAATCCCAATTGGTAGCTGAGCGGAATTTCAAATTAACATTTTTCATTACGTCTCTATCAAAATTGATAATGGCTTGTAATACCGCTTGATTCCTAATCTTATCACCAGCTTTTTCCAAACCATAAGCTCTAATAGCAGAAAGGTTATCGTCTAACACAAATGTTTGACGCAAGGTTCCAACACCCAATCGTCCCCAAAAATAAGGAACTGGCTTGTATTCAACCCCTAACGATGAAGTTAAATATGCAGGAGCCATAAATAACGAAACCAATGAATCGCCACCATCACTTTTTTTACCATACAAATAACCTTCTTGAAATTGTGTTTGGAAATTGGTTGACACGAATAAATCCCAATGTTTGGCAATTTTTCTACCTGCTTTCAAATCGTAAAAAATTCTATCAGCATTTTTGGTAGTTTGCTTACCATTGTTTAAAAAACCTAATTGTAATTGTAAATCGCTGTTAATGCTCCACTTAGGACCTTGGTATTTGCTTAATATATTTAAAAAACCACCATAAGAAATGGAGCTTATACCCCCACCCTTCCAATTATCAGAAAAAGAAGATTGGGTAATATTTAAACCTGTTTGCGCACTATGCGTCCATTTTATTTTGGGTATAATTTGAACTTTAGAAGAATCAGCAGTTTGTGCAAAAGCATTAATTGTAATAAATGCAGTAATGAGTAGAATTATTTTTTTCATAAATTTAATTTTCACAAAAATAAAAATCTACAAAATAGTTTTATGCTAATTAAATAACACGTAATTTAAAATGTTGTCTAATTTGTTCAGTTCTAAAATATACCAATCCAATAAAAAACAAATCTACCGTTTGTTGTACTTTATTATGTTGTTTAATTTCCTCCCAAGCCTTT
Organism: Bacteroidia bacterium; assembly: GCA_044239605.1. Classification (GTDB taxonomy): domain Bacteria; phylum Bacteroidota; class Bacteroidia; order UKL13-3; family UKL13-3; genus JAAFJM01. Next base: position 11,286 of record JBIIBC010000004.1, on the reverse strand, counting down.
GTCATTCCTGAGCTCCAATAAATATCATCAAAAATAAAAACCGAATTATTATGGGCAAAAGGCAATGCTTTTTCAAAGTATTTCATGGTAGCTTCGTAAGTATGATTGCCATCTACAAAAAAAACATCCACATTTTTGTAAGTATTTAAAACTGGTTCAAGTTGTTCATTAAAGTTACCTTCAACAGAATGGATATAATCACTTAATTTTAGAATAGCAAACTGTTCATTCGCAACTTGCTTGATATCAGAAGAACCTTCAATAGTAGTAAAATTAACCTCTTTGGGTTCAAAATTTTGTTTTAAGGCTGATGCAATATAACTGCTTGTAATGCCTAACGAAGTGCCTAACTCAATAACATTCTTATACTTATAATTTAAAACAATTCTATGAATAATTTGAGCAATTCTTACAGGTTTTAAATGAGCTTTGGCTAATTGACCAATTGATTTTTCAATATTTTTAGAAAGTAAATTACTTCCTGCACCTAAATCGGTATAAGTTATGATACTTTTATTTTCAAGCAGTTGACATCTAATATTTTCAATTTCAATGAATGCTGTAAGGTCTTTTTGTTTCTTAATACAATTTTGGTATAAACCAAAAACAAAAGGCGAATGCAACACATCTATTAAAGTTGCTGTAAAATAGTGTTTTATAAAATGTTTTAGGTAATGAAATTTCAAATTTTTAATATTTTATGTCAAAGGTAAATTAAACTCAAAAAATCATTCAAACAATAAATCAACACTATAGTAAATCAGGTAATTAAGTTATTAATTTACACCATTATTACCCATTAATACATGAAAACCTTTATTTCAAAGTCGCCTAAAATTGCCATTGCCGCATTTGTAGCCCTTTTTGTAGGAATTATTTGGCTTTTAAAAGCCGAACCTTTAACCAAACGTAAAAACACCAATCCAGCTTTTGGTGCTTACATTTCTGCTTTTAGCCCAAGTATCATTAAACGAAACGATGCTTTTGTGGTTAAACTTACCAAGGCCATTACCGACAGTAGTATTTTATTAAATCCTAAAAAACTTTTTGATATAAGCCCATCGGTAGAAGGAACAGTTGAAATGTTAGATGCATTTACCATTCATTACAAACCAAAGGAATTATTAAAACGCGAAACAGAATATGAAATAAAGTTTTATTTAAATGAAATCATAAAAGATTTACCTGCTGATTTATCGGTATTTGAGTTTTATAGCGAAACGGTTAAACAATCGTTTGAAGTAAAAAGCACGCACCTAGTAGCTTTAGATCCTAACAACTATAAATACGTTAGCTTAAAAGGCATGGTTTTTACAGCCGATTTTGAAGAAGAAAAAGTATTAGAACAATTGATAACAGTGGGAAAAGGTGGTAATGCTTATCATGTAAAATGGTTGCATAATACCGATGGAGTTACACATGAATTTACGGTGGATAGTATTGAAAGACTAAATGCTGCTTACGACATTAGCATTAGTTATGATGGAAAAGTAATTGATGCTGATAACAAAGGTTCCATTAAAATGCAAATTCCTGCAATGGGCGATTTTAAAGCACTTTCGGCCGAAGCTGAAAATGGTGATGAACAATTTATTAGTTTGTTTTTTTCTGACCCAATTGAGCCAAACCAAGATTTAACGGGATTAATTACCATTGCAGATAATGAAGATTTGCGCTTTACCGTTTTTGGAAATCAAGTAAAAATATATTCAGATAGCAAGTTTATTGGCGCTAAAAACATTTACATAAATGCTGGAATACTTAATACGTTAGGCAATAAATTACTCATTGCTAATTCTTATTCGGTAACATTTAATAACGAATTACCTGCGGTAAACTTAATAGGGAAAGGTGTAATAATGCCTGATGGTAATAAATTTTTATTGCCATTTGAAGCCATTAACCTTAGTGCAATTGATGTTACGATTGTTAAAATTTTCGAGCAAAATATTCCACAATTTTTACAAGTAAATACCCTTGATGGGGTGAACGAATTACGCAGAGTCGGAGTTCCAATTATCAAACGTAAAGTGCTCTTAGGTAAAAATAAATTAACCGATTTAAACAGAACCAACCGTTTTGCATTAGACCTTGCACAAGTAATGAAAACTGAGCCTGGCGCTATTTATAATGTTGAAATAAGTTTTAAAAAAGAATACAGTTTATATAGCTGCGCAAAAGATACCAATGTAAATTACAGCAACACCACTCCGGAAGACGAAAACCTAGAGACAACTGCCGTGTGGGATGAAAGTGAATCGCAAAACAGTTATGAATACGATGAATATTATTGGCCTGAGGATTACGATTGGGATGAACGTGATAACCCTTGTCACAATAGTTATTACAACCGCCAACGTTGGGTAAGCCGTAATTTATTATCGAGTAATATTGGTTTAATAGCCAAACGAGGAAGCAACGGTATGTTGTTTATTTCGGCTAACGATATTAAAACTACCAATCCATTAACTGGTGTAAAATTATCTATATTAAATTTCCAGCAAATAGAAATAGCTGAAGCTACTACAGATGGACAAGGTTGGGCCACTGTAAAAGTAAATCAAAAACCATTTTTATTAATAGCCGCTTATAATAATCAAAAAGCATATTTGCGTTTAGATGAAAGCACAGCATTAAACCTAAGTCGATTTGATATTGGAGGTAAACCATTGATGCGCGGTATAAAAGGATTTTTATATGGAGAACGAGGGGTATGGCGACCTGGAGACAGTTTGTTCTTTAACTTTATTCTAGATGATAAAGGTAAAACTTTACCTATTGATGTACCTGTTGCATTTGAATTATACAATCCTCAAGGACAAATACATCGCAGGATTATTAACAGCAAAAATATCAATGGCTTTTATAATTTTACCACTACTACCGATGACAATGCACCAACAGGAAATTGGTTAGCCAAAGTTAAAATTGGAAACGTAGTTTTTGAAAAAAATGTAAGAATAGAAACTGTTGTTCCTAATAGGTTAAAAATAAACTTATCATTTAACGATAAATTACTAACCAAAGGAAATGAATTAAACGGAACCTTAAGTTCTACTTGGCTTCATGGAGCCATAGCAAGTAACTTTAATGCCACAGTAGATGCCACTTTTAGTGTGAGCGATTTTAAATTTAAAGGATATGAAAACTATAATTTTTCTGATGAAACTAAAAAATTAAATGCAGAGACTGAACGTATTTTTGATGGTCAATTAAATGCTGATGGTGTTGCTAAAATTGGTGGAAGTATGCAAGCTGGCGAAAATGCTCCAGGTATGTTAAATGTTAACTTTTTAACCAAAGTATTTGAACCAGGCGGTGGATTTAGCACGGATAGATTCAACGAAAATTACCATCCTTATAATGAATATATTGGTTTAAAACTACCTGATTTGGCTAATCCATACGATTATTACGAAACTAACAGTCCTTTAAAAATTAATTTGGCTTGTTTAAACAAAAATGGAAGTATTGTTTATGGCTCAAGCAATGTAAATATCAAAGTTTATAAAATTGAATACCGTTGGTGGTGGGATAGATCGGATGAAGATTTAAGTGACTTTGCCAATAGCCAATACAATAGTTTAATTAAAGACGAAAACATTAGTATTAGCAATGGAAGAGGAAGTTATAATGTAACTGTTAATTATCCAGATTGGGGCCGTTATATGGTTATAGCAACCAATTTAAAAACCAACCACAGTAGCACACAAACCTTTTATTTAGATTGGCCAAATACATACAACAGAAGCAATAGAGGAAATTCGCAAGAAGCCACCATGCTATCGTTTAGTACCAATAAAAACGATTACAAAGTAGGCGATGAAGTAATTTTAAAAATACCAAGTAGTGCCAATGGAAGAGCATTAATTAGTATTGAAAATGGAACCGAAGTAGTTAAAACTTATTGGAGTAATTTAACCAAAGGTGAAACTGAATTTAAATTTACAGCTACCAAACAAATGCTTCCAAATGCCTTTGTACATGTAAGTTTATTGCAGCCACATGCACAAGTTAATAACGATTTACCTATACGTTTATATGGTATCAAACCAATAAATGTAAGCGATGCAGAAACCGTTTTAAAACCAGTTATTAAAGCACCTGAAGTTTTACGTCCTGATGAAAAACAAAGCATTGAAATTAGTGAAGCCAATGGACGTGCCATGACCTACACTGTAGCAATTGTGGATGAAGGTTTATTAGATTTAACCCGATATAAAACACCAAATCCGCACGATGATTTTTATGCTAGAGAAGCGCTTGGCGTGCAAACCAACGATTTGTACGACTTTATAATGAATGCCTTTAGCTTACAAATGGATAAAGTTTTAACCATAGGTGGTGACGAAGGAATAAACAAAAAACGCAAAGACAATAAAGCCAATCGTTTTAAACCAATTGTTAAGTTTATTGGACCATTTTATTTACCAAAAGGTAAAAAAGAAAACCTATCATTTGTATTACCAACTTATTATGGTTCGGTTAGAATAATGGTAATTGCTGGTCAAGATGGCGCTTATGGAAGTACTGAAAAAGCCGTTCCGGTTAGAAAACCATTGATGATGTTGGCTTCATTACCGCGCGTGTTAGGAATTAATGAAACAGTAAAACTTCCAGTAAGTTTATTTGCCATGGAAAGCAAAATAAAAAATGCGCAAGTAAGTGTGCAGGTAAATAATTTATTGAGTGTGCAAGGTGCAAGTACCAAAACAGTTTACTTTAAAAAACCAGGAGAAGAAATGGTTGATTTTGAGTTAAACATGAAATCAGTAACTGGTATTGGTCGCATTACTTTAAAAGCTAGCAATGGTTCCCAAAGTATCAGTGAAGAAATTGAAATTGACATCAGAAATCCAAACCCATTAATAACCGATGTTAAAGAAGGAATAACGGAAGCAAACGGAAACTATTCAGCAAGTGTTACACCTATTGGTGCAAGCAATATAAGCAATGCTACAGTAGAAGTTTCAAGCATCCCTCCTATTAATTTGAGCAAGCGTTTAGATTATTTAATTCAATTCCCACATGGTTGTATTGAACAAACTACTTCATCTGTTTTTCCTCAATTGGTTTTAAACAAATTGATTGAATTAAATACCATTAAAGCAAAAAATATGGAAGCCAATATTAAACGTGGTATTGATCGTATCAAATTATTCCAAACCAGTGATGGTGGTTTTGCATATTGGCCAGGACAAGGCGTGAGCGATGAATGGGGAACCAATTATGCAGGTCATTTTTTAGTAGAAGCACAAAAAAATGGTTATGCTGTTCCTAATAGTTTATTGGGCAATTGGAAACAATTTCAAAAACGTTTGGCTCAAAACTATAGCCAAACAGCGCAAAGCAACGACATTGTTCAATCGTACAGATTATACACTTTAGCGCTTTGTGGTGCTGCCGAAATTGGCGCCATGAATAGGTTAAAGGAATCGAAAAATTTGAATAATATAAGTAAATGGAGTTTAGCAGCATCGTATGCTTTAGTTGGCCAAAAAGAGGTAGCAGAGCAATTGATTAAAAACTTGCCAATAAATGTTACCAACTACAGCGAAATGAATTTTAGCTATGGCAGCGATGAGCGCGATGATGCCATTATTTTACAAACTTTAAATTTATTGAACAAACAAACATTGGCATTACAAAAAGCCATTCAAATAAGCCGCAACTTAAGCAGCAACGAATGGTTAAGTACACAAACTACCGCTTATTGCTTATTAGCCATGTCGGATTACAGCAATAGCACCACAGCTGGCAAATCGTTAAACTACGATATAACCATTAATGGCGTAAAACAAAATGTAAATAGTAAATCGTTTATTTACCAAAGTACTGTAAACTTCACTGGTCGCAATGCAGTAAATATCAGTGTAAAAAACAACTTATCTAAGAGCTTGTTTGTGCGCATTATAAACAAAGGTCAGCCAATTACCGACCAAGTAACCGATGCCGAAAACAACTTACAAATGCAGGTGCAATACAAAGATTTAAAAGGAAATGTAATTAACCCAACTGTAATGGACCAAGGAACTGATTTTGTATGCGAGGTAAAAGTAAGCAACAGAAGCAATTTGGGTAATTATGAGCAAATGGCTTTAAGTACTATTTTCCCTAGTGGTTGGCAAATTCACAATGCACGTTTATTTGGCGAAAACCCCATATTTGCCTCAAGCGCAAGCCAATACCAAGATATAAAAGACGATAGGGTTTACACTTACTTTAACATTAACAACCAACAAACTTTAACTTATTACTTTTTATTAAATGCCAGTTATTTAGGCAAATTTTACTTACCACCTGTTAATTGCGAAGCCATGTATAATGGCAATATTTATGCCCGCAAAAAAGGAACTTGGGTAACGGTAGTTAGTAAAAGAAAAATAATTTGGTAGGATAACAAATACCGAAGCCATCGCTTAAAGCGATGGCTTCGGTTTAAAGAATTCATATGTCATTCAGAAGTACCGCTCGAACTTTACCCTTTCCTCGCAACCAAGTTGGTTAATGGAACATTAGTTGATACACCAAGGAGATGCGCTGTATGACAACTCAGAATGTCATTCAGAAGGAATCTCCTTTCCTCAGTAACCAAGTATGCTAATGGAATATTTGGTTGCCGTTCCAAGGAGATGCGCTGCATGAAGGATTATAAACACATAGGGTCATTCAGAAGGAATCTTCTTTCCTTCGCAACCAACATAGTTAACGGAAAATTTGGTTGCAAAACCAAGGAGATGCGCTGCATGACAACTCAGAATGTTATTCAGTAGGAATCTCCTTTCCTAGGCAACCAACTTAGCTAATGGATTATTTGATTGCTATACCAAGGAAATGCGCTGCATGAAGGATTATAAACACATTGGGTCATTCAGTAGGAATCTCCTTTCCTCAGTAACCAACTTAGCTAATGGATTATTTGATTGCAATACCAAGGAGATGCGCTGCATGACGTTTATAAAAATATAGAGTAAAAGTCATTCCGGAGGAATCTCCTTTCCTTCGCAAACAAGTTTGCTAATGGAATATTTGGTTGCCGTTCCAAGGAGATGCGCTGCATGACGAAAAATATGAAAATGTCATTCAGAAGGAATCTCCTTTCCTTTGCAACCAACATAGCTAATGGATAATTTAGTTGCCATACCAAGGAGACGCGTTGCATGACGGGCTTTTAAACATATTGGGTCATTCAGAAGGAATCTCCTTTCCTCAGTAACCAAGTATGCTAATGGAATATTTGGTTGCAATACCAAGGAGATGCGCTGCATGACGTTTATAAAAATATAGAGTAAAAGTCATTCCGGAGGAATCTCCTTTCCTCCGCAACCAAGCCAGCTAATGGATAATTTAGTTGCCATACCAAGGAGATGCGCTGCATGACGGGCTTTTAAACATATTGGGTCATTCAGAAGTACCGCCAAAGCGGTACCCTTTTCATGGCAACCAAGTTGGCTAATGGAATATTGATTGCCATACCAAGGAGATGCGCTGCATGACGGGCTTTTAAACATATTGGGTCATTCAGAAGGAATCTCCTTTCCTCAGTAACCAAGTATGCTAATGGAATATTTGGTTGCCGTTCCAAGGAGATGCGCTGCATGAAGGATTATAAACACATAGGGTCATTCAGAAGGAATCTTCTTTCCTTCGCAACCAACATAGTTAACGGAAAATTTGGTTGCAAAACCAGGGAGATGCGCTGAATGACAAAATTTTTACTATTCACTATTTTTGTTTTAAAAGCTAATTTAATATGTCAAATTTTGATTTGAATAACTATGTTTATATAACAACAAATCCTAGAAGAACCGTTTTTTATAAAGGTGTTACAAATGACTTGCAAAGAAGAGTCAATGAGCATCAATCTAATAAAGGGGATAACTCAACTTTTGCTGGCAAATACTTTTGCTATGAACTTGTTTATTATGAAGTTTATAATGATATAGTTCAAGCAATTAACAGGGAAAAAGAAATAAAGAATTTGTCAAAAAATGATAAAATGGATTTAATAATAAAGTATAATCCTTATCTTAAAAAAATTGAAATGTTTTAAAAAACGTCATTCAAAAGTACCTCTCGAGCGTTACTCTTTCCTTTGAAAACAGCATTACGTATATAAATAAAAAATAAGAGCTACTCCTGTTTTTTACCATTATAAACTGGCAACTAATCATTATTTAATAGTTAGTTTCTTTCAGCCTTTAACACTCTCTTCAGTTAATGCAAAACCCTAATCGCCCATAGCTTTTGGATTGTTTAAAAATAAAAAAATAATACTAATATTACCAAAATTTTTAGCATAAATACGATGTTGAAGTTAATAACTTTGACCTAGTTTTTTTATTTCAAAATACTACCAACTTCAATTCTAATTTATTTATGGCTGAACCTTTAAAAAATTTATACAACCAAACTTTTATAATTAATTTGGCTCATCAAATAGCTAAAAATTATGCAGCTTTTGATATGGAATTATTTACCAAATTGGTGTTTGATAAACATTGGGAACAAAAAGAATTGAAACAACGCATGAGGCATATTTCAGAATGTATGTACCAAACTTTGCCATTAAGTTATAAGGACCAAGTTAATGTTTTAATGCAAACTGCGCCAAATTTTGGTGGTTTTACAGCCATGTTTTTCCCTGATTTTATTGAAGTTTATGGGCAAGATGAATTAAAAACTTCGGTTAAAGCATTGGAACATTTTACCCAATTTTCGAGCAGTGAATTTGCTGTGAGGCCATTTATAATAAAATACCCAACAGAAATGCTGAAACAACATTTGGTTTGGAGTAAACATAAAAATCATCATGTTAGGCGTTTGGCTAGCGAAGGTATTAGGCCACGATTACCCTGGGCTATGGCCTTACCAATTTTTAAAAATGACCCCACTCCTATTTTAGGTATTTTAAATAATTTAATGACTGATGAATCGGAATATGTAAGGCGAAGTGTGGCTAATTGTATCAACGATATTTCAAAAGATAATCCTGATAAAGTAATTGAAATTATAAACCAATGGAAAGACCATTCTGACGAAACCAATTGGATATTAAAACATGCAAGCCGTGGATTATTGAAAAAAGGAAATGCCACGGTTTTAAAGGCATTTGGGTTAAATAACGAGCATAAAGTTAATCTTGTAAAGCTTAGTATAGATAAAACAAAACTTACCATTGGCGAAAGTTTCAACTTTAATTTTAGTGTGGCTTTACAAGAAAAACAGGCTACTAATATTAGACTTGAATACCAAATTTATTATATGAAAGCCAATGGGAAACAGTTACCAAAAATATTTCAAATAGGCACTTATCAGTTAAAGCCAAATGAACCTTTTGAGGTTAAAAAGAAACATAGTTTTGCTAACTTAACTACACGTAAACATTATGCAGGAAAACACTCAATTGCTATTACAGCCAATGGAATTGAATTAGGACGATTGGATTTTGAATTGCTTTAAAAAATCAACTATCAAAAAGACATCAACATTGTTAAAATCAAGAGTATTAACGAAAAAAATTCTACATAAAAAACCACGGTAGTTTAAAAAATTTGTAATACTACTAACCAATCAAGAAAAGAAATTGTAAATATCATTATTCCATTAGCGATGTGCGTTGGTTTGGCAAAAATCCCGAAAGCTTTCGGGATGCGCGTTGAAGCATTTTTTTGACTAATCCATAAGCTAACTTGATTGCCATTTAAAGGAGATTCCTACTGAATGACTCAACGTGATTTTAAATTAACTATTTTAAAAAACTATTCCCTTTTCAAAACATTTCTTCAGATAGATATTTGTATCCACTCAATGAGACAAAAAACAAAAAAGGCTACCAATAATATAGTGCACCCAAAAGTTTAGACAAATTTATAATTAATTTTGATAATAATGAGCTCGATAATTTATCGGGCTCATTCCGTTTAAATTTAGTTTAATTCTTTCATTATTATAATAAGTAATGTATTCTATTATTTCATTTTTCAGGTGTTTAATACTACTAAACTTATTAATATAAAACAGTTCTGATTTGATGATTCCAAAGAAGTTTTCTATCACTGCATTGTCTAAACAATTTCCTTTTCTGGACATACTTTGTATTATTCCCTTTTCCTTTAATATTGTTTGATATTGTTTCATTTGGTATTGCCAGCCTTGATCTGAATGGAGTATTAAATTAGTATTCTTAGGTATTTTTCTAAAAGACTTTTTAAGCATTGTTGTTATTTGTTTAAAATCAGGTCTTTCAGATAGGTCATAACTTATTATTTCCCCATTAAATAGATCAATAATTGGTGAAAGATATAGTTTTTTACCAGACAGACTAAACTCTGTTACATCTGTTGCCCACTTTCTATTTGGCTGTGTTGATTTAAATTCTCTGTTCAAAATATTTGGAGCTATTTTACCCTGTTCACCTTTATATGATTTGTATTTTTTTACTCGTATTAAACTCTTTATTCCAATTACTTTCATTAACCTTAGTACTGTTTTATGATTTATTTTTACACCTTTTTTTTGGAGTTCTGAGGTAATACGCCTGTAACCAAACCTGCCTTTATGATGATAATAAATCTTCTTTATCTGTTCTTTTATTTCTTTATACTTGTCAGTTAACTGGCTCGCTTTTTCATGATAATAATAGCTACTTCGGGCCATGTTGGTTTGATTCAATAATAACTCTAAATCAAACATCAGCCTTAATTCTATTACAGCTTTGGCTTTTTCTGCTGCTGCAATTTTTTTTCCTGAATTAAGGCATTGAACTTTTTTAGCAAGGCATTTTCACAACGCAACGCTTCGTTTTCCTTTAGCAGTTCTTCCTCTCTTGTTAATGGTTTATCCGACTTTTTTTTTGCTCTTTTAAAATCTTTATTCATAGGTCTTCCCAGTGTTTGTTTATATAAAACTGATGCACCAAATGTATCATATTTACTGACCCAATTCATTAAAGTACTTACACTTGGTATATTAAACTTTAAACAAGCACTGGACATTGATAAAGTTTTATTTTTTATTATCAGTACTACTTTTAGCTTAAAATCACCTTCGTATTGGGTTGTGTTTGCCCTAGGAATTAATCCATCTTTTCCATATTTTTTGTAATAGCTTAACCATTTCTTTAGTAAAGATTCTTGTATTCCATTTTTGGTTTTTACATGACTTATGCTTGCATGTTTTTTTAAAACTTCTTCAATACATCGAAGCTTAAATTCATAATTGTATTTTACTTTTCTTTCCATAAAAATGCCCCCAAATAGTGTCTAACTTTTTGGGGGCATTTCA
>JBIIBC010000043.1:0-24348 GCA_044239605.1 Bacteroidia bacterium | reverse complement strand
ATGACTTATGCTTGCATGTTTTTTTAAAACTTCTTCAATACATCGAAGCTTAAATTCATAATTGTATTTTACTTTTCTTTCCATAAAAATGCCCCCAAATAGTGTCTAACTTTTTGGGGGCATTTCAAATTAACTTAGCAGCCTTTTTATTTTTATATTCTATTTATTATGAATTATTTTAACTCAAACTCTGTTGCTCCAATTCTAAATCCATCAGAAAATAATTCAGCTTTGTATTTACCAACTGCAAATTCAGAGCCTTTTGCCCAATAAATAACTACGTCTTGTGCTTCTTGAGTAAACTCAATTACTTTTTTTTGTGTGTATAACGATTCTTCACCTTGATACTTAAAAGTAGCAGTACCTGTGGCTTGGTTATACAGAGTGGTTCCATCTTGCAAGGTCAGTTTCAGGTAAATCTCTTTGTTTCCTTTTTCCGCCACATAGTTTTCAGCAATTTTAAATACAAGTTTAACTTGTTCTACTTGCTTAGCTTTCATTGTCTCTTTTTCTTTACCATTGCTTCGCATTTTAATTCCGGTAACTAAAATAGCAGAGGTATTAAGCTTAGCACCAATAGCTACTTTGTTTTTCAAACCAGCATTTTCCATACTAAGGTTTTCATTAAAGCGCTTTTGTGAATTAATATTTCCTTTTAAATTGTCGTTTTCACGGTTAAGCATCACAATTTGACCTGATAGAGAGTCAATTTGGGTAATGTATTTTCTTTTGTAATAGCGTAATTGTTCAATTTCTTCCAATGCTTTGTCTAAATCAGTTTTACTTACTTTATCTTGTGCTAGCAAACGTTTTATTCTATCGGCATAAACTTTAAGATCACTATCTTTTTGGCTTACAAGGCTATCTAATGAAGCATTTTGCCCTTTGTAACTTTCAAGTTCACTCGTAGTTATTTTCAATAAAGAGTCTAATGAACTTTTAGCCTCTTTTGTATCAAATAATACTTCTTCGGTTATTGCCAATTTTTGGTCGGTTTTGAAGTAGTTATAAATAAAAAAACCATTTAAAACAGTTAAGATAGCTACTAATGCCCAAGGTAGTATTATTGCAACGCGATTACGTTTTTCCTTATTTTCTTCCATTGGTCGCAAAAATATAAAAAAAATGATTTAAAAGTGATTTGTGGTTAAATTATCAATAACTAATTGAAAATTTGATGAATTAGCTTATAAAAATAGGCTGCGCTATGCTGTAACCTGCTTCCATACCAACTAAATAATTCTCCATCTACTAAATATATTTTTGACTTTGGTAAGAGCTTTTGTAATTCTTCAATATGTTTAAGATTAAATGGATAAGGCTCACTTGACAATAAAATAATTTCCGGATTTTTCTCTATTAAATCATTATGGTTTATTTGAGGGTAACGAAATGAATTGTTTTCGAATACATTTTCAAAGCCAAGTTTTACGAGTAAATCGTTAATAAAAGTATTTTTACCAGCTACCATGTATGGTTCGCGCCAAATAAAATATGCTACTTTAGGCTTGATATTATGAACGGGTAAATTTTTAGCTAAAATGCTAAAACCATCATTAATGTCACCTATTATTTTTACAGCATTGTCTTTTTTGTTGACTATTTCACCAATACTATGAATCATTTCTAATGAATCGGAAAGTGTATAAATATCGCTCATCCAAACTGTTGCGTTTTGCATTAAATACTCAATTTGCTGTTGCTCGTTTTCTTCTTTATTTCCAATTATTAAATCAGGCTGCAATGCTAATATTAACTCTAATTTAAGTTTTTTCGTACCTCCAATAATTGTTTTTGTTTTATGCCTATCAGCAGGATGAATACAAAATAATGTTTGACCAACAATATTATCCTGGAGACCCAAATCATACAATAATTCTGTTTGTGAGGGCACTAATGACACGATTCGTTTAGGAGGACTTTCAATTTTTACTTCCCTTTGCATTTGATCAATAAATATTTTTGCAGCCATATTGCTTTAATGTGTAAAATACATTTGTTTATTGCAAAGCAAGTTAATAAAAGTAAATTTGTTAAATTTATATCTTGAAAATACTTACTAAAATAGTAGTTACTGCATTATTTTTTATGGCCATGGTGTTACCAAGGTTCAATGGTAATCAGTTGTTGGTAAAACAAGAACCATACGATTTAAAATATTTTAAAGCCTATGTCGAATATTTTAGAGACCAACCATTAACGGCACCACTCAGACCTGCCACCAATTGGCGTTTTTTAGTTCCATATTTAGCTAGTAAAATTCCTTTTGATGCAGTTACTTCCATTAATTTGGTTAATTGTGTTTTTCTGATTTTGGCACTAGGTGTATTTTACAAAACGTTGGAATTATTGAAAATTGAGCCTAATAAAATATGGCATAGCTTATGGCTTTTTATTCTTTCGTTTCCAATGTTTTATTATTCTACTATAGGTTATGTAGATGCATCATTGTTCTTTTTCATAGCCTTAAGTATTTACTTCACCATTACTAACAAACCGGGATTATTTTTATTATCAATTTTATTGGGTTTATGTGTAAAGGAAACTATAGCCATGGCAATTCCTTTTTATTTGTTTTACCATTTAAAAACGGATAGAAAAAAAGCAATTTACACATCACTAGTCACTATTATTAGCTTTGCAGTTTTATTTTATGTTATAAAAAAAACAGCTCCAGTAAGTATTGAAGGAAGTGAAAATAATTTTTGGAAATTTGATTGCATTAATGTAAAAAATAATTTTTTTAGAATTAACACTTGGTTAAGTTTTATTTTAACTTTTGGATTTCCAGGTTTAGTCGTTTTACCAGAACTTAGAAAATTAAGTTTTTATAAAATATGGAGCAATCAAGTAGTCTTATCTTGCTTAGTTTGTATTGCGTCTGCATTTTTTTTCTACACACTCTCTTACCTTTCCACTGTGGCAGATGGCAGGATAATTTGGTTAACTTATTTTTACTTAATCATAATTTGGAATACATCCAAAACAATTAATTCGAAATCAGTCAACTAAGTTTACATTCTAGGTCTCCAAGCTATTTCTGATGCTCCTGAATCAATAACAATTTTGCGTGAAAGCATAAATAAATAGTCACTTAATCTATTTAAGTATATAGTTACGATAGGATTTACTTCAGATTCTGTAGCCAAATGAACAACCAAACGCTCCGCTCTACGGCAAATACAACGTGCTACATGACAATGAGATGCAACAATATTGCCTCCTGGTAAAATAAAACTTTTTAATTCAGGTAAAGTTTTATCCATTTTATCCATTTCGTTTTCTAAAAGTTCAATATCCTTATCATAAATATCAGGTACTTTCATTTTGCTTTTAGTAGGCTCACTGGCTAATAAACTTCCAATGGTAAAAAGTCTGTCCTGAATCTCAGCTAAAATAGCATTTACTTCTTTATTGTTATAACTATCTTTAATTAAACCGATATAAGAATTCAATTCATCAATAGTTCCATAACTTTCTATTCTTATATGAAATTTAGGAACTCTTACTCCACCAATTAACGAAGTTTGTCCTGCATCACCTGTTTTTGTATATATTTTAAAAGACATTTTTTTTGAAATTTGTAAACAATATTATTATACAAAGAAACACATTATTCAATTTGTTTTAATTTATTAATGTTAATAATTTTCTAATTGACACTTAGTTAAATAAAATCACAAATTTTAGAACTGAGTGAATTTTTAAAATTCAATTTGAATAAAAAGCATTACTATTGCGAATAATTTAAAAAACTGGGCAATAGTAAACAGTTGTTTGTAAGTAAAATAAGGGAAAAAGAAATAATTACAATTTTTTTTACAATTTTTTTTGCAAGTGTTTGTTATTTTAAACATTATGATTTACTTTTGCCACCCCTAAAAAAAAGAATAAAGCTGTGGATTCATTGAGTTACAAAACAATTTCGGCAAACAAAGCTACCGTTAACAAAGACTGGTATGTATTTGACGCTGAGGGACAAACGGTAGGCCGTTTCTCTACAAGATTAGCAAATATGTTGCGTGGAAAGAATAAAACTAACTTTACACCAAATGTTGATTGCGGAGATAATATTATAGTTATTAATGCTAGTAAAGTTCGTTTTACTGGTAATAAACTAAACGATAAAGAATACAAATTCTACTCTGGACATCCAGGTGGATTAAGAACAGAAACTGCCAAGCAGTTATTAGTTCGTAGACCAACTTATGTAGTAGAACATGCAATTAAAGGTATGTTACCTAAAAACAAATTAGGTGCGGAATTATTCCGTAACTTGTATGTTTATGAAGGTGCTGAACATCCGCATGCTGCTCAACAACCAAAAGATCTTAAATTTTAATAATGGAAGTGAATAACGCACTAGGAAGAAGAAAAACTGCTGTTGCTCGAGTGTACCTATCAGTAGGAACGGGCAATGTAACGGTAAACGGTAAAGATGTTAAAGAATACTTTCCTTCAATTGTAATGCAAAATGCTGCCTTGAAACCATTCGAGGTTACCAACACTGTTGGTCAGTATGATGTTAAAGTACATGTGAACGGTGGTGGAACATCAGGCCAATCCGAAGCAGTTAGTTTAGGAATTACAAGAGCGCTTGTAAAATTCGATGCTGAACTGAAACCTGCTTTAAAAGCAGTTGGTTTAACTACACGTGATCCAAGAATGGTTGAACGTAAAAAACCAGGTCAGAAAAAAGCTCGTAAGCGTTTCCAATTTGTTAAACGTTAATCAAAAGGTACACAAAAAATGGCAAAAATTACTCAAGAAGAATTATTGGAGGCTGGTGTACACTTTGGTCACCTTACTCGCAAGTGGAGCCCGAAAATGGCACCGTATATTTTCATGGAAAAGAACGGTATTCACTTAATAGATTTAAATAAAACTGCAGTTAAATTAGAAGAAGCTGCTCACGCTTTAAAAAATATTATCCGTTCTGGTCGCAAAGTAATGTTTGTGGCTACTAAAAAACAGGCTAAGGAAATTATTGAAGCTGAGGCAAAACGTGTAAATATGCCTTATGTAACCGAGCGCTGGTTAGGTGGTATGTTAACTAACTTCCAAACTGTACGTAAATCTATCAAAAAAATGCAAACCATTGAAAAAATGGGTATTGATGGTACTTATACTAACATCAATAAAAAAGAGCGTTTAATGTTAGATAGAGAAAAAGAAAAATTAAGCCGTTTAGTTGGTGGTATTGCTGACATGAATCGTACTCCTGCTGCATTAATTATTGTTGATGCAAAAAGAGAACATTTAGCAGTAGCAGAAGCCATGCGTTTAAATATTCCAACATTTGCTTTAGTTGATACCAATACAGATCCAAATAATATTGATTATCCAATTCCTGCAAATGATGATGCAGCTAAATCAATCGCTTTAATAACAAAATACTTAACCGATGCAATCGTTGAAGGTATGGCTGAACGCAAAAGCGATAAAGAAAAAGAAAGTGATAAAGAAACAGTAGCAGTTGAAGCAACAACAGAAGCTTAATTTATTACACTTTTATAATAAAATATAGGGAAAAGAGAATTTGAACTTAGGTTCAAATTCTCTTTTTTACAAATTGGAAATAGCTAATTTGTACTTTTAATTAATATTTCCTCATTTTTTAGAAAACATAAATAATTAAATAAAAAAATAATATGTCGATTACAGCAGCAGATGTAAACAAATTGCGCCAAATGACTGGTGCAGGTATGATGGATTGTAAAAAAGCTTTAACTGAAACTAATGGTGATTTTGAAGCAGCAGTTGATTTTTTACGTAAAAAAGGAGCTAAAGTTTCTGCAGCTCGTGCAGATAGAGATGCTAAAGAAGGTGCAGTTATTGCTAAAACTTCTTCAGATAATAAATTAGGTGTTATTATTCAATTAACTTGTGAAACCGATTTCGTTGCTAAAAACGAAGATTTCGTTGCTTTTGCAAATCAAATTGCTGATTTAGCTCTAACTAATAAATGTGCTAATGTTGATGCTTTAAAAGCAATTACAATAGATGGTTTACCATTATCAGAAAAATTAATTGAGCAAGTTGGAAAAATTGGTGAAAAAATTGATGTTATCAATTATGTAATCATGGAAGGCGACAATATTGTTCCTTATATTCATGGTGCAAATCGCTTAGGTGTTTTAGTTGCATTAAATAATGCTGCTAATGAAGCTAATTTTGTTGCAGGTAAAGATGTTGCTATGCAAATTGCAGCAATGAACCCGATTGCCTTAGACAAAGATGGCGTTGATGCATCTATTGTTGAACGTGAAATTCAAATTGGAAAAGAACAAGCAGCAGCTGAAGGTAAGCCAGAAGCTATGTTGGAAAAAATTGCACAAGGTAAATTAAGTAAGTTCTACAAAGAAAATACTTTATTGAACCAAGAGTTTGTTAAAGATAGTTCAAAAACTATTGCACAAATGTTAGATGGTGTAGAAAAAGGCTTAACTGTTACTGCATTTAAGCGTGTAGCACTTGGTTAATAAAATCTTTAAAAGTCCCTCACAAGGGACTTTTTTTTTGTGCTATTATTGCACATAATAAATTATTGTTAATTTTTAATACAACTAAAATGAAATACAAACGCGTACTCCTAAAATTAAGTGGTGAAGCCTTAATGGGCGATCAACAATATGGTATTGATCCTAAAATACTTGAGCAATATGCTCGTGAAGTTAAACGTGTAGTTGAAATGGGTGTGGAAGTTGCTGTTGTTATTGGTGGTGGAAATATTTTTAGAGGTGTTCAAGGTGTATCGGGTGGAATTGTAGATAGAGCACAAGGCGATTATATGGGCATGTTGGCTACGGTAATTAATGCCATGGCCTTGCAAGGTGCTTTTGAAAAATATGGTTTAAAAACTCGTTTGCTTTCTGCTATAAAAATGGAGCAAATAAGTGAGCCATTTATTCGTAGAAGAGCTATTAGGCACTTAGAAAAAGGCAGAGTTGTTATTTTTGGTGCAGGTACTGGTAATCCATATTTCACTACCGATTCTGCTGCTTCATTAAGAGCAGTTGAAGTTGGTGCAGAATTGGTTTTAAAAGGAACGCGTGTTGATGGTATTTACACCGCAGATCCTGAGAAAGATAAAAATGCAACTCGCTTCGAAACAATTAGTTATCAAGAAGTTTACGAGCGTGGTTTAAATGTAATGGATATGACTGCTATTACACTTTGCCAAGAAAATAAATTAGCAATTGTTGTTTTTGATATGAATAAAGAGGGAAATTTCTTAAAAGTATGCGAAGGCGATAATTCTGTTGGTACTCTTGTTTGCTAAATTTTAATAATAAGAACAAAAATGTATTCGGAATTGCTATCTGATTTGCAAAATGGAAACAAACGTGCTTTGGCCCGTGCTATTTCATTAGTAGAAAACGATAGCCAAGGTTACGAGTCGTTACTCGAAAATTTAAATTTTGACAAAAAAGTTCCTTTAATTGGAATTACAGGTCCTCCAGGTGCAGGTAAAAGTACTTTAATCAATGCTTTTGCCAAACATTTGTTAGATCAAAATAAAAAGGTAGCCATCATTGCCATTGACCCAAGTTCGCCTTTTAATAAAGGTTCATTAATGGGCGATAGACTGCGAATGAGCGAACATTTTTTAAATCCCAATATTTTTATTAGAAGCATGGCCAGCCGGGGAAGTTTGGGTGGCCTTGCTCCTAAAATTTTTGAAGTAGCTGATTTAATTCGTGCTGCGCAATTTGATTATGTTATTATAGAAACTGTAGGAGTAGGGCAAAGCGAGGTAGAAATAGCAAGTTTAGCCGATACAACGGTATTGGTTTTAGTGCCAGAAGCTGGCGATGATATACAAACAATTAAAAGTGGTGTGATGGAAATTGCCGATGTTTACGTTTTGAACAAATCGGATAGGAGTGGAGCAGATACTTTTTATAAAAATCTTTGTGCATTAACCCATAGTCATGCCTCGGAAAATTGGGAAAGTCCTGTAGTAAAAACAGTAGCACATAAATACGAAGGTTTGCAAAATTTACAAGATGCAATTGAAAAACATCAGGCAGCAAATAATTTATCAAATAAAAAGAATTTACTTTTGGCAGAAAAAGCCATTATGTTAATTAAAAACCAACGAGTTAAAGATATTGTTTTTGAAAATATTTTTAACGATTTAAAAGAAATTAGCAATCAGCAAAACTTTAATATCTATCGCTATGTTAAAAAATATACAACATAGTTTTATTAAATGAATATAGCAATTTTAAGTGGCTCTGCAAGGGCAAATAACAATACTTTAAGGGTTGCGAAAGCAATTAAGTTACACCTTGAAAGTAATCAAAATCACGCCAATATTATTGACTTTACCCACTATGATTTACCTTTAATAAATCAAGGAACAGTTAATAGTAATAGTCTTTCTTCTTTTCAATTGGATTTAATTTCTAATTGGCGTAATGCTGATTTAGTAATTACCATTTCGCCCGAATACAATTGGAGCTCTACACCTGAATTATTGAACATGTACAATGCATTAGGGGTTCGCGATTTTATGGATTTATTCAATGAGAAAACCTTTGCATTTGTTGGTGTATCTACTGGAAAAGGTGGTAAAATGCCTTGTTTGCAGTTAATACAAGTAGTAGGGAAATTAGTTAGTTTTAGCAATAGCCAATCATTTATTTCTCCCAAAATTTTCGAATCGCATTTCACCAAAGAAGTATTAGATGAAAATGGAATATCTCAAGGTAATACCCTTTTTGATAAAGGTATAGTAGATTTTATAGATTATAATTTAAAAGTAGCCGCAAGGTGGAAAAATTAGTCCTAATTTAGACACTTTTACTTTTATTTATTTATCAAATAAATCATTTACGTTTGCAAAAAAAAATCCGAATCATTAATATGATTCGGATTTTTTATTTTATTGTTATATTATTTTCTACCTTTTTTAGTTTGGCTACCTAATCTATCCATTACACAACGGAAGCCAATTGTTGAAGTAGCTTGTTCTTGATCTAAATATCTTCTGTTACCTGGACTTAACCAATAAGCTCTGTCATTCCAGCTCCCACCTTTATAAACCCTTGCAGCATTGTCAATTAATGAAGTAACTCCGTACTCATATTTTTGGTCAATATCACCATTATAGTTTAATTCATCCTTGAAGCCAATATTATCAGATTTTTTATAGTTACGTCTTTTGATATTTTCAGCTTCAGTTACATCTCTGTATTTTATTCTACCTAAACTATCTTTTTCAGTAACATTACCATCTGCATCTCTTTCTTGCGTTTGATATACGTTACCTCTAAATGAGTTTAAATCACTATTATCTTCTAATGATAACGGACGGTAAACATCCATTACCCATTCGCTAACATTACCAGCCATGTGGTATAAACCAAAATCATTAGGTATGTAAAAATTATCTTTAACAGCTGATGTGTATGAAGAATTATCATTCAAATTTCCAGCAATACCTTTGTAATCACCTCTTCCTCTTACATAATTTGCATACATTCTACCACGTGTTTTTTCTGTATCACCTCTACGAAGTGTTAAACCTGACCAAGGGTAAACTTTTCTTGAATCAACATTTTCATTATAAGATGCAGTTTTATATGCTACACTTGCATATTCCCATTCTGATTCGGTAGGTAAACGATAATTTGGTAATAAAATACCATCTTCCATTTTTACATCACGTTTTTTTCCACCAGGTGTATAATCTCTTAATTGTTTTTTGATATCAACAGGAGTTAAACCTAATAAATAAGCTTCTGTGTTAAATGTTTCTTCATTTTGCTTGTTTAGATTGCTGTTTTTCATCAATCCTTCACGTATCATAATCATTTCATTAACACGGTCAGTTCTCCATTTGCAATACTCTGTTGCTTGCAACCAACTAACACCTACTACAGGATAATCACGGTAAGCAGGATAACGCAAATAATAATTAACCATCGGTTCATTATAAGAAAGTTTACTTCTCCATACCAAAGTATCAGGTAACGCCTTTTGGGCAATAATTGGATTTTCAGCACCATAAGCTCTGTTCAACCAATATACATATTCTAAATATTGTAAGTTAGTTACCTCAGTCTCATCCATGTAGAAACTATTTACAGTTTCACGTCTTTTTAAATTATTTCTATCATAAGTTACATCTTGTTCAGATGCACCCATAACAAAAGTTCCACCTTCAATAAACACTAAACCTGGTCCAGTTTCTTGTTCTTTGAATTTGTGTTTTTCAAATCCACCCCATTTGGAGTCATTATATTTCCAGCCAGTAGTGCTTGATTTTTGTGTACATGCTGAGAACAGCAATGTAGCTGCAAATGATGTAAACAATAATTGTTTTACTAATTTCATGGTTTTAGTTAATTACTTTAAAGTTTCCAAATATAACGGAAATTGGGAATTATATGTATAAAAAAAATATTTTTTTTAATGAATTCAAATAATCAGGCGAATAATCTTTATATCCACTAAAGGTCAGGGCACTTTATGGGTTTTCCCATTCTGCTTCTTGAGCTTGTTGGAGTTTTTATATCAAAACCTATTGATAGTTCATGACTGCCTACTGTGGCGGTTCTTGCGTTCGAAATGGTTAAATCATAGCTGTATCCAATCCTGAAATTTTTGAATCTCAACCCTGCTAGAAATATGATAGCGTCTGCATTTCTGCTAGTCTGCCTATACCACATTCCAACTGTTAATGTTTGTTTTTTTATGTAAGTACCAATATTTACTTGGTAAAAGTCTCTTTGTTTCATAAACAAAACATTGGGAGATAAATATATTTTATTAGTTTCAAATCGAGCATCATTTAAAGAAATATTTGCTCCTGTATGAATGGTGTATCTTCTAGGTAAAATATATGCTTGGCCAGTATTATCTGTTAAAATGAATGATTGATTGGGTTCTAAAAGGTTGTGTGAAGCAACACCAGCATAAAAATATTCATTATAGATAAGTGCACCTGCCGAAAAATTGGGAAATGTTCTTATTTCACTTGGACTTATTTCGGCCGATGGTTTACCTGTATAACCAATAACTGGATCTAGTTGATCGCCAAAAATAAATTTATTAAAATCGTATGAGCGTTGTCTTATCTCAGCTAAAATTCCAAAATTGGCATTCCAATTTCTATTTATTGATAAATTGTAGGCATAAACCCCTCCAAGATTTATTGCTGTTAAATAGCCATCGCCTGCCTGATCTGTTGAAGCTAAAAAACCTAAACCACTTTGCATACTAGGAATATATGCATCAAGTGAAGCTACTGCTGTTCTATAAGTTTTGTTTAAACCTGTATACTGATTTCGAGCATTAGCTGTAAATCTGATTTTTTTTGCAGCTCCTGCAAAGGCTGGATTTGTATAAATAGGTGATGCATAAAACTGGCTCAGTTGTGGGTCTTGAGCCATTACTTTGTTTGAAAATAATATTATCAAACCAAGTACAATTGTTTTATACATAAAGTATTTCATACTTCGAATATATTAAAATTCAGGACAAGTCATTGGTCTTGGATTTCTACGTCTTACTTTTTTACGCAATTCAAACGCTAATGATACCTCATAGGAGTTTGCAGCACCTGCTCTCGCAGTTGAAACTGTTCCATCGTACGAAAAGCCAATTTTCACCTTTTCTGTTCTTAATCCTATAATGGCAATAAGTGCATCAGTATTTACATTGGTTTGACGTACATATAATCCGCCAACAATAGTTCCTTTACTAATATACATTCCTACATTTAATTGGCTTACTGTGTTGCCATTAAAACCTTGTTGCATGTATATAACATTGGGGTATAAGTATGATGAACGACCTTTTACTCTGCTTTCAATTATTGGAACCACAAATCCAACATGGCCAGTATATTTTCTATAAATTGGAGCCTCAACAACTTTATTTATAAATGCTTGGTTTGGCTGAAAAACATTGTGTGTGGCAATC
This sequence comes from Bacteroidia bacterium, assembly GCA_044239605.1. Taxonomy (GTDB): domain Bacteria; phylum Bacteroidota; class Bacteroidia; order UKL13-3; family UKL13-3; genus JAAFJM01. The sequence goes on along the minus strand of JBIIBC010000043.1, from coordinate 12,414 downwards.
CCAAAATAGAAATTTTTGGTATAACCCAATAATCCAGCAGCAAAATTTGTAATATTAACTTGACCTTCTTTGTCTAATAGTGGTTCAGCATCTTCAGGTTTTGTAAATCCATTAACACCTAACTGTGAGCGCCAAAGTAATTTAGTAAAATCAACTGATTTTTGCAGAAAACCTGCTTGAAGAGCCAAACGCATAGTAAACTTTCTTGAAACTGGAATTTGATATGAGTAGGCAAGATTAGCACCTACCGTTCTTAATGTTCCTGTACCTTGTTCATCATAATGTGCTTGTATTCCAATACCGCCATTGATAGCGTCAAAATGTTCGTCATAGCTAGCATTTACAGTGGTAAATGAACCTGAAACTGATGGCCATTGGTTACGGGTATTTAATACCAAACGACCAACTTTACTTGAACCCGCAAAAGCTGGATTAATGTAAACAGGACTTGCATAAAACTGCGAGAATTGTGGATCCTGAGCATATGCTCGCACACTTATTAACAGCGGTAATATGTATGTAAGTATTCTGCACAGTGCAGCTTTTTTAAATGTCATTGTTTTTAAGATTGTCGTTTGTAAAATATATGTTATTTAATAAAATATATAAGTGTTAAAATACTTTTTTAGTATGTTTGTTCGTTGTTTTTTTAGTCCAACAATTTTTCAATTATAATTAATTTCACATTTTATATGCAATTTTTATTCACCCAAATCAAAAAAAATATTAAAATCATATCTTTATTTTTGGTCTTATTTATTGTTAATCAGTCTTTTGGATTGGTAATTAAAAAAAATGTAAAAATTGATTGGGGTACACCAAAAACTGTTAAAACTGGTGAAATTCGTACTTTTTTTACAAGTGCTAGTTATCAAAATCAATTTGGACTATTACCAATTTATGAAAATAAGCTAGGCAAAAGTGGAACAAAAATTTTAAAGGTTGATATTTCTGATTTAATTTTTGAAGAAGAAAAAAACTTAAATAGTGATATTCTACAAATAACAAATTCGGAAATTGAGCTAAAGACTAATATTGTTTATGAACAAAGACAATCATTCCTTTTTGTAAATTTTGTTCCTTACATCAAGGAAAATGGTGTAGTAAAGCGACTTGTTTCTTGTAATTTAACCATTGAAACTAACGATATTTTTCAATTGCCTAAATATTTAGGTAAAACTACCTATGCCTCTAACTCTGTTCTTTCGCAAGGAAATTGGTATAAAATTGCAACTATTAACAATGCAGTTCATAGAATTGATTACACTTTTCTGAAAAATTTAGGAATAAATATTGATGCAATCGACCCAAGAAATATTAAATTATTTGGGAATGGTGCAGGAATGTTACCAGAATTGAATACCGCATTTAGGTATGACGATTTACAAGAAAATGCTATTTTGATTCAAGGGGAAGCTGATGGAAAATTTAATGTTAATGATTATTTGTTATTTTATGGACAAAGTCAGCGAGAGGTGTGGGTTTTTGATAAGGGCAATAAAATGTATAACAATAAAATTAATATTTATTCTGATACTACTTATTACTACTTAAACATTGGTAATACCGCAGGTAAAAGAGTTCAAACAATTGCATCCAATATTGGTGAAAATTATACTTCAAATACCTATGATGCTTTGGCTCATCATGAAGAAGATTTAGTGAATTTTGTAAAAACAGGAAAAAATTGGTACGGGGAAGATTTTAACCGCGAACCTCAGCGAACGTTTACCAATATTTTAAATGATATTGATACGAGTGTTGCTGTTATTTTTCAGTCGTCCACAGCTGGTAGATCATCTCAATCAAACCGTTTTGATATTTCTATAAACGGAACATCGATTCTAAATCATGTATTTAGTCCATTAAGTTTATCATATGATCAAACTTATGCAGATACAGATTATAAAACTGCTTCATTTAAAACTAATAGTAATAGATTTGATATTAATTATATTTACAATGGAGCAATTGCTCAAGGGGCAAATGCTTGGTTAGATTTTTATACTTTAAATGCAAGAGCTTTTATACGAAATAATGGTAAGCAGGTTTTATTTAGTGATAAAACAAGTATAAATGCAGGACAGATAACTCAGTTTAATATAGCAACTACCAGAAATTTAGCCATTTGGGATGTTTCAAATCCTTCACAAGTTTTTGCAATTCAAGGTGAATATAATTCATCAAATCAACAGTATAAATTTGCAGTAAATACTGATAGTTTGCGTTGGTTTATGGCATTTGATGGAACTAATTTTATTAAACCAATTGCCATTGGGAAAATTGCTAATCAAAATATTCATGGTTTAACAGCTGCTCAAGGCATCATCATAACACACCCTAATTTTCTCGTAGAAGCAAACCGTTTGGCTGAATACCATAGTAAAAAACGTGGAATGAAAATCCATGTAATCAATGTAACCGATATATATAATGAATTTAGCAGCGGAAGTCAAGATGTGAGCGCCATTAGAGATATGTTGCGTATGTTTTACAATAAATATACTTCGCCAACCGAAAAACTAAAGTATGTAACCTTAATAGGTCGCGCTAGCTACGATTACAAAGGTAATTGGTCAAAAACCAAAACAGGTTTTATTAATAGTAATTATATTCCTACATACGAAAATTTAGATGGTACTGATCCTAGTTCATTTTGCACAGACGATTTTTTTGTATGTTTAGATGATAATGAAGGTAATCCGAATAATGGCGATTTGATGGATTTAGGAATAGGTAGATTTCCAATAAATAGCATAGAGCAGGCAAAGGCAATAGTGGATAAAGTAATTTATTACGAAACCAAAAGCAGTTATGGCGATTGGCGCAATAAACTAACTTTTATTACTGATGATGAATGGACTGAATATGCAATTGAATTTAATCAAACTGCTGAAATTTTTGCAAATAATTATATCAAACCCTTCAAAAAATTTAATATCAATAAAATTTATTCCAACTCTTATGAACCTATAGCTACTGCTGGTGGAAAAAGATTTCCTCAGGTTAATACTGCCATTACCAATTCAGTGAATAAAGGTAGTTTAATCATTAATTATATAGGCCATGGAGGTGAGGTAGGTTGGAGTGCACGAAGAATTTTAAATGTGGATGAAATTAATGCTTGGAATGTAAAAGACAATATGCCTTTATTAATGACCGCTACTTGCGAGTTCAGTAGATTTGATGACCCTGATAGATTAGCTGCTGGTGAACTTGCATTAATCAATCCCAATGGAGGGCCTATTGCTTTATTTACTACCGTTAGGTTAGTTTATGCTAGTGCTAATGATGCACTAAATGAAAAATTTAACAGCCAAATTGGATTAGATTCAAATGCCATTATGAAACCTAAAACTTTTGGTGAATTAATGATGCAAACCAAAAATTTATTTGCCAATACAAATACTCGCAATTTTACCTTATTAGGTGACCCAATGCTTCCTATGGCATTACCAAAATACAATGTTAAAACTATTTCTATCAATAATAAACCAATCAATAATTTTGCAGATACCATTAAAGCATTAAGTAAAGTAACATTTACAGGACAGGTATTAGATGAGAACAATAATTTGATGACTGGTTTCAATGGAATTGTTTACCCTACGGTATTTGACAAGGAGTCGGAGTATCCAATTGTAGATAATGAAAAACCAATAAGTATAAATAGTTTTAAACTTCAAAATAATATTATTTATAAAGGTTCAGCTACTGTAACCAATGGCGTTTTTACATTTAGTTTTATTGTTCCTAAAGATATTGATTATAAGTATGGTTTTGGTAAAGTCAGTTATTATGCCAATAGTGATACAGTGGATGCAAGTGGTTATGAAGGGAAAGCATTAATTGGAGGAACTTCTGATTCTGTTTGGGTCGATAATAAAGGACCTGAAATTAAATTGTATATGAATGATGAAAAGTTTGTGAATGGTGGTTTGGTTCCTGAAAACTCCCTTTTTATTGCTAAAATTTTTGATGAAAATGGAATTAATACCACTAGCAGAGGAGTAGGTAGAGATTTAAATGCGGTACTTAATAAAGAAAATACAAATACCATCATCATGAATGATTTTTACAATTCAGCATTAAATACTTATCAGTATGGAACGGTTAATTATAATTATAAAAAATTACCACTTGGCATTAACAAAATTAAGTTTCAAGCTTACGATATTTTTAACAATATTGGAGAAGCAGAAGTGGAGTTTTTGGTAGCAAATGATAGTAAAGTTGCATTGCAAAATGTTTTGAATTACCCCAATCCCTTTACTACCAAAACTTCCTTTCATTTTGATCATAATAAAGCAGGTCAGGATATGCAGGTTTTAGTTCAAATATTTACCGTAAGCGGTAAAATTGTAAAGTCAATTCAGCGTGATGTTACGGCTGCTAGCAGCCATTTTAGTGATATAGAATGGGATGGAAAAGATGATTATGGCGATGCAATTGGTAAAGGAGTTTATATTTATAAAGTAAAAGTTAAAGCATTAGGAAAAACTGATGAAGCGTACCAAAAACTAGTAATTTTAAATTAAATTTTTCAAAAAACTGTTTTGATTGAACATTATTTTTATATTTGAAAATACTAACAATGGAAAAAATTAAATATTACGTTGAAAAAAATGTGTTTGGGGTTTGTTCATATCTTGGCGAACGCCTTGGTATTAGCTCAAACGTTATACGTATGTATTTTATTTATACTTCCTTTATTACCGCAGCTTCGCCTGTTTTATTGTATTTAATTTTAGCATTTTGGCTAAACATAAAAAAATACATAAATCCCAAACGTAAAAGTACTTGGGAGCTTTAGTTTAAAACTTATTTTCTTTTTTTTAAATCAATTTAATTTGAATGAATAAACCACGTTTAATTTTCATTTTTTTATCCATTTACATTGTTGCGGCATTTAGTTGGTGGGGATTTGAACATTTCAGAAATAGCAATACCATCAACAACCTTGAAATAGCAAATAGTAATTTAAGAGCTGAGGCAGATGAAATATTATGTTATAAAGCATCATCTGATATTTTTGAAGAAATTAGACAAGACAATTTTTTAGATACTACGCAAGCACAAAATTATTTTAAAGCTAATTACCAAACATTAGAATTGGTTTTTGTAGATACAATCAATCCTTTTAATGGCTATTTGATAAGACCAAAGCAAGATGCTTATAATAAGTTGCAAACTGAAATAGAGGCTGCCAATAAAAAGCTTAATCGAAAAAAATGGATGTATGCAGGCGAAGGTTTGGTAATGATAGCGTTGCTAATTTGGGGAATTTTATGGGTATATAAGGTTTTCGAAAAAAGCCTTGAACTAAACAAGCAACAAAATAATTTTTTACTGGCAGTGACCCATGAACTTAAAACACCAATTGCTTCTGTTAAACTTTATTTAGAAACACTCTTTAAGCGTGATTTAGATAAAGAACAGCAAAGCGTTATTATAAAGAATTCAATTAACGACACCAATAGATTGCGCGATTTGGTTGATAATTTACTGTTATCAGCACAGTTAGAAACAAAGCATTATGAGCCACTAATGGCAAAAGTAAATTTAAGTGAATTGGTAAATAGAATAGTAGATACCTATGCCAAACCAAGGAACTTAGAATCAAGGTTAGTTAAAAATATTGAACAAGAAGTATACATAACTGGAGATGGGTTTGCATTAGAAAGCATAATTATTAACCTTTTGAGTAATGCCGAAAAATACTCTGACCAAAACATTACAATTCTTTTAAAAAGCGATAATAAGCAAGTTGTTTTAAGTATTATAGATTTAGGTATAGGTATTGCCGAAGCTGATAAACAAAGGCTTTTTGATAAATTTTATAGAGTAGGAGCAGAGCAAACACGTAAATCAAAAGGCACAGGTTTAGGTCTATTTATTGTTAGAAAATTGGTTCATTTACACAATGCAACCATTACCGTTAAAAATAATCATCCTATTGGAACAAACTTTGAAGTAAGTTTTAACGTTTAGTAGAATAACAAAACTTAAAATCACTTATTATGAATAATATTTTATTAGTTGAAGACGAAGAAAACCTTCAGCACGCACTTAAATTAAATTTAGAATTAGAAAATTATCACGTAATAGCTGTAGGTGATGGTAAAAAAGCCGTTGAAGCCTTCAGAGAACGAAAGTTTGACTTAGTGGTACTCGATATAATGCTACCCGAAATGGATGGTTATATGGTTTGCGAAAACATTAGGCTACACGACCAAAATATTCCTATACTTTTTCTATCGGCTAAAAATACACCAGCTGAGCGTGTGGAAGGTTTGAAAAAAGGTGGTGATGATTATTTAACCAAACCTTTTGATTTAGAAGAACTGTTATTGCGTATAAAAAAATTATTAGAAAAACGTGATAAAATAAAAGCGTTAGATAAAGCATTGCCTAATATTTTTCATTTTGGCAATTTTTGGATTAATTTTGATAGCCACCAAGCATTAGGAATTGAAGGAATTATTGAATTAACTAAAAAAGAAACGTTGTTACTTAAATTACTTATTGAAAATAAAAACACTGTAGTTAGTCGTGAACATATTTTAAAAGTGGTTTGGGACTATAATGTAATTCCAAACACACGTACAGTTGATAATTTCATGCTTAGCTTACGTAAATATTTTGAAACCGATCCTAAAAATCCGATTTTCCTTCACTCGTCAAGAGGAATAGGATATAAATTTGTAGACCAATTTGTAGTAACTGCTTAAAATAAAGAACCAACCTCCAAAAGGTTGGTTTTTTTTTTAGACTTAGTAAATTAGCTATTGGTTAAATGATTATGAACAATAAAAAATATATCAATAAAATAATTGAAATTAATAAAAACAAAACACTAACATTTGTACTTTAAAAAATATAAAAGTATTTAATTAAATGAAAATAGGAATTGTGTGTTATCCAACCTATGGAGGCAGTGGGGTAGTGGCTACAGAATTGGGGAAAGCGTTAGCGCAAAGAGGTCATCAAGTTCATTTTATCGCTTATAAACAGCCTGCAAGGTTGGATTCTTTTATGAGTAATATATTTTACCATGAAGTTAATGTTAGCACTTATCCATTGTTTGATTTTCCGCCATATGAAACTTCATTGGCAAGCACATTAGTAGATGTGGTTAAGTTTGAAAAATTAGATTTGTTGCATGTACATTATGCCATTCCACATGCATCGGCAGCTGTTATGGCTAAACATATTTTGGCTACTGAAGGAATCAATATTCCGGTTATAACTACTTTACATGGAACAGATATAACTTTGGTAGGAAAAGATGCTGCTTTTGAGCCAGTTGTAACTTATTCAATCAATCAGTCGGATGCAGTAACTGCGGTTTCCGATTTTTTAAAACAAGATACCTACCGACATTTTAAAACAAAGAAACACATTGAAGTTATTCCAAACTTTATTGATGTAACACGTTTTCAAAAACAATCGAAGGAACATTTTAAAAAGGCTATTGCTCCGCAAAATGAAAAATTAATTGTGCATACTTCCAACTTTAGAAAAGTAAAAAGGGTAGAAGATGTAATAAAAATATTTGGACAAATAAGGGCAAAAATACCCTCAAAACTATTATTGGTAGGCGATGGTCCTGAAAGACATAATGCAGAAATGCTTTGCCGTGAGTTAGATTTATGTGGTAGTACTTTGTTTTTAGGCAAACAAAATCCGGTAGAAGAAATCTTAAGCGTTTGCGATTTGTTTTTAATGCCTTCTGAAACCGAAAGTTTTGGTTTGGCGGCATTAGAAGCCATGGCCTGCGAAGTGCCTGTAATAGCTAGTAACGCAGGAGGAATTCCTGAGTTAGTTCAGAATGGAATTTCGGGTTTTATGGCTGAAGTTGGAAACGTAAACGAAATGGCCGAAAAAGGAATTTATATTTTAGAAAATGAAGAGCGATTGCTTCAATTTAAAGCAAATGCATTAGCACGAGCGCTTGAATTTGATATCAATAATATTGTTCCTGTTTACGAAAAATTTTATACCAAGGTTTTAAGTGCACAAATTGCTTAATTTGCACTCCATATTATGAATTTACTGAAACAAAAAGTTGGTATTTTAGGTGGCGGTCAGTTAGGACGAATGCTTATTGAAGAAGCCCTTAGATTAAATGTAAGTGTTAATATTTTAGAAAGTTCAAAAGATTGTCCTTGCTATCATTTGGCTAAGAATTTTATTGAAGGTTCATTGCAAGATGAGGCTAAAATAAACGAATTAGCAGCCATAAGCGATGTGTTAACTTTTGAAATTGAGCATGTAAATACTAATGCTTTAATCAAGTTAGAAGATGAAGGTAAAACCATTATTCCTTCGCCTCGCGTATTACAAATTATACAAGACAAAGGTTTACAAAAACAATTTTATACCGACCATCATGTGCCCACTGCTCCTTATGTTTTGGTGCATGATAAAACAGAATGGAACCAAGCAATTACAAAACTTGGAACTGAAAAATTTGTGGCTAAAACCCGCACCGATGGATACGATGGAAAAGGCGTTACTATTTTAAATAGCAAAGCTATTTTGACTGATAATAGTTTAATTCCGTTTGAAACGCCTTGTGTTTTAGAAGCATTTATTCCATGCGAAAAAGAAATTTCAATTATAGTTGCTAAAGATATTTTTGGAAAAACAGTAGCCTACGATGCAGTAGAAATGGAGTTTGACCCAGAAGCCAATTTGGTTACATTTTTATTTAGCCCTGCTGAAATTAGCAAACCATTGGCCGAAAAAGCTAAAATTGTTGCTATTCAAACTATCAATCAATTTAAAAGTGCTGGCGTTTTTGCAGTTGAAATGTTTTTAACACATACAGGCGAAATTTTGGTAAACGAAATTGCTCCACGCCCGCATAATTCAGGTCATCATGGCATAGAAGCTTGCTATACTTCGCAGTATGAGCAATTAACAAGAATACTTTTAGGGTTGCCTGTAGGTTGCCCTGGTTTAGTAAAACCTGCGGCCATGCTTAATTTGTTAGGTGATAAAAGTTTTAGTGGCCCTTACGTTATAAAAAACTTAGACCAAATTCATCAAATAGAAGGGGCTTACTTACATTTATACGATAAAAAAGAGAGTAAACCTATGCGAAAAATGGGACATATTACTGTAATGGCAAACTCAATAGATGAGGTAAAAGCTAAAGCCAATAAAGTAATGAATTTAATAGGATTTGAACCTTTGGTTTAAGCGTTTTGTTTGCTTTCAATTAACCATTTGAAGTAAAATTTAGAACCTTCACCTTCTTTCGATTCTAACCAAATTCCGCCATTATTTTCTTCTACTATTTTTTTAACAATGGCTAAGCCAGCTCCCACACTTTCTACTTTATCTCGGGTTTCTAAAGTTTGGAATATGGTAAATATTTTCTCATGGTACTCCTGAGGAATGCCTAAACCATTGTCCGAAATACAGAATACGTAATATTGGTTTTCAGTTTTATATGTAATATTTACAATTGGTTTGTCATTATTATTGTATTTAACTGCATTTGAAATTAACTCATAAAAAATGTCATCAATATCTTGGTAGTTAGCCGTTATAGTAGGGAAATGATTGTCAATGAAAATAGCATGTTTACTATCTGGAGCAAGTCTTTTTAGTACATTTTTTACTACTAAATTGATATCAATTTTTTCTACTTCATTATTAACTCTTCCTGCTCTGCTATATTTTAAAAGCGAGTTAATTAACGATTCCATCCTTAGCACTCTTCCCTTTAACATTTGAAAATATTTTTTACTTTCATCAGTTAAGTTATCGTGTAAATCTTCTTCAATCCATTCAGCCAAGTTATTAATACCGCGTAATGGACTTTTTAAATCGTGAGACGTGATATAGGCAAATTGGTCTAATTCTTTATTTCTTTTTTCTAAGTTTTTGGTGTAAAGTTCTAATTTATGCAAGTTTTGATTTTCTGTTTTTTTGCTTTCAATTAAATTGTTTCTCATTTCAAGCAAAGCTCTACCCAATTTATCATTTTTCCCTTGCAAAGGAACTTCAATATCATAATTACCTTTTCCTATTTGAAAAGCTACATCAGCTTTGTTTTTCATACCCAATGAAAGATTTTTGGCTGATTCAATCATATCGCCAATTTCATCCTTTCGGTTTATTGCTTCTTCAAATTTTACAATTTCACCTTTGCCCATAATTTTAAGTACTTCACTTACTTGTTTTACAGGACTAACGATGGTTTCATTGGTAATAATTAATGAAATACCTGCTACTAAAACTAAAATTACCATCATAATTAGTAATGAGAACCTCAAAGTACGGTAGCTTTTATATTTTTCAGATTGCAAAGCATTACTTGCATCAATGGCATTTCTTTCTATTTCATCAATATTTAATTCAAGTTTCCTAATATCTTCTTTTATTTCTGTTAATAATTTTTGACTATTTGGTGTATTGTTAATAGGTGTTGTAATACTCAGTAACCCCCTTTGCTTAACCATTACTTTTGAATAATCTTTATCAACTGAAAGAAACATTTTCTTGGCCTTATCTAAACCGGGCTCTTGTAATAATTCTATTAAAAATATTTTTCTTCTACGGTATTGTTTATCAAGAATCTTCTGTAGTTTTAACCTACTTGATTTGTCATTTTGATTTACAATAGATGAACTGTGTCTATTGCTTTCATCAATTATTAAATGAATATCTTTGGCAGCATTGATAGCAGGGGCAAAGTTTTTAGATAATTTTTCGTCTATATTTTTACTGTGTTGCAGTAATACAATTGCTGTAACACTGGCTAATAATGCAAAAAATATGATTGTAAAATAACTTATAGCCGAACGAGATCCGGTGCTAAGGTTATTTAATATATTTAATAGTTTATTGAGCATTTTGTGTGTGTGAAATTAATTATCTCATTTAATAAAAAGTGTACAAACATTTTGCCGATTCTTTTTTATTTGATTTTCAGTTAAATACATTTTTTGATTCTCGTTTTTTTGTTTCATTATGAAACTTTTTTTTGCATTTGGGATGGTATAATTTGTTTTACATTTGATTATTTTGTCAAATAATTTGTGGTAACATTTGAATTTTGAAATAGCTGTATGAGCCACTTATTAAATAGGTTTCGCTTTAATCCTTGGTTATTTGTTTTCCATTGAATTAGTTATTAAAAGTTAAATTAAAGAAAACTTTTTTTAATTTTTTCAACAAAAAAACAAGATTTATTTAATAAATTGATTAGGGTCGTAAATGGAATAGATTCATTTATTTTGAATGGGTTTTTACTTTCAATGTTAATAAAAAAAATCAAGTAAAGAATATTTTACCTTAGGCAAAATAAATGTATGTAATTGTTAATAAAAAATTTAGATTTTAAGTAACTATGTTTGTTAAAAAATATTCAAATGGAAAATTTTAATATGCAAACATATAAAAGAACAATAGTTTTATTTTTAATTTTTCTTTTGGTATTTTTAGCAAAAAATACATTTGCCGACCATTTAGTGGGCAGCGATATTAGTTACCAATGCACATCTACACCTGGTGTTTATAAAATAAGTTTAAAAATATACCGCGATTGTGCAGGTGCTCAAATGTGTAATGGATGTACTAATAATCCGGGGAGTGTAGCTGGCTGTACTACTGCAAATGCATGTTGTGGTTTCACCAATTCGGTTATAGGGGCAAGCCCAGCCTGTTTAGGTACAAATTTTACTACATTTGTACTAACGGCAGTATCCGTAACTAGTGGATATGATATTATACAAACGTGTACATCGGTAAGAACTATTTGTACCAATTGTAATACACGTACAGGTGGAACCTATACACCTGGAATTGAGGTTTATACTTTTGAAGGTAACATTAATTTAAACACACTTCCTCCAACTTGCTGTAATGTGTCGGTCAGTTTTGATGCATGTTGCAGAAATAATGCCTTAACTACTATTTCTCAAACTACAAACAATTACTTTACAGAAGCTATTATCAATCGTTGTCAAACTCCATGTAATTCAGCTCCAGTATTTACAAACGATGCAGCGGCCTTGGTATGTTCAGGAGCCGATTTTGTATATAATTTAGGCGCAGTAGATCCAGATGGAGATTCTTTAAGTTATTCGTTTGCCGAATCAATGCAGGGCTTTAATTCTAATGTTTCCTACATCCCACCTTACAGCGCTGCGTATCCCTTTCCTTATTTTGGAGCACCTAATCAATTTGCTGCTTATCCTGCAGGTTTGCGCATAGACCCCTTTACAGGCGATGTAATGTTTAGACCAATGGGTGTGTTTGTAGGTATGTTGGTAATTGAAGTAGTGCAATGGAAATTTGTGGGTGGAGTATGGGTAAAAGTAGGCGTAACAAGGCGCGATGTTCAGTTTCAAACAAAACTTTGTACCGATAATAGAACCCCCCGCATAAAAGTATATA
>JBIIBC010000068.1:0-5715 GCA_044239605.1 Bacteroidia bacterium | reverse complement strand
ATGACTTATGCTTGCATGTTTTTTTAAAACTTCTTCAATACATCGAAGCTTAAATTCATAATTGTATTTTACTTTTCTTTCCATAAAAATGCCCCCAAATAGTGTCTAACTTTTTGGGGGCATTTCATAATTGGATAGCCTTTTTATTTGCTGAAAGCGCAATAATTAAACAGGATGAAACTCCCCTATTTTACATACATAGCCTCCATAATTTCATTACTAAGCAAACCACTACCACCACCATAATGTTGAATTATCTTAATGTTAGAGTTTTTATCAGTGAAGATACTCCTAATTAGTTGTTCACTTTCTTCGGGTATGCCACTGCTTAATAATACCAAGTCAATGTTATTTTCATTAAATATTTTGATGGCATCTTCATCGGTTAAAGCCGAAAATCCAACACAATTCTCCATTTTATTTACTAAGGTAAACAAGGTTTTGGTTATTTGTGGGTGTCTGCCAATTACCAAAATATTTAATTTATTCATGACCTAAAATTATTTCATTTATTGGTTTCCTTACTCTTGGCGAAAGCTCTCTGGTTTTATAGGGTTCAGGTAATTTTTCTGCACTATCTAAATACCCCAAAGCTACAATAGCCATTGGTTTTTGTGTATCGGTTAAGTTAAAAATTTCTTTTGCCTTAGCTCTATCAAAACCACCCATTGGATGAGTTATAATTCCCATAGAAGTAGCCTGAATAGCCATAGTGGCATTAAAAGCTCCTAAGTCGTGCTCAGCAGAGCTGTTAGCAGTTACCAAATCGTTACTTAAAGTAGTACGCGTTATGGTTAAAATAAATGCTGCTGCATGCTGCGCCCAAGGTGTATTACCTGGCATTAAAGTGGCCAAAATTTTATCATAAGTTTCGGTTCCTTTATGCGCTGCAATAACCTGCCAAGGCTGTTCGTTCATGGCACTAAAAGCCCAAGTACCTGCCTCTATAATGGTTAATAAATCATTTTTAGCAATGGCTTGTTCCGAAAAACTACGCCCACTCCATCTATTTTTGATAGCGCTGATAATGGACTTTTCTGAATTCGACACACTCATTATGCTTGTTTAACTAATTGAATTTCGCAGTTAATTTTAACTTCTTCGCTTACTAAAACTCCACCTGTTTCTAATGCAGCATTCCAAACCAAGCCAAAATCATTTCTGTTAATTTTACCTGTAATAGTAAAACCTGCTTTTAAATTACCCCAAGGATCTTTCATTAAACCACCGTTTTCTACATTTAAAGTAACTGATTTAGTTACATCTTTAATGGTTAAATTACCTACTAATTCGTAATCGCTGCCACTAACTTGCGCGTAGCTTGTAGCAGAAAACGAAATTTTAGGGAAAGTTTCTGCATCAAAAAAATCACCACTTTTTAAATGACCATCTCTTTGCTCGTTGTTAGTGTTAACCGATGCAGTATCTGCAGTAAATTCAATTTTTGAACCTGCAAAATCATCACCACTGGTTTCGGCTGTAACATTAAAGCTTGTAAAGTTTCCTGAAACGTTAGTAAACATCATGTGTTTTACTTTAAAGCCAATTTCTGAATGTGTTGGGTCTAATGCCCATTTTGTTGTTGTCATAATTTTTTATTGTTGGATTGTTTGATTGTTTGATTGTTGAATTGTTGGATTGTTTATTACTTTTTCCGTTGGCTAATCCCGAAAGCTTTCGGGAAAACGGCTATTGATTTTTTGCCAATTGCCTATTGCACATTGCCTATTGTCAATTGCTTATTGCCTATTGCTTATTGCCTTCTTCCTATCCACTAAAATCTAAGCTACTGTCATTGGAACATCCATTACCAATATTTCAGCATCTTGTGTTAACGCTTTGATATCAATATTTTCAGTATTGGTTATTCCAATTCCATCTCTGGTATTTACAGTTGTATTATTAATGGTTAAATCGCCTTTCAATACAAAAATATACACGCCATTTTCTTTGCGTTTGGTTTGGTATTGTACCGAAAAATCTTGGTCAAATTTCCCTAAACTAAACCATGCATCTTGGTGAATCCAAACACCTGCATCGTCTTTATTAGGCGAAAGTATTTGTTGTAAATTATTGTGCCTATCGGCTAAGTTCAGTGTAATTTGGTCGTAACGTGGGGTTACATTTTTTTTGTTTGGAAACACCCAAATTTGTAAAAACTTAACCAATTTATCTTGGTTCTTATTGTACTCGCTGTGGTAAATGCCCGTTCCGGCACTCATTACTTGTATATCGCCACTTTTTATTACAGCCACATTGTTCATGCTATCCTTGTGCTGTAAATCGCCCTCTAGTGGAATACTAATAATTTCCATATTATCATGAGGATGAGTTCCAAAACCCATTCCACCCTCTACACTGTCATCGTTTAAAACCCTTAATACACCAAAGTGCATTCTATCGGGGTTATAGTAATTGGCAAAACTAAAAGTATGTTTACTTTTTAGCCATCCGTGGTCGGCATTGCCTCTGGTATCGGCTTTATGCAAAATTATATTTTCCATTATGGTATATTTTAGGTGGTAATTAATTTATAACCACTGCCCTATTTTTGGATAAGTTAATCTTTTTTCTTACTTAATAAGTAGCAGTTATTTTACCATACAAATGTGCAACCATTTTATAAACCAAACATTGAACTAGGACAAGTTTTTTTAGGCGTGGTTAAACTATGTTTTTTGAATTTGTTTGTTATTGGGAGTTTTTACTTTCATCAATTTAGTTAACGACACCGTAAAAGGCATACCAACTTTTGAATATGGATTTTTTATAATTTCTTGTATCGTTTTGTATTCTTCTAGTTCTTTAAAATCCCAACTTACGTTTTCAAACTCTAAAGCTGTTACTTTTTGAATTTCAATAGCTAAATAATAATCCTTTGGTTTCTTAGATGATGGATATTTTAGCTTATCTAAATAAACTGTAGAAAAAACTTTTGGACCTTTACTCTTAATCTCGTATAAATCTGTTGCAGTAGATTCTCCGTTTCGTCTTAATAATAAATATTTTGCATTTACTACTTCATTATTTAGCTCTAAAGAACCCATTTCTTCATCCATGCGGAAAATATATTTATTATTTACCTCATACCATTTAAATCTGTCAGGAGTTGTTGCATAACCCACCAATACAAAAGTATCGTCTGGTATTAGTTTTATACCACTTAAATATTCTGGAATTGGTTCGTGAAGTATATTATTATCCTCTTTATCAATTTGGTGAATTTGATGTGTTTTGTGGCTCACATTTTCTCTTTGTGATGCTCTATCTAACAAGTGGTCTATAACTAAATCAATAAATTTAGATAATTCAGATAGATCATTATTTTGTCCGGTCGGATTGATAGAAAAAGCTCCTAATCCAGGAATGATTTCGTGAAAACCTCTGATTTCCTTTTTTTCTGTACCTGGATATAAAACATAAGCACCGCCTGATCTTCTTATTGCATCTTTATAAGCGTGCATTTTTAATAAATCTGCATTTTTGTAAAATCCTTTTCGCTCGTTATTTTCTTC
Source organism: Bacteroidia bacterium (assembly GCA_044239605.1). Lineage (GTDB taxonomy): Bacteria > Bacteroidota > Bacteroidia > UKL13-3 > UKL13-3 > JAAFJM01. The sequence continues at coordinate 2,200 of JBIIBC010000068.1, read as the reverse complement.
TTGTTCTAGTATATCATTATCGGTAGTAGTTTGAATTTGGAATTGGGTTACTTTATATTTTGCATCAAAATGAATATGCACAATAAGCTCTTGTTTTTCAGCTTCTTTTTCTTTTAGCATTGCTGGCCAAACTGATAATGTATAATCTGGTCTTAAAGTGGTTGTATAACTACCCGCTTGCTCTTCAGTATATTTTGTACCACCTTTAAAGGAACGATTGTATGAGAATTTTACTTTTAACGCTCTCTCTTTTGTAATATAATCACCATACAAAGCAGTGTGCTTTCCTTGTTTTACCATTACATTCAAACCGTCTTTGGTTGGTTCAATTAAATGATTGTAAGATTGCTCTTCGTGCTCGATATCTTTAATTTTAAATTTAGACTTGAATAGATCATACAATGTAAAAAACAACCAATATTCATATAAAGTAGCAATATCTCTTTTACCAGCTTTATAAACATCATCTCCGCCTTTCCAAATTAACTGAGCCGCTAAATCGAATTGTAACCATGTACTTAAAATTTCACGATAACCACTTTTTCGTTGTAAAACAGGACTGTTTAATTTTAATGAAGTAGGTCTGGATATATCTTTAAAAAAAGATTGACTTAAATAGCTTTCTAGTTTAGTGACTAAAATAGAAGCTTCAATCGATGGTCTGGCATATCCTTTATCTTTGAAGTATTGTTGGCAATCTTCTGCAAATCTTAAAAAAACTTCTAAGGCATGTTTTATAAATCGATTTTCAGGAGTATCTGTGTGTTCAATTTTCCTGAAACTATTTATTTTATTTGGTATTGATTGAATACCCGCTTTATATAATGAATGTGATGTTTGTAAAGGTATTCTATTGGAACCCGCTGTTATTTGCTTCGTAGCTGCATTGTTAAATCTTTTAATTCTACGGATGTCTACTACTTCTTCCTCTATATCCCAATTGGTTTTAGGAGAAGCTATAATTTTTAATACTGCTTCTTCAAAATCTTTGTTTTGAATGATAGCATTAATAAAGCTAAATCGTTGGTAAATGGTTTCGTTGTCTCTTGAAAAGTCTGTTTCAAAATTTTGCTCTACCGGAGAATTGATTTGCATTAAAAGTTCGGTACACTTGTCGGTTATGTCTTTTAACATAAAACGGTAGTTTTCGCGGTAACTTTTATCAAGTTCTATATCAAACTTTGTTGCTAGAACTTCAATAGTAATTGTAAATTCTTTGCCTTCTTGTGTAATATCGGTAACATATAATGTAAGTGTCCCTACATAGATATTTGGCACAATTCTTCCTAGTGATGCCTCACGCTTTGATTGTGAAACTACACCATCAATTCTACAATTTAAGCGGTATTTTTTATTGGTAAAGGCATATTCATAGCTGTTACCCTCCAAAATTTGAAAGGTACTTTCTCCATTTTCATTTGCTTCGTCCTCTGTAATTTCAAAAATTCTCGCTTTGTTCTCAGGATAGATTTCTAAAAAGTCAGTCTCGTTGAAGAATGTTAATGGTATTTGAATATGTTGTTTGGTTTCTAGCATATTTCTTTAAGCCTCAGCATAACTAGTAAAGCCATTAGCCAATACATTTTTATACATTCTGATTAGCTTCTCGAATGAAATAGGGTATTTTGTAGTAATACCATCAAAGTTGTTTTTGTAAAGATCATCAAACTGTTTTTCAAAAACTTCTTTTGATATTCCTTCCACACATAAACCAGACAGAGCAATTAAAATTTTTACTAGCTTACTTCGAGAACCATGCAATTTTGGCAACAACTTTTGCATAATCGCAATATCTAAACAATCACTATCGGTAATTGTAGGTTCTATAATTTTCAATTTTGCAACAAGTTGCATTATCTCAGTGGCAGAGCGGTAACCGAACTCTGCACCAACCGGTTGCAATTGTTTAAAAAATGAAACCAATTCTTTTGCTATTTTTTCATTTTTTAAAATATTGTTTTGTGAAGCAATCGACAAGAAACTTTCTGACATCGCTACTCCTTGTTTTGTCAATTTGGATAAATCCGGAATACCTGGACTTCCTAAAAAGTATTTAATTTCATCGTCAGTAATTCTGAACTCTATTACGTTTGCTCTGTCTAGTACTTTTGGACTGAACATATACGTTGTTTCATCAATATTTACTGTACCAATAATAAAAACATTTTTAGGCCATCCTATTTCTAATGGAACAGGTAAA
>JBIIBC010000010.1:0-69660 GCA_044239605.1 Bacteroidia bacterium | reverse complement strand
ATAATTTTATGGTATCTTTAGATTCCATAATACTTAAAAAGTCAGCGAAATAACGTTCTACATGACTTAGGTTCATTTCGTCTAAGATTAAAAAGAATGGTTTGTTTTCATTTCCACTTTTTACAGCCTCCATTAACAAATGAACTACTCCACTATCAGGCGTGATGTATTCTTCTGCCACTAAACCATTTGGATAACCAACTAAAGGTTCGCGATTAGTCCAATCGGCACCAACAGGAACAATTTTGTATTGTGTATCATTTTCACAAATCCATTGCACAAATGCCTGTGCTAACTTGGTTTTACCTGAACCTGAAAGACCACTGCAAATCACAAAAGGTTTTGTTAATAACGAAGAAATGAAACGAGTGACTATTTTTTCTGAAAATACTAAACCCGAATTTGTTATAGAATCTTTTAAAATTTTTATTTTAAAAATATTTATTTTTTCATTGGAAATTGCTGAATTTTCTAGGAACTGAATATAGTTATTCAAACTTGCTGAATAAAAATTATTATCTCCATATCCTGGTGCTTCTTTTCTGAATAAATATGACTTTTCATCTTTTTGAATTTTAAGAACTTCCTTATGCAATGAATTTAAAAGCTTGATATCAGTTATTTCATAAAGCGATTTTTTATTGATTTTCGCATTTTTATAAAAACTTTCAGACATTAATTCAATACATCTTAAATATGAACTAGGTGCTCCAGAATTATCTTTATGTTTTAGTTTCAACCAATTTTCGAAAAGTTCTTTATTGTCCATATTCTAATTTTTTTATTTTTTCAATTATACAACAATTGAAAAAAATTATGACGTGTTTTTATTAAATCTTAAATAGACTAAAAGTGAACTTACAGTATAGAACTTAGACTATAGTATAAGTTTCTAATTATTAGAACTATTGATAAATAAGTAATTGGCATTTAGCCTTTTTGTTGATATTTTGTTACTTTTTTGGATGGACACAGTCTATGGAAGTGCATCATGAAATTTTGTGATGTATAAACATAACTGTGGAAGTACATGGTAAAATTTTGTAATGCATAAACACAACTCTAGAAGTACATCATAAAATTTTGCAATGCACAAACACAACTGTGGAAGGCCATCATCAAATTTTGCAATGCACAAACACAACTGTGGAAGTACATCATCAAATTTTGCAACGCACAAACACAACTGTGGAAAGCCATCATCAAATTTTGCAATGCATAAACACAACTGTGGAAGTACATGGTAAAATTTTGCAATGCATAATCACAACTGTGGAAAGTCATCATGAAATTTTGTGATGCATGAACAGTACCCGAATGGAGGACAAAAATGGTACTTGTTTAGCTTTGATATCGATCATCAAAACTGCGACATATTTATTTTATGTAAATGTTTTACTTATGTGAGTGGCGGAAAAGCTGAGAAAAATAAGTTTTTTCATGGCAAAACACCCTAATTAAATAAACAATCTGCAATCCACCCTAATTAATATGTAGTTAAAATGTCTGTTCATATATTGTGATGTTTGGTTAGGTGTAATTTTATTTACATAAAACCAACCTAAATAAAACAAATAGCACTTGAATGCAACAAATTATTGAAAAATTACAATCAAAAATAATGCGTATTCTGAATAAAGTATGCTTCATTAATTCAAACTCATCGGGGTTTAAATTAACTATTGTTTTGTTGTTAGTTTTTTTCAACATTAAATGTGCCTTTGCTCAGCAAAAACATGCTAAAAAAATATTGAGCAAACCTACTAATTCCACTATTTTACATTCAAACAACTCCTCAATGGTTACGGAAGGTGAATTATGTGGAGCAGAAATGCAATACAGCACAGGTAGCGAAAAGGAAATCACCATCTTTTTAACCAAATATTACCGTTGCGGTAGTTTTGCTTTAGATAGCTTTGAAACGGTTACAGTTCAGGAAGTTTTAGCTAACATAGTAACTGGCAAACCTGTTTTAAAACTTACCTCTGTTACCGATAGCAATTTATTAGTCAATGCGCGTTGTAACGGATTAAAAAGTAATTGTATAAAAAAAGTAACTTATTCAGGCAAAATAAATGTAATGAAACCCCTATTTGGCGGCTATTATGTAACCTGGGGTTATTGCTGTTGGAACGAAAATGCATTGACAAATATTGAAGGAATGCTTGAATCGCAAAAACAAGGTTTGGCTTTAAGCATGCATATTCCCGATTTACCAGTAGAACAAACAAACAGCGCACCTGTTTTCAAATACCTTCCTACCCTATCGTTATGCAAATCGCAATTGGTATCAATTAATTTATCGGCTTATGATGCTGATAAAGATTCATTATCGTACGAACTTAGCCAAGTTTACAATTACAAAACAGAAAATGAAGTAACTTATGCCGAGGAGCCTAAAATCAATCCCGGACAGCCAATCAATAAATCATTTGCAGGTGGACGCCCTCCATTTAAAAAAATAAAATATAGAAAAGGTTTTACATCCAATAATCCTTTGCCTAAAAAACAAATTTCAATAGTTCAAAATACTGGATCAATAGATATAAAAGCTGACACCATTGGTGAGTTTTTAATTGGTGTTTCGGTAAATGAATTCAGAGCGCAAAAAAAATTAGGCAGTTACCAAAGGGTATTTAAAATAAACATAAACGATTAAAATATTAAATATAAAAACAATTATGATTTCAAATTTACAAACAAAAATTCAAACTAAATTCAAAGCATTGCTGCTTGGATTGGTTTTGTTATTTGCTGCAAATGTATCGAATGCAGCTGATTACTATTGGGTTGGAGGTTCAGGAAGTTGGACCAGTCCATCAACCCATTGGGCTACCACTTCAGGTGGGTCTGTATTTTATGCATCTGTGCCTTCTCAATTTGATAGGGTAATTTTTGATGCCAATTCATTTTCAGCTTCGGGTCAAGAAGTAGTTATGAATTCAGAAGGTTTCTGTTTAGAATTTCGTTCTAAAGATGTACGTTCTGGAGTTAAATTTACTTCCACAAAGCCATTGAATGTTTATAGTGGATTCTCTATTGATTCCAATTTAATATTTAACCAAACTGGTACTTTAAATATAGTGGCTGGTGGATTTGTGATAGGTAAAAACACTTCCTTTACTTTAACTGGCAATTTAACTGTAACTGCTGGTAGCTTCACAGTAAAAACAGGTTCCACCTATACATTAAACAATGGAACTTTACAAGTAAGCAATGGAAATGTAAATATAGAAAGACAATGTACTTTTTACCAAAATGGAACCTTTAATATTACCTTAGGTAATTTTAATTTAGGTTCAAGAACTACTTATAGTCAATACGGAGATATGAATTTGAATAATGGTTCATTTACCATTGGTGATTCAATTACTTGGACAAAAAATAACAATATTAACGTAAGTGGAGGTTCAATATTTATTGGTTCAGACATTAACTTTTATATGGGTGGTGAAGTAAATTGTAATAATGGTAGCATCAACGTAGGTGCTCGTACCACTTGGGGACAATGTGGCTGTTGGACAAGAATAAATAATGGCTATTTTAATATAGACAGTACTACCATAGTAAATGCAAATAGTTATTTTGAAATTGGTTATGGCGACTTAGTAATAAAATCAGGTATGCGCTGGACCAATAACGGAAGATTAAATCTGATGAGAGGTTCGTTAATAGTGCAAGCAGGAGCATATTATACTCAAAATAATGAAACTTATATTGGCAGAAACTTAGATCTTGATTCGGCTGCAAATATTTCAGGTGCTACTAGTTATTATATGAGAGGTTCTACTACTGGGCTTTATGTAAAATCGGGTAAAAGAGATTTAAGAAGAATGCAGTTTGATGGTAGCAATGGACAGTATACTTTTATGGATGACATTACCTTAAGTGCTGACGGTATTTTTATGTATGGAGCAGGAAATTCGATTAATTTTAACGGAAAAAAAATAAATGTTTACCGTTTTTACCAATGGGATGGAAATGCTTTTACTATGGATTTAACAGGTACTGATACCATTAAAGTTAAAAATGAATTTAGAATTTATAGCAGTGTAAACATGATTGGAAATCCTGTTATTTACTATGATGGAACTGATAATTTTTATTTTAATTCAAATAATAATAAAGTATTTGATAAGGTATATATGAAAGCTCAAAATACTGGTGGCTCTCAAATACAGTTTCAATCCATTTCAAAAGTTAAATCGGTTGAAATATTGGCTTACGGTACCCAACCACTTTATTTTGAAAATGTTGCCATCAAAAATTTTAATATCAATTATTTGCCTAATGCCAATACTACTGTTAATACTCAATTTTCGAATGCAGCAACCATTGATACTTTAAATATTACCAGTTCATTTAATATAAAAACCAATCTAATTACCAATGGAAACAATTATTTAGGAATGGTAAATATTCCTAAATTAACCCAATGGACACTACAAGCTAATAGTACACAAACATTGGTTTCTATCAATCCTTTAAATGGTATTTGTGGTTCAGAAATTTTGATTAATAGCAATACTCCTGGTACTTACGGAACTATATCAATGGCAACTGATAGTTTAAAAGGAAATTGGTTAAAAATTCAAGATTGTAGAGCAATAGGAGGAGCAACTTTTATTGCAGATAATACGGTAAACTTTGGAAATGTGATTGGCTGGTCTATCAATGCAATTCCACCACGCGATTTTTATTGGGTGGGTGGCAATGGAAATTGGAACGATGCTTCACATTGGTCATTATCAAGTGGAGGAACTCCTGTAGGTTGTGCTTTACCAAACAAGTCTGATAACGTTTATTTTGATTCTTTATCATTTACTTCATCAGGTCAATATGTAAATGTAAATGTAAATTCAGACGTAAATAATTTTACTGTTGGTAATATAGTTCAAGGTGCAAGGTTTATTTCTGGAGGAGAATTATCAATCTATGGCTCTATTTCATTAAACAGAAAAATGTCGTTTGAAATAAACAATATAAATTTTGTTTCCTCAGATACCATTGTAAAAACCATTTTTACCGATAGTGTTAAATTAAGACAAGTATTTTTGGGAAGAACTACAAGTTCTACCAATGCAAGATGGTTGTTATTAGATAATTTTAATAATAACGATAATTATTTATATCATTATTATGGTAAGTTAACCACCAATGGATACAGAATTAGAACTTTTTCATATCACGGATGGGATGGTGGAAATAAAATTGTGGATTGGACAGGAACTGATTCTGTGCAAGTGCAACATCAGTTCTACTCTAATACCAATTGTACATGGATAAGCAGACCAAATATTGTGAAGTTTGAAAGTACCAATCATTTTTATTTATATGGTGGTAGCCATACATTTAATGATATTATTTTTAATGCTAAAAATACAGGTGATTCATACATTGAAATTCAACAAAATGTTACAGCGAGAGATATAAATGTAAATGCTTTTGGAACCCAATGGATGACTTTATTCCATCAATTAAATATTAGGGATTTTACATTTAGATATTTAACTGCAACAAACCGCAACCAAGGTTTAGATTTTCAAGTAAACAATCCAACCACATTTAGAAATGTAAAAATTTATGGAAATGGTTTAAATAGACCAAGTGTATATTTTAGATATAATTATACAGTTGACAGCCTTATTCTTAGCACTTTAAACGATTTATATTTCCAAAATGGATTTACTAAAACAATCAAAAAATACATGTCAGTTAACGGTGCATGTGATAACAGATTTAATTTTAGATGTGATGGAAGCAACGTTTCATTAATGGCTGACACTGGAGTTACTGTATTGGCTGATTGGGTAAACCTACAAAACATGAAAGTACAAGGCGCTGCTGCAACTTTCAATGCAACCAATATTTTAAATTTAGGTGGCAATTCTGGTTGGAATTTAAATGCAGTACCTACTACTAATTTTTATTGGGTAGGTGGCAGTGGAAATTGGACTGACAAAAACCATTGGTCATTTACTAGTGGTGGAACTGGCGGTACTTGTCCAATTCCAACACAAAATGACAATGTGTTTTTTGATGTAAATTCATTTACAGCTCCTAACCAAGTGGTAACCATTAACACCAGTGCCAACTGTTTAAATATGTCGTGGAATAATGTAAACTTCCCAATAATAAATGGTGGAAGCGATTTGAATATTTATGGTTCAATGACATTAGATTCAAAATTATCGTGGCAACATAATACTTGGACTTATTTCAGGTCAAATTCAACAGGAAATACTGTTACAACTAAAGGTGTAAATATGTATTTAGTTAATTTTATAGGAACTGGCGAATGGACCTTAGGTGATAATTTTAGAGCTCAATACGATATATATGTTAATTCTGGAACTTTTATCTCTGGAGGAAAAAGAATTACCCTTGGAAGAAATTTCTATTGTTGGACAGGAAATACTACTACTGTTAATTTAACAGGAACAGATACCATTTATGTTACTAACGAATTTAGAATACATCCTAGCAATTTTAACCTAACCATGGGCAATGCTGTAATTAAATTTACAGGAACAAATAACTTTTTGTTTACAGGTGGTAGTAAAACCTATAATGATATTGTTTTCAATGCAGATAATACTGGAAATACTTCAATTCAATTAGACTATAATAATACCATAAGAAACTTAAAAATAAACGCTGCTGGTTACCAAACAGTAAATTTAACAAGTGGTTCTATTTACAATGATGTAACCATGTTGTTTAGAAATACCACTAATAATAACCCTGCTGTAAATATTAGTGGAAACAATACATTTAACGATTTTACAGTAAGTTCAGTAGGTGTAGCTGGCCCATATATTAATTTATACAATAACAATTCATATAATAACCTAATCATTTCTGGAGTTGGTACACGTATAGCAATTGGAGCAAATCAAACCCAAACAGTAAATGACGCCTTGGCATTAGGTTCAGGTGGTTTCCCTGTATTTTTACAGTCAACATCTCAAGGAACACAAGGAACCATATCAAAACCATCAGGAAATGTTTGTATGGATTATATTTGGTTAAGAGATATTAGAGCTACCGGTGGTGCATCGTTTAATGCTGGAGCTACTAGTGTTAACTTAGGTAATAATACCAATTGGTCATTTACATCTTGCGCTGGATATTACTGGGTAGGTGGAACTGGAAATTGGAGCGATTATGCTAATCATTGGGCATATTCATCAGGAGGTTCTATTATGCATAATACTGCCCCTACCCAATTTGACAATGTATTTTTTGATGCAAACTCATTTACAACTAATGGAGAAATAATTACCATAGATGATCCTAATGCAAAAGCTAAAAACTTATCTTTTGCATCAGCATTATATAACCCAACAATGGTTGGAACCATCAATGCTACAGAATTGAATATATATGGTTCATTAAAATTAATTAGTAGCATGAACCAAAACTTTACAGGCACATGGAACTTTAGAGCTGCCAACGATTCTAATGAAATTAACACAGGAGGAAAAACACTTCAACGCGTTAACTTTATTGGCGGAAATAGCGGCCAAGGTGGTTGGGTTTTACAAAATAATTTAACAGTAACCGATAGCATTAATTTAAACAATGGAAGACTAAGACTAAACGGAAAAGAAGTAACCGCTAAATATTTTAATTCGGGAACTTCAAATACACGCATTTTAGATCTTGGAAGTTCAATAGTAAATATTGTGGATGGCGAATGGAATCCATCAGACAAAACTAACTTAACATTTATAAAAGGTACTTCAGAAATTATTATTAAAGGAAGTTCGAACAGTAATTTTTATGGAAATGGTTTAACTTATAATAAAGTTACTTTTAGACCAACCACTACCATGAACTCAAGTTTAACTGGAGCTAATACTTATACCAAACTTCGTTTTGAAGGTGGGGTAAATGTTACATTAGAACCAGTAGTGCAAAACTCAACAACATTTGAGTTTTCTGGAAGTTGTGCTAAACAAATAGGTATCCAATCAAGTGTAGTTGGAACACCAGCAACTTTCCGCCAAACTTCTGGAACAATTGCAGGTTCATTTATTAATTTAAAAGATAATATAGCAACAGGTGGTGCAACATTTAATGCAAACCAAAGTCAAGATTTAGGAAACAATTCAGGATGGAGCTTTAGCTCTGCGCCATCAATCAGTATTGCTACTACAAGTGGTTTGGTTAATTGCTCTGCAAATAACGATGGTTGGGCTAAAGTTACTGTATTACAAGGCAAAAGCCCATATACCTACTTATGGTCAACTAACGAAACAACAGATTCTATTGCTCGATTAATACCAGGCACATACACTGTTACAGTAAGAGATTCAAATGGCTGTGCAGCTACTGATGCAGTTTCGGTTACCAACTTACCATCTGCTTTGGCACCAGTTAATTGGAGCGCATCGGCATTTAATGTTTGCCAAGGAACAGGTATTAATTTTACTCCAAACGAAGTTTCAACTGCTATGAGTTTTGATGGTAATAATGACTTTATTTCAACACCTCATTCAAGTGTTTTAAATACTACTAATTTAAGCGTTGAAGCTTGGGTAAAAGCTGACCCTACTCAATTAGATTATGCAACAATAATTGACAAAGGTAGCGACACTACTAATGGAAATGGATGGGCACTTCAGTTTAATGGTAGCACAGGTAATATCCGTTTCTGGAATAACAATGCAGTAACAGTTAGTACTTCATCTATTAAAGATAATAGCTGGCACCATATAGCAGCTACTTTTGATGGAGCTAACTATAAATTATACGTAGATGGATCATTAGAAAATACTGTTCCTTCATCTACTGCTCCAATTAATAACGACTCAAACTTAGTAATTGCTAATTTAAATTCAGGCAATGCTAATTTTAAAGGTTTAATTGATGAAGTTAGAATTTGGAATATAGCTAGAACTCAAACACAAATTCAATCAAATAGAAATAAAGATTTAATAGGCAACGAATCTGGTTTAGTAACCTATTATAATATGGAATACAATGTTGGTACATCGTTATTAAAAGACATGACAACGAATGCCAATAATGGAACATTAAACAATATGAATGCTGTATCAAGTTGGGTTAATCCTGGAGCAGTAAATTCTACAATTTCTTATGTTTGGAATTTTGGCGATTTTACAACAAGTACAAGCAAAACTCCTTCAAAAACTTATTCATCGCCTGGAACTTACAGTGTTTCATTAGGAACTTACGATAAAAACGGTTGTCCTAATTTTGTAACTAAAACCATTAATGTAAGTCAAGTTACTTATACTTTTGTAAAAACAAATATCAACTGTAGAGGAACTAATAATGGTTCTATTTCAATTACCCCTGCTGGCGGTATTACACCTTATTCTTATTCAATTAACAACGGTGTTACTTATGTTTCAGGTGCTGAATTTACTTCACTAGCTGCTGGTAGCTACCAAGTAATTGTTAAGGATTCAATTGGTTGTACATCGGGAATGCAAGCCATTTCAATTGCACAACCTGCCTCGGCATTATCATATACTGTTAATAATAATAGTCCAATTTGTGTTAATTCAAATACAGGAACTATTTCTATTTCAGGAACTGGCGGAACTAGCCCTTATCAGTATTCAAGAAATGCTGGTATTGCTTACCAATCAGCTAATTCATTTGAGTCGTTAGTAGCTGGAAATTATACCATAAGGGTAAGAGATGCTAATAATTGTGTAGCGACTGATCAAGTAATAACTATTGTTGATATTGATACTACTAAGCCAGTATTCACTTCTTGTCCTTCTAATATTGTTATTAACGCTGGAGCAAATTGTAACGCTACTGTAACCTATTCAGCGCCAACTGCCACCGATAATTGTAAAACACCAAGTGTAATTTTAACACAAGGATTAACAAGCGGTTCAGTTTTCCCTAAAGGTGTTACTACAGTTAGCTACCTAGCAAACGATAGTAATGGCAATACAAGAACTTGCACATTTACAGTAACTGTAAATGATGCTAGTGCTCCAACTGTTATCACACGTAACATAAATTTAACTTTAAATGGTTCGGGTACCGCTACCATTACTGCAAGTCAAATAAACAATGGCTCATTCGATAATTGTGGTATTGATAGTATGAAAGTTTATCCAAGCAGTTTTACTTGTGCTAATAAAGGAAATAACACTGTTACACTATGGGTAAGAGATACTACAGGAAATATTGCAACAGCATCGGCAAATGTAAATGTTCAGGATTTAACTCCACCGGTGCTAGTATGCAAGCCTGATACCATTGTATTAGATGGTAATGGAAATGCGAGCATTTCATCTATTAATGAACTTACTCAAACATTAACAGATAATTGTGCAGTAACTCAAACCAGTATTTCAAAAACAACATTCAATGCTTCAAATATTGGTTCTAATACAGTAATAGTTTCAGCCCAAGATGCTGTAGGAAATAGTTCAACTTGTTCAACAACAGTTGTAGTAGTTGAACCTTCACCAACTGCAATTTGTAGAAACAAAACAATATATTTAAATAGTAACGGTACTGCTTCAATAACTGCTGCTGATATTGATAATGGAAGTAATAGTGCTATTGGAATTTCAAACAGAACTGTAAGTAAGAGTACATTTAATTGCAGTAATATTGGAAATAATTATGATACATTAACTGTTTACAATTCATTTAACAGAAGTGCTTATTGCGTTGCAATAGTTACTGTGCTTGATACCATAAAACCAACTGTAAATACTCAAAATATTGATGTACAACTTGATAACAATGGAACAGCATCCATTACACCTAGTCAAGTAAATAATGCTTCGAGTGATGTTTGTGGAATTTTAAGTTATTCAGTTTCTCCAAACTCATTTAATAGTTCAAATGTTGGAACAAATACAGTAACTTTAACCGTAACCGATAATAATGGAAATGTAAATTCTGCAACAGCTACTGTTACTGTTTACGATACTATTAAACCAACTGTTATAACTCAAAACATCACAGTTTACCTAGATACCTTAGGACAAGTTTCTATTACTCCAAATGATGTAAATGATGGTTCGAGCGACAACTGTTCAATAGCTAATTTATCATTGAACAAATCATCGTTTAATTGTTCAAACCTTGGCAACAACACTGTTATTTTAACAGTAACCGATGTTAATGGAAATAGCGCTTTTGATTCTGCAATTGTAAATGTAGTTGCTCCAAATGGAATTCCAACATTTACTGCCTCAAAATTATCATACAATGGAGCTGATTTATCGTGTTTTGGAACAAGTGATGGAGAAATAACAATCACTGCTTCTTCAGGAACTAGTCCATACACCTATTCTAAAAACAATGGAATTACCTACCAATTAAGTAATACATTTAAGTTTTTACATGAAAATACTTATAACTTAATAGTACAAGATAAAATAGGTTGTATATCGACAGTTACAATTGTTTCTATTAATCAACCATTGCAGCTTACAGGAACGGCAGCTACTAACGCTCCAGTTTGCGCTTTAACTCAATTAGATTTAAATGCTACTATAAACGGAGGAACAGGCGCAAGAACATACTCTTGGACAGGACCTAACAATTATGTGAGTGACACAACCAATGCTATTGCTAAAACAGTTAGCACCAATGCTTCACTTGCTATGAATGGTGTTTATACTTTAAAAGTAACCGATGCCAATAATTGTGTTTACACTCCTTCAGTAAATGTAATTGTAAATCCAATTCCAACTGCAACAGTTTTAGGAGATAATTCAGTTTGTAAAAATGCTCCTTATCCAACTGTAACATTCATTGGTTCTAATGGAACTGCTCCTTATACTTTTATTTATTCAGTAAATGGAGATTTTGATACTGTTTCAACTATTACTGGTGATACTGTTACTATTTTAGCTCCAACCGATGCAGCAGGATTATACACTTATAAATTATTAAGTGTTCAAGATTCAAGCTCAACTACATGTATTGGTAGTGCTTCTGATTCAATAATAATTGAAGTAAGACCAAAACCAATTTTAGTATCTACAGCTGCTCCAATTGCCAATACCATTTGCGAAGGAACATCAACTATATTATCGTGCACTAACTCAACCACCACTTTGGGAACGCCTAATTATGTAGTAGCTGAAAATAATGATTTCTCAACTTCGGTTGGAAGCAATTGGAGTTTCTCTACGGTTAGTCCAGTTAATATACCTACTATCCAAACATATAATGGAGAAAAAGTATTGGGTTATTTGGGTAATCAGCAAGCTACTTATAGTTTAAGTAATTTGGCTGCTCACGATTCAATTACAGTTGACTTTGATTTATATATTCACGATACTTGGGATGGTAACAGTACTTATGGCGGTCCAGATGTTTGGAAAATGAAAATTGATAATAATACCATTATCAATACTACATTCTCTAACTTACAGTGGGGTCCAGCTGATCAAGCTTATCCTAATAATATTCCAGCTGTGAACCCTCGTTACACTGGTTCTGTTACCAATAATTTACCAGCAGCATGTAATTTAGGTGGAGGTTCTCCTTCTACTAAATACCATATTTCTAGAACGGTGGCTCATACTGCTACTACTTTCAGTTTGGTATTAGAAGCTTTAGGTTTAGAAAATTTATGCAACGAAAGTTGGTCTATTGATAACTTTAATGTAGCTTATCGTTATATTCCTGCTTCTACTAATTTTGTTTGGAATAACCCTGCTAGCAATAGCAATGCCATTACTGTTTCGCCTATTGTGAATACTTATTATGTAGCTACTTTAGGAACTTGTTCCGATTCTATTCAAATTTTAGTTAATCCTACTCCAAGAGCTGATTTTGCCATTAACAAAGCTGACCAATGTTTAGCTGGCAATAACTTTAACTTTACCAACAATTCAACATTAGCTGGCGGTGGTGCCATGACTTATTTATGGACCATGAATGGTGCTAGCGATACGTTAGCTACTTCAACTGATGTTACAGCAAATAGCTATTCGGCTAACGGAAGTTATAATGTTAGTTTAGTGGCTACTTCGGTAGTTGGTAATTGTTCAGATTACAGAGGTGTTAAATCAAAAGCAGTTAGTGTTAATCCACCTGCTACTATTACAGCTTCTGTTCCTAACCCAATTTGTGCGGGTACTGTTGTTCGTTTAACTGCTAACCAAGTTTCTGGTAGTCAAAATGCCATTGCTTACAGCAATTTATATAGCAATAATTTTGAAACTGCTATTGGTGCTGAATTTACTTTCTCTACTGATAGTTTATTAAACGTTCCAACTATTCAAACTTACAATGGTCAAAAAGTATTGGGTTATTTAGTTAACCAACAAATTATTTTTAACCAAGCTAGTTTACCTACTCACGATTTTGTTAAAGTTGATTTTGATTTATACATCCATGATTCGTGGGATGGTAATGATTTGTTTGTGGGTCAAGACAAATGGAAAATGACAGTGAATGGTAACAACATAATCAATACCACATTCTCAAATTTTGCTTACAGAACACAAGCTTATCCTGGTAATTTACCAACTGTTAATGCTAGCACTACCGAAGCGGTAGCTACTAACTTACCTAATGTTTGTAATTTAGGTGGTGGTGCTCCTTCTACTAAATACCATATTTCTAAAACCATTCCTCATACAGCCAATAACTTAAACATAGTTTTAGAGGCTTTAGGATTGGAAGAATTATGTAACGAAAGTTGGTCAATTGATAACTTTAATATTCAAACTGGAACCAATGCTACTGCACCTGTTTTAACCAATGCTTGCAATGGAATTGGCAATACTTCAATAGCTTGGACAGGTGGATCATTGAACAACGATTCTACTTGTTATGTGGATGTGGCTCCTGATTCAACTACAGCTTACACAGTAGCTATTGGTGGTTGTTCAAGTCAAACTTATAGCATCAATGTTAGCCCTACTCCTGCTCCATTATTTAGTTTAAGTAATGGTACTTGTAGCAAAACGGTAACATTTACCAACGACAATATTGAAGCTGGTGCAACTTATACTTGGAACTTTGGCGATAATTCACTTGAATATGTAGGCGAAACTGCTCCTGACCATGCGTATGCTAATGGAACTTATACTGTAACTTTAACTGCTCAATTTGGTGCTAATTGCTCAAGAGCTATTACAAAAACCATTAGCATTTCTGATATTCCTACTGCTAGTTTTACCTTTGTAACTGGTGTCGGTTGTGGTAATAATGTTCAGTTTACCAATACCTCAACCATACCAACGGGTAGCACTACTGCTAGTTACTTATGGAGTTTTGGTGAAACACCAACTCCTACTACTTCAACTGCTAAAAATCCTTTGAAAAACTACAATAGCAATGGTACTTACGATGTAACTTTAACTGTAACTTCGGGCACTGGATGTATTTCATCAATAACTACATCAGTAAATGTACAAACGGTATTAACTGGTAATATAGCAAGCTTCACTGCATCAATAGAAGGTAATTGTGGTAACAAATTAGTTACAGTAAATTCCTCAACAGGAACAGGTAATTTATACTTATGGAACTTTGGCGATGGCAATACTTCGAGTGATGTAGCTCCAACTCATTATTATGCAGATGGTGGTGCTAAAACTGTTACCTTAACCATTGTGAATGGAATTGGTTGTGCTACTGCTACTTCGCAAGTGGTAAATGTTTCAGAAAATTCAGGTAGTGCTGGTCGCGTGGGAGTTGATTTCTCTATCTCGCCTTCGGCTACTCAAGTATTATTAGGTAATGATTTTGCATTTACACCTTCATTTACCAATAGTAATACCAACAATCCTCCATTGTATTGTGCTGGTGCTCCTACTTGGACATATGGTGATAATACTGGTTCTAACAATACCTATATTTATAGTAAAAAATATGCTGCCGCTGGTGTTTATACGGTTAAAATTGTTCAAGCAACTACCAATACTGGTTGTTATGCTCAAGCAAGTAAAACTGTTACAGTATTGCCTAATCCGCTTATTGTTTCTAATAATCCTACTGAATTTAATGATGTTTTGATTCAAAAAATGGAAAATGCTCAAAATACAGGCATTGTTAATGCAATACAAGATCCAACTTCAGAAATCGAAATGTTCCCCAACCCTAATAAAGGTTCATTTAAATTACATGTAAATAATTTAAAGGGCAGCAATGGTGATTTAATTATTATTGATATGTTAGGAAGAGAAATTTATAGAACTAACTATAGTATTAAAACTAGCACTGAAATTATTGATGTATTAAATTTGAATATTGCAGCAGGTACTTATAATTTAGTACTTTCATCAAATGGTGTTATTCAAGCAAGAAAATCATTTGTAATGATTAATTAATAATAAACTATCAAAAATAAAAAAAGCCCGAATTACAATGTAAATCGGACTTTTTTTAAACTTTAAAGTTTATGAAGCTTTATTTTCTATTAATAATACTTGCTATAGGCTGGGCGGTAGGCATAATAATTAGCTCATTAATATTTACCCTAAATGGCCTGTTTACGCAAAACCAAATGGCTTCGGCAATATCGGCAGCTACCAAATTTTCAAAACCTTCGTAAACTTTCTTGGCTTTTTCTTCATCGCCATGAAACCTTACTATAGAAAACTCGGTTTCAACAGCACCCGGGTGTATGGCTGTTACTTTCACTCCAAAAGGAGCTAACTCAATACGCATACCTTTGCTCAATGCATCTACTGCATGTTTGGTAGCGCAATACACATTACCATTGGCATAAACCTCTTTACCTGCTATGGAACCAATATTAATAATATGTCCACTGCCTTTATTTTTAAGAATTGGGAGTATGTATTTAGAAACATACAATAATCCTTTTACATTGGTATCAATCATAGCTTCCCAATCGTTTAAATCGCCATCATAAATTGGCGCTAATCCACTTGCCAAACCTGCATTATTAACTAATACATCTATATTTTGCCATTCAAGTGGTAAACTTTCAATGGCATTTTTTACTTCTGTATGCAAACGCACATCAAAAACCAAACAATGGCAATTAACCCCATATTGGTTTTTTAAATCAATGGCTAACTTTTCAATTCTATCTTTTCTGCGTGCATTCAGTATTAAATCATATCCATTTGAAGCCAATATATATGCAGTGGCCTCTCCTATTCCTGCCGAAGCACCAGTAATAAATGCAATTTTATTCATTGTACTATTTTAGTTCTTTATTTATGTGGGCAAATTAATATTGATTTTCACTATCAAAAATAAAAATCTAATCATAACTGAATTTATTTCATAAACCTAATTTTAATCCAACCCAAACAGCTAATTATCAAGCAATAAAACCTGTACCAAACCCTTAAAAACACATATTTATCTATTAAGTTTATGTAACAACTTTTAAATATGGTTATAAAAGTTAAATTTGCAAACTTGAAAAAATTGTTATTCTAAAGTAATAGTATAAATAATATACATAATAAAAGTAAATGAAAATAAATAAATTAATTTCAATAGGAATTTTGGGCATAGCACTTTTAAGTTCATGCGTTTCCAACAAAAAATTCATTTTGTTCCAAAATGCCAAAACCAGCAGCCCAACCGATACTACAAAAAGCAGCTATAATTTAGATAGAACCATATATAAATTACAAGTAAATGATGTTTTGTATATTAGCCTAGTTTCTGCCGATGAAAATGTAACCAAGGCATTTTCACATGGCATGATTGGCCAACAAATGTTACAAGTGCAAAGTCAATTAGGTAATATAATTTATTTGACAGGATATGGCATAAATTCATTGGGAGAGATAGATTTACCTGTAATTGGTAAAGTAAAAATTGGGGGGCTTTCCATAGAAGAAGCAAAAAAAACAATTGAATCAGAATTAAGTAAATATTTTAAGGTATATCATTTAATAATTAAGTTAAATGAAATGCCATTTACCGTTTTAGGTGAAGTTTATAGACCAGGACGTTACAGTGGTATGGTAAATCAAATTACAGTAACTGAAGCAATAGGTTTGGCAGGTGACTTATCTTCAATTGCCAACAGAAAAAATATAACCCTAATTCGCCAAACACCTGAAGGTGCCAAGATTTACAAATTTGACATTACTCAAGCAGATATCATTAATACACCCTACTATTTTTTAAGACCCAATGATGTAATATATGTAGAACCACTTAAATCTCGCTCAATTGGTAATTTTAGTAATTTCCAAAATTCATTACAAACAATCACCCCTTTATTAACCACTTTGGTTTTAGCATTAAACACTTATATCATCATTACGCGTTAACATGGAAAAAAATTCACAGAACGAAATACAACAGACTAATTTTTCTGAAAATACTTTAAATTTCAAAACTATTTTAGGGAAGTTTTTAGCCTTTTTACCTTTTTTTATTATAAGTACCATTATAGCATGCACTGTAGCTTTTTTGGTAAATAGATACGCAACACCTCGTTATGCTTTAAAGGCATCTTTATTAATTAAAGACAAAGGTAGAGGTTCTTTTGATGGCGCTGAAAGTTTTTTACAAGGTTCATCTTTATTAATGCAAAGCAAAAATATTGAAAATGAAATTGGTATTTTAAAGTCTAGAACTTTAGTGGAGGAAACATTGAAAAATCTAAATTTTACTGTTTCATACTTTGAGGAAGGTAAAGTGAAAAAAGTAGAAAGGTTTAATGATATGCCTTTTTTGGTAGAGTTGGATACTAATCATTTTCAAATTTACGGTGTAGCAATTTTCTTGAAATTTCTTGCAAATAATCAAGTTGAAATTACTACTAATGGAAAAATTGGTAAAGTATTAATCCCATACAATGAAAATAATGTTGGAGAAAGTAAAGGATTTATTGATAGAAAAGTTTTCAATCTACTAAAACCAATTGTTTTAGAAAACCTAAAGATTAAAATAACATTACTTGACAAAAAAATAATTGGAGAAACTGAAAATAAACATTATTTCATTTTAAATACCAAAGAATCGCTTCTAAAAAAGTATAATAACAGTTTTGCAGTTAAAACGATAAATAAACAATCTTCCATTGTTGAAATCAATAAAGAAACAAATTACCCCGAAAAAGATGCTGAATTTATAGATGCATTATGTAAAACATACATTGGTCAAGGATTAGATGATAAGGCTCAAATATCGAAAAACACCATTCGCTTTATTGATATCCAACTAAACGAATTAAGAGATACTTTACAAAATGTGGAAGGTAGATTATTGGATTTTAAGGCCAATAATAAAATTGTAAATTTAGGTGAAGAAGGTAAGTTAATCATGACTAAATTAAGTACCATTGAAAATCAAAAAGCAATTGAGGAGTCTAAATTTAAATATTATTCTTATTTATACGATTATATTTACAAAAACAAAAATTTCAAAGAAGTAATAGCTCCAAGTGCCATGGGAATTGTTGATCCCTTACTTAATTCATTAATACTAAAATTAGCGGAGCTTTATACTAAAAAAATTACCTATCAAAACAGTATGAAAGAAGCAAATCCTGCTATCTTTGAAATAGATCAAAATATCCAAAATATCAAATTTTCTTTGATTGAAAATTTAAATAACATCAAAAAACAATCACAATTAATTATTTCTGATTTTCAATCACAAATTGATAGTTACGAAAAAGAAATACGTGTAATACCTGTAACTGAACGTCAATTTTTAAATATCAACAGAAAATTCAATATCAGTGATAAATTATATACTTATCTATTAGAAAAAAGAGCCGAAGCTGGTATTGCAGGTGCTTCAGTTACTGCCGATAACAGGGTAATAGACAAAACAATTGTAACAGGTAAAGTTTACCCACAAACTGCCACTATTTATTCAATTGCATTAACGATAGGTTTAATAATTCCTTTAATTATTATTTTAATCATAGAGTTTTTTAATACTACAATTATCAATCATCAACAATTGCAATCTGCTACTAAAATACCATTAGTAGGTAATATTATTCATAATACTAGCAATAATGCATTAGTAATTGCAAACAGCCCAAAAGCCAGTATTTCCGAATCGTTCAGGAATTTAAGAAGTAATTTAAATTACTTAATTAGCAAAAAGGATAAAAAAGTAATTTTAGTTACCTCTACGGTGAGTGGTGAAGGAAAAACATTTGTATCAATGAACTTGGCTTCAGTTATTGCCATTGGAGGTGCCAAAACATTGCTTATTGGGGTGGATTTAAGAAAACCAAAAATTTTCCAAGATTTTAACTTAAACAATGCTGTTGGTCTTACAAATTATTTAATTGGTAAAGCCTCTATTGACCAAATAATTCAAAAAACTAACTTGCCTACTTTAGATGTAATTACTGCTGGCCCTACCCCTCCAAATCCATCAGAATTATTGATGAGTGATGAATTTGGAAGCCTAGTTGAATTAATGAAAGATAAATATGATTATATACTTTTAGATACTCCACCTATTGGATTAGTAGCCGATGGATTGGATTTGATGAAATATGCTGATTTGAATCTTTACATAGTTCGTCAAAAAGTAAGTCGTAAAAATTACCTAAATTTAATTAACGATTTATATACTTCAGATAAAAATTCAAACATTGGAATAGTATTCAATGATGTAAACTTTGCTCCTATTTATGGTTATGGTTATGGGAATGGTTACGGATACGGTTATGGTTATGGATACGGATACGGATACGGATACGGTTATGGATACGGCTATGGTTATGGTGCATATTCTAGCTACGGAACCTATGGCGATGATATTGAAAAACCTAAAAAATCATTCTGGAAAAGAATTATAGGATTGTAAAACCCAAAAAGCTGCTTCATTATGAAGCAGCTTTTTTTATGTTATTTAGGTAAGAAGTTTTTAATATTTCAATTACCATATTATTTTACATCTTTTTCAAATTATTAATTATTTACAAATATTTTGTTTTATTAATAACATTCTTTAATATTGAGCAATAAAAGTACTCAATATTGAATTAATGCTAGCAAACATATTTTGACACAATAATCAATTGTGACTCACCAAGCGAAGCTGTATATTTAAATCACTTTTTATTTCCAATTCTACCAATATTATCTTAATGCTAGACGCTTTGATTACATCAAAAACAAGGATAAAATTATTGCTAAAGTTTTTTTTAAATAGTAATAATCGCGATTACTTGAGAAGTTTAGAAAGTGAATTTGGCGACTCTTCTAATTCCATCAGGCAAGAATTAAATAAATTGGAAGCTTCAGGACTACTTTTAAGCAATAGTAACGGCAACAAAATAATTTTCAATGCCAATATTAAACACCCATTATTTCCTGAAATAAATAGTATTTTGATGAAGTTTACGGGTCTAGACCAATTGCTAATTCACGTAATTAATCAATTAGGCGATTTACACGAAGTATATCTTATTGGTGATTTAGGACGGGGGCATTGAAAGCGAACTAATTGACTTGGTTTTTGTTGGAAATATTGACAGAGATTATTTAAATCAATTGATAACAAAAGCGGAAAAACGTATAAATAAGAAAATTAGGTACGTGAGTTATTCACCACAAGAATTTTCAATTAAAAAGGATAAAATAATTTCCACTCAAGATTTACTACTTTGGAAAGCAAACTAATAATTACGAATGTTTTAATTATGAAGGATGTATCACAGTTACTGAGCGAAGTCAAAGCGTTAGTAAAGGTTTATAGAAAACATAAAATGTGGCTTTAGCCCATTTTAAAAAATAAAAAAGGCCTTTGCATCAATTGCCATTAGTTTTAACTATTGGAATACAAAAAAACAGCAAAAACTTATTAACCCAAATAAGCAACAAAAACTAAGTACTAAAAACTAAGAACTAAAAAAATGGATAAAATAGCAATTATTGGCCTAGGATACGTTGGCCTACCTTTAGCAGTTGAATTCGGAAAAAAAGTACACGCAGTTGGCTTCGATATCAATCAAAGTCGAGTAAATGAACTAAACAATGGCCATGATAGAACGTTGGAAATAGCAGATGATGATTTAAAATCAACATTGGCTAATAAAAGTGATAAGGCAAGCTTTAAATGTACTACTAGTTTAGATGAAATAAAAGATTGTAATTACTATATTGTTACAGTACCCACTCCTACTGATAAAAATAATCGTCCTGACTTAACCCCCCTATACAAAGCAAGTGAAACTGTAGGTAAAGTTCTGAAAAAAAGTGATACCGTAATTTATGAATCTACTGTTTACCCTGGAGTTACCGAAGATGAATGTATTCCGGTATTAGAAAAAGTTTCAGGTTTAAAATTTAATATAGATTTTTTTGCAGGCTATTCTCCTGAAAGAATTAATCCAGGTGATAAAGAACATACTGTTACCAAAATTTTAAAGGTAACATCGGGCTCTACTCCTGAAGTAGCCGAAAAGGTTGATCAATTATATAGAACCATAATTGTTGCAGGAACTCATAAAGCTAGCAGTATTAAGGTGGCAGAAGCAGCAAAAGTAATCGAGAATTCACAACGTGATATTAATATTGCTTTTGTTAATGAATTATCTAAAATTTTCAATTTAATGGGAATTAGTACTAACGATGTGTTGGAAGCTGCTGGAACAAAATGGAATTTTTTAAAGTTTAAACCAGGTTTAGTTGGTGGACATTGTATAGGTGTAGATCCTTATTACTTAGCGCAAAAAGCACAAGAAGTTGGTTATCATCCTGAAATTATATTAGCAGGACGCAGATTAAATGATAGCATGGGCGCTTATGTTGCTACCGAAACAATTAAACTAATGATTAAAAAGGACATAAAAGTAAAAAATGCCAACTTATTAATGCTTGGTTTTACTTTTAAAGAAAATTGTCCTGATGTTCGTAATACCAAAGTCATTGATATTATTAACGAGTTAAATACATACAATGTTAATTTAACAATTGTTGACCCTTGGGCAGAGCCCGCAGAGGTTAAACATGAGTATAATTTAATTACCCAAAAAGAAATACCCAATACCAAATTCGATGCCATTGTTTTAGCAGTTGGTCACAACGAATTCAAATCGATTAATATCCATAATTTACTGAATGATAACCACGTTATTTTTGATGTAAAAGGATTGTTAGACAGAACATTGGTTGATGGAAGTCTTTAGTTAAAGTTAAGAAGTTGATTAGGTTAATACAAAACTTTTCGGTCGTTGAGCGAAGTCCTATAGTTATTGGACGAAACGTTAGTAAAATTATACAATTGTAATTATAGTTGCCGCCAGCTAAAGACAAGCGGCAATTCATAGCATTCGTTGTTAATTGTTTTAAATATTAGATATAAAGATTTTTGATTAAACATTTCTTCAAATTATATTAACCAATCCTGAAATATCAGAATGCAGGATTTAATAATTTTGAAGATAAAAGCCAGTTCATTGGCGAGCGTTGGCCTGACAATAAACCGGGCCGTGCTTTAAGCCTTGCGGGCGGGTAGGTTTTTATTGTCTAGCTTTTTTGTTTCTTTTTCAGCATTGGAAAAAGAAAGAAGAAAAAAAAACAATTCTGATTTTACTATATTGTCAAAATTATAAAATAAGATTTTTCAAATCTTTAATAACAAAAAAAATGTTCAATCCCAAATTATATAACACCCCCTACCACACCACTGACCTATCTAAATTCAAATTTTTAGTAACTGGAGGTGCTGGTTTTATTGGTTCCAACATTGTAGAGTATTTAATAAAATACAATGCTGGCCATGTTCGCGTACTTGATAACCTATCGAATGGTTACTTCGAAAATATCAAAGATTTTATGGGCTTACCTAATTTCGAATTCATTGTTGGTGATATAAGGAATTTAGAAACTTGTAAAAAAGCAATTGAAGGTATGGACTTTGTTAGCCATCAAGCTGCTTTGGGTTCCGTACCTCGTTCAATAGCCGACCCTATTACTTCAAATGAGGTAAATGTAAGTGGATTTTTAAACATGCTCACAGCTGCAAAAGATGCACCAAACATGAAACAAATGGTTTACGCAGCTTCATCATCTACCTATGGCGATAGCCCTACATTACCAAAAGTAGAAGGTAACGAAGGAAATCCTTTATCACCTTATGCCGTTACTAAATTAGTAAATGAATTGTATGCTGATGTTTATAGTAAAGTTTATGGACTTAACACCATTGGCTTGAGGTACTTTAACGTTTTTGGCCCTAAACAAAATCCAAATAACCCATATGCAGCAGTTATTCCAATTTTCTGCAAAGCATTTATTGAAGGAAAACAACCAACAATAAATGGAGATGGATTAACTAGCCGTGATTTTACTTTTGTAGAAAATGCAGTGCAAGCCAATATTCGTGCGATGCTTATTGGAGTTGAAAATGCTGTTGGAGGTTTGGATGGTTCAGAACTAAGACACGAAGCGAAAATCAATAAATCAATAAATCAACAAATCAACAAATTAGATAAGCACGAAGTATTCAATATGGCTTGTGGCGATCAAGTTACCTTGAATGAGATGATTGATATATTAAACCAATTAAGTGGTCAACAAATAAAACCCATTTATGGCCCTGAACGCAAAGGAGACGTAAAACACTCTAAAGCAAGTATTGATAAAATCTCAAGTATTCTTAATTATGAACCCCAGTATCGTTTTAAAAAGGGTTTAGAAATTGTTTTTGAATGGTATAAAACCCAATAAATAACAAACAGATATTTTCAATTATTCTGTTGAACAAAATTTTATTTTTTACATGTTAGAAAAAAACACCAAAATATACATTGCTGGCCACAACGGAATGGTTGGTGCTGCCATAAAAAGATTATTATTAAAAAACAGTTTTACAAATATTATTGGAAAAAGCAGCAAAGAATTAGATTTAAGAGACCAAGCAGCAGTAAAATACTTCTTTATTAACGAAAAACCAACTGTAGTTATTGATGCGGCCGCTCGTGTTGGTGGTATTTTAGCCAATAATAATTATCCATATCAGTTTTTAATGGATAATATGCTCATACAAAATAACTTGATACAAGCTGCGCATGAAAACAATGTTCAAAAATTCATTTTTTTAGGTAGCTCTTGTATTTATCCTAAACTTGCACCCCAACCATTAAAGGAAGAATATCTTTTAACAAGTAGTCTAGAGCCAACTAATGAATGGTATGCCATTGCTAAAATTACAGGGGTAAAATTATGCCAAGCCATTAGAAAACAATACAACAAAGATTTTGTAAGCTTAATGCCAACCAATTTATATGGACCTTACGATAATTTTGATTTAGAAACCTCACATGTTTTGCCCGCTATGATTCGTAAGTTTCATGATGCAACCCTTCGTCCGATAGCTATCGGACAAGCTCAGGGTGACAATAAAAATAATCCTATCGTAAATAGGGAGCCTGTCGAACTATGGGGTAGCGGAACCCCTATGAGAGAATTTTTACATGTGGATGATATGGCTAAGGGCGTTTTGTTTGCCTTAGAAAATGTTTTACCAGAATACCTATATAATGTTGGTACTGGAGTTGATTTAACTATTAAAGAATTAGCAGAAACCATTCAAAAAGCAGTTGGACACCAAGGAGAAATTATTTGGGATGCATCAAAACCTGATGGCACTCCACGTAAGCTAATGGATAATTCAAAAATGGAACAATTAGGCTGGAAAGCAGAAATAACACTTGAACAGGGTATCAAAGAAACATACCAATGGTTTTTAGAACATGTAAAAGAAGTGAAGCAAGTCAGGATTACTGGTTAATTGGTTTAAAATGGTTAACTGATTAATTGGTTATTTAGTTAAATGTTTAGTTGGTTTAATATAGCAATCTATTATCAATTAAACCCTAATCAATTAAGCTCTAAACAAATAAACCCGAAAACAATTAACCCGAAAATGTACCATATCTATTCATTTGAAAATCTTGATGTATATAAACTTGCTAGAAAATTTAAGATTGAGGTAAAATTGATGTGTAAATTATTTCCAAATGATGAAAAATTTTATTTAATTAGCCAAATAAATAGGTCAGCAGTATGTATTTCAGCTAATATTGCAGAAGGTTCTGGGAGGTCTTCAAATATGGACCAAGCCCATTTTACCAATATTTCTTATGCTTCCGCACTAGAAACAATTGATCATTTGAACACAGCTTTGGATATGAATTATATTAATGAAACAAAATATACTGAAATGAGGATTATGTTAGATGAAATATTAAACAAACTCAATTCATTATATAAATACCAGATAAATAACAAAGAAACGCTTAAGAAAAGAATATAGAGTGGGTTAACTGATAAGAAGAGTG
Source organism: Bacteroidia bacterium (assembly GCA_044239605.1). Taxonomy (GTDB): domain Bacteria; phylum Bacteroidota; class Bacteroidia; order UKL13-3; family UKL13-3; genus JAAFJM01. The sequence goes on along the minus strand of JBIIBC010000010.1, from coordinate 44,432 downwards.
TTAACTGATTATTGGGTTAAATATTGCATTAACAATTAACCCCTAATCAATTAAACTTTAAACAATTAAGCAATTAGACAAAAAAATGAAAACAGCACTTATAACAGGAATTACCGGACAAGATGGGGCTTATTTAGCCGAATTTTTATTAAAAAAAGGATACTTTGTGCATGGTATCAAGCGCAGAAGTTCTTTGTTTAACACCGATAGGATTGATCATTTGTATCAAGACCCTCACGAAAAAAATGTGAACCTTAAATTACATTATGGCGATTTAACAGATAGTAGTAACTTAATACGCATTATTCAAGAAACACAACCTGATGAAATTTATAATTTGGCAGCTATGAGCCATGTACATGTTAGTTTTGAAGAACCTGAATATACTGCTAATGCCGATGGTATTGGAACTTTACGTATTTTAGAAGCATTGCGCATTTGTGGTTTAACTGAAAAAACAAAAGTTTACCAAGCTTCAACTTCTGAGTTGTATGGATTAGTGCAAGCTGTTCCACAAAGCGAAACTACTCCTTTTTATCCACGTTCGCCTTATGCAGTAGCCAAAATGTATGCTTATTGGATTACTGTAAATTACCGCGAAGCCTACAACATGTTTGCATGTAATGGTATTTTGTTTAACCACGAAAGTCCTTTACGTGGCGAAACATTTGTTACTCGTAAAATAACCCGTGCTGCTAGTAAAATTGTATTAGGCATGCAAGAAAAATTATACCTAGGTAATTTAAATGCACAACGTGATTGGGGACATGCCAAAGATTATGTAGAGGCTATGCACTTAATTTTACAGCAAGAAAAACCCGAAGATTATGTAATTGCTACTGGTGTAACTACTACTATCAGAAAGTTTGTTCAAATGGCATTTAATGAAGTTGGAATAACAATTGCTTTTAAAGGTGAAAACGAAAATGAAATTGGTTATGTTGAAAATATCAATTTCGAAATTCTAAATTCTAAAAATATAAAAACCAACTTAAAGATTGGAGATGAGGTGGTAGCAGTTGACCCACGTTACTTCCGCCCTACCGAGGTAGAATTATTGATTGGTGACCCAACTAAAAGCCAAACAAAATTAGGTTGGAAACCTAAATACGACTTACAAATGTTGGTGGAAGACATGATGCGATCAGATTTAAAACTAATGCAACGCGAATTATTTTTAAAGCAAGCTGGTCATAATGTATTAAGTCAATTTGAGTAAATGATTGTTTTTAATGCTAGAGTAGCCATAAACAAATTTACGAAATACTAAGTTTTTTATTTTTGGATAAATAAATTAGGGTCTCCATTACATTCAATAATTAGTTGTTTTAGTAGTTCATTATCTAGCTCATTGATAAATTAATTTTCTCAATTTTATATCCAGATATTTCATTAGTTTGCTTGTAAATCATTAATAACATTGCAGTTATTAAAGTCATGTAAAGCATTACCAATATTTCATTTTGCGTTCGTGATACCAAGTGTTTGAAGTTCAATTCTTGTTTTAAAAATCTAAAAAAAACTTCGATACCCCAACGCATTTTATAAATTTCTGTAATCTCGCTGGCCTTTAAATCATCTATATTTGTTATAAAATACATCACTTCTTTAGTGTCTTTACTGACAGCTATTACAAGTCTTAATCCATTCTTTACTAATGTCGAATTTGCATTTTAAGGTATATTTTATGTTCTTTTTCAATTGTCAGTGTTTCGGTTTCTTGTTTATCTTGCGTTATTGTTTTTAATATTTTATAGTATTTAGTTGGATTTATTCTCGTTACAAATAATTTATTCCCATCATTCATTTTTTTAAATTTGTCCCTACTGTTCAAGCCTCTATCAAACACAGCAATACTATTTTTTTCAAATTCGTTTTCCATTAATGTTTCAAATAACGAATCGTTTTCAGCTAAATATTTTTGCTCTGTGTAAACTTTTACTTTGTGTGGAATTAAACCATTAAAACCGATGGTAAACTTTAGTTGATTTATAGTATGTTCACCTTCTTTATTCTTTAAACCATTTTGCATCCCAAAATTCAGTAATTTGGAGCTTAAGGAAACCATGGTAGAGTCGAACCTTTTAACTGAATATTTGCCAAAATCCTTGCGCTTATATTTACGGTTTAACAAGTCAGCTATTTTACAAAATAACTCTTCGAAGTAAGATTGATTAATGGTTGTGATTCTATCTCTTATTGAGCTGTGCCGTGTTTTAGAGTCATTTTTTATATCGGAAAGTGTTTTAAATTTAGGAGTATTAAATAGTTCCTCCAAAACCCTTAAACTCAATCTTTCACTTTCTAAAATACGCATCAGCAGTAAATTAAATATTAACTTACCATTCAGTTTTTGTACTTGAAAATCAACATTTGTTTCTTCTGCTATTTTATCAAAGTATTCAGCTGGTATTAGTGCTAATAAGTCTATCACTTTCATTTTATTTTGTTACATATAATTTTAGTTGTCGCAAGTTTCAAAATTCAAAGATTAATTCTATATTCTAAATCTTTCGTAATAAACATCAATGTTGTTAAATTGTATTGTTTCGTAAAATCATGCTTGCAAAAAACATGTAAGGTTTTTTTGATTTATTATTTTGAAAAACATGCCTTTTGCTGTCACTGCATACCTTCTCGCCTGCAATACATGGAGGTTATTACCTGAACACAATTTACTGAATTGCAATGAATTAAATGATGACCAAATCAAACCGTGCGTTAATATAATTTCAATAAAGCCATAGCACTTGAAGCAAAACAAAGGAAACACAATGGTATCAACAATGATTTTATTTATTCAAATTCTAATAAATAAACCAATATTATTAGCTCAATAGGATCGGAATTTAGTAACAAATAAGTACTCCATTAACCCAAAGTTTCCTTCTAAACAAACAAAACTTACCCAAAACCCAAATTAGATGAACCAGGTTTCAATTTCATTTAACTAAAAACAATTTGAAAATATTCAAATTAAACGTAAAAATATGGAAATCATATTATTACATAACAATAATTATTAAATATACATAATGATTTATTTAAATTTTGGATTTTGTAACAATTATAGTAATATTGAGCAATAAAAGTACTCAAATTTATCCTAATTTGAATATTTGAAACACGTTTTTGAAACAGCCAAACTGTGACTCACCAAGCGAAGCTGTATGAATACGATAGCAAATACAAATAGACTAATTCATTAAAATTTAGATTTTTAATGACTTTATTGTTTGTAATTTATAGGATATAAATCGGACTAGGTTACCCACCATAATTTTTCAGCAACGCTAATTTAAACTTCATAATTAATTATAATCCCTTGTTAGACGCCCTCATTACATCTAAAACCCGAATCAAATTACTTCTTAAGTTTTTCTTAAATAGCAATAATAGGGATTATTTGCGTGGATTAGAAAGTGAATTTGGTGATTCATCTAATTCCATAAGACAAGAACTAAATAAACTAGAAACAGCAGGTTTACTAGAAAGTAACAATGAAGGAAATAAGAAAATTTTCAACGCTAATACAAAACATCCACTTTTCCCTGAAATCAAAAGTATTCTGATGAAATTTACGGGACTTGATCAATTGATTACTCATGTAATTGATAGATTAGGGGATGTATATGAAGTATATTTAATTGGTGACTTAGGAAGAGGTATAGAAAGTGAATTAATTGATTTGGTTTTTGTAGGGAATATTGATAGAGACTATTTAAATCAATTGATATCAAAAGCCGAAAAACATATAAAAAAGAAAATTAGGTACGTTTATTATTCCCTCGAAGAAATTTCAACTAAAAAGGATAAAATTATTTCAAAACAAGACTTATTACTTTGGAAAGCAAATTAATTATTATGAATATTTTTAGTATGAATGATTAAATATGTAATCAAAACTATCGGTAATCACCAGTTTTTTACAAAACAATATAAAACCGAGAAAGAGATACCAAGAACATATGATTCGTCTGTTTGGTTTAAAAAAGTTCAGTAAGCAAATTTACCCAAGGTTGGTTTACTAACTAATTCTTAAATAATATAAATTGTTGGATTAACCCAGCTAAAAAGCCTACAAAGAAAAAATAAATCAATAAATGTACAATTCAAAATGAAACATTACAACTTACAACACAACATACCTTTATAAATTTAAATTTTCAGTAACGGGAGGTATTTGATTTACTAGTTAAAATATTCTTGAATACCTAATAAAATAGAATGCTAATCATTATAAAGTAAATGATAATAAAAAATGGTTAGTTCAAAAGTTTTAAAAAATTTCAATGTATTATCAAATTTTACGTTTAATTTTTTGAAGATTAAAAAAATGAACAAAACAAATGAAGAATTTGATTTTGTAAGTCATTAAGCAGTCTTGTATTCGCTAGCATGTTCAATTCATACCCAATCAATTAAAGTGAGGTAAATATGGGTGGATTTTAAAAATGCTTATCGCTGTAAAATTGTTCAAAATATCAAACAAATTATTTACGCATCTACTTCATCTAGCTATTGGATTTAGCCCTAGTATAGTAAAAGTAGTGAACAATAGAGTTTAAGCCTTTATCACCTTATGCCGTTAATAAATTAGTAAATGAATGGTATGATAATGGATACAGTGAAGTATATGGACTAAACAACATTGGCTTAATAAACTACTTTGTTTTTGGCCTAAAATATTAACATATTAATCATTGCGTAACATTAATTCCAATTATCATTAAAGCTTAATTCATAGAAAATAAACGGAGATGATTCAAAAAGTATTGACTTTACTATTGTCAAAAATGCAGTTCATACAAATATCAAAACAATCTTATTTAACAAATTTAATTTGAGCAAATACCAGAGGCAATTAAACAATCACCTTGTATTTAACATGGTAAGTGGCACTCAATATACATTTAACGCAATAAAAAAATGCTAAACCAAATAAGCTTACAACAAATCCAACTCATTTAATACTCTGAACAAAAAGGAGATATAAAATTCACAAAAGCGAGTATTAATAAAATTATTAAATTTCGAAACAAAATTTCCTAAAAAAAAGGTTTGGAAATTGTTTTTGAATGATATAAAAAAATAACAATAATGTCAATTAGTTTAATTATAATAACTGAAATATTTTTATTTCTTAATATATATTTACAATTTAAATTGTTAAAATATAAAGCCCTTTTGCATCCTTCAATGTTCTTCTGTATTGTTTGGATAATTAGTATGCCTAGCTACCTTATTTTATCTGAAATAGACCCTGTTATGGATGCCAAATATCCTGAATTAGTTGATGAACTTAATTATTATGTTTTATTTACAACCATTTGCTTTATAATATTTAGTATTTTTAATCATTCAAAAGTTAAAAAAAATAACCCTAAATGGGATATTTCATCATTTGGTATAATATTTAAATCAATGGTTTCTATTTCTTTGTTTGGCTCTTTACTTTTTTGGATTTCCACTGGTTCTTCACTAAGTATAGGTAATAACAGAAATACTTTTGTTGAGGGTATGATAGACAGTTATGAATATGGTGGTCAGTTTGGTTTTTTATTTTCCCTTGCTTCAGTATTAAATTCATTAATGCTACCATGTGCTATATATGTTGGATATATTGTCAGCAAATGGGTTTTTAAAAATGAACATTTTGAAAGTAAAATATTTTGGCTAATTCTCCCAATGGTCTCATTTTTTTTGTATTCAGCTGCAATTGGAGGCAGAAATCCATTGTTTTGGGGGATTAGATATCATATATTAGGTTTTGGTTTTGGAAGTCTTAATTTAATTAACTATAAAAGTAACTTGCGTAAAATAATGTTATATACTACATTAATTGTTTTACTTATAAATAGTTATTCTACGTTTGTAGCAGCCGATAGGGCTAAAGTAAATGAATATGATATTATTTCAGAGGATTTATGGGCTAAGTACCCAGTACTTAAACCTTTTTCAGGAGTTATTGAATATATGTCATTTCATTACATGGGTTACCAATACAGGAGGGTTGATTATGTGGATGATGAGTTAACCATGGGGGCAAAAACTTTCAGCGGGGCATTAAAAGCCTCAGTACCATTAAGTTCAACTTTTGGATTAAATTTAAATGTAGGTAATCTAATAGGTATAAATAAAATATATCAGATACAAGATATAATGTATTCAGATAGGGAATGGAAAGAAACCACATTTACTTCTTATATGTTAATTTACGATGATTTTGGATATTTTGGTACTTTTGTTTTTATTATTTTATTAGTTTGGATATCTCAAATTGTATATGTAAATTGGTTTGTAAAAACACACAAAGGTTTTATGTCAATTTTTCCAATATTTATGATCTGGTGTTTCTGGACAAACACAAACTTTGATCCATATTTTGCTTCTAGTTTTATGCCAATTGTATATGTATTTTTATTAATTGACTTTATCCTAATTAATTTTATTAAAAATAAAGTTGAAAATTAAACAAATTTTGTCTAGATATTTAAACAATTTTATAATTGGCGATAAACGCTCAATAAACTTAAAACTCAATGTAGTTTATTCCTTTTTCCTTCAATTTGTATCAATTGCAACTAGCTTAGCATTGGTGCCATTAACTATTGATTTGGTTTCTCCTGAAGGTTATGGATTATGGTTGACTGTTACTTCAATTGTCGGTTGGTTTACTTTATTTGATTTAGGATTAGGAACTGGATTAAAAAACAAATTAAGCGAGGCAATTGCACTAGAACGTTTTGACAGAGCCCGAATGCTAGTTAGTACAACTTATTTTTTCTTAGTATTAATTGTATTTGTTTTAGGGTTAGTTTATTTTTTCATTTCAAAATTTATAGACTGGCAACTAGTTTTAAATGTAAAGAAGATTGATAACCAATCATTAAAGCGTGTAATGGATATAGTTGTGTATTCATTCTTTTTTCGATTTGTATTTCAAACAATAAATATCGTACTAACCTCATTTCAAAAACCTGCACAAGCAAGACTTTTAAATACCTTAGGAAATGTATTAATTTTATTAGTTATCTATTTATTTGTCAAATTTAAATTAAATACTTCCCTCGAAACAATAAGTACTATTTTCAGTGTATTACCTATTTTAATTTTCTTTTTTATGACTTTGTTTTTATTCTTTGGAAAGTATAAAAAAATTAGTCCAAGTTTAAATCATATAGATACTAAAGAAGGATTTAGCCTTTTTTCCTTAGGTATAAAGTTTTTTCTTATTCAAATTTCAGCAATAGTCTTATTTAGTTCAGGAAATTTTTTAGTTCTGCAGCTTTATGGAGCAGAATCAGTTCCAATATATAATCTAGCTCATAAATTATTTTCTTTATTAAGTATCTTTTTTGATATTTTAATAGCCCCTTTTTGGGTTGCATATATTGATGCCTGGGCAAAAAATGAAATTTCGTGGATTAAAAAATCAACAAAAAAATTACTCTTGATTTGGATGCTTTCTACACTTGCAGGTATAATTATGTTATTGTTTTCTAAACAAATTTATCACATGTGGATTGGAGAAAGGCTTTCTGTGCCATTTAATGTTTCACTTTTTTGTTTTATATATTTTGCCTTATTTACATTTGGAGGAATTTATAATGTATTTATCAATGCTTTAGGGAAAGTAAAGTTGCAATTAATTTGTTTGGCAATCAGCATGTTCATTTTTATCCCATTGGTTTATTATTTCGTTAATTTCCTTCACCTTGGGCTCTATTCAATTTTCCTTGCTTTAATAGTTTCTAATTTTTATTCAATAATTATTGCACCTATTCAGTACTACAAAATAATTAATGGTAAAGCCAAAGGTTTATTCAATCAATAAAATGAGAATTCCAATACATTATTTTTTAAGCCCAAGATCTTTAATTAAATTTTTTAGGAAAATTAAGATTCAGAATTCATTTAGAAATCTTCAACTAATTATTGGCTTAGATTCCAATTTGAACAATTCTATTATAGGTACTAATGTTTATATAGGTGATAATTGTCAAATTCAGAATTCGAAAATTGGGAATCATACCTATTTTAACAATAATTGTAGTATCAACAATTGTGAGATAGGTAATTTTTGTTCTATTGCTTCAAATGTTCAAATTGCTCTAGGAAATCACCCAACACATTTTGTAAGTACCCATCCTTCATTTTATTCTAATAATAAAGGTTTTAAAACTTTTGCAAATAAAATGTACTATAATGAGTTCCTAAATGTTAAAATTGGAAATGACGTTTGGATTGGTTCTGATGTTAAAATAATGGGGGGCGTAGAAATTGGCGATGGTGCTATAATTGCAGCGGGAGCAATTGTGACTAAAAATATTCCGTCATATACTCTATACGGTGGAATTCCTGCAAAATTTATTAAAAAAAGATTTACTGATGATGTCATTGAAAAAATTCAGATGTCTCGTTGGTGGGATAATTCAGAAAAATGGTTTGAACTTAATTTTGAATTAATGCAGAATGTTTCACTATTTATAAAATCAAATGAAGATAATAGTTCTCGTTCAGTTTAATATTTTCTATAAATCTGGCCCCTCAAATAATAGATGGCGAGCAATTTTAGAAGGACTTACACAAAAAAAAGATGTGGAGGTTTTATTAATTATAATTGGGGGATATTTTGATAAAAAAGAGAAAATTCAATATGGAGTTTCAGGTAATATTAACAGCCAAATCTCCTATAGATATTTAAATAATCAACTTTCAGATACCTTAAGAATTCGAAGAATAAATAGATATTTACTATCTGGATTTTATAAATGGATTACTATTTTTAATTTTCTTAGAACCTTTAATGAATTAAAAGGTGATTATTTATTTCTTATGCCTTCCTTGGAGGTTTATAAATTCTTCATAAATAAGTTTGTAATTAGTTCATTTAAAAAATTTAAAAAACTGATTGAATTCAATGAATATTTTGATTACCAAGAAAATCAAAAAATTAATTTTTTACTTAAACTTCGTAATACCTCAACAAAAAATATATTTCTTAAGAAAGTTTTACCTCAACTTGATATCTGTTTGGTAATGACTAAAAAATTAGAAACTTATTTAATAAATTTATTTGAGCCATATAATTCCAAAATTAGTTTCTACCATTTGCCTATGTCCGTTGATTTTTATCGTTTTGAAAAAAAATCAACAAAATCAATTAATTTTATTTCCCCTTATATTTCATATACTGGATCTAGTAGTTTTAATAAAGATGGTGTAGATATACTTATTAAATCTTTCGAATTAATTGCCTCCGATTACCCTCAATTAAAGCTTTATATTGCAGCTTTTATGGAATTTGATGGTTTAAAAATGAAACAACTAATTAGTCAAAGTAAATTTGCTGATCGAATAATATATTTAGGTGAGTTAGATAGAAATTTGATTCCTGAACTATTGTTGAATGCAGAAAGTTTGTTATTGCCTAGACCAAATTCTCTACAAGCAGAATATGGTTTCCCAACTAAATTAGGAGAATATTTGGCTACTGGAGTTCCTGTTTGTGCAACCAACGTAGGTGAAATACCATATTATTTAACAGATAATATTTCTGTGTTTTTTGCTGAGCCAGGTTCTGTTGAATCTTTTGCAAGTTCAATCAAAAAAGTTCTTGTTGATAAAAATAATGCCCAAAAAATTGGAGAAAACGGACGTCAAATTGCTAATATAAATTTCAATAAAGATGTACAGGGTGAAGCGCTTCAATTATTCCTTAAAAATAAAATAATAAATTGATATGATACAAAATAAAGTATTGTTAATTACCGGTGGTACTGGTTCTTTTGGAAACGCGGTTTTGCAAAGATTTTTGCATACTGATCATTTTAGTGAAATCCGAATATTTTCAAGGGATGAGAAAAAACAAGATGACATGCGTAACTCTCTAAAAAGCCCTAAACTAAAGTTTTACATTGGTGATGTTAGAGATTTTAATAGCGTTGAACCTGCTACTCGAGGCGTAGACTACATATTCCATGCTGCGGCTTTAAAACAAGTACCTTCTTGTGAATTTTTTCCAATGCAAGCTGTGAAAACAAATGTAGAAGGAACACAAAATGTAATCAGGGCAGGAGGTACCAATGGAGTTAAGAAAATTATCTGTTTGAGTACAGATAAGGCAGCTTACCCTATAAATGCTATGGGTATTTCTAAAGCCATGATGGAAAAGGTTGCAATTGCAGAAGCCAGAAATTTAAAAGAAACTACTGTTTGTCTAACTAGGTATGGAAACGTTATGGCATCTAGAGGGTCCGTTATTCCATTATTTATTAATCAAATTAAGTCTGGGTTGCCACTAACTCTTACAGATCCTAATATGACAAGATATTTAATGAGTCTTAATGATGCTGTTGATTTGGTATTATTTGCCTTTGAACATGGAAATCCGGGAGATCTTTTTGTAAACAAAGCTCCTGCTGCTACTATTGGGGATTTAGCGAATGCCATAAAAGAGTTAGCTAATGCCAATAATGAGATAAAGGTTATTGGTACAAGACATGGCGAAAAATTATATGAAACACTATGTACCAGAGAAGAAATGGTAAAAGCTGAGGATATGGGCGATTTCTTTCGTATTCCTGCTGATAATCGTGATTTGAATTATGCTATGTATTTTTCTGAAGGAGAACAAGATGTTTCTATAATTGAAGATTATCATTCACACAACACAGAAAGGTTGAATGTTGAAGGTGTTAAAAACTTAATTAGCAAGTTAGCGTTAGTTCGAAAGGAATTGTTTGGTGAAACAATTGAAGATTTTATTGTCTAATTCAAATTAGAAATAGTTTCAAACAACGGAGTTTTTAAATAAAAAATATATTATGTTTTTGATTAAGGGAAATCTGCATAAAGATAACAGAGGTATTGTGAGGTTTGTGAATGATTTTGATATGAAGAATGTTGTCAGAATGTATTGTATTGAACCCCAATTAGGAATAATTAGAGCTTGGCAAGGACATAAAAAGGAAACCAAATGGTTTTTTGCTGCAAAAGGAAGTTTTGTTGTGAAAGTTGTTGATATGAAAACAAATTTTCTGAATAAATTTATTTTGACTGATTTGGAGAGTAATATTGTAGAAATTCCCGGTGGAAATTATAATGGGTTTGAAGCTTTGGAGGAAGGTAGTGTTCTAATGGTTTATTCTAATTTTACCACAATACAATCTAAGGAGGATGATTTTAGATTGAGTTTGGATGAGTTGGATTGGCTAATTTAAGTGCCATATCAAAAGTTATTAAAGTGTTTATTTATTAAAAAATATAAAATGAAAAAAATTGGAATTACTGGTCAAAATGGGTTTGTGGGTAACCATTTATACCAAACGTTAAATTTACAGAAAGACCTTTTCGAATTAATAGATTTCAAAAGAGAGTACTTCGAAAATAATCAACAAATGGATGAATTCGTCTCAAATTGTGATGTAATTGTTCATTTAGCTGCGTTAAATCGACACAATGATCCAAATGAAATTTATAATAGAAATACAGGTTTAGTTAATTCTCTTATTGCATCTTTAGAAAGAACTAATTCCAAACCTCATGTTATTATATCTTCATCAACTCAGGAAGAAAGGGATAATATATATGGTAAATCCAAAAAGGAAGCTCGTGAGTCTTTGTCAAATTGGGCAAATAAATCAAACTCAATTTTTACAGGAATGATAATTCCTAACGTTTTTGGTCCATTTGGCAATCCTTTTTATAATTCTGTTGTAGCAACGTTTTGTCACCAAATTACTCGAAATGAACAACCGAAAATTGATGTTGATGGCCAATTAAAATTGATTTATGTAGGCGATTTAGTAACTGAAATTATAGAAGCAATCGATCAAAACATTAATAACCATGCTTGTTTAATTGAGCACAAAGCAGATATTAAAGTTTCAGAAATTCTAAATTATTTAAATATTTTTAAAGAAACATATCAAGCTAAAGGTGAAATTCCTCAACTAAATTCTAAGTTTGAATTTCAGTTGTTTAATACTTTTAGATGTTATATGCCTTTAAATAATTATTTCCCTAGGCACTTCACTAAAAATACAGATAATAGAGGGACTTTTGTTGAATTAATTAGATTAGGAATTGGTGGCCAAGTATCATTCTCTACTACTGCTCCCGATATAACAAGAGGAAATCATTTTCACACTAGAAAAATTGAAAGATTTGCAGTTATAAAAGGTAAAGCCCTGATTCAATTAAGACAAATTGGGAAAACCAATGTGCTTGATTTTTATCTTGATGGTGAAAACCCTTCCTATGTAGATATGCCAATTTGGTTTACACATAATATTAAAAATATTGGAGAGGAAGAGTTATATACTGTATTTTGGATTAACGAGTTCTACGACCCAAATGATCCTGATACATTTTTTGAAACAGTATAAATTTGAAATTGCTTAAAATAAAACTATTTTCTAATGAATAAATTAAAAGTTGTAACTGTAGTTGGTACTAGACCTGAAATAATACGCCTTTCAAGAGTCATGGCAAAATTAGACATCTCTCCGGCAATTGAGCATATTATTGTCCATACAGGTCAAAATTATGATTATGAATTAAATCAAATATTTTTTGAAGATTTAGGAATAAGAAAACCTGATCATTTTCTTAATGCTGCTGGTGTAACAGCGGCAGAAACAGTAGGTTTGATTTTAATTAAAATAGATGCACTACTTGAAGAATTAAAACCAGATGCATTTTTGGTTTTAGGAGATACAAATAGTTGTCTATGTGCTATTCCCGCTAAGAAAAGGCATATACCAATTTTTCATATGGAGGCAGGAAATCGTTGCTTTGATCAAAGGGTTCCTGAAGAAACTAATAGAAAAATTGTGGATCATATAGCAGATATGAATTTAACTTATAGTGATATTGCTCGTGAATATCTTTTAAGAGAAGGTTTACCTGCTGATAGAATAATAAAAACAGGATCTCCAATGTTTGAGGTTTTGAATCATTATAAGAAAAATATTGAAGAAAGTAAGGTGCTTCAAAGTCTTAATTTAGTGAAAAGAAAATATTTTGTTGTTTCTGCTCATCGTGAAGAAAATATCAATAGTGAAAAGAACTTCTTGAATTTAATGGAAAGCCTAAATACCATTGCTGAAAAGTATCATTTCCCAATTATTGTTAGCACTCATCCAAGAACAAGGAAAATGATTGAAAGCAAAGCCATTCAAATGCAACCCGAAGTTCAGTTTTTAAAACCATTGGGATTCAATGATTACAATGCCTTGCAAATTAACTCATTTGCTGTTCTTTCAGATAGCGGAACCATATCAGAAGAAAGTTCTATTTTGAATTTTCCTGCATTAAATATTAGAGAGGCACACGAACGTCCGGAAGCAATGGAAGAAACTGCAGTTATGATGGTAGGATTGAATAAGGATAGAATTATTCAAGGACTTACTCAATTGGAATATGAAAATGTAGGAATTGGTGAAAGGATTTTTAGGCCGGTTATTGACTATAGTATGCCAAATGTTTCTGATAAAATGGTACGGATAATCCTAAGCTATGTTAGTTATATCAAAAGAGTAGTTTGGAGCGAAGGTAATAACTAACTTTTAATGAAGAGTTTTCTTAGAAACAATTTAACAAATTACAAAGGTTGGAAAACCAATCGAAAAATTCTTGTAATTGAATCGGACGATTGGGGAAGTATTAGGATGCCATCTCGAACTGTTTTTGATAAATTAAAAATGAATGGTATTAATTTAGATAACAGCTCTTATTGTAAATATGACAATCTTGAATCTTCTGTTGATATACAAGCTATTTTGGATGTGCTTTTAAGAATTAATGATTTTAAAGGAAACAATCCTATTATCACTACCAATACGGTTGTTGCAAATCCTGATTTTGAGAAAATTAAAAATGACAATTTTCTCAATTATTATTTCGAGCCTTTTTTAGAAACATATAATAAGTACGGAAATAACTATAATTCTATTGAAATTTGGAAACAAGCAATTGGTGAAAATCTTCTTTTTCCTCAATTTCATGGAAGAGAGCATGTAAATGTAAAATTATGGCTTGATTTATTAAGAAGTAATGATTCTGATTTTTTATTAGCATTCGAAAACAAAATGTGGGGGCTGAGTACTGATGTTTTTCCTAAAATGACTAAAAGCATTCAAGCAACATTTGATAATGATGACTTTAATTTTAAAAAAGAATCAATTAAATCTGGATTGGATATTTTTTCAAATATTTTCGGATTTAAATCTAAATCATTTATTCCAAATAATTTTATTTGGGATACAAGACTTAATAATTTTATTTTTGAACAAGGTGTCCAATTTTACCAAGGTATGAAGTTTCAAATTGGATTACAAAATCAATCTGGAAAGAGAAACTTTTTTAGACATTATACAGGTGATACAAATTCATTAGGTCAAATTTATTTTGTACGAAATTGTAGCTTCGAACCAACAGTTAATAAAACAACAATTGCTCAAACATTAAAAGAAGTTAGAAATTCTTTTTTTTGGAATAAACCCGCTATTGTAAGTATCCATAGAGTTAATTTTATGGGTGGAATTGAAGAGAATAATAGAATTAATAACTTGAAAAGTTTTGAGAAATTACTCAATCAAATTTTATTAGAATGGCCAGAAGTTGAATTTTTGAATTCTGTTCAATTGGGTAATTTAATTTATGAAGATTTAAATCATGATAAGGCACATTAAAACAACAGTTTCTTCTCTGTTAGCCAATAGAAGTAAATTTAGTGTAAAGTCTAAATTAGTCATATTTGAATCGGATGATTGGGGAGCAATTAGGACTCCTTCTAACTCAGCTATTGAGGAGTTAAAAACAAAGGGTTTAGATTTTAGTAAAAGTAATTACGTTGTAGATAAGTTAGAGGATGCCAAGGATCTTGAATTACTCTTTAATGTGCTATCTAAATTTAAGGATATAAGAGGAAAATCCCCGAAATTTACAGCAAATTCCATCATGTTCAACCCTGATTTTAAAAAAATCAAAGATGATAATTTTGAAAATTTTCATAAAAAAAACTTTATTCAAACTTATTTTGATTACACAGGGGATAATAGTACTTGGCAAAAATTTAAATTAGGGGTGGCTGAAAATTTGTTTACTCCTCAATTTCATGGGCGAGAACATCTTAATGTTAATCGTTGGTTAGCTGAATTAAAAAAAGGCAATCCAATAGTCCTTGAAACATTTAATTATGGTTGTACTTTCTCGGGTGAAGGTGATTATAGTTTTATGGAATCTTTAGACTGGGATTCAAAAGAAGATTTTTCAAATCAAATACAAATGCTTGAAGAAGGTTTGGATTTTTTTTATTCAACTTTTGGTTTTCATTCTAAATCATTTATTGCTCCATGTTATGTTTGGGATTCAATAATTGAAGAAACTATTAAAAATAAAGGAGTGAATTGGATTCAGGGAATAAGAAAGCAAATTATTCCTACAGGTTTATATGGTAGATATAATTACAAATTGAGGTCTTTCGGAGAAACGACCGAAACAGGTTTAAAAAATAATGTAAGAAACTGTTTTTTTGAACCATCTTTTGATAGAAATTTTGATTGGGTAAATTCTTGCTTGTCTCAAATTTATTTTGCATTTTTAATGAACAAGCCAGCGGTTATTTCTACACATCGAATTAATTATATGGGTGGTATTAATCCTGAAAATAGAACTCAAGGATTGGATCAACTTGAATTGCTTCTTAAAAAATTAATTAAAAAGTTTCCTGATGTTCAATTTATTTCAACAGACGAATTAGATAATTTAAATGAGTAGTAAGGTAAGTATTGGTTTTACTGGTGATTTTTGTCCATGGCTGAGAACAGAAGAGGCAATCTTAAAAGGTAATGGAGTGAGTCAGTTTGAGTCTGTATTAGATTATTTAAATTCAACCAATTATAATGTAATTGATTTAGAAGCTCCAGCCACTCATTCAATAACTAAAATAGAAAAAACAGGACCACATCTTAAATTAATTCCGGAATCATTGGAATTACTAAAGTCATTAAATTGTGAAATAGCAGCAACTGCAAACAACCATTTTAATGATTATGGCGAAAAGGGAATTTTTGACACACTTGAAAAATTAAAATCACTAAATATCGATTCGATAGGTAGCGGCAAAAATATTAGTGAAGCTTCAAGTGTATTAATTAAAGAAACTAATGGATTAAAACTAGCTTATATTAATATCACGGAAAGTGAATGGTCCATTGCTACCGATTTTAAAGCAGGTTGTAATCCCTCAGACCCGGTTAACATTTTTAATCAAATTTTAGCAAATAAACCAATAGTAGACTTTATTATTGTAATATATCATGGTGGAAATGAGCATTACCATTTACCTAGCCCTAGAATAAAAAACCTATTTAGATTTTTTATTGATTCAGGTGCACATGCTGTAGTTTGCCATCATACGCATGTAATTTCAGGTTATGAGGTGTATAATGGTTTTCCAATCTTTTATGGATTGGGGAATTTTTGCTTTGATTGGGAGAATTTTAGAAATATGCCATGGAATTATGGAATGATTTTGAAAATTAATTTCAAGAAAGAAGGTAAAATTGATTTTGATTTTGAAATAATTGAACAGAATAATTTGGAACCAGGTTTATCTTTATTGAAGGGTGATGTAAAAAATAAGAAAATTGAAGAAATTAATAAATTAAGTCAAATTATCATGGATGACCAAAAACTTGAGTTTAATTTTAATCAATACTGTGAAAGTAAATTAAGAGAAATGGATTTATGGATTCAACCATATACTGGTAGTTTACTACCCAGATTATTTATTAGAAAATTTTTACCTTCCTTAATTACAAAATCAAAGAATCAATTATATACAAATTTAATTAGATGTGAGTCTTTAAGAGAAGTTCTTTTGTATTCGTTGCTTAAAAAAATAAAGAAATAGATATGTGTGGATTTGCGGGTTGTTTAATATTTGATAATAATTTGGAAATTGATTCCCAAATTATTTCTAAAATGATTGATATCCAGAAGCACAGAGGGCCAGATGATGCTTGCATTGCAGGTTTAAATTTTGAAACTTCTTCCTATGAAATAAAAGCTAAGTTTGAAACATTAACTGAGCCTGCAAATTTATTATTTGGATTTAATAGACTAAGCATTCAGGATTTAAGTTTACATGGGAGGCAACCTATGGTTAGTCCCGATGGAAATACACTCTTGATGATGAATGGTGAGATTTATAATGCCAGTGATTTTCGCAGTTTATTAGTTTCAAAGGGCTATGTTTTTAAAGGTCATACTGATACAGAGGTTGCTCTTTATTTGTATTGTGAATTTGGTATTGAGAAAATGTTGCAAATGCTCAATGGGATGTTCGCATTTGCTATTGCTGATTTAAGGAACAAACGTGTTTTTATTGCAAGAGATAGGTTTGGAATAAAACCAATTTATTTTTTCAGAAGTAATTCAATTTTCGCTTTTTCCTCAGAAATTAAAAGTTTCTTATGTATTCCAAATCAAAGATTTGAATTAGATGAAGATAAATTAGATGAATTCTTGTTGTTTAGAAATTTGATTAACCAAACCTTAATTAAGGGCATTTCTAATTTAGTGCCTGGTACATTTTTGGAAGTAAATCAATATGGAGAAAGTGCAGTTAAGGTTTTTTACTCAATAGATAGTGAAGGAAAACATAGAGAAAATTCACAAAATACACTCAGTTTAGAGGAAATTTTAAAGAATTCCGTTAACTCTCAAATGATCAGTGATGTAAAGTTGGGAAGTCAATTATCAGGAGGTGTTGATTCAACTTTGGTGAGTTATTATTCTTCGCTATTGAAAAATGATTCAAATTTGGAAACTGTTTCTGTGGTATTTGAAAATCAAAAATTCTCAGAAGAAGCTTTCATTGATTTAGTTACCGAAAAGTTAAATTTAAAATCACATAAGTTTGTTTTAAATTCCAACGAGTTTACTAACTCCCTTAATCAAGCCACCTGGCATTTTGAACAGCCATTAAATCATCCCAATACAATTGGTTTATACTTATTGTGTAAGGGGGCTAAAGAGTTCATGACAGTTTTGCTGAGCGGGGAAGGAGCTGATGAAGTATTTGCAGGTTATTCGAGGTTTGTTAATGAATTTAAATCTCCATATTTGTCAAAATCATTTTTGTCAAAATTGAGAAATAATAAAAATAATTTAATTGAATTCATAAGAGTTTATTCGGATAAAAACAATCAAATTATTTTAGGTAATTCATTTTCAAGTATTCAGAATTCTAAACGATTGTATTCTAGATTTAATATTGATAACGCAATTAAAAAACGAAAAGAGATTATTAATTCTCTCAATGATGTTGGTCTAAATAAACAAAGGAAATATGAAATTCTTACTTACCTGCCAGATTTATTAATTAGACAAGATAAAATGTCTATGGCACATAGTATTGAAAATAGAGTTCCTTTTTTAGATAATGACCTTGTTTCTAGAGCTTTTTCTTTAAAGGAAGATGATTTAATTCGAAAAATCAATTCCACTTCCGAGGGAAAATATATACTTAAAAAATTATGTGCAGATCAATTTGGAAATTCATTTGCTTTCAGGGATAAAATGGGATTTGGAATTCCTCTAAGACAGTTTTTTGGTGAAAATAAATTTAAAGAGCTTTGGCATGATGAAATTTATCCGGGAATTAAGAAAAGAGGAATTTTTAATCATTTAGAAGTGAAAAAAGATTTTGAAAAATTAGATCGAGTAAAACCAGATCAATTAGATGCAATTTGGCTAATGAGTTCATTTGAGATTTGGGCAAAACAATATTTGTAAAATAAATGATAGCGATTCATAATTCTGAAATTGGATTTCATCCTAGATGGATTAATTATTGTAAGAAAATGAATATTCCATTTAAATTAGTGGATTGTTATTCAAATTCTATTATTAATGATTTAAAAGAATGCGATGCATTAATTTGGCATTTTTGGCAGACAGGTCCTAAAGATAACTTGGTTGCGAAAAGGTTGTTAGCAGCTCTTCAGCATTCAGGGAAAGTAGTATTTCCTGACTTTAAAACATCTTGGCATTTTGATGATAAAATTTCTCAAAAATATTTATTAGAAGCATTGGGGCTACCGCTAGTAAAATCATATTTCTTCGTTGACAAAAAGGATGCGTTAGACTGGGTTGAAAAAACAAGTTTTCCAAAAGTTTTTAAACTAAAAGGAGGTGCAGGTTCGGCAAATGTAAGTTTAATAAAATCGAAATCCTCCGCAAAAAGTATAATTAAACAGGCTTTTTCATCTGGGTTTTCTCAATTTGATTCTTTCGGATTTTTAATAGAAGGTTTAAGAAAATTCAATCTTGGAAAGATTAACACTCTTTCTTTTTTAAAGGTAATTTATAGATCTATTTTCCCGCCCAAATTTTCTAAACTTTTGGGGAAGGAAATTTATCATGCGTATTTTCAAGACTTTTTAGCAAACAATGATTCTGATTATCGTGTTATTGTAATTGATGCAAAAGCATTTGCAATCAAAAGATTTGTAAGAGAAAATGATTTCAGAGCATCAGGCAGTGGTAATATCAGTTATGATAAACAGAATTTTAGCGATGATTTAATTCAGAAATCAATTGCATATGCTGAAATTCTAAATATGCAAGTTGTTGCATTTGACCTTATTAAGGACGAGAATTTAGAATATAAAATTGTTGAAATAAGTTATGGCTATGCTATTGATGCATACGATGGTTGCGTTGGATATTGGGATAAGAATTTAAATTTCCATGAAGGGCGATTTGATTCGTGCGAATGGATGATAGATCTAGTTGTGAAAAAAATTAATGCAAATAAAATTGACTAAAAAAGTCTGTTTCGTTATTGGAGGTTTAGCTGGAGGAGGACAAGAAAGAGCCATGACTACATATGCAAATGCATTTGCAAAAGATGGTATTGATGTTTTCGTCATTTGTTTGTTCAAAACTGAAATTTTCTTTGAATTAGATTCAAGAATTCAAATATTCTGGCCTAATTTAGATAGGAATAAAATTAATAAGTTTATTTATGCTTTAAAATTAATTCCTTACATTAGAAGATCTGTTAAAAATTCAAAAGCATCAAGCGTAGTTTCTTTTGGTGATTGGATTAATAGTTATACAATTATCTCTACCTTATTTCTAAAGAAAAAAGTAACTATCATGAATAGAATGGGGCCTAATTTATATTTAGGTCGTTTTATTGAAACATTAAATAGATTAACCTACCCACTTGCCGATACTTTAATTGTACAAACGAAAACTGCGGCTGAGATTTTAAATCATAAATATAAAATTAATAATATTAAGATTCTTCCTAACCCGGTTGTAAAAAACAAAAAATATCAAGCTTTTGGTAAAAAAGGAATTCTTTCAATTGGAAGATTATCAAAAGAAAAGGGGCATGAGGTTTTAATTAGAGCATATTCTTTAATTGAAACCAGCTGGCCACTTCATTTAATTGGTGACGGGCCTGAAAGATCAAATTTAGAGAAACTAGTAAGCGAATTAAATATTGAATCGAAGGTTCATTTTCACGGTCATTTAAAGGATTTTCAAAAGGTAATTGCTGATTGCTCAATTTTTGTTTTACCATCAAAATATGAAGGTTTTCCAAATGCATTACTTGAAGCAATGGTTGTTCCTTTGGCATGTATTTCGAGTAATTGTATTGCCGGCCCTTCTGAGATAATTTCAAATGGTCAGAATGGTTTGTTATTTGAGCCATTAAATATTGATGATTTAAGTATGAAGTTAAAAACTCTTATAGAATCAGATGATTTAAGAGCTCAGTTTAATAAAGAATCGTTAAAAGTAATTGACAACTACGATTTGAATAAAATTACAAATACGTTTTCAAGTTTTATTTTTCAAGAATGAAAGTACTGCAAATAAATTCTACGGTAGTTTTTGGCAGTACAGGAAGAATTACCAATAATATTGGTGATTATTTAATAGAAAATGGCAATCAATCGTTTATTGCATTTGGTAGAAATTCAGGAAAAAGTAATAGTCAATTAATTAAAATTGGGAATAAAATTGAATTATTAATTCATTTAATTGGTTCAAAATTATTGGATAAACATGGATTATTTAGTTCATTCTCAACTAAAAAATTAATTAATAAAATTAAAATAATTAATCCTGATATTATTCATTTGCATAATATTCATGGTTATTATTTAAACTATTCTATTCTATTCGATTATTTAAATAGTACTAATATTCCAATTGTTTGGACATTTCATGATTGTTGGCCTTTTACTGGTCATTGTAGTTATTATGAACGTATAAATTGTGAGAAATGGAAATCTCAATGCCATAATTGTGAGTTATTAAAATTATATCCGAGTTCACTTTTCGTTGATAATTCTAAGTTTAACTTTATATTAAAAAATAAAAAATTTACCCAGAATTCTAATATTGAAATAGTAACGGTTTCACAATGGCTTGCAAATCAAGTCAAGTTATCATTCTTTAAAAACAACCATATTCAAACCATTTATAATGGAATGAATTTAAATATTTTTAAAATCAAAGAAGTTAATAAATTAAAGGATGATTCTAAATTTCAAGGTAAAAAGATTGTTCTTGGTGTTGCAAATGAATGGTCAGAGGGAAAAGGTTTCCAAAAATTTATAGAAATCAGAAAGCTATTGTCTGATGATTATGTTATTGTTTTAATTGGTCTTAATCAAAACCAACTTGCTCAATTACCAGATGGAATTATTGGTATGGGAAGACTAAGTTCTCTTGACCTATTGGTTAACTATTATAATCTAGCTGATGTATTTGTTACACCATCATTAGCCGAAACTTTTGGAATGGTGGTCGCAGAATCATTGTCATGTGGAACTCCGGCTATAGTTAATAATTCTTCAGCACTTCCTGAACTTATTGATAATGAAGTTGGTGATATTTGTTATTCAAATGAAGCTTTTGAATATGTTGAAAAAATTCAGCGTATTACATCAATTGGGAAACTGCATTTTACTGCTAAATGTAGGAAAAAAGCAGAAAATCTTTTTGATAATAAAAATCAGCTTAATTTTTATTATGAATTGTATAATAAGTTATTGAAATCTAAATAATGAGAGTATTATTTATCATGTATGCATTTCCTAACCTTGAAGAAGGCTTTAATATGTATACAACCTTAGTAGAGGAATTTGTAAAAAAAGGACATGATGTTACTGTTTTAGCCCCAACTAAATCTAGTACTTCAAAGTCTATAGAGTCAGGCATCGAAATATTAAGAGTAAATTCATTACCAAATCGAAATGTTTCAAAGTATTTGAAAGGATTATCTGTATTAATGCTTCCATTTGCTTATTCAAATGCCTTGAATAAATTTTATCCAAATAAAAAATATGATTTAATTATTTCGGCAACTCCTCCAATTACTTTTGCCTATTTAATTGCTAAAATAAAAAAAAGATCCAAAGCTAAATTCTATTTAGTGCTACGGGATATCTTTCCTCAGAATGCAATAGATCTTGGCTATATGAGTAAATGGGGTGGCCTTTATCATTATTTTCGTTTTATAGAAAAAAAATATTATCGATTAGCCGATTACATTGGGTGCATGTCGGATGGAAATATTAAATATCTAAAAAATCATAATAATTTTTTAGAAAATAAAAATATTCATATTCTATCTAATTTCCAAAAAACATATTCTTCCAAATTTGATAAGAAAAATTGGCGGGCTGAATTTAAACTAGAGAATAAAATTCTGGTAGTTTTTGGTGGAAATATGGGTAAACCACAAAAACTCGAAAATGTAATTGAATTAGCAAAAAGATGCATGGTTCATTCTGATGTTTATTTTATTTTAATTGGAGAAGGTTACCAAATGAAAAAGCTTGAGGAAATCGTTCAATTAAATAATCTTAATAATATTATTGTTCAAAGCAGTTTATCCAAAACTGATTATCAAGATTTAATTTCACAATGCGATATTGGTTTAATTAGTCTACATGAAGATTTTACCATACCTAATATTCCGTCTAAAGTCTTAGATTATCTTAATGTAGGTATACCAGTTCTTGCTTCTATAGATTCTGCAACAGATTTTGGAGAAATTATAGATAATGCAACATGTGGATTTTACTCCTTAGCTGGAAAACATGATGAATTTAAAAATAATTTTGACAAACTTTATAATAGCAAAGAATTAAGGCAAGAATTGGGAAAAAATGGTAATAATTTTTTTAATCATTCTTTAGTTCCTGAAGTTGCTTATCAAACAATAATTAATTGTATCAATGAATAGTAAAACAATTATTTTAAACAATTTAAAAAATATTATTGGATGGAGAACAAACAGAAAGTTAATTGTTTTTTCAATTGATGATTATGGAAATGTAAGATTAGATTCTAAAAAGGCTAGTGAAAATTTAAATCTTAAAAATTTAAATGGAATTACACATTTTGATTTATTGGATACCCTTGAAACTAGAGAAGACTTAGAAATGTTATTCGAGGTTTTATACTCAGTTAGAGATTCGAATAACAAACCTGCGGTTATTACACCCTTTGCTCTTCCTTCCAATATTAATTTTGAAGGAATTATTGAAAACAACTTTTCCAGTTTTGAAACAGAATTACTTCCTGAAACTTTTATTAAGAAAGAAGCCATTGATCCAAAAGCATATTTAGGGGCATGGGATTTATGGAAGCAAGGCATTTCATCTGGAATATTTGTACCTCAATTTCATGGTCGTGAACATTTAAATTTAAAGGTTTTCTTTGAAAAACTTGACCAAAAGGATGATTTTTTTGTTAAAGCCATAAAGAATAGAACCTATACGGGATTTGCTTTAACAGGTTATCCTACTATATCATCTACTGCGGCTTTTGATTTTTGGGATATTCAGGAAAATAAACCTTTTGAAAATGTCATAAAAGATGGCGTTAAGAAGTTTATAAGCGTATTTGGTTATCAACCTATTCACTTTAATGCACCAGGAGCAAGTGCCAGTTCTGCCATTGAAAGTTATATCTTTGATGAAGGAATTAGCTTTATTGATAATCCTTTAATCAAACATGAGCACCTAGGTAATGGTAAATATAAAAAAGTTTACAATTATACTGGAAAAAAACTCAAAAGTGGTTTGATAAATATTAACAGGAATGTTGTTTTTGAGCCTAATGGGGTAAAGAAAAATGATTGGTTGTCATACACCATGGCACAGATAGAAGCTGCCTTTTTTTGGAAAAAACCAGCAATAATTAGTTCACACAGGGTAAATTTTGGGGGTTATATTGATCCAGAAAATAGAAAGAAAGGGCTTGAAGAGTTATCAAAATTACTAAAGGCAATTGTAAAACGTTGGCCAGATGTAGAATTTGTTTCTTCTTTTGATTTAATACAAATTTTAAAAAATAAATTATGATGAATTTAAGAATTACTCTTTTTAAATTACAAGAACTTTATAAAAAGAATAAAATTTCAAATGAATATTCTGAAATTGAAAAACACTTCAATTTCAAATTTAGGTCTAATAAAGATTTAGAAATTTTATTAAATCATGCTAAAATATCAACTAAATTTTACCAAGAAGTTAATTCTTTAAACCTAGATGATTATCCCGTAATAAATAAAACTTTAATAAAATCAAGAAGTGAAGATTTTAGGTCCGAAAAGCATTTAAATGAAAAATTAATTGAAATGACAACTAGTGGTTCCACTGGAACACCATTTACTGTTTTCCAAGACCAAAGAAAAAAATATAGAAATTACGCAGATACTTTATTTTTTGCCAGAAGGGCTGGTTTTGAAATTGGTGATAGAGTTTACTATATGAAAATCTGGGCTAAACAAAAAATGGCACCAAATTGGAAGTACTTTTTGCAAAATATAATACCCATAGATGTATTAAATTTAAACAATAATAAAATTGGTCAAATAGCTAAACAAATTGAATCTGAATCTAAAAATTACAGTATTTTAGGATATGTTTCCGCATTAGAACATTTTATTCGATATTTTGATTCCCAAAGTCTAAATTCATTTACCCAAAATGCCAAATCAGTCATTACAATGTCTGAATCATTAGGTTTAGAATCAAAAAATAGACTTAGTGAAATTTTCAAATGTCCTGTAGTTTCAAGATATAGTAATCTGGAGAATGGCATTATTGCTCAACAGGAAATCGATGGAAAGCCAAGATTTTTGGTAAATTCTGCAAGTTATCTTGTTGAAATTTTTGATTTAGTAAATGATGTTAAATTAAAGGATGGCGAACTTGGAAGAATTATTCTAACAGATTTATTTAATTTTGCAATGCCAATGATTCGATATGACACAGGTGATATTGGTTCAATAGAAAGAGAAGATGGTTTAGTTTTTTTAAGTCAGGTAGAAGGGCGTAAACTTGATTTATTATTTAATACAAAATCGGAACTAGTTTCTTCATATATTGTATATCGAAATATGTGGCAATACAAAGAAATAAATCAGTATCAATTACTTCAATTAACTCAAAAATCCTATGTGTTTAAAATTAATTGTGATATCAAATTTATTCATGAAGAAAAACTTAAATCAGAATTTTTGGAATTTCTAGGTTCTGATGCTGATTTTAAAGTTGAATATGTAAATGAAATTCCTTTGTTAAATTCAGGGAAAAGAAAAAAAATAGTTAATTTATATAAATAATCAAAATGTATAGGAATTTTTTCAAACGAATATTTGATTTTATAGTAGCAGTAATTCTAATAATTATTCTTTGTCCTATTTTAATTATCACTTTTTTTATTTTATTGGTACAAAATAACGGGAAA
Source organism: Bacteroidia bacterium (assembly GCA_044239605.1). Classification (GTDB taxonomy): domain Bacteria; phylum Bacteroidota; class Bacteroidia; order UKL13-3; family UKL13-3; genus JAAFJM01. Next base: position 18,629 of record JBIIBC010000010.1, on the reverse strand, counting down.
GTGTTTTTTTACCAAGTGCGCCCTGGTTTAAATATAAAAGAATTTCGAATTATAAAGTTCAAAACAATGAATGATAAACGAGATTCGAATGGGGAATTATTACCAGATGTGCAAAGAATAACAAATTTTGGCAATTTATTTAGGAAATTGTCTATTGACGAATTACCTCAATTACTAAATGTAATTAAAGGTGATATGAGTTTAATTGGCCCAAGACCACTTCTATTTAAATACATAGCCTTATATTCTGAAGAACAATTAAAAAGACATAACGTTAAACCAGGAATTACTGGTTTAGCTCAAGTAAGTGGACGAAACTCAATTAGTTGGAAGAGAAAATTTGAAATGGATGTTGAATATGTTGACAATCTTTCATTTGCATTGGATTTAAAGATTTTTTATCAAACAATATTGAAAATAATAATTAGAGAGGGTGTAAATCAATCAAACGCCAGACCTATGGAACCTTTTAACGGGAATAATTAAAATGATGAATATACTAGTTTCAGGAATCGGAGGACCAACACCCAAAGGGATTGCGTTAAGTTTAAAATTAGCCAATCCTCAAATAAAAATAATAGGAATTGATTCCAATATTTATGCTTCGGGTTTATACACTAAATATCCATTTGACAATACATATTTAGTCGCAAATGCTCAACAAGAAATTGATCAATATTGGAAAGATATCGAAAAGATAGTTGAAAAAGAAAATATTGATTTTGCATTTATTGTTCCAGAGACGGAAGTTCTGGTTTGGTGCAAAAAGGAAGCAACAGGTACATTACCATGTAAGTCTTTTTTACCAAATTCAGAAGTAGCAAGCTTTTTATTTGATAAGTTAAAAGTTTCCAAATTTCTAGAACCATTTGGTTTGGCTCCCAAAACACTAGATGTTAATGGATTAGGCAATTCTGAGCTTTTAAAATTATCAGATGAATTGAAATTTCCATATTGGGTTAGGTTGAATAAAACAGCTGGAGCTCTTGGCGCCTTAAAAATTAACAGTGATAATGACCTTTTAAATTGGCTTCGTTTTGCAAATCTAAAAACTGATATTATTGCAAGTCCTTTTTTACCTGGAAGAAATTATGCATGTAAATTGCTTTTTAAAGATGGAAATTTAATTTTAGGAGCAACCGCTGAAAGAATTGAATATTTATTGGCAAATGCATCTCCAACCAAAATTTCAGGAATGTGTGCAAGAGGAAAACTATTAAATTCAGAAGATTTAATTTCAAGAGCACGTAAAGCAATTGAATTAATATTCAGCAAATTTAATCTGGCAATTAATGGTATGTTTACTGTTGATTTTAAAGAGAATTCTACTGGAATTGCATTGATAACAGAAATTAATATAAGGCATGTTTCATTTACTCATGCATTTTCATTGGGTGGTGCAAACTTTGCCTATGAAACGATAAAATTATTTGAAGAAAAATCTAATTACCCTCAAGGAGTATTTAATTTTAAGGAAGAGTATAATTTTATTAGAGGCGTAGATAATGATTTAAATTTAATAAGTTCATCTACTTTAGAAGAAAAGCGAAATAAATTACATTAAAATGAAAGGCTGTAGGTGTTCGAAACATTCCATAATTATTAGTTTATAATTTAAAGTAAATTATATAAATTAATCTTAGGTTTGTTGATAACAGTTTATTAATTATTTTAATTACTTCCATCAAAACCTGCCCATGTAGCATTTCTTAAGCTAAAAGATAAAGCCACTGCTAACTGGCTTAAAACATAAAATAGGTTTTAAGGAATTCAACAGACATCTAAAATGGAAATTTAGTTTCATCACTTTGAAACAGTTTGAGTAAATGTAAAAATTCTTCAACAAATCAAGATTTGTTGAAGAATTTTTACATTTGCCACAGCATTGGAATATTAGATTTGTTGCATTATTATTTTAATTTGTCTTAAAACAAAAAATAATCAACTTTTTCACCATGCAACTCTTTTGGCTCTGTTGCGGCTTAACCTTCACTTCGTTAAATGGATTGAAAAATACCATCAGCTATGTTACTGAACTAAACAATTTTAACGAAATAAATTCTTAATAAGTATATGATTTTTAATTCTCTAGAATTTTTACTTTTTCTTCCAACTGTATTTTTTATATATTGGATTATTCTCAAAAATAATCAAAAAGGGCAAAATATTATTTTACTCATCGCAAGCTATTTTTTTTATGGTTGGTGGGATTGGCGTTTTTTGGGCTTATTGGCATTAAGTACCTTTTTAGATTATTTTTATGGATTTGGTGTGGCATCAACCAATAAAAAGAAAGCCAAGTTTTATTTATGGTTAAGTATTATAAATAATTTAGGAATACTTGCAGTTTTTAAATATTATAATTTTTTTGTAGAACAATTTGCCTTAGGTTTTAGCCAACTTGGAATTCATGCGGAGCCAACACTTCTCAACATCATTTTACCTGTAGGTATTTCATTTTATACTTTCCATGGAATGTCGTATGTTTTTGATATTTATCGAGATAAACAAAAGCCTATTTCAAACTTAATTGATTATTCGTTATTTGTAAGTTTTTTTCCATTATTAGTGGCAGGTCCAATTGAAAGGGCGAATCATTTATTACCTCAAATTCAATCCAATAGGCAATTCAATCTTGCACAAGCTACCACTGGACTAAGACTTATTTTATGGGGAATTTTTAAAAAAGTGGTCATTGCAGATAATTGTGCCTATTTCGCCAATGAAATTTTCAATAATTATGAGCAATATAATGGAGTAGCTTTATTTTTTGGAGCTTTATTTTTTACAATTCAAATTTATGGCGATTTTGGTGGATATTCCGATATTGCATTAGGTACAGCCAAATTATTTGGTTTCGAATTATTAATAAATTTCAGATTTCCCTATTTTTCAAGGGATGTTGCTGAGTTTTGGAAAAGGTGGCATATCTCTCTTTCATCATGGTTTAGAGATTATTTATATATTCCATTAGGTGGATCAAAAGAAGGTCATTTTAAAGCAATAAGAAATACTTTTATTATTTTTATAGTTAGTGGATTTTGGCATGGTGCGAGTTGGAATTACATTTTTTGGGGTTTAGCACACGCCTGTGGTTTTTTACCATTATTTCTTTTAAATCGAAGTAAAAAAAATTTAACTAGCTCTGTAGCTTTCTATAGCATTTTCCCTTCTATTAAAGAGCTAATAGGCATGTTAACTACTTTTATTTTTGTTTTATTATGTTGGATTTTATTCAGAGCACCAAGTTTAGAAATATCATTAAAAATATTTTCAGAGATATTCAGTAGTAGCTTTGTTAATTACCCTAATATAAATTTAGATAACCAAGAAAAGTTAAAATTATTCCATTTGTTAATTTCAGTTATTGTTTTATTTAGTTTTGAGTGGATTTCAAGAAGGACAGATGATTCTGTTTTTTTCTTTAACACCATAAAAAACTCATCTATTCGCTGGTCTTTATATCTTTTATTAATTATTTTTATAGTATATTTTAAAGGTGCTCCTGTTGAATTTATTTATTTTGCTTTCTAATGAAAAAATTTATTACATTATTATTAATATTCACAACTTTAATTTTATTAGTGTTTAGTTTATTGCTTTTTTTCTATAATTATCAATTGAAAAAGGTAATGACCAAACAATCAAAAATTAATTATTTAATTTTGGGTGATTCGCATTTACAAGGTGGAATTAACACTAATTTATTTCCTAATAACAATTTAAACTGGGCACATTCAGCAGAAAACTATTTTTATTGTAAAAATAAACTACAGTTTTTAATCGATAATCAAATAAAAATCGACAACTTGATTTTGGCTTATGGTCCTCATAATGTCAAAAAAGAAATTGACTCAACATGGATTTTAGATGAAAATAATTTTCTAGAAAAATGTAGGGTTTATTTTCCTTTTATCAAGTTGAATGATCTTGTTCAGTTTAACAACTTTACTAAAATAGCTCCTTTTATATACTTTGAATTACTGCCTGAACTTTTATATCAATCAATTTATTCTTTAGAAAGACAGATATTAATTAAAAAGCTACCATATACCGGAGGATATGAACCTATAAATTCAAAATTGAATATTGAAAATAAAAAATTGGAAAATAAAAAATTGAAAAATTCGGAATTCTCTGCAATCCAATTATTTTATCTAAATGAAATAATAGAAATTTGTAAAAATAATCAAATCAATCTTATATTATTAAATGCCCCAGTTTATTCTGGAGAGCATGCTAATACTCCTCCTTCAAAAAACAATAATTTTAAACTATTTGACTATGGAGATTTATATATTGGAAAAAGAGCATATTTTGCGGATTATGTTCATCTAAATGCTTATGGTTCAAATGAATTTACAAAAAAACTATTATTGGATTTAAATAATAGTAAATAACATGCAAAAATCAATTTGGATATATGGAGCAGGAGGAATGGGCAAAGAAACTCTTTGGCTTATTGATGAAATGATATCTGATAAAATTAATGTATTAGGATTTGTTGATGATTACAAACTTGATGATCAATTTAAAAATTTACCCTTATTAAATAAAATTGAACCCAATAGCCATGTGATAATTGCAGTGGCTGATTCAAAAATTAGAAAACAAATTAAAGAAAATAATAAATTTAACTTTGTAAATGTTATTCATTCAAACATTAAGATACACAATAGCAACAGTATTGGTAATGGAAATATTATTTGTAAGGGAGTTGTGCTAACAGTTGATATTAAAATTGGTGACCATGTAATCATAAATATTAATAGTACAATTGGTCATGATGCCACAATTGAGAATTTCGTTTCTATTATGTTTGGAGTACACATTTCGGGTAATGTAAAAATTGGTGAAGGAACATTAATTGGTTCTGGTGCAGTGATTTTACCAAATTTATCAATTGGAAAATGGTGTAAAATTGGAGCAGGGGCTGTGGTTACAAAAAACATACCTGATAATAGCACCGTTATAGGTGTACCAGGTAGAATTATATAATAATTTTACTTTCTAAAAGATAAATTAATAAAAAATTTCTGTTTCATTTAAATTCAATTTTTTTGATTAAAAATGTGATGGTAAAACCATTAAATTAACATCATTTGAACCGTCCATTTGCTAACCTAGATTACTTATTTAATTAGATTGTTATTTTACAAAATATCATTTCAAAAATGGTAAAAATCATTTCACCATTTTAATTCAATACCACCAACATTTTAGCATAAAGCTAACTTCTGAACTATTATAATTTTTATTAGACTCTTGCTTTATTTCGCTATTTTCCTAAAAAATTCCCTTCATGTATTATTCTGGAAACCTAAGTTACATGACAGTAATTTAAAAGATAAAAATACTTAAAACAAAATGAAGGCAAATAATCAACACATATACTTATTTTACATAACAAGTTACCTTTAGTATATTTGTAATATGACCAATTGTTATTAATATTGTACGTAAAAAATTAAAAAAACTAAATGACAAAACCGAAAATTTGGCTTTCATCACCACATATGTGTGGTAAAGAGTTTGAATATGTAAAAGATGCTTTTGATACTAATTGGATAGCGCCATTAGGCCCTCATGTAGATGGTTTTGAAAAAGATTTATGTGACTTTACTCAATCAGAAAATGCAGCTGCATTAAGTGCAGGTACAGCAGCTATTCATTTAGCCTTAATTTTATTAGATGTAAAAGCAGGTGATGAGGTAATTTGTCAAAGTTTCACCTTTTCAGCATCTGCTAATCCAATAGTTTATCAAGGAGCAATACCAATTTTTATTGACTCGGAAGAAGAAACATGGAATATGTGTCCAATTCAATTAAGAAATGCAATTGAAGATAGAATAAGTAAAGGTAAAAAGCCAAAAGCTATTATACCTGTTCATTTATATGGTATGCCAGCTAAAATGAACGAAATTAATGCTATTGCTAATGAGTTTGGAATTCCAATTATAGAAGATGCTGCAGAAGGATTAGGTTCAAAAATTAATGAAAAAGCATGTGGTACTTTTGGTAATTTAGGTGTATTATCATTTAATGGTAATAAAATTATAACTACTAGTGGCGGAGGTGCGTTAATATCTAATAACGAAGAGTTTATTAAAAAAGCACGTTTTTTAGCTACACAAGCACGCGATGCTGCGCCTCATTACCAACACTCTCAAATTGGGTATAATTATCGAATGAGTAATGTTTGCGCAGCAATTGGACGAGGACAAATGACTGTTTTGCAAGATAGGGTAAACCAAAGACGCCTGAATTTTGAATTGTATGAAAAACATTTGGAGGGAATTAGTGGAATTACTTTTTTAAAGGAACCTGTTGGATATTACAGCAATCGCTGGTTAAGTACAATACTAGTTGACCCATTACATACAAATGGTATTACAAGAGAAGATATTAGGTTAGCACTTGAAAAAGAAAATATAGAAAGTAGGCCGTTATGGAAACCTATGCATATGCAACCTGTTTTTGAACAATATCCATATTACGGAACCAACGTATCAGAAAAACTTTTTGACCAAGGATTATGCTTACCATCTGGAAGTAATTTATCTTCTACTGAACATCAATTAGTGGTTAAAATAATAAAAAACATTCTTAGTAAATAAAATATTATTAAAATAACTAAAAGGAATGGAAGAATATTCTATTCCTTTTTTTGTAATATCAATGTCAAAATTAAAATTTGCAATCATAGGTTTAGGACATATTGGTAAACGCCATGCTGATATTATTTTATCAAATGCAGATGCAGAATTGATTGCATTTATTGAAGTTAATCCTAGTCCTGAAATCAAGGAATATAATTTACCTATATTTAATAGTTTAAGTGATTTTATTGCAAGTGATATTGAGGTAGATGTTATGTGTATAGCAACTCCTAATTATTTGCATTGCCAACAAGCAATCAAATGCTTAGAAAATAACATGCATGTGGTAATTGAGAAGCCCATGGGATTGACTATCGAAGAATGCAATTCGGTTATTGAAAAATCAAAACAAGTCAATAAAAATGTATTTTGTGTGATGCAAAATAGGTACTCTCCCCCATCGATTTGGTTAAAAGAAATTGTTTCAAGTAATATACTTGGCCAAATATTCAATGTTCAAATAAATTGTATATGGAATAGGGATGAAAACTATTATAAACTCAATGGTTGGAAGGGTAAACTTAATTTGGATGGTGGAACATTGTTCACTCAGTTTAGCCATTTTGTAGATACCTTGTATTGGATATTTGGTGGTATAGATAATATAGCTGCCAATTTTTATAATTTTAACCATAAAAATACCATTGAATTTGAAGATAGCGGAAACATTAGTTTTTCGTTATTAAATGGTGGAGTTGGTTCCATCAATTATAGCACCTCAGCTTACAATAAAAACATAGAAAGTAGCATCACCATTTTAGCCGAATTTGGCAGTATCAAAATAGGTGGGCAATACATGGAAAAGGTACTCCATTGTGAAATAAAAGATTACGAAATGCCAACTATGAATCCTACCAATCCACCTAATGATTATGGAAAATATAAAGGCAGTGCTGCTAATCATGAGTATGTAATTAAAAATGTAATCAATACCATCAATAAAAAAGAAGAAATTAAGACAACCGCAATAGAGGGAATGAAAGTAGTTCAAATGATAGAACAAATATATCTTCTAAGAAACATAAATAACTTATAAGAAAGAAAATATGGATTCCTATTTTGCACATGAAACTGCCGTAATTGATAACAACTGTTCTATTGGGAATGGAGTTAAAATTTGGCATTTTTCCCATATCATGGCTAATTCAATTATAGGTGATAATTGTAATATAGGACAAAATGTTGTTATATCGCCAAATGTAGTGCTTGGGAAAAATGTTAAAGTTCAAAATAATGTTTCGATATATACAGGTGTTACTTGCGAAGATGATGTATTTCTTGGCCCATCAATGGTATTTACCAATGTAATAAATCCGAGAAGTGCGGTAGTAAGAAAAAACGAGTACATTCAAACGGTAGTAAAAAAAGGAGCTTCTATTGGTGCTAATGCCACCATTATTTGTGGAAATACAATTAATGAATTTGCCTTAATTGGAGCAGGAACTGTGGTTACTAAATCTGTTAAAGCATATGCCCTTGTTATTGGCAACCCTGCAAAACAAATTGGATGGGTTAGTGAATATGGCCACCGCCTTCATTTTGATAACAATGGACTTGGCATTTGCAAAGAAACCAAACAAGAATATGAACTAAAAGACGGAATTGTTAAACGAGTAAAATAATAATTTTACCTAGATAACACCGATAGATAATTATATGTTAAAAATTCAAATGGTAGATCTTAAAGGGCAATATGATAAAATAAAGCCTCTTATAGATAAAGCTATACAAGATGTTATTGACGAATCGAGTTTTATTAAAGGAACTCAAGTGCAACTATTTGAAAAAAATTTAGCTTCCTACTTAAATGTAAAACATGTAATTTCTTGTGCAAATGGAACAGATGCTTTACAAATTGCAATGATGACATTAAATTTAAAACCAGGTGACGAAATTATGGTACCTGCTTTTACTTATGTAGCCACAGCCGAAGTAATTTCTTTATTAGGATTAACCCCTATTTTGATTGATGTAGATAACGAAACATTTTGCATTGACACAAAACTTATAGAAGAAAAAATAACTATTAATACCAAAGCAATTGTTCCCGTTCATTTATTTGGTCAATGTGCTAACATGGATGAAATTGAATTATTAGCACAAAAATACAATTTATTTATTATTGAGGATAATGCACAAGCATTAGGCTCAGTATACACTTTTAAAAATAATATTACAAAAAAAGCAGGTACAATTGGTACCATAGGTATCACTTCCTTTTTTCCTTCAAAAAACTTAGGTTGCTTTGGTGATGGTGGTGCATTGATGACTAATGATGATAATTTAGCCAAAAAAATTACCATGATTTGTAACCATGGGCAATCGCAAAAATATGTTCATGATATTATAGGTGTAAACTCCCGACTTGATACCATTCAAGCAGCTATATTGAATGTAAAATTAAATGAATTATCAAATTACGAAAAAGCAAGAAACCAAGTAGCTGATTTGTATGATAAACTATTAGGAAATAACCCTAAAATTAAAATACCTAAAAGAAGCGTGAGTAGTACGCACGTTTTCCATCAATATACTATTCAAGTAAATGCTACTGAAAGAGATAACCTAAAAAGTGAATTATTGAAACTTAATATAGCTACAATGGTTTATTATCCAATTGCACTGCACATGCAAAAAGCATTCAATTTAGCTCATAAAATTGGTAGTTTACCTGTTTCAGAAGAATTATGTAAAACAGTTATATCTCTTCCAATTCATACCGAAATGAATAAAAATCAAATTGAATATATTGCGCAAAGTATAAATACGATTTTACAAGAATAAAATGCAAAATAAGAAAGCAATTCAATTTATTTTACTTTTCACATTAAGTTATATATTACTTAATGGAATATACCAGTGGGTACTTTGGCTTTATGCTCCAAAACCTGATGTTATTACTTTATATACCTCAATTATTTTTTGTAAGATTTTTACAAAATTTAACTTATCAATATTGTTACTTAAGCCAGCCGTATTAATTAGTTTAAATGAAAAAGGATTGGTTAATATTGCAGAGGGATGTAATGGAATTGCTGTTTTCAATACACTATTAAGTTTTATTATTGCATTTAAAAGTAACTTATCAAATTACTTAAAATTCATTCCAATATCATTAGGCGTTCTTTTTATTATTAACATTATAAGGCTTTATATTTTAGTTGAAATAAAAATTAGTACTCCTCAATTTTTCGACTTATTCCACACATATATCTTCCCAATTATATTATATTTTATTACTTTCATGTTAATGGTGGTTTGGGTAAAGTTTTTTAATAAAAAAGAAGATGTTAGCCAATAAAAAAATTATTTTTTGGAGTAAAATAATTCCAATATTTACTATTTTTATTATTGATTTTTTGTTTCAAAACTTCAATATTATCACGTTTAAATTTAGTACATGCAGTTTTTACACTTTCAACCCTGATTGTGTTGAATTTAACCCATTTGCGTTAAGTAAATTATTTAGGCTAGCCCTAAATTTATTATCAGTTAATTTAATAATTAAACTTTATAAAATAAATATTGCCAATAAATTGATTTATGTATCTATTGCACTATTCATTTATATAATTGATATGGTTATGTGCTATTCAAAACATCCACTATTATTAAATTGGCATAAAGTATTAAATCCTTTTCTTTTTAGCCCTTTAATAGGAGTTGCTCTGTTGGCTTGGTTAATAACAACTAAAAAAACTTCATTCAATGATTAGCATTATTATTAATTGGTTAATTATTATTTTGAACTGTTACACCATTGGTTGGCTAAGTAATAAATTGTTTAAGATAAAGCACTCGTTTAGTATTGTTACCATAATAGGAATAATTGTTATAACAACATTTACTAGTATAGCTTCTTTTTTTGGGCCTATCAATTATTTTCACTTCCTATTACTACAATTCATATCAACCATAATATTAGTATTTTACAGGAAAGAAATTACAAATAATAATGCTGTATTTTGTAACTCAAAAAACATCATTATTTTAGGTTTAAGTGTAATTGTTTTTTCTTATTTTTCAAGTGGATTTTCAAATATAAATGATGATGGTTTGTATTATATTCAAACCATAAAATGGCTTCAAGAATATGGTTTTACACATGGCATTTCAAATTTACATTTATCACTTGGTTTAGGCTCATCGTGGCATATTTTTCAAGCATTATTTAGTATACCAACTACCATTAATCTAAATGATATTAATGGCTTATTACTTTTAGTGTTTACAATATTTATGTTAGAAACTAAAAATAATAAGCCAATAAATTTATTATTTTACACTCAATATTTACTAGCATTATTATTTAGCATACCTTTTTTTAGTGCACCCAACCCTGATTTTGCAATCATTATTTTCACCATAATTGGGTTTCAAATATTTTTAGCAAATAGTAATAATAAACAACACTATGCTTTGCTAATTGTACTAGCAGCATTTTGTTATTCTATAAAAATATCAGCGATTGCTATTTCTATATTAGCGCTGTTTGCTGTTTTTCAAAAAAAAGTGATTAAGCAAAATAAACATCTTATAATATTGGCTATTTTAATTATTGGTATTAGCTTACTTAAAAATGTTTATCAAACAGGATATCCATTCTATCCCTATAAAATATTTGCATTTAATGTTGATTGGAGGACACCTGAAAGTATTATTGGTTTCTTTACCAATGGAGTTAAAAGCTGGTCTTTTTCAAATAGTTTAAATCCAAATGAAATCAATCAATTACAAAATATCTCTCAATGGGATTTACTTAAAACATTACTAACACGACCAAGTAGTAAAGGTTTAATTAATCAAATTATAGGGTTAACTTTTATAGTAAGTACTTTCGTAGTATTTTATTTATTTATTAAAAATAAAATTCAAAAGAATATTTTTATCTTACAAGTAATAATCAGTTTAAGCCTAATCCTTTGGTTTTTATTTGCTCCTCAATATCGATTTGCATTGCCTATGTTATTATACTTTTTGGCATTAATTATATACTTAATTAATAAATATTGGATAATGAAATTTGTTAAACTTAAATTGCATTATTTTCACATAATTATTCTGTTAATCATGCTAATTCCTGCATTTTGGAGTATCAATATAAAAGTAAATTCAACAAGTAATCAAATAGGTCAATTTAACAAAATAGATAGTAAGCAACTATTTATACCAAAACCTCAATATACTTTTGAAAAAATAGATACTATAACTATTAATGGAAACCAATATTTCCATCCGCAAGATAATATGTATTGTTGGAATGTTTCATTGCCATGCCTCTCTCAAGGCTACGATGAAATTATATACAAAAACTATGGGTACAGAATTAGTTTAAGAACTAATTCTGTAAATGATGGTTTTAAATTTATTCATTATAACAAATAATTAAGTTGAAAGTATCCATAATTACAGTTGTATTAAATAATGTTGATACCATTGAAAGAACTATTCAATCAGTAATCAATCAATCTTATCAAAACATTGAATATATAATTATTGATGCAAAATCAACTGATGGAACATTGGATGTAATAAAAAAATACAACTCAAATATTCAATTGGTTTTGTCAGAATCTGATAATGGGTTTTATGATGGATTAAATAAAGGAATAAAACTAGCAAGTGGAGATGTTATAGGTAGCTTAAATGCTGATGACAGATTTGCTGATAAATTTGTTATTGAAAAAATAGTAAACGAATTTGATAAAGACACAGATTTAGATTGCATTATTGGAGATATAGCATTTGCAAATCATGAAGATAAAATATCACGTTATTACTCATCCTCAAATTTCAAAATAAGCCTATTCAAATGGGGAGTAATGCCACCGCATCCTTCATTCTATTGTAAAAAAACGTTATTTCACCAATTAGGTTTTTATGATGCTAGCTTTAAAATTGCTGGGGACTTTGAACTTATGTTAAGGTTCTTATGGAAACATAAAATTAATTTTAAATATTTACCACTATTGATGGTTTACATGAAAAAAGGAGGTAAAAGCACGAGTAGTATTTTCACCAATTTATTCATTATAAATCCAGAAGTAATTAAGGCATGTAAATTAAATGGATTAAAAAGTAACATGCTAAAAATTGCTGCGAAATATATTTTAAAATTAAACCAATTCATTACTTTAAAATAATTGATATGCTTAAAAAAATTATTTTAAAAAAAATATTAACTGCGCTCATTTTTCCATTATCTATATTTACATTAATAAGTAGTTGGTTTGTTTTTCATTTATTAAAAAATACGGTAACACCTAAAATTAAGTATATTTTCGCAGGCACTTTTATCTTCTTTGTATTGATAACAATGCAACCAATTGCAGGAATTTTTGTTAATAGTTTAGAAAATAATTTTGTTTGCTTAACGGATACAAATACCATAAAAGAAGCTGAATATATAATCATACTTGGTGGTGGATACAATGATGCTGAAAATATGCCAACAACAAGTCAACTTGGTTCTTCATCATTATTAAGATTAGTTGAAGGAATTAGGCTAAAAAAAATAAATCCAAATACCAAATTGATATTTTCTGGAGGTAAGCCATTTACTGAAAAACATACAGAAGCAAGTATTTATGAAAGCGCTTACAGAAGTTTAACCTCTGATACAACAAAACAAATATTAAGCGAATTACCACATAATACAAAATCGGAAGCTGATGAGACTTACAAACTAATTGGCAATAAAAAACTCATATTAGTAACTAGCGCAAATCACATGAAACGAGCAGTTTACCTATTTGAAAAAATGGGTTGTAATGTAATACCTGCACCTTGCGATTTTCTTGTAAAAAATATAAAATATTACCCTGCTTTACCAAGTTGGAGTAGCATAAAACAAACAGAATATGCCATTCATGAATATATTGGAATTTTAAGATATAAAATAATTAATTAAAATTGAAAGAACTAAGGACTTTAAATAAGTATTTTGTAAAATACAAATGGCGTTTATTAGCAGGAATTATTTCTGTAATCATAGCTAGTATTTTTCAAATTTTCCCAGCCAAGTATATTCGCGAAGCCACTAATTTGGTAGCAGATGCGTTAAAGCAGGTAAATAGCACCTCCGAAAACCAGAGTTTATATGATAAGCTTTTTTACTTTTCAATATTAATACTTGGGTTTTCGCTTTTGCGTGGTTTATTCATGTATTTTATGCGCCAAACATTGGTTGTAATGAGTAGGTTAATTGAGTACGATTTAAAAAACGAAATTTACGAAAAATACCAAACCCTTGACATGGAATTTTACCGAAAAAATCAAACAGGTGATTTAATGAATCGTATAAGTGAAGATGTAAGTAGAGTGCGCATGTATATTGGACCTGCGCTTATGTACACGGTAAACTTAATTGTAACTTGCAGCATAACCATTTATGCCATGTTTCAAACCAATGCTATGTTAACTTGGTACACTTTGATTCCTTTGCCAATTCTATCTGTAACCATATTTTATGTAAATAATTTAATAGAAAAACGCAGCGATGCCATTCAATCAAAATTAAGTGATTTGACTAGTTTTGTTCAGCAAAGTTTTTCAGGCATTCGAGTTATTAAATCATTTGGCATTGAAAAACAATTTGAGGAAGATTTATTATCACAATCGCTCGATTATAAAGATAAACAACTTAAGTTAGCCAAAGTTGAATCATTGTTTTTTCCAACCCTTTTCTTTTTAACAGGATTAAGCACCTTAATTGTAATTTTTGTAGGGGGATTATTGGTAGCAGAAGGTAAAGAACAAATCGGCATTATTCCAGAATTTATTATGTATGTAGGTATGCTAACATGGCCAGTTACATCTTTAGGTTGGGTAAGTTCATTAGTTCAAAGAGCATCAGCAAGCCAGGCCAGAATAAACCAATTTTTAAATACTGAAGCTACGATAAAAAATAACAACTTAAATCCATTTGCATTTGAAGAATCAATTGAATTTAAAGATGTTAGTTTTACTTATTTCGAAAAAAATTACCCTGCTTTAAACCATGTTTCATTTAAGGTAAATAAAGGTCAAACATTAGCCATTTTAGGAAATACAGGAAGTGGAAAAACAACTATTACACAACTTTTATTGCGTATGTTAGATGCAAAAAGCGGTGAGGTTTTAATTGATAATGTAAACATTAAAGAACTAAATATTAATGCTTACAGAGAACAAGTAGGTTATGTACCTCAAGATGTTTTTTTATTTAGTGATTCCATTAAAAATAATATAGAATTTGGACTTAAAAAAAATGCTTTGAAAACAAAAGAGCACGTTGAACAAGCAAGTGATAAAGCTAGTTTAACAGAAAATATTTTACGTATGCCAAATCAATTCGAAACAGTAATTGGTGAACGTGGTGTTACTCTTTCGGGTGGACAAAAACAAAGAACAGCAATTGCAAGGGCATTTATAAAGAATCCAGAAATATTAATATTTGACGATAGTTTGAGTGCTTTAGACACCAAAACAGAAACTAGTATTTTAGAAAATATTTACAAAGAAAAACAAAGCAAAACCATAATCATTATTAGTCAAAGGGTATCAAGTGCAAAAAATGCCGACCATATTTTATTTTTTGAAAACGGTAATTTAGTAGAACAAGGTAATCACAATGAGTTAATAACACTCAATAAAAAATATAATGAACTCTATAAAAATCAGCTGAATACAAATAGTATAGTAAATGATTAAAAAATGAGTAAAAAGTGTTAACAAAAATTTTTGCAAACTATACTTGTGTGGCTATTTTGCGAAAGATTTAAAACGAGTAAAAATTAAAGAATAATATGGACGATTTCGAGAAAAGAGATAACCAAGAAATATACTCAAAAAAAATTAGAGCTGGAAAAAGAACCTATTTTTTTGATGTAAAATCTACCAAAGCTAATGATTATTTTATTACAATAACCGAAAGTAAAAAACGCTTTGAAGACGGAACATTTATTAAGCATAAAATATTTTTGTATAAAGAGGATTTTAATAAATTTACTGAGGCATTGGTTGATACAGTTGATTATGTAAAAACCGAACTTATGCCAGAATACAATTTTGATGAATTTACAAGAGAAGATTTTAGAACTGAAAACTAATTTAATATTAAAAATTACTTGTAACAATTACCAATAAACCGTTTATTTGCAATAAACTAAAAAACAATTATATAAGAATGAAAAATTTAATTAAATCAATAGCAGCATTATCATTAGTAGCTACTATATTTACATCATGTTCAAAGGACGAGGATAAAGTAACTTCAGACCCAGGTGCACCTACATTGACAGTTACTGTACCAACAGCAGACTTAAACTTAAGGTTTAACGATGTTTATACTACCAAATTCAATGCAAGCCCAGCGGCTGGCGCAAAGTTTAAATCAATATTAATTACTAGAACAAATTTAACTTCAAATATTATACGTAAAATTTATGGTGATTCAAGCACGATAGCTGATTCATCAACTATTTCTAGAACTGTTAACGATAGTATATTACCTGAAAATGCTAATGTTAGTGATGTATTTGCATATACAATCATTATTACTGATGATAAAGGTAAAACAGCAACAAAAACAATCAATGTTACTGTTAAAGATTTGTACTCAACAGGTCAGTTCACATTAGGTGCTCAAAGTAATTCAAATACAGGTATTCAAGAATTTAAATTCTTTGGATTAAATGAAAATGCTCCAAATAGTATATTGCTTTACAAAGCAGGTACTCCAATTGCCCCTGATATGCCATCTAAAGCAGATTCAGCCTTAAGAGCTAGATATAACTCATCAAATATTGATATGGGAATTTATTACGGTACAGCTAATTTAAATACTATTTTTTCACCATCTTTAACAGGTAATGATGTGGCTCCTTGGGCAACTGAATTAGGTTTTTGGGCTAAAAGAAATATTACAACGTTTAAAGCCACCGCATTTACTAGTTCTCAGTTTTCAGCAGCTAATTTCAATGTAGAACAATTAATCAATGAAGTTGATTTCACTACTGGAAATGTAAGTTTTGTAAAAACTTTAGTTAAAGGTCAAGTTGTTGCTTTTAAAACAGAAAGTGGTGCTAAAGGTTTAATTTTAGTTGAAAACACAGCTACTGATGCAAAAAGTTTTGCTCAATTTTCAATTAAATGGAAAAAGTAATTTTAAAAAAATTATCAAAAAAAACCGCTTCAAATTTGAAGCGGTTTTTTTTTGATTTAGCCAAATAGATTGATAAATTTACAAACTGTAACAACAACAAAACAATTAGTAAAAAATTTAATAAATGAAAAAAATAGCTGTTTTTACCTCGGGTGGCGATTCTCCTGGAATGAATGCATGTATAAGAGCTGTAGTTAGAACAGCCATTTTTAAAAATGTAGAAGTGGTTGGAATAATGCAAGGCTATAAAGGAATGATTGAAGGTGGTGAAAATTTTGTACCTTTAACATCTCGTTCAGTAGGAAATATTATTCAAAGAGGTGGTACTATTTTAAAAACATCACGTAGCAAAGAGTTTATGACTCCCGAAGGTCGTAAAAAAGCTTATGATAACTTAGTTGCCAATGGAATTGAAGGCATAGTTTGTATTGGCGGAAATGGCACTTTTACCGGTGCGGAAATTTTTTATAATGAATATAAAATCCCTTCAATTGGATGCCCAGGCACAATAGATAATGATTTATTTGGAACAGATTTAACAATTGGTTTTGATACTGCTATTAACACCGCAGTGGATGCTATTGATAAAATAAGAGATACTGCAGACTCGCATGGTCGAATATTTTTTGTAGAGGTTATGGGCAGAGAGGCTGGATTTATTGCTTTAGCATCGAGCATAGCTGGTGGAGCTGAAATAGCACTTTTACCTGAAGTAAGAGAAGATTATACAGCACTTGTTGACTTTTTTAAAGGCAGAACTAATAGTAAAAAATCATTTACAATTGCCATTGTTGCAGAAGGAAACACAGAGGGTGGCTCAACTGCAATTGTTGAGAATATAAAGAAGCAAATCCCTGATTTTGATCCAAGAATTGTAATTTTAGGCCATATTCAACGCGGTGGTTCACCAACAGCTTACGATAGAGTGTTGGCTTCTAGAATTGGTAATGGTGCAGTAGAAGCTTTACTTGACGGTAGAAAAAACGAAATGACAGGTTTAATTAATAACCAAATTGCATTCACAAGTTTTCATGAGGCTATTTTTAGCAAAAAAGAATTGAACCCTGGTTTATTAAAATTAATTGATGTGTTCAATTGCTAAACAATTCAATTGAAAAATAAATACTTAAGAAACACTTTAAAAACCTAGTACTAACTAGGTTTTTTTGTTTACAATCATTAAAAGATTAGAATCAACTTATGTATTCAATAACCTTTACCCACATAAACATAAAAGGTTAATTTTTTTTACTATTGAATACTTGCTCGCTTTAACCTATCGTTTATAGCAAAGCCTAAACCAGTGTTTGGGAATTTTTCGGCATAAATTGCATCAATATCTAATTCATCAATATTGCGCATAGCGGCAAATAAATTACTAGCGGCTTCATTTAAGTCTTTACTTTTTGATAATATAAATTGGTTCGTAGCGGGAATATTTGATATTGAATTAGAAAAAGTTATCACTCCTACCCTATCTCTATTTTTTCCTTCTAAAGCCTTAACAATGTCATCCACTAAAAACATTGAATGATTTGGGGCATAATGTTTAGTAAGCATTCCTGGTGCTACTATTTTTTCTGAAGTGTTATTTATTAATAATTGATGACCTATCACTTCCTCAATTTCCTCAATAGCTAAACCTCCAAAACGTAGTATTTTCGGTTCATTTTCTAAAAACGAAATAATTGTAGATTCCACACCAACATTACAAATGCCCCCATCTAAAATATAATCAATTTTGTTACCCAATTGTCTATCTACATGTAAAGCTGAAGTTGGGCTAATAAATCCACTTGGATTGGCACTTGGTGCTGCAAGTGGAA
>JBIIBC010000042.1:0-25145 GCA_044239605.1 Bacteroidia bacterium | reverse complement strand
CCATTAACCATAGGAAAAAACCAAAAGCTATAGGTATAATGCATAAAAATAGGTAAGAATAAAGCTACTGCTGCGCTCAGCAATAGCTTTTTTCTAACCTCAGTATTTATATCGTAATATTTATCTACAATTCCCATCAATAAAATGTTTCCATTCCAAATAAGGGCTATGTAAATAAAGTTTGAAAAATAGGCTCGTATAAAAAAATGGCTTACACCTTTTGGCGCGCTTAAAAACGACAAGTATCCAAAAGCAAGCGAAATAATCGCAATGATCAAATGTCGCACTATTATGTCTTTAGGACTTGAAAGTTTTTGAAATGCTTTTGACGAAATAGCCATTTAAATTTTTCTATTTATTTTTTACGCAATATAGTTCTTAGTTTTTAGTTTTTAGTTCTTAGTTTTTGTCTATGGTCTAATTGCCATGGTCTATGAACTGTCAACCAACAACTAAAAGGTATATCTAAACATGGGTACTGGAAAAAACCCTTGTTGGTATTCAGTTGAAATGGTGTTTTTAGTTCTATTATAACCTTGGCTAAATATATTTTGGTGGTTGGTTATATTCTGAAAATCAACAGCAAACTCTAATGAACTCTTTTTATAATCTCTTCTATATCCAATTTTAAAATCTGTTCTAAAATAAGCAGATTGTTTATCCGAAAATGCTTCATTTTCATTAAACACTGCTTCGCCCTTAGCAGCAGAAGCTGTTAAATCTATTGGTGTAATATATTTCCCACCAATAGTTGTTAACTTAATATTGGCATAAACTACATTTCCTTTTTTGCCTAAAGTAACTTCTTTTCCAGCTAAAAAGTTAGCAGCATAATTGGTATTAAATGCAGTATTACGTTCAATTCCATCGCTACCTTTATATTTACTATCAAATACTGAACCTGTTAGCAAAAAGTAAAATCCTTTGTTAAAATATCTTTCTAAAGTAAGTTCTAATCCATAATTATATCCAGTGCCATTGCTTACCAATTGATATTCATCGCTAGGTACAAATGAAGCTCCAAAGTTTAAAGCTGAATAGCTCGATACAAAAGTATTTACGGGTGCTTTATTAATGTATTGATAATAGGCTTCTACTTTAAATTTAACTAATTTAGTTAACAAATTTTCGTAACCAACTACCAAGTGATTTGATCTAATAAAATCAAGTTTTTTATTTGGTTCATTGCCTAAATTATCTTTTACAAATAAATTGTAAATGGTTAAAGATTGGTGGTGTAAACCATAACCAAAATTTAAATTCGATTTTTCATTAATGGCATATCTTAAGCCCATTCTAGGTTCAATTACAGCCTTTTCATTTACCGATAAGTATTGCGAATGCAAGCCAACATTTAAAGTTAAGCGATTATTGAAACGATGTTTTAACTGTGCGTAAGCTTGAGATAAAATTACATTTCCTGCCTGCTTTACCCTAATTGTGTCAATAGTTCCTTGATTAAAAAAATCTCTATTGCTATAATCAAATTGTGTTAAATCGTTGGTAAAACCAATATTCAAGGTGTTTTTAGCATTGAACTTATGGGTAATATTTAATACAGCCGAATATTTATTATCTAAAAAACTACCTTCTCCTTGTCTGTAAGTTTTTTCATTGGGTAAATTAATACTATCTGCTTTAAAATTATCATCGCTGCGGCTGTAAGCAATGGTAAATTTAGCCCAAGTTTTATTACTCAAACTTTTTTCAAATGCTGATCCAACAAAAAACTTACTGAAACGCGGTATTTGATTTTGGTTTACATTTCCATAAAAATCAATTCCTGAAGTATCAACATCTTTGGCCAATAAATCAATGGCACTGATGCCTCCCATTCCAAAAAAAGTTAATTTACTTTTATTTTTAAATGGTATAGCAATTTTAAAATTCATATCTTGATACAACGGAGTAGCTGCGCCTGTTCCAACATTTACTCCAATGGTTTTAAATAAACCCAAAGTAGAATAACGATAATTAAAAATATACGAAGCTTTTGATTTTTTGCTAAACGGACCTTCGGCACCTAACTCAAATCCGTTAAATCCAACTTGACCAATAAACTCACGTTTTTGGTTATTACCTTCTCGCATTACTAAATCAAAAACGCCACCATTGGCATTACCATATTGCGCAGGAAATGCGCTTGTAAAAAAGTCTGATTTGCCAATATTATTGGCATTTAACATACTTACCGGACCACCAGTACCAAAATTACTTCCAAAGTGATTAGGGTTTGGAATATTAACGCCTTCTAATTGCCAAAGCATAGCACTTGGTGAGTTTCCTCTCACTACAATATCGTTTCTGCTATCGTTACCAGCTACAACACCAGCAAAGTTAGCGGCCATTCTGCTTGGGTCGCCTAAAGCACCTGCAAATTTTTTAGTATCATCAGGATTAAATGAGCGCGAACTAACTGTAGCCATTTCATTGTTAGTTACCGTTCTGTCTTTTTTTCTATCGTACGAAATTACTACTTCGTTCATTTTTTTCAAGGCTTCGGTTAAACCTAATTCAAGCACAACTTCTTTACCTGCAGTAACTATAATATCAGGAATTACCAATGACTCATAACCTATATAAGTTACTTTTAAAGTTTGTCTACCAACAGGTACTTCCAAAATTTTAAATTCTCCTGTTGCATCGGTTACTGTACCCAACTTTTTTTGATCATTTAAAATAATAACAGTAGCACCTAACAAAGGCTGTTTTGTTTCTTTATCAAAGGCAGTTCCTCTAACTGTTTGTTTGCTATTTTGAGCTTTTGCTACCCCGAAGCCCAAAAATAAAAACATAAATAAATAGTTAATTGTTTGTTTCATTGTTTGTTTCATTGTTTGTTTCATTGTTTGTAAATAATTATGGCACAAAAATGAAAATGAATTTAAATAAAATATACAATTGAATAATGGACCATCAATAAACATCCTTAAAACGTAGATTTTTTAGGTTAAAAAAGTAATTCAGTTTTTTATACATTTACTTTTATTATTTGAAAATTGTTATGGAGTTTATAATTGCGTTAGGGATAGCAGTGGAAATCCTTTTTTGTGGATTGGGTTATGGAGTTGGGTAAAAAAGAATGGAACGAATAGCCCACTCGAACGCCCATATGAAGTTTACTCATCAACTTATTCTTCAATTTTACCATAATACCTTTTTTCTTTTTTTCTTTTTCCTTAGATGAAAAAGAAACAAAAATCAAGGCAAAAAATGCTTCCACCCACATTCCGAAAGTTTTCGGGACTATGCTGGCCCGCTTTTTTGCCGACCCAACGCACAAAGTTAATGGAATCATTTCTTATATTTTGCAAAAAATGTCTGATTTATGATTTGCGTAATTGTTTGTATGTTAAAGTTTAAGCCCACTTTGCGTTAGGGATAGCAGTGGAAATCCTTTTTTGTATATTGGGTTATTGAGTTGGATAAAAAAGATTGGAACGAATAGCCCGCTCGAACGCCCAAGAAATGGTTGATTTAGTGATTTGGTGATTGGCTGATAAAGTTAAATGTGCGGGAACGTCACCCTGAGTGTAGCGAAGGGACTTATTTTATGCGTTGATGAGATAATGAGCGAGGTAAATTATAGAATTAACAAGAGTACTTTAACAATTTATGTATTTAATATTCGTTTCGTCCTTTAACAAAAAAGCTTCGCTCAACGACCGCAGACATTGAGCGAAGTTCGAAAACTTTCAGACAAATTTGTGCCCCTTTAACTAAACTTCAGCATTCAAAATTGAGCATTCGTTATTCAGCATTCATAATTCAGCATTCATAATTTCTAAAGCGTTCCTCTGCGGGCTTGTTCGGCTTCTATGGATTCGAAAAGAGCTTGGAAATTTCCTTTACCAAAACTTTTGGCGCCTTTGCGTTGAATAATTTCAAAAAACAAGGTTGGTCTATCTTCCACTGGTTTGGTAAAAATTTGAAGTAAATAACCTTCTTCATCTCTATCAACCATAATTCCCCATTTTTTTAGCTCGTTTAAATCTTCGGCTATCACTCCTACTCTATCTGCTACAGTATCGTAATATGTGCCTGGAACGTATAAAAATTCCACACCACGTTTGCGCATTTCGGAAATGGTAAACACAATATCATCGGTAGCTACGGCTATATGTTGGCAACCTGGACCTCTGTAAAAATCTAAATATTCCTCTACTTGGCTTTTCTTTTTACCTAAAGCTGGCTCGTTAATTGGGAATTTGATATAACCATTGCCATTGCTCATTACTTTACTCATTAAAGCAGTATATTCAGTTGAAATATCTTTATCATCGAAGGTAACTAAATTGGCAAAACCCATTACATTGGCATAAAAATCAGACCAAGTGTTCATGGCGCCAAGCTCCACATTTCCTACCATGTGGTCAATGTATTTTAAACCGCAGGTTCCTGGCTCGTAGCCTGTTTCTAAAGCTTCGTAGCCTGGTAAAAAAATGCCATTATAATCCTTACGTTCAACAAAAATATGAACAGTATCGCCATAAGTATGAATTCCGCTCATGCGCACTTTCCCATTTTTATCTTCAATGGTTTGTGGCTGCATATAAGGTTTTGCACCTCTAATAGTAGTTTGTTCAAAGGCATCATATGCATCGTTAACCCATAAAGCTATTACTTTTACACCATCGCCATGTTGTTGTAAATGTTTGGCCATTTCGGTTTCAGGATCGAAAGGTGTGGTTAATACCAACCTAATTTTACCTTGTTGCAATACATAAGAAGTTCTATCGCGCAAGCCTGTTTCAAGTCCAGCATAAGCCAAATCTTTAAAACCAAAAGCAGTTTTATAATAGTGAGCTGCTTGTTTGGCATTTCCAACATAAAGCTCTACATAATCGGTTCCGTTAATAGGTAAAAAATCTTGCGCTTCGGTAAAAATTTTATTGGTTGAATAATTAAAATTTTCAACGTTAGTTAAATCATTCATATAGTTTTTTGTTTTTGTTTTAAAAATAAAATGCAGTTAAACAGTTACAGGGTTGGTATTATTTTGTTGAACCCAACTTTGGTAATACTCCTGAAACTCTAATTCCATGGCTTCTTTGGTAATTTTTACAGGATTAAATGGATCAATCATTACCGCTAACTCGTTGGTAGCAGTTTTACCAATGCTGCGCTCAATAGCACCCGGATGCGGACCATGAGGCAACCCACCTGGATGTAAAGTAATTTGACCTTTTTGAATATTATTACGGCTCATAAAATCGCCATCTACGTAGTACAATAACTCATCGCTATCTACATTGCTATGGTGGTAGGGAGCAGGAATAGCTTGCGGATGATAATCGTAAAGGCGCGGAACAAACGAGCAAATTACAAAATTGCGGCCTTGGAAAGTTTGATGAATAGGTGGCGGCATGTGAATTCGGCCTGTAATTGGTTCAAAATTAAAAATAGAAAACGCGTAAGGATAACAGCATCCATCCCAACCTACCAAATCAAAAGGATGGTTTTCGTAAACGTAAGGATATATTAAACCACGTTTTTTTATTTTTACTAAAAACTCCCCTTCTTCATCGTGGGTTTCCATGTTAACAGGACCGCGTAAATCGCGCTCGCAAAAAGGCGAATGTTCTAAATACTGACCATATTTGTTTTTGTACCTGTCAGGCGTTTCAATTGGCCCATGCGATTCTACAATTAAAATGCGGTTTTCATCGGTAGCAAACTCAAGTTGGTAAATGGTACCACGCGGAATAATTACATAGTCTCCATAAGCAAATTCAATATTGCCATACATGGTTTTTAAAATTCCTTCGCCTTTGTGAATAAATATCATTTCATCGGCATCGGCATTTTTATAAAAATAACCTTTGGTGCCTTCAATGGTTGCGGCTACGCCAATGGTCATGTCATCGTTCACAAACAATGTTTTACGGCTATCTAAATAATCTAACTCGGGAGTGGCATTAAAACCCATATAGCTGCGCGATTGTAAATTATCTTCAATGGCTACTTGTGGGCGAACAGAATAAGGTGCGCCTTTTTCTTTAACACGGGTAGGCGGATACAAATGGTAAACCAATGACGACATACCCGAAAAACCTTCGGTTCCAAATAGTTCTTCGTGGTATAATTTTCCGTTAGGTTGGCGAAACACCACATGGCGTTTTTCTGGAATTAATCCAACTTGTTTATATATAGGCATATGCTTAGTTTTAAGTTGGTCAAAACTATTTTCAAAGCAGGCGTTTTAAAACGACAGCCATCAACATGCAGCATGATATTTTGAATTTAAATTACTGACTTGGGTCAATTGGAGGAAGGTAAAAGGGTTTGAAATTGAAGGCGAGGAGGCATATAATGGTAAAAAACCTCCAATAGAATTCTATTAATTAATACTGCTCATACCAATTAAATTTTTCATGCACAATTTTTGATTTTTCTTTTTTTAAATAGTCCAAAAAAGAAATAGAAACCGGAGAATGTTTTTTGCCTTTTAACCATATTAAACTCCAAGTTGTTTTGATTGGAAGCCCTTTGATTGAGATAATTTGTAATTCATTATTATGAAGTTCGTTTTTTATTCCAATTAAAGGCATGATTGAATATCCTAATCCGGCCAATAATGCTTGTTTAACAGCTTCATTAGAGGTTAGCTCCATTTTTTTTAATACCGAAATATTATTAAGTTTTATGAAACTTTCCATTGTTTGTCTGGTACCTGAACCTTTTTCTCTAAAAATTAAAGGCAGCTCTTTAAATATTTCTTTTGTGCTAATACCTTTTTTAAATTTTGTTTCGGCACTTCCTACTAAGTATAACTTATTTTGAAGTAAATCGAGCTTTTCAATATTCAATGTTGAAGGTAAAATTGAAACCAAAGCAAAATCCACTTCATTGTTTTCTAAACTTTCAATCACTTTACTTTTGTTTGTAACATCCATCATTAATTCTATTCCAGCATGTTGTTGCATAAAATTAGTTAGAAAGTAAGGCATCACATAATTTCCAGTTGAAACTACTGAAAACTTTAAACGCCCTGTTAATTGTCCCTTGTATGCTAATGTTTTATTATTTATAGCATGAACTTGGTTGATTATGTTTTCAGCCGCTTCGGCAATTTCTAATCCAAAATCAGTAATGTAAATTTTTCGCCCAACCACTTCTGTTAAGGGTATATCAAATTGGTCTTGGAAATTTTTGAGTTGAATAGAAACCGCAGGTTGAGTTAAATGCAATTCTTCCGAAGCTTTAGTTACACTTTTAGTTTGTACAATTTTTAAAAATATTTGTAATTGATTTAGCGTATAATTCATAAATTATTTTTATGGTTTACATTACAAATATAAATAAAAACTTATGATTTAAAATTTACAGTTTTGCACAATTAAAATTTAAAGAAATATTCAACTTTTAACCTTTTAGGATTCCCATTAAGGGATTTTGAAAAAAAGTTTTTCAGCAAATGGTAATTTAGAGAAATAAAACAATGTTCGAAGGAAGAAAACTATTGATAGCAACTAAACACAAAAAGGAAAAAGTGATTGCTCCTATTTTAGAAAAAACCTTGGGTGTAAAATGTTTTGTAGTACAAAATTTAGAAACAGATGAACTTGGAACTTTTACAGGGGAGATTGATAGAAAATATGACCCTTTAACTACAGCCAAAAATAAATGCTTGATGGCAATGGAATTAACAAATTGTGATTTGGTAGTTGCAAGTGAGGGTTCGTTTGGCCCACATCCCACTATTTATTTTTTACCTGCCGATGATGAGTTTTTACTATTCATAGATAAAAAAAATGATTTAGAAATTATTGTTAGGGAGCTAAGTACAGAAACTAATTTTAATGGTGCAGAAATTAAAACTGAAATGGAACTCAATGAATTTTCTGCTAATGCAAATTTCCCAACACACAGATTAATTTTGAGAAAATCAAAGAATGATTTTAGAAACATGGTAAAAGGAATAAATAATTTAGAACTGTTAAATAATTCTTTTTATAATCTCATTGCTCAGTACGGAACAGCCTATATAGAAACCGATATGCGAGCTATGTATAATCCAACAAGGATGACGGTAATTGAACAAGCCGCTATAAAACTTGCTGAAAAAATAAATTCATTATGCCCTATTTGCAAAATGCCTGGATTTGGAATTACAGATTCAAAACAAGGATTGCCATGTGAAATATGTAGTTTTCCAACACGCAGTATTTTAAGCCACATTTATTCCTGTAAAAAATGCTCTTTCACCAATACCAAACAATACCCTAATGGTAAAAAAACTGAAAACCCAATGCACTGTGATATTTGTAATCCATAACTGAATCAAAAATAAAAAACATAAATTAATTAATCAATGAACTTACAATTACTAGTAGATAATATTACAAATCCTGCTTTACTTTTTTTTGTATTAGGCGTTTTGGCCGTTTATTTAAAAAGCGATTTAGAAATCCCACCAAATTCTTCAAAATTTATTTCATTATACCTATTATTTGCGATTGGCTTTAAGGGTGGACAAGAATTATCTCATGAGGCCTTTACCATGGAAATTGGATGGTCAATGTTATTTGGGATATTTATTTCCTTAATGATACCGTTTTATACATTCTTTATACTAAAAAGAAAATTAAATGTGTTTGATGCAGGTGCTATTGCCGCTGCTTATGGATCGGTGAGTGCGGTAACGTTTGTTACAGCAGTTTCTTACCTTGAATCTCAACAATTAGCACTTCATGGACACATGGTTGCAATCATGGCCTTAATGGAATCGCCAGCAATTATAATTGGGTTGGTTTTAATTTCATTATTTAATAAAGACGAGTCTACTAAAATTAATAAAAGTAGTGTAATAAAACATTCATTTACCAATGGTAGTGTATTACTAATTCTTGGAAGTTTAATTATTGGATACATAGCCAATGCCAAGCAAGCAGAAGGAATAAAACCATTTACAAACGACCTTTTCAAAGGATTTCTTGCTATATTTCTTTTAGACATGGGTGTTACAAGTGGTAAAAAACTTAAAGCATTTTTCTCATTCGGTTGGTTCCCTGTTATTTTTGCAATTATAATCCCATTAGTTAATGGATCTCTTGTTGCCATTTTAAGTTCATATGTTACACCAGATATAACCAATCGTTTTATTTTTGCCGTTTTAGCGGCCAGTGCCTCTTACATTGCAGTGCCTGCTGCTATGAAAATTTCAGTTCCGCAATCAAATCCAGGGCTATTTTTACCGATGGCGCTTGCTGTAACCTTTCCTGTAAATATCACAATTGGGATGCCTATTTATTTTTTATTAGTACAAAATACTTAATAAATAATTCTAACAAACACAAAGTTATAACTATGGTATCTTTAAAAGGTTGCTATAGTTAAAATTGTTTGAAACTATAATTTTATATTAATTGCAGTAAAATCATTTTTTTGATATCTTCCTTTTATAATAATCCAATAACATTAAAATGAGAAAATTATTAACGACAATAACATTTTTCTGGATTGCAAATATTTCATTTGGACAGACCATTTTATAAGGAGAATATAATGTTGGTTTACAGCTAGCTTACGATAGTAATACAAATAAAATGACAGGGTATTTTGAAAATTATACTGGTTATGACGAAGAAACAAGAAGCCCGAGATTTTCATGCATATTTTATATTCATGGTAAAATTACTGGTAGTCAATTTACAATTGAAACCTATTTCCCCAATGATACTAGTGATATTATAAAAGGAAATATTAACATAATTAACAACAAGACAGCTAGCATAAAATTATTAGAAGACCATGGAGGATGCTGGAATGTTCAACATTTTTCAGATGAGTATGTGAAATTCGATTTGGAAAAACAAAATGCTTGGTGTCAAATTAGGTATGTAACCACTAATAAAACTTATTTTTACTCAAACAATTCATTTGAAAAAAGGAAAAAATATTACTTAATTAAAAACGATATAGTATACATGGAAAAAATACTCAATGATTGGGCATATTGTTCATTTAGTGGCAAAACCATTATTAAAGGTTGGATAAGAACAGCTGACTTAAATAAAATATAAAAAACATTACATAATAAATAACAGTATAGTTAGCTAATTATTTAAAGATTTAATGCTAATAAAAGATGTGATACAAAAAAGTAAACATTCAAAAGTATTACTCATTTTAACTTTTTTGGACAATAATTTAAGCCCATTATCCCAAATATTAAATAAGAAGACTAATCTATTATTAATTGATTTACTTCTATCACATTACCCGCTTCTAAATCATTTAAATGAATACTTCCAATTCTAACCCTAAATAGGCGCAATGTAGGAAAACCAACAGCCGCAGTCATTTTTCGAACTTGCCTAAATTTACCTTCGTTTATAGTTATAGAAACCCAACAAGTTGGACCATGTCTATCGTCTCTGATTTTTTTTACTCGTGGCTTAAAATTAGGCGATTGATCTAGAATAAATACCTTACAGGGTAAGGTGGTATATTTTTCACTTCGATTACTAATTTCAACTCCATTTATTAATTTATCAACGGCATCTTTAGTAATTAAACCATCTAGTTGTACATAGTATTCTTTTTCTATTTTTTTACTTCTTACCAACTCACTTACCTTACCATCGGTTGTTAATAATAATAAGCCTTCACTATCTTCATCTAGTCGACCAATGGCCATAGTACCTGCTGGGAAAGGAAATAATTCGCCTAAAAATTTTTTCTTTTTTACGTTTTCTACAAACTGGCTCATATAGCCAAACGGTTTGTGTATTATAAAATGCCTATGCATTCTTTTAAATATGTTTTAAAGGAGTTAACAAATCATCTAAGCCATTCAACTTTATCTCATAAATGGTTTCCAATTGAACGCCTAATTTACCTTTTGGAAATCCTTGTCGTTTTATCCATTCTAAATAATATATTGGCATATTACAAAGTAAAGTATCCTTATATTTACCATAAGGCATTTTGGTACGTACTAAACTCAGTAATATTTCTTTGTGATTGTAATCTACCATTTGATAGTTCTTTGCTAAGAATTATTGGAATTATTTACAAATGTTATGATAAATTTAGTTCCAATATTTTCAATACTATTCACTTTAATAGAACCACCTAGGGCAATAATTTGAGATTTTACTAAATACAAGCCTATTCCCTTACTATCAGCATGGTTATGAAATTTTTGGTACAAGCCAAATATTTTGTCTTTTACTTTTTGTTCATTAAAACCAATTCCATTATCCTCAAAAGTTAGTTCAATTTTATTATTAACTAATTTTGTACTTATTTTTATAATTGGATTTCTAGATGGATGAGCATACTTAATTGCATTGGTAGTTAGGTTTAAAAAAATACTTTCTAAATAACTTTTATTAAACATTACTGAGTCAATTTCCTCTAAATTTAATTCAAATGTAGTATTATTAAGTAATGATTTAATAGAATTAGTAACATTGCTTAACACTTCATTTATGTTTAATTTTTCCAACTCTAAATTGGTATTTTCTTTTATTATTAAAATTTTAATTAAATCATTTAAGGTTTCGTTTAAATGAATAGTTGATATTTTAAAACCTTCAATTAATTGTACTGTAGTTTCATCAGGAATAAGTGAGGTATCAATTAAATCAGCAATTGACAATAAATTAGTTAATGGCGAACGCATATTGTGAGAAGTAATGTATGAAAATTGTTTCAACTCATTGTTACTTCGGGTTAATTCATTAATTAACTCTTTTCGCTCCTCCTCCATTTTTTTACGTTCGGTAATATCTTTGGCCACTCCAAATACCAATTTCTCATTGTCTATGGGAATGGTAGTCCAATTAAGCCATTTTACTTCTCCCGTAGCAGTTAGATACCTGTTTTCAAAATTAACTATCGTATTACCTTCATGGATATTTTTTCTTATATTTAATGTTTGTTCTCTATCGTCAGGATGAATAAAATTGATCAATGGTTCGCTTAGTAATTTTTCGTTAGGATAGTTTAAAAATTTACTGACTGTACCATTAATTTTTTTAAAATAACCATCGTAACCTGCAATACAAACTAAATCAGGTGAAATATTAAAGAACATATTTAGTTCATTTTCTGATTTGTTTTTCTGAATATAAGCCCCAATTTGATTACTAATAGTATTTAATAAGCTTGTGTTACTAAAACTAGGCTGAAGTTCTGTTTTAGAAAAGAAAGCAAAAATGGCAATTACTTCATTTTTATAAAAAATAGGAACCCCAACAACACTTTTAATGCCTAATTTAATTGCTATATTTTTTCTATTTAAGGTTGATTGGTTAATGCAAGGCCAAACCACTATTTTCTCCTCTTGTAAAGTTACACCTGCAATTCCATTTCCTCTCAAAACCTCATAATGTTCGATGCTTTGATGCATTAAATCCATTTTTGAAGTTATACTCCAACTTGATCTAAATAACATTTTAGTTTTATCAATATTACTAGACCATGCCTCGGCATAATCAAATTCATAATACTTACAAATAATTTCAAGTGTATTAGTAAACGCATCTTTTAGATACTCGAACTCATTAATTGATTTTATCGTTTTATACAATATTTCTTTCTCTTCTTCCGACTTTTTACGAGCTGTAATATCTCTTTGAATAGAAATCCAGTGAGTGTATTCACCTTTCTCATTTGTAATGGGAACTGCAGAAAAATCTATCCAAAACAAGGTACCATCTTTTTTATAATTTATTATTTCAAATTGGAATTTTTCGAATTTTTGTTTTTTTATTTCAATTTGATTTAAAACATCCTTATTGGTTAATGGGCCATAAAAAATTCCAGTGTTACAGTTTAATAATTCTGCATTAGTATAACCTGTCATTTTACAAAAAGCGTCATTTACATATATAATTTCTGTATTTAACGTGCTTTTATTGGTAATTTTACTTATCAAAACACCATCATTGGCATTGGTTATAATAGAAGCATATAGTTTAAGTTTTTGGCTTTCATTAGTTAATTCAGTAACATCCTGCATTGCCCCAATTATCCTATTGGTAATCCCTTTTTTATCTTTTAGTAAAATAGCTTTATCAATTACATGAGCAAATTCGTTATTAAATTTTTTGTATTGGTATGTTTCGCTCCAAGTAGTTATTTCGCTATTTTCAATTGCATGTAACAAACTTTTGGTAACCCTATCCTTATCATCAGGATGAACTAATTCTTCCCACTTTTTATAGTCCATTACTATATTATGGCTATTGTATCCAAAAAGTTTTTCAAAACCTTCCCCCAAATAATACTTATTTTGTTTTAAATCCAAATCCCAAATAGCATCAAAGGTGGCTTTGGTAGCATAATCAAAACGTTCATTACTTGCTAATAACTCGCGCTCCACTTTTTGTTTAGCCAAAGTATTTCTTATCGACATAATGGCAAAACATATATGAT
Source organism: Bacteroidia bacterium (assembly GCA_044239605.1). Taxonomy (GTDB): domain Bacteria; phylum Bacteroidota; class Bacteroidia; order UKL13-3; family UKL13-3; genus JAAFJM01. The sequence goes on along the minus strand of JBIIBC010000042.1, from coordinate 11,756 downwards.
TAGCAATTCGATTTAAAATTTCCAATTCATTGTCATCGAACGAATTTTCCTTCAAAGAATAAAAGTTTATGGAAGCTAGAGTATTATCATCATAATTTAATGGAAAGGAAGCTACTGAGTTAAAACCATGTTTTTTGATGGCATTTTTCCATGGTTTAAATGTATTAGACAAATCAATATTATTAAAAACCATGAATTTGTTAGTGTTCATAGCCAAACCAACAGGACCTTTATTTAACTCTTCGTCTTTTAAATCAATTTCAATTTCGTTTAAATAACTAATATCGGAACCAGCCCAAGCTATTGGACTTACATTCATTTGTTTCTTATTACTTTTAATTGCATTACCAACCCAAACTAGGCCATACTCGCCATGTTGAGCAATAATTTCACAGGTTTTAATAAGTAATTCTCTTTCGTTTTTGGTTTTTAAAATTTCTTCATTTACCAAATTTAATAAATAAAGTTCCCTATTGGACTTTGCTAATGCACCCTTAGACTTGGTTAAATTTGTAATATCACGTGAATGAATTAATACGCCAACTTGATTATTTTCAGTATTATGAATTGGGGCAAGAGTTACCTCAAAATAAGCAATTTCACCATGAATTATAACCTTCTTCTGAAAAACAAATTTTTCACCGTTAAGAGCTCTTTTTGCATGTCCATAAAGGTCATCGTTATTTAAAGATGCTAATTGTTCAAAAATATTTTTACCTATTTCTAGGGATACTCCTTCAGCAAATAATGCCATTTTTTCAAACGCATTATTAAATGCAGTTAACTTAAACTCCATATCTACAGAGTATATAATGTCGGATAAGTTATTTATCAAAACCAACAAATTTTCAAAATAAATAGTATTTGAATTGGTACTTTTTGCCTTTTGCAATTCCGACTCAAGCCTTTTTATTTCTGCAATTAACTCACGGTTATCATTTGCATTATTCATTTCGGGGTTCATTTCTTTACAATTATAAAAATTTTGTCCAATTCTCGCAAATAGAAAAGGCTACACTTTTTTACAAGAGTAGCCTTTTCTTACAATATTCAAATAAAATTAAATTACTTATTCAGTAATATTAAATTTAATTCTTGTTCTATTGCCATCTTCATGGTAAAGTACAATGAAGTAATTACCCGTTTTTACTTGATGACAATTTACCTCTATTGTTTTTTGACCATAATTAAAGTTAACAGTTGCACCTACAGTTCTTCCTAATATATCTACCACCTCTATTTTTACATTATTAGAAAATTCTTTGTATCCAATAGTAAAGCTACCTTTATTAGGATTTGGATATAAATTAAACTGATTGCTGCTAATTTTAACATCTTCGGTAATACTTGTGTTTGACTTATCTGTATTTTCTAATTGGAAAACAGTAGGATTAAACACAGTCACTGGCATTGCAATATTTAAACAACCTGAATTTCTAACTTGTACTACCATAGTCATAGTATCGCGGCAATTATCATTACCTACTGCCACCAACTGAACTGTATAATTTCCAAGTGCATTATAATGTTTGTTAAATATGAATGTATTTACCGAATCAATAGTACCATCACCAAAACTCCAATAGTACTTTCTATTATAACCTGCACCTAAAAACGTTGATGTGTTGCTGAAGTTAAAGTTGTTTCCAACCAAACATTGAACAGGATTATCAACTGTAAATGATGCACTAGCTCCTTTAGAATTAGCAGGAACAAACACTTGCGCAGATGCTGTGGTAAAACAACCAGCATTATTTGATACAGTTAAGGTAGCAGTAAAATAACCTGTGCTAGCATACCCTTTATTTGGATTAGCTTGGGTAGAGGTATTCCCATCACCAAAATTCCATAAATAACTATTTCCATTACCAGTACTTGTGTTTATAAACTTAATTTTGTTTGAACAAATACAATTACAATTGGTATTATTAAAATAGAAGGAAGCATTTAATGGATTATTACTAGTATTAATAGTAATAGTATCGATAAAAGTAGTTGAACATCCAGTTAAATTGGTAGCCTCAAGGGTTACTATATAACTTCCATTATTGGTAAAAGTATGCGAAACTATGTTTCCAACTGCTGTGTCTACCGAAGCTAAAACATCGTTAAACTTCCATTTAAATGAATTACCATTTACAGTATTGGTAGTAAATAATACCGTTCTTGAACAAGTACTTGCTGTGTAATTAAACATGCCAGCAGGCGGTGTTTGAATTAATATAAATTTACTAATTGAATCAAAACAAGCTCCATTCGATACTACTAATTTTAACTCATGGTAGCCAGCTGCTGGATTAGCAATATTTACCCAAGGATTAATACTTACCAAATTACCATCAAAATACCAGTTACGTAAATAAGAATTGGCTGAAGTATCATTACCCGATATGGCATTATTACATGTACCAATGCTGTGAATAAATCCTGCTTTTGGTAAAGCAATGTTTTGTCCTGCTGGTGCGTGAACTAACATAGTGTATGTAACAGAACAACCATTTCCATTAGAAGCTGTTAATGTAACAGTATAATCTCCAGCAACATTATAAACTTTAATAGGGTTAGATACGTATGCAATTGGTGAGCCATCTCCAAAATTCCAATTGAATTCAGAAGCACCTGTAGTAAGGTTATTAAAGCGTATAGCGCCTGAGCAAGCTACTGTATCATAACCAAATAAGGCTACAGGTAATTGACCAACTGATGCAATAACAGTTTTTGATGCATAATCTTTACAACCATTTGCTCCTATTGCAGTTAAACTTACGTTGTACCAATTTTGATTAGTATAAGTATGGCTAAATACTAAATCTGATGTACGAGAACTATTATTATCACCAAAGTCCCAAATATATGCTATGGCATTACTTGAAGTATTGTTAATATCTAATCTCATTCCACAATTAGTAAACCCTGTAAATAATGCCGAAGGTGAAGGCAATATCTCAATAGTTTGGTAAGCTGTATCTTTACAACCGTTAGAACCTGTTGCTATTAAACGAACAGTATAAATACCCGAAGTATCAAAATGTTTGTTATAAATAAAGGTATTTACATTATTAGTAGTTCCATTACCAAAATCCCACTCGTATTGAGGAATCCAACCATTGCCTACAAAGTAAGAGGTATTATTAAATTCAAAACTATTATTAGCCAAACATGATTGAGTAGCATTAGGTGTAAATGCTGCAATTGGACCAGATGAACTTGTTAATACATTAACTGTTTTTACAATGGTATCATAACAATTAGTAGCTGATTTTGCTACCAACATAACTTGGTAAGTTCCAGCAGCGCCAAAACTCTTATTTGCATTTACCGTATTTACAGTTGAACCATCACTGAATATCCATTGATAAGAAATAGCATTCAATGATGTATTTGTAAATGAATATCTGTTCACACAAGTCACCGATAGATTATTAATTGTAAAATTTGCAGTTGGATTAACTCCTACAGAATTTACATTAACAGTTGTAGTTAACGAATCGGCACAACCTTCAATAGTTTTAGCTATTAATTTTACTTGATAGTTTCCATCTACTGCATAGGTATAAACAGGATTTTGTAAATTACTAGTATCACTTAAAGTTGAATTTACACCAAAATCCCATTTGTAATCAGTTGTTCCTGTTGAGAAATTACTAAACTTAACTGTTTTACTACAACCTACCGCATATGCACTAAATATGGCAATAGGATTTGGCAATACTGTTATCGTATGCCTTACAGTGTCAGCGCAAGTTCCACCATTTTTAGCTATTAAGGTAACTATGTATGTACCTGGCGTAAATTTACGAGTAAAATTGCTTATTGAATTTGTACAATAGTTACGTCCTTCTTCAAAAATCCACTCATAGTTGTTAGCATTTATCGAATTATTTTTAAATTCAATTATACCATTACATTTATTGGTGTATGTAAAAGCGGCTGTTGGGTTACCAACATAAACAGATTTTGAAACAGAATCTTTACAACCATAAGAATTGGTAGTAACTAATTTTACAAAATAAGTGCCATTTGCATTGTAGTTTTTAATAGAATTAGTAACACTTAGTGTAGTAAAATCGCCAAACGACCATAGGTTATTAGTTAAGCTATCTGCATTGGCTACCGAAGTATTGGTAAACTCAAAGCTATTTTGACTTAAGCACTGAACTGCATTATTAATGGTAAAATTAGCTACAGGAAATGGTCTAACAATTTTAGCAATTACATTACTTCCAATAAAATCGCCACAACCAACACTTCTCGACATGCGGATGTAATATCTAGTTTGTGAGATTATACTTGGATCGTAAGTAGCCGAATTAGCGCCTGAAATTAACACCCAACCATTTGAACCTGTATTGGTTGTTTCATTGTTTAAGTTGTAATACCATTGGTATTCTAAGGCTCCAAATCCACCAGTTGGATTAGTTAAATTATTTATCAAACTTGGATTAAATGTACCACAAAAATCTTCAGTAGAACCAATTGTACCACCACTAGTTAAGGTGTTGGTTACCACTACATTTTTGGTAATTGAATCAATACAACCATTAACTGTACTTGTAACCAATTTAACAACATAGTTTCCTACTGTGCTATAAACTTTAGTTGGACTTACTGCCGATGAAGTAGTATTGTCGCCAAAGTTCCAGCTACTATTAAAAGTGCCGCTGTTTATAGCAGTAGTATTGTTAAATGTAAATGTATTAGTACCTAAACACATTAAAGTATCAGTTGGAACAAAATTGGCAGTAGGTTTAGCATATGTAATTACATTAATAGTATTTGATAAACTAGAGTTACAACCAACATTATCGTAGGTTACAACATGGTAAGTTCCTGAAACATTATTGGTAACAAGTGTTTGATTGGTTTCGCCAACCAAAGCCACATTATTTTTAAACCATTGGTATGCAAAGGCAGGTGTGCTTGTTAAAGTAATATTGGTACCATTTTCGCATCTTCCTCCACCATTTCCAGTTCCATTTCCGTTAATGGTTGGAGTTGCAACATCACATCTATAACCAGCATCAATAGTTGGGTTATGTTGGTTAATTCCACCATCTATTAAACTCATTACAATTGAATTGCTTAAACCAGTTGAAGTATTAGGGTCGCTATTGCCATTTGTTCCTGCAGATCCATTTTGATTAGTTAATACTTTAGTGCTAACTCCTGTAGGGAATTGAACTTTATAAATTCCAACTACATCGATCACAAAATTATAATAACCAGGATTTCCTGAACCATCATTAGCTGTAATAGTTGAGTCAATTAAAACATATGTGCTACCGCTGGTATTTTTTAATAAATATACTTTTTGTCCATTAATTCCGTTTGAAGCTGGCTCATCTTGTAAACCATTTTTGTTATCGTCAAACCAAACATAATTTCCTAAAGAACCTATAATATAATAACCTGCATCAATGGTATTATTATCTTTATTAACGCCTGAAGCGTTAGTATTGATAGTTACTAAACCACTGTTTCCAGTTCCTAAAGCTGCATCGCTATTTCCATTGGTTTGTGAAGATTGGTTTACATTTGGTGTAACCAAAAATTCGCTGTAGTTGGTTTGGAAATTTACATAATATTTACCCGATTTAAGTTCAATAAATTTATAATAACCTGGATTACCATTGAAGTCATTAGCAGAGAAAGTTGAGTCTAATAAAACATCATCTCCACCGCCCATTAAACTATCAGGACCAGTTCCGTATAAATAAATTTTCACTCCATTAATTCCATTTGAAGCCACTTCATCTTGCAAGCCATTTTTGTTGCTATCAAACCAAACATAGTTTCCTATAGAACCTAATATTGGAGCACAGCTAGTTACCATGCCTACTTGATTTGGCGCTGCTGGCAATAATCTGCCTGTAGTTCCCGCCATATCAGCTCTGCTTACTTGGTAGTAAATAGTATTATTCATGATAATGTTTGATGGTGTACCAATTGGCACACGCATTGGCCATGATAATACAATACTATCTAAAGCAGGTAAATTAGCATTTCTTACAATTTTGATTGCTTTTACGCTGGTTATATCCATTGGAGGTGTTAATGTCCATATAGGCGCATTACAACTTGGCATATTTACAGCAGGCACAAAATCAGCATAACAAGGATTGCTTACAGTGTTATAATAAACTGTAGAATTAGGATCACTTAAGGTAACAGGTCCAACCAAATTTGGAAACCATTGAGAACCTCTTGTATCGCCAATAAATGGAAATACATCAATTAAAGTTAAATCTTTAGCTGCAATATTTCCTTGGTTTTTTACCGTTATTTTATAGTTTACTAAACCACCTTCTTGCGTAGTAGCATTAGTTGGATAATAAACAAAACTAGGGTCGCAACCATTTTGACCTTTGTAAGCTACTAAAGCAATATTAGTAACTACCGTAACATTAGTACTTGAGTTTACACCATTAGGAAATAATGAATTGCTACTAGAAATATAAATTTTATTTGGAATCGTATTAGCAGGTGTACCCGGTTTAATTTCTGCTTTAAAATTAATGGTATATGTTGAGCCAGCATTTAATGTTCCTAAGTTCCAAATTAAAATATTGCCATTTACAGTTGGGTTAATAGTAACACTATTTATAACCACACTACCCGAACCAGCAACGTAGTTTAATCTTGAATCTAACGTATCGTAAACAAATACATTTTGAGCGTTTACATTACCACCTAATTGGATACTAAATCTATAATTAATAGTATCGCTAGCTCTTAAGCTTGAGCTTGAATTGGTAATAGATTTGTTTGGCGTATTGAATACAGGTTTAGGAATAAAAATTTCAGCAACTCCATTACAGTTTGAGTAATTAGTGGCTACTCCATTGTAATAATACTTCCCAATTGAATTATTAGTAATTAATGTTCCATCATCACCAGGATTTGAAGGATTATAAGTAGTTCCTTCTACAATAGCTGAACCATCTTTAGCACCTAAAGCTGTACTTCTTACACTTCCACTATAAGTTAAACTTTGGCTTCCACCAATTGGCAAATCACCGTATATAACAAAGTTTACATCGGTTAAATATTCACCTAATGGTAAAGTAATTGTTACATTCATATCGTTAGTAACAATATAAGTTCCTTTTAAAGTGTAATTACTGTTTAAGTTAGTTTTGTATCTTAACTGCACTGTATCACGGCTAGTTCTTGCTAATCCATCTACTAATTTACCAATAGAAATAGTATTAACATCTACACTTTTATCAATGGTATATGTTAAAATTACAGAGTCTAATTGCGTATTACCTGTGTTAGACCAACCATTTGAAAATGAGTTGCCACTAGTTCCTGAAAGTACATGTTTGTTTAACCAACTTGCTGTAGCAGCAGTAATTCCACCTCCAGTACAAACTGCAGCAGCAGCAGGGGCTGCTAAGCCAAAACATACATTTCCACTTTTGGTGGATGATGTGCTATTGCCAAGCGGCAAAGTTGGAATACTACCTGATAAATACGCTCTGTTACAAACGGTATTGCCTAAAGCAAAAGATGCATTTGGATGCTTTACACTTACATAAGCTGAACTAGAATAATTGGTATTGAATACACCACTTGTCCAAGTCCAAGTTATGGTTCTATTAGAAGGGTTGTAAACAGGAGTATTAGATCCACTAAATGAAGTAGCTTCCACAAATTCTACACCTGCTGCTAAAGTATCAACTAAAGTTGGGTTAGTTAAAGTTAAAGCAGCACTGTTACTTCCTGAGTTGCTAATATTTAATTTATAAATAGTTAAATCATTGATTGCCCCACCTGAATTTTTAACCTTTCCGATTGTAAAATTATTGGCAGCAATAGCATTTACATTGATTGTATCACTGTAAATAGGACTTACACTTAATGAATTAGAAAATGTAACTTTTGTAAAAATATCAGGAGCGTAACCATTAGGTGTATTTCCATTCGAATATTTTAACGATAACTGAATTTGTCCAGTGGCACCCGCAGGTAATGGATTAATATAAGTTATAGTTACCGTTTTACTTGAACTATTGTAAGTAGCGCTTGTAACTTGTGAAGTTGGATAACTAATAGAGTTACTAAATGGAGAATTACTTTCAGGAGTCACATTGGAAGGCAAATTAATGGTTGCCACCACATTTTGACCACTTGTAGTATTTCCAGCAGTAGAATAATTAATAGTGTAAATAAAGGTATTACCTGTATTTACCGAAGCCAGATTACTTGAACCAGTTATTTGAAACAAATATTGCGCATTGGCTACACTGCCAATTAACAGTAATAATACTATAAGCAAATATTGTACTTTGGTTTTTTTTGTTTGGTTGTTTGAATTGTTTTTCAAAATTTTGTTTATTTAAAGGTTTGTAATAAATTAGTTACATGATTTTAATACCGAATAAGATACAAAACCTTCCGAGTCGATTCCAACATAAAGTTTGCAAGCTGAATTGCCATTACCTAAATTGTATTGGTAAATCACATTCGAAACTTTTACATCGGGAACTCCTAATAAAAAAACCAATTCAGTTTCACTCATGGCATATTGACCAACAAAATAATCAACTGCAGGTGCTAAACCCGCTGCTGTTGATTTTGGAATAATTAAACTTTCAAGTTTTTTAAACTCTGTAAGTCTAACTGTTCCCACTTTTGCTTTGAATGCATCACTGTTTACTTTGTCATTATCTGTAATTTTAAAACTACCTGCATTTTCTTGTGCATTTACCAAATTGGCCAATAATAGAAAGGTAATCCAAACAAAGAATTGCTTCTTTATTGAACTTTTCCCATTATGGCTTTGGTTAATCATTTTATTTATCATATACATTTTGTTTTTTTAGTAATTTTTAAGTGTTATAATTTTTTATTTACTAACCAAATCAGATTTTAAATTCTGATAATTAGTATTTTACGAATAATCAAAATTATAATTGGTTTGAAAATAAACTACATCAGTACTTGTTTGAAGTTTAAACCTATGGTGTTTTCTTAGGGCTTTTTTGTTCATATTTTAATGGTTTACCCATACTAATAACAAAACTGTGCCTATAACATACTTTTAAAGAACTAAGCGCTATTTCGGTTGCTTATCATATCCAAACAGCGGTATTTTTATTTAAATAGTTTTATTAAATACTTATTATTCTTTCAATTCTTTCCCATTTTTGGAACAATAATCCAAAATAGAACTAAATATTTATAAAACAATAAAACATCTGAAATACAATCAGTTACACCTTTTGTCAATTGGTTTTAACTTAAATATTAAAGTTGTTTTTAAACTAAATCAACTCGAATCTATTTTAGCTAACAGTGGTTACCACTTACTATATGTTAGGTAGATTTATTTTTAGGATGATTGGAGATATTTTAATTTTGAATGCGCAACGGTTATTAACAAACTTATTCACACGCTTAAACAACTTTAAATGCTGACAATGTAGATGTTTCAGCCACTTACCATTAAATACCACGGACACACACACATAAAAAAGAAAATTTAATGCTTATTGTGTCTAAATTGTTGGAATTAATAACCTTATAAAAATTATTTAGGTAAGCTCCGCAAAGTTTATAAGTCTTGTAGTGTATTTAATAAAATCGCCCATGAAGTTGATGACCGTTTATTTGGTCTTTTAGCGAAGCGACAATAATTCCAATTACTTTTCCAGCTGATTTCGCTGATTAACGCAGATGTTTCTGCTTTTTTCTCTGAAAAATTTATTTGATTTATACAAATGCCAACGAATAGAAAAAAAACTCAATTCAGGTAATTTTTATTTTTGCGTTTAAAATAATTCTAACTGCTGATAGGGTGTTTGGGTTTCTTGAACCTTTTTACCATAAAATATTTCCATCAAACCAAATTGTTTGTCGGTAATACTTAATATTCCAATATGTCCTTTGCTTGGAAGTTTGCTTTTTGTTCTATTAATATGCACATCTGCATTTTCTCTACTTGGGCAATGCCTTAAATAAATACTAAACTGAAACATGGTAAATCCATCCTGCATAATTTCTTTTCTAAATTTAGCAGCAATCTTTTTCTCCTCAGCTGTTTCGGTAGGAAGGTCAAAAAATATCAATACCCACATAATTCTGTATTCGTTTAATCGGTCCATGTTTTAGTTGTCAGTTGATAGCGTGTTTGCTATTCTGTATTGAAGTTTTATTTGTTAGTATTCATTAATTCCGGGTAAAGAATTCGCTTGCTATCGCCCATAAAACATTTAACCAAACTACTTGTGGTTTTTTGTAACCCTACCATAAGCGGACTTCGTTGTTTATCTATAAATATTTCAGTAGCAGGTAAGCTTAGTATTTTTGCTTTTACTTCTTTGTTTAAAACTGTTTCATTCGGATATTTAATTACTAAATCAAAAACCAAATCATCGGCAAAGGCACGGTATGGTTCCATTATATCATCGGCTAGGCAATAAGCATTGTACTTGTTTTTATGATGAATTCCCAAGGTTGGTAATAATCCACTAGCTACCAAAGCCCTTGCTACTGTGGCTCTAATTATGGTATAGGCATAGTTCAATAAATTATTGGGGTAATCTCCGTTTCTATCTCTTATAAATATACCTTGATTAGGTGCTAATAATGGTGTTAGGCTTTTCCAGTAAAATGCTGCTGCCCGCCCCTCTAAATTCATGGTATCGCCACTGTTTACATCATTAGCCCATTGAAGCATGCTGGCATTATCAAAACCATATTTGGCTAATACATAAGCCTGGTTCCTAATTTTGGTTTTTACCGTTTGTTGCCACAATTGTTTTTTTAATGGAACACTGGCTTCTATTTGGTATTTAAATCTTTCCGTTTGCAGGGTATTAGTGTCTAAATGCAATTGCATGGAAACAGGGTGGTGACTTTCATTACAAACTATAAATGCTATATTGTATTCAGCAGTTTTTTGAAGTACTGCTTGGGTAATGGTAATTTGATTATTATCTAAAATTAAAATGCCAATATCTTCCAAGGGTACAGTATTACCTACAAGTTTATCCATCCCTTGTGCATGAGGTACATTTAATACCAATTGTTCATTATTTACTTTTAAATGTAATGGATTACCAACATAAATAGTACGTTTTATCATAGCATGTAATTATTTAGTTTAAAGCAATTTACATAAACTATGCCAATAATTAAACTTAAAAAAAACGTTACTATACTATTTTTGAATTAATAAATTATAGAAAAGTTTATCAATTTAGTTTTTACCAAAAACAAAAAAAGCTCCCGAAGGAGCTTTAGTAAATACTTTTTTCGAACATTTTTTTTGTTGTGTTAAATCCTTCTAAACGCAATACTGTAAAGGCTTTAAGCCTAAGTGCAGTATTTACAATATTCAAAAGAACAATAATTGAAAGCAAATCACAACTTTTTGTGCTTAACAACTAAACAATTAACAAGTATTTACAATATTCAAAAGAACAATAATTGAAAGCAAATCACAACTGTTTTTCTTGTTTTCTTTTCTTTAATAAAAGTATTTACAATATTCAAAAGAACAATAATTGAAAGCAAATCACAACCTATGAGGTTAGGTGGTTATGGAATAGTTGAGTATTTACAATATTCAAAAGAACAATAATTGAAAGCAAATCACAACGTCTAAAGGTCTTGGATCATCTTATATAGAGTATTTACAATATTCAAAAGAACAATAATTGAAAGCAAATCACAACTGTAAACCTCGCCACTATTTTCATCAATCAAGTATTTACAATATTCAAAAGAACAATAATTGAAAGCAAATC
>JBIIBC010000041.1:0-25580 GCA_044239605.1 Bacteroidia bacterium | reverse complement strand
AATGTGCGCTGTTATTGAAAATAATAAACCATATGAAAATTATTTGCTTTTGTCATAGAATTCAACCGCAGGAAGAGTGACATTTGATATACGCTATATGACTTTTGCCTAAGCTCCATTTGGTAAAAAAAGAGGTTGTCCTTTTGGGGATAACCTCTTTTTTTATGTTCAATAATTTAATTACCAAATATCAGCTCTTCCTGCATCGTTAATAAACATTTCGTCACCATCTTTTACTTTAAATGCTTCGTAAAAAGTAGGCATATTGCTTAAAGGGCCTTTTACCCTGAATTCTCCTGGTGAGTGGGTATCGGTTAGTATTAACTGGCGAATAGCTTCTGGCCTTGCATTGTTTTTCCATAATTGCGCAAAACCAATAAAGAAACGTTGTTCAGGTGTAAAACCATCTTTTACAATGTTTTCTTCCGGATGCTGTTTTAAGTACAATTTAAATGCATCATAAGCAATGCTTAAACCACCTAAATCAGCAATGTTTTCTCCTAAGGTAAGTTTACCGTTTACAAATAAACTATCGCCTACTTTAAATTTATTAAACTGTTCAACCAACACGTTGGTTCTGGCTTCAAATTGTTTTCTGTCGTTTTCTGTCCACCAACTGTTTAAGTTTCCGTTTGCATCGTATTTGCTTCCTTGGTCATCGAAACCATGGGTAATTTCATGGCCAATTACTGCACCAATAGCACCATAGTTTAAAGCTGCATCGGCATTTTCATCAAAAAATGGCGATTGTAAAATAGCAGCTGGAAATACAATTTCGTTATTAATTGGGTTATAGTATGCATTTACTGTTTGTGGTAACATGCCCCACACTGTTTTATCAATTGGTTTGCCCAAACGGTTAATCATTTCATTGTAATCAAATTCATTGGCGGCTAGTACATTTTCAAAATAACTTGAATTGGTAATTTTTAAAGCTCTGTAATCAGTCCATTTATCAGGATAACCAAACTTGCGCGAAATGCTCAATAATTTGGTGTTGGCTTTTTCTTTGGTTTCCGCACTCATCCAAGCCAAACCTTTTAATCGCACTCCAAAAGCATCCGAAATATTAGAAACCATGGTGTTTACTTGTGTTTTGGCATTTGGGCTAAATGTTTGTTTAACGAATAATTGTCCAAGCATTTCACCAACACCACCATTACAAGCCGAAATGGCTTTTTTCCATAAAGGTTTTTGCTCCTTGGTTCCGCTTAATACGGTGGCATAAAAACTAAATTGAATTTGTTCTAACTCAGGTGTAAGTAATGAAATGGTGTTATTCATAAAACTCCAACTCATATAAGTTTTCCAATCTTCAATGCTGTATTTGGTTAGCAAATCATTTAAGTTTTTAAAAAATCTAGGTTGGCCTACAATTAGTTTATCGAACGAAGCAATGCCTGTTTTTGAAATATAATTTTTTAAAGGAACAGCACTAATTTCAGTGTAAAGTTCGCTTAATACATATTTGTTGTATTGCTTATCAGGGTCGCGTCTTTCTAATCTATTTAAACTACCTGATGCTAAATCGGTTTCTATTTTTAAAATCAATTGTGCATCTCGCAATTGTGCAATTGTATCCTTACCATAAACTTTTAAAACTTTAGTAATATAGTTCATGTACTCATTTCTGATTCTTACAGACTTTTCATCCGTTTTAAAGTAAAAATCTTTATCGGGCAAACCAAGTCCGCCTTGAGATAAATAAGGAATGTAAACTTGGCTATTTTTAGCATCTTGCGAAACACCAAATCTAAACAAAGTTGAAATTCCTACTTTATGCATTTCAGCTGCAAGAACAAACATTTGGGTAGTATTTGATACCGCTTGTATTTTGGTTAAAAAAGGCTCAGTAACCATTAATCTATCCATTTTACGTTTATTGGTATCAACATAAAGATTATAGAAGGTAGCTATTTTATCTTCAATTGAACCCGGAGCGTGGGTAGTTTTAGCTAAATTTTCTAAAATACCACGTAAAATATCGTTGTTACGCTCGGCTACAATGTTAAAATTACCCCAACGACTTTCGGTACTAGGAACAGGATTATTTTTAAGCCAAGTTCCATTTGCATATTGGTAAAAATTTTGATTTGGCTGAATGTTTAAATCCATTGTCGCCTTATCAATGGCAGGTTTTTTAGCACTTTTCTTATCCTTTTTACCATCTTGAGCCGAGGTAGATAAGGCACAAACTGCCGATGTTAATAATAAGTAATGTTTAATTTTCATATAAATTTTTTACAAATTTTTAAAGGAACGAAAATATAAACTTACTCCAAATTAATGTTATAATTATTTTAAATGGAGAATGATGTTGGTTAAACTATTCGTTCCATCATTTTTTCGGGCGATTTTAATAGGTTTGTTATTCTTTTAATGAAAATATTGGTTATGATTTATAACCTACCCTAAATTTTTAAAATAGTTTCTAGTTAACACCTTTTTCAATTCACGTACTATAATTTCATGCGCAATTACTTGTTGTTGAATATCAAAATTGCTCATGTTACTATTACTAATTGGAGATTGATTATTATTTACCAGAGTAAGTTGAAATGCTTTTTTGATAGCCTTTTCTGAAAGGTCAATTCTATATAAAATGGATTGTAATTTACTTTTATCGTTGGCTAATAATTGTTTTACCTCTACGGTTAAACCATCCATTAATTGCTCGTAAGCAGTTTCCGTATTTCCATCAAACTGAATATTGATATTATACATCCCAAAATCTTTTTGAATTTGCGCTATGGTTTCGTTAATAATGGTTTCTTTATTAAGTAGCTGCGCTATATTTTGAGGAGTAATTTCTGGCAAATTCATGGTTTTAAATTATTCAGCGTAATACACTCTCTTTACACGTTGTGAAATAGAAGTCAATATTTCGTAAGGAATGGTTCCCAATTTTTCAGCTAAAATTTCAAGGCCTAACTCGCCACCAAACACTATTACTTCATCGCCTTCTTGGCAATTAATTTCAGTTACATCTATCATGGTCATATCCATACAAATGCTACCAATAATAGGCGCTTTTTTGCCATTTACCAACATGTAACCATTGCCATAACTTAATTTTCTATCCAATCCATCAGCATAACCGATGGCAACAATAGCAATGCGAGAAGGTTTATTTACCGTGCCTCTTCGGCCATAACCAATACTTTCATCTACACTTATATTTCTAATTTGCGAGATAACAGTTTTTAAACTTCCAATGGCTTGCAGTTGTTTTTGAACTTCTAAAGCTGGGTCAATTCCATATAAACCAATTCCCAAACGAACCATATCGAACTGTGCATTTTTAAACCTAACAATTCCGCTGCTATTTAAAATATGTCTGAGAATTTTATAAGGAAACGCATTTGTTATTTTTTGCGAAAATTCATCAAACTTAGCTATTTGGTTTTGTGTAAAAGCATCGTGTTCATGCGCTTCGCTTGCTGCCAAATGCGATAGAATACTTTTTATTTGAATATGATTATTTTGAGCTAAAGTGTTTAATAAATCTTGCAATTGCGGTTCATCAAAACCCAATCGTTTCATGCCTGAATCTAACTCAATATGAATACCAATTTCTTGTCCGTTAATGGCCTTTATTAAATCGTTTAAAATACTTAAATTATAAATGGCTGGTTCTAAGTTGTATTTTACAATCAAATCAAAACTCGATTTTTCAGGATTCATTACCATAATTGGTGTTTTAATTCCTGCTTTGCGCAGCACTACGCCTTCATCTGCGTATGCCACTGCAAAATAATCCACCTGATTAAATGCCAATGTTTTGGCAATTTCATAACTACCCGTTCCGTAACTAAAAGCTTTTACCATGGCCATAATTTTGGTTTTGGGTTCCACCAATTTACGGTACACGTTAAAGTTATTGGTCAGTGCATTTAAGTTGATTTCAAATACAGTTTCATGCACACGTTTTTCGAGCAAAGCATTTATTTTTTCAAACTCAAATTGCCTTGCACCTTTTAAAAGAATAATTTCATTTTCAAAGGTTAAACTGCTGAAAGCATCAATAAAATCTTGGGTATTATTGTAAAATTGAGTGTTTACTTGAAATAAGTCTTTATGCTTTTCAAACATATTTCCAATACTGATAAACTTACTAATTTGGTTTACTTTTATCAATTCGTTTACCTGTTCGCACAATGCTAAATCAGTTAAACCACTTTGAAAAATATCAGATAAAATAAGGGTTTTGTTCAATCCATTTCCTTGATGCAATAAAAAATTCAAAGCAATTTTTAAACTATCAATATCGTTGCTATAACTATCATTTATTACAATGCAGTTATTGTTTGCTTCCTTTAATTGCAAGCGCATTTCAACTGCTTGGAGGTTTTTAAATTCAGATAAAACGGTATCTAAATTAAAAGCAAACAGCTGTAAATCATGCCCCATTAAAACCAAAGCCAAACAGCTACAAGCATTCCAAATACTGGCTTCATCGGTAAACGGAATAATTATTTTATGTTGCTTACAGCTAATTTCGGTTACATGAATTTGCTCTTTTACCTCAAACTGAAAATGAGCTTGATTACCCGCTTTACTCCAAGAAAATAATTTTAACTGTTGTTGCGAGGCAAAATGTTCAATAGCAGTTTTTACTGCTTCTTGATCAACACAATAAACCAATTCTTTTACATGAGTAAATAATTGTAATTTTTCGTTTAACTTTTCATCATCGTTGGCAAAACCTTCACTGTGCGCATGACCCAAATAATTAAATAAACCAATGGTTGGATGGATGATTTGTGCAAGGGTTTGCATTTCGTTTGGTTCCGAAATTCCTGCTTCAAAAATCCCTAATTGATGTTGATTATTCAGTTGCCAAACGCTTAAAGGAACTCCAACTTGCGAATTATAACTTTTAGGGTTTTTACAAACATTTAATTGGTTGGCAAACAATTGAAACAACCACTCTTTTACAATGGTTTTTCCATTGCTACCTGTAATACCAATTATTGGAATATGAAATAAATTGCAATGATGCGTGCTTAATTTTTGTAAAGCTAATTGCGTATTTTCAACTAAAATGATATTGGCATTTTTAAAAAATGCAACATCAATTGTTTCACTTACTATGAAGTTTCTAATACCAGCTTCATAAGCATCATTCAAATATTTATGTCCGTTATTTTTATTGCTTTTAAGCGCAAAAAACAAGCTTGTTTCGGCAAATATTATTTTTCTTGTATCAAAAAGTAAATGCGCAATTTTATCGTTTCCATTGCTTTTTATAACAAATGTTCCTTCAATAATTGAGGCAATATTTTCAATGGTATAATGATTCATTTTACAAGCAATATTAGCAATTATTACTTAAATATTTCAGCCCAAGTTGCCTCATTAAATCCAACATAAACCTGATTGTTTATTTCTATCAATGGGCGTTTGATTACCGAAGTATTTTCATTGATTACACTAAAAGCGGTTTCAGGACTTAAAACTGCTGCTTTTTGTTCATCAGTTAGTTTTTTAAAAGTAGTTCCTTGCTTATTTACAATTTGTTCCAAAGGCAATTTTGTGAGCCAAAACTTAAATTGCTCCTCAGCTAATATTTCCTTTTTATAATCAAAAAATGTGTATTCAATGCCTTTATTGTTTAACCATGTAAACGCTTTTTTCATGGTATCACAATTTTTAATTCCGTAAATTTTCATTTTTTTCTTTCTTTAATTAATCGCTCTGTAACTTCTTCAATTAACAAGCCAGCTCTGAGTGTCATGCGAGTTTGATACGTTTTACCATTTAATACGTATTGCGTACAATTACTTGAAGTGGTGGCATAAAACAATACAGAATCATTCAACATAAACTTTAAACTGCCTTTTGGTGTGCAGCCTAACTTCTTATCTTGTCGGCCATTCATTAATTCTTTAAATGTAATAATGGTACTTTTATCTTGTGTAAAAGTAGTAAAAGTATCTCTATTTTGATAAGCCTCAATGATAACTTTGTTGCAGTTTTTCAGTTTGGTATCAAGTATTGCTTTTACCTCATCTTGATTGCTTGATGAACAAGAAAATAAGAATAAGATGATTATTATGTTTATGTATTTCATTTTTTTGTTTTTATACGTCATTGCGATTTTGATAGCTATCGGAAACGAAGTAATCTCATTCAACTTGGGATTGCTTCACTTCGTTCGCAATGACGTTTTATTGTAAGCCTATTTATTATTAATAAAATAAAAATCTCGTCATCCAGAGCATCTCCTTTGTTTATTAACCAACTTTTATACATCAAAGTTGGTTGCCTTGTAAAGGAGTTTCCTTCTGAATGACACAAATTCATATTCGTTTTCAGCGGGAAACCTTTTTCGAATTTCGTATTTTTTTATTCGAATTTATTCCAATATATCTTTTCAATTCTCCATAAATCAATAATGAGTTAATAATTTCAGTATTATCATCTCTTATGTTTATTAACACACATTCAAAATCGTTGTTTGGTTTTGGAGTTAAAAATAAATTTTTCTTGTTTCCATATTGTTTACAAGTATCGTGTTTGGTTTGATTACAGTATTTGTAAGTGATAATGCTATTTGATTTAGGTTCATATCGGGTAAATGATAACGTATCCCAAGTAAATAATTTAGGCTGTTTAGTTATCATAGAAGAGTCTTTAGGAACTATTGCTACATTACACCAAACTATTCGCTGCGCATGTGTTTTATTTTTAAAGAGTAGCAAAAAAATAATTAATAAAAATTTACAATTCATAATTCAACATCCAAAATTCAACATTCATAATTCATTAAAGCGAAGCTAAAACTTCTCTAATGGTTCTATCAACTATTTTAGCAGGATTTTTGCTAAACAAATTATCAATTCTATTAGCTAAAATACAATTTACCGAAACTGCATGATGTCCTAAAACATTGGCCATTCCATAAATGCCAGCTGTTTCCATTTCAAAATTAGTAACACTTTTACCATTTACATTTAACTGATTCAACTTTTGAATTAAAGTGTTGTTTACTCCTTTTGCCTTTAAAAATCTGCCTTGAGGAGCATAAAATCCGCAGCAAGTAGCAGTAATTCCTTTTATATAATTGTTGGGCAATAAATTAATTAACGCATTACTTCCATTTACCAAATAAGGATTAATAAAATCAAAACCTAGTTGTTGCTTAATGGATTGCTCTAATATTTCATCCTTTTCGCGTTCATAAAAAAGCATCAAACTATCCAAACCAATGGCTTGTTCACTTACCAAAACAGAATTAATGGGAATATTTGATTGCAAAGCACCCGATGTACCAATGCGAATGATGTTTAAAGCGGTATGATTTTTTTTGATGGTTCGTGTAGCCAAATCCACATTTACCAAAGCATCCAACTCGTTCATTACTATATCAATATTATCGGTTCCAATACCAGTACTGATAACAGAAATACGCTTTTTGCCAATATAACCAGTGTGTGTTACAAACTCGCGTTTCGCTTTTTTAAGTTCAATGCTATCAAAATACTTACTGACTTCTGGCACACGCTCTTGGTCACCCACATAAATGATGGTTTCGGCTATATCTTCGGGCAATAAATGTAAATGATAAATGGAGTTATCGTTGTTTAAAATCAATTCGCTTTCTGGTATCTGGTATTCCATTTTGTTAAAATTAGGAGTTCGAAATTAGTGTTTTTAGCTACATTCTCAGGAAAGAAAAACAAAGATTTAGCAGAATATATCTAAAACCCAATTGCCATTTGTTTGTTAGTTGTTATAAATTGAGTAATTAAAAGTCCAATTTTATTATTTTATTGCAACAAAAACAATTAAGTACATAGAACTAACGTTTCGACATGCTCAACGACCCGTACTAAGTGCTTAGAACTAAGAACTAAATATTAATGAAAATTACCTTTATAGGTGCCGCCCGACAAGTTACGGGAAGTATGCACCTAGTTACGCTTCAAAGCGGATACAATATTTTAATAGACTGCGGTATGGATTACGAATTAAAACGTAACCCAACTTTTAAAGAAGATATTTTTCCTTTTAATCCAGCTGATATTGACACTGTTATACTTACCCATGCGCATATTGACCATTCGGGTAATTTACCAAGTTTAGTTTATCAAGGCTTTAAGGGAAATATTATTTGTACTGGCGCAACTTCCGAATTAACAGAATATTTGCTGTACGATAGTGCCAATATTCAATTAATGGAATACCGTAAAGCACTGGGAAATGCAAAGAAAACCAAACGTAACAATGTACCAAAACCTTTATACATGGCAAGCCATGTTAAAGATTGTGTTGATAGATTTACTATCGCAAAATTTAATGAACCCTTTACCATAAATAAAGAAGTAAAAGTTACCCTAATTGAGGCTGGTCATTTGCTTGGCGCTGCTTCGGTAAAAATGGAAGTGGTAGAAAATGGTATTACCAAAACTATTGGTTTTACTGGTGATTTAGGTAGAAGTAATTCAAAATTAATTAACGACACCACCTTACTTACAGGCATAGATACTTTAGTTTCGGAAAGTACTTATGGCGGACGAAAACATAAAATTACACGCCCTGCGGAAGAGGAAATGCTCCATTATATTACCACCACTTGTATTGATATACGAGGCAGATTGGTAATTCCTGCATTTAGTGTTGGTAGAACGCAATCTATTGTTTTTACTATCAATCAATTAAAACGACAAGGACTAATTCCAAATGTAAAAATATTTGTTGATAGTCCTTTAGCCATAAGAAGTACCGATGTTTACGAAAAACACAAGGAATTGTTAAATCCCGAAGCATTTGCTTTCCAAAAACAGTATGGCTCATTGCTTGAACATGAAGATATAGAATACTTAACCGAATTTAAGCATCATGAAGCTTTGATGTATTACACCGATCCTTGTGTTATTATATCGGCTGCCGGAATGGTAGAAGGCGGGCGTATTCAAGAGCATATTACCAATAATATCGAAAATCCATTCTCAACTATATTAATTTCGGGCTTTTGTGCTGAAGGAACTTTTGGACACCGATTATTAAATGGGCAATCAACCATTAGCATCAAAAACAAAGTAAAACGTGTGTTTGCCAAAATAGCTAGTACCGATATTTTTAGCTCACATCCTGATTGTGATGAGGTGTTTGATTATATCAATCAAACTCATCAAAATGGTTGTAAAAATGTGTTTTTAGTACATGGTGATGAAACCCAAATGACCGCAATGCGTGATAGATTAGCTTTGGCAGGAATTAAAGCTGAAATGCCTGAGCAGGGTCAAGTTTTTGAACTGTAATTTGTATTGGTAATGTGTAAAATACAAATTTGTTAAAGAATTTAAGTTTATGATTTACTTTTTACAAAGCCCTAATAAATCATCGTAGTTTCCTTTAAATACGTTAAAGTCAACACCGCCTCTAATTCCATTAACATGGCCTTTTTCGTTATGTTGCCAAAAATGCCATGTTGATGTTTTTTGATTTAAATCTGCAGTAGCATAATGTGCAATCCAAAAGGGATATTTTTCAAATTCTTTACCCGAAAAATAATTTTTATAAAAACTATAATTGGTATAAATAATTGGGGTTATTCCGTAATGTTTTTCGGTTAATACTAACCAACGTTTCACTTTCGATTTTAAAACTTGAGGAGTTGCACTTCCTTTTATTTCAATATCTAATACAGGTGGCAAATCTTCTCTATCTAAGTTAACTTTACTAAAAAAGAAATTAGCTTGTTCATCAGCAGTTAAATGTGGTCTAAAAAAGTGGTAAGCTCCACGTAAAATACTATGTTTTTTGCATTGTTTCCAGTTGTATTCAAAATAATCATCATCAACAGTGCGGCCTTCGGTTGCTTTTATAAATGCAAACGAAACACCAATTTGCTCATCAAACATATTTGATACTGCTTCCCAGTCAATATCGCGCTGGTGGCGGCTAACGTCTATACCATGAATTTCGTAATCACCAGGTAAATTTATTCCAAAACCTGGGTAACTTGGAGATGTAATACCTAACCGTTTGGTAATCGTATTACACACTGCTTTGGCTGGTGGATATGAAATTAATAAAAAAAGTAACGCCAAAAAAGCGAATGTTAAAATGCTATTGGTTATTATTTTTTTTGATTTCATAGTCTTCATATTATAATTTACGAATGTAAAACGATTTTAACTTTTTGAATAACTCATATATTATGATAAAACAACTGCTTTTTGTTAATTGTCTATTTCAATATACTTGAAAAACGTTTTATTATTAGGTAATGGTATAATAATGTATGATTTTATTTTTTTAGTTAATTACAATTTTATGAGTTGATGAAATATTGTTTTCATTCACAATATTTACCAAATAAATGCCTTTACTAAAATTGCTAGTATTTATTTGTAACAAATTTAAAGTTGAAAGATTGTAATTCATATTTTCGATTTCTTTTCCTAATAAATCAGTTACTAATATTTTTGATTTAGCCAAACTCATATTTGATTCAATATTTAAAACATCGGTTGTTGGGTTAGGATAAATGCTAATTTCGGGTTTATTGTTTTCAAAATTATTTAAACCTGTTGTTACTACATTTATGTAATTTGTTCTTAGGGTATCGTCTTGTCCTCCTTCATAAATAACTTTTAGTTTAATTGAATAGCTTCCTGATTGATCAAACATAACTCTTGGATTTCTAGTTGTATTATTGGTACCACCCACAAATCTAAAAGTACTTGGAGTGATATTCCATTCGTATGATTTTGGAGTACCAGCGCTTTGACTCGTTAAGTTAATGGTGTCAAATTGCGAAGCATTGGTTTTACTTGCTATGAATTTTGATGCGTTAATAAATACTTCAGTGCGGTAAATATCTTTGTATTTAATGATTAAACCTGCCCCAACACCAATAGTTTGAGTAATTTCCATAATAGGGTAATGTTGACCTTTGGCATACCAAGTGTAAATGGTTTTGTTATTTGGAATTGGAATTTTAAAAGTACTTAATTGAATGGAGTCAACTCCATTAATGAAAGTTTTTATTCTGATACAATCAAACTGACCATAAGGAGTTTTAATTAGACCCCAACCATCCACTATATTAACTCGTCTGCCTTGTTGAGCAATACCTCCCAAGCCTGCAATGCTTGTGGAACCTGCATAGTAAGTGGTATCAATATCGCCATAGTTTAAAGGAAATTTAAAAACAGTATCGCGTGGATTTAAATTTAAACCCAAAGGAATATTTGAAACAGTAGCACCGCGGCCTATTAACACATTTGCAGAAGCAGTATTTTTATAAAAGCCATAAATATTTTCAATAGTGAAACCTGCTGCACCACCCAAACTTGCTATGTTGTTTAATGCATTATCTTTTAAACCATAAGTAGCTGAATTTAATAATCCAAATTGAATTACATATGGAGTAGCCGAAGGTGCATAAAATTTCTCTACATCTTGCGAGTTAGCAACCAAATTACTAAAATCCCAAGTTGTGTCGGCTCCTGTTTTTGCGGCTTGCAACGCTGTAATTCCTGAAGTAGCCAAACTAAATCGCATGGTATCGTTTTGACGTGGCATATCGCTATTTATTATCGAAATTTGACCAAACGATAGTTGGCTAATAATCAAAAATATAGGTGTAAATAATTTCCTCATAATGGTTTAATTTTCAATGCAAAATAAATAAAATGTTGGAACTAAAAAATGCAATGGGTAATAAAATTAAAGTAAGTTGGTTTTAAAAAAATAAAATTACATTTGCCAAGCAAAATGTTCTATCGCGTTACACTCGTTGTAATGAGGAAAGTCTGGGCAACACAGAGCGGCATACTACCTAACGGGTAGGCGGTTAATTTAATTATTAACTGACAGATAGTGCTAAAGAAAATTAAACTACCAGTATGCAAATATTGGAAAAGGTGAAAAGGCGGTGTAAGAGACCACCGGGTATTTGGTAACAAATATTGCAAGGTAAACCTTATGCGTTGCAAGGTCAAATAGGTTGTATCGAGCTTAGGCTTAAAAAGTGGCTCGCTTTTACATACAATGGGTAGACTGCAATAGATTATGCCAGTGATGGTATAGCAAGATAAATGATAGAATTAATGGAATGCAAATTCAATTAAAACAGAACCCGGCTTATAGTTTTGCAATAAAACGGCTTTTTGCTTAGGTAAAAAGTCGTTTTTTTTATTTACAAAACTAACTATACCAAACTACTAACTTAAATTAGTTAAGGAATTTATTTAATACGCATTCTATTTATTATTTTGCGCAAAATTTAATCAATACAATCAAAATATATTACCATGTTAGAAATTAAAGTACCTACTGTTGGCGAATCAATTAGTGAAGTTACTATTGCACGTTGGAACAAAAAAACGGGTGACTATGTAGAAATGGACGAATTACTTTGCGAGTTGGAAAGTGATAAAGCTACCTTTGAATTAAATGCTGAACAAGCAGGTATTTTAACTACAAAAGGCAATGAAGGTGATACTATAAAAGTAGGTGATGTTATTTGTTTAATTGATGAAAGTGCTGCAAAACCTGCTGGTGCTAAAACCGAAGCTCCAAAAGCTGAGGTTCAAACTCCAAAAACTGAAACAAAGCCAGAGGCTAACAGCCAGCAGCCAGTAGCCAACGATAAACCTTTTCCAAGCCCTGCGGCTGCTAAGATTTTAGCTGAAAAAGGAATTGATGTTAAAGATGTAAAAGGAACTGGAAAAGACGGTAGAATTACCAAAGGCGATGCCTTAACAGCAGAGTTAAAAACCACTACCAACGAAGCTAAATCACGTAATGAAAGAACAGAAAAAATGACTTCATTGCGTAAGACTGTTTCAAAACGTTTGGTAGCTGTTAAAAACGAAACGGCTATGCTAACTACTTTTAACGAAGTAGATATGAAGCCAATTATGGATTTACGTAACCAATTTAAAACTCAATTTAAAGAAAAACATGGCGTAAATCTTGGTTTTATGAGTTTTTTTACCAAAGCGGTTACAGTTGCTTTAAAACAATATCCTGCTGTTAATGCATACATTAATGGTGAAGAAATTATTTACCATGATTTCTGTGATGTTTCAATAGCGGTATCAGCTCCTAAAGGTTTAGTAGTACCAGTAATTAGAAATGCAGAAAGCATGAGTTTAGCTGAAATTGAAGCTGAAGTATTGCGTTTAGCTGGTAAAGCCCGCGAAAATAAATTGAGTTTAGATGAAATGACAGGTGGAACATTTACCATTACCAATGGTGGTGTTTTTGGCAGTATGATGAGTACACCAATTATCAATGCGCCTCAATCTGCCATTTTAGGAATGCATAATATTATTGAACGTCCTGTTGTTAAAGATGGTCAAATTGTAGCGCGCCCAATGATGTATTTGGCATTAAGCTACGACCATAGAATTATTGATGGACGCGAGTCTGTAGGATTTTTAGTAAAAGTAAAACAATGCTTAGAAAATCCGGTGATGTTATTAACTGAAGGGAATGATCCAAATAAAATGATTTTAGGATTATAATTTAAAAAATATAACCAAACAAAAATGCCACTCAAATTTTTGAGTGGCATTTTTGTTTGATTAAGCTTCGGTTTTATTACTTATAGTTTTAATTAAATTATCTAAATTTTTAGTCTCTTGAAATAAGTAATTAATTAATTTTTCGTTTTCAGGATGAGATGAATCTGGTTCGATGAGTGGTAAAATGCCTAAAATATTGGCCAAGGGTTTTCTTAACTCATGCGATTGAAACCATGCAATTTCCCCTAGTGTTTTGATTTGTTTAGTAACCTTTTCTTCTGCTTTTTTGTGGTCATCAATACTTTTAGCATTGAAAGAAATACCTTTTAATTCATTTTCAGTATCATAAAAACAATAGTAGCGCAATTCATACCAAAATATTTGTTCTTCTGAGGTTTTTATTTGTCGGTCTATTTTATAATTACCATTGGTGAGTGCCTTTGAAATATCTTCTTTAAAAGAAATGGCATATTCAGGAAAAATGGTACTCAAAAAGTTGCTATTCAGTTTTATTGGTTTATTGAATAACAGTTTTATTTCTTGTTCTGCTTTGGTGTTGAATAGTTGGATATTATAATCCAAATCAAAAAGAATATAGATATCGTTTGTACAATCTAGAATTGATTTAAGTTTATTTTTACATTCCATTAAAGAAATATTTCCTTCTTTTATGGTTTGTGTTTGATCTTTAACTTGATTATTTAAAGGTTTAAAAAAATATCTAAATTCAAGAATAATTATTATTATAGATAAAAGAGCGAAAATAAATTCAATAACAATGGTTTTCAATAAAAATTTATCATTGTTTAATTCCAATTCATACTCAATTACATCCATCTTTTTGAGGTAATAATCTTGGTTTTCGAATATTGCCATTAAACTTAAAGAATCGAATATATTATTTGTTTTTAGCTCATTTTTTAGAAAAATTATATTCTTGTCTAAATAATATAGTTTGAGCAATATTTCCTTATTGTCAATTGTTGGAATATTGCGTAATTCATTGCCATACTTCAAATAACTGTGATTATTAAACCAATTATTTAATTCTAAATGAAGTTCATCAGGATTAAATGTATTTTCTTTGTATTTATAAATTAATAAAGCAATTTTTTGGCTCGTTAATTTTTGATTTTTGATTATGTTAATTAATTGATTATTGGTTTGGAATTTATTTAATGCATATTGAATAAAAATTTGATTTGAAAAAACTAATATCACGCCAGATATAATAGCTGTAAAATAGGTTATTCCATATTTGTAACTCTTATTACTTACCATTTAATTGTTAGCTTTTATTTCAATTGCAATATATTTATTTATTCTGTTTTTTTACAACATAATGGCAATAAAATAAAAAAAGAGGTGAGCTACACCTCTTTTTAAGCTATTTGTATAAGTTTTTGTGTTTATCCATTCATAGTTGCTAAAAACTCTTCGTTGGTTTTGGTAGCTTTCATGTGGTTTAACACCACGTTCATTGCTTCTTCGGCATTCATATCAGCAATATGGTTGCGAAGCACCCAAAGGCGCTGAATGGTTGATTTATCCAATAATAAATCATCTCTACGTGTACTTGATGAAACAATATCAATAGCAGGGTAAATACGTTTATTAGCTAGTTTTCTATCTAATTGTAATTCCATATTACCAGTACCTTTAAACTCTTCAAAAATTACCTCATCCATTTTTGAACCTGTATCAATTAAAGCAGTAGCAATAATGGTTAATGAACCACCATTTTCAATTTTACGGGCTGCTCCAAAAAAGCGTTTAGGCTTGTGTAATGCATTAGCTTCCACACCTCCCGAAAGTACTTTACCCGATGATGGAGCAACTGTATTAAATGCACGTGCCATACGTGTAATTGAATCTAATAAAATTACCACATCGTGTCCACACTCAACCATACGTTTTGCTTTTTCTAAAACCATATTGGCTAATTTAACATGCTTTTCAGCAGGCTCATCAAAAGTACTTGCAACTACTTCAGCTCTTACACTGCGTTGCATATCGGTTACTTCTTCTGGGCGTTCATCAATTAGTAAAACTAATAAATAAACCTCAGGATGATTTTTTGCTATTGCATTAGCAATATCCTTTAATAAAATAGTTTTACCTGTTTTTGGTTGTGCTACAATTAAACCACGCTGACCTTTACCTATAGGAGCTAAAATATCAATAATTCTAGTTGAATAAGTACTTGCATTATCGGCCAAGCGAAGACGTTCGTCAGGGAAAAGAGGGGTTAAATGTTCAAATGCAATTCTATCTCTTACCTCAGCAGGAACGCGGCCATTTATTGATTCTACTTTTATTAAAGCAAAATATTTTTCACCTTCTTTTGGAGGACGAATAGTTCCTTTCACTGTGTCACCAGTTTTTAAACCAAATAATTTTATCTGAGATGGAGAAACATATACATCATCGGGGCTCGACATATAGTTATAATCGCTCGAGCGTAAAAATCCGTAGCCATCCATCATGGTTTCTAATACACCTTCGCAGGTAACTATACCATCAAGTTCTACATATTCTTGTTTTTCTTTCTCTCTAAAATTTTGTCTGTCGTTGCGGTTATTTTTATCCCAACGGTTTGGCGGGCGATTATCTCTTGGTAAATCCTTGTTTTCAGGATTGGTCAATGGTTTTTCCGTACCAATATTTTCAGTTGTGTTTTCAGTATTTACTGTTTCACCTAAATTTGTTTCTGTATGAGTATTAGTTTCAGTAACAGTATTCTCGCTTGCAGCATTGTTATTGTTAAAATTGCTTTCAGTATTTTCGGTCGCAGCTGGTGAATTATTATTTATTCTTGGTCTGTTATGACGTTCTCTGTTTTCATTATTATTTCTTACCGGACGTTCTTGTCTAATTTTAGTTGGGGTAATATTTGCAACTGGAACTTCCACTTCGGGAGTTTCTACTTTTTCTTTTGTAACAACTAAAGGCAACTCAATCGTTATTTGTTCTTCATTGATTTCAGTAGCTTTGGTTTCTACTTTTTCTTTTTTCACCCTTGGTTTTCTTACTTTTGGTGCAGCGGTATCAGTGGTTTTTTCTTGGTTCGATTTTTCTGAAATAGTAGCCACTAACTGTTCTTTACTTAAAGATTCAATGTTTTTAATGTTTAGTGTTTCTGCTAATGTTCTTAGTTCAGAAACTAGCATTAGATTCAAATTAGATGTTTCGTACATGTAGTAGTGTAAAGTTGTTTACAAAAAATTTTGTTTTGATTTTGTTTTTGATATTGCAATAATGCAACAATTTGAAGAAAAATGATGATTTGGTGGTGTATAGAATACTATCAACTTTTTTTCTAAGTGCAAGTATAGTATTTTGAATAATATAAACAAGTGCTTATTTTTTCATTTTTTATGATAATTTTTATGAGTGTAAATTCTTTACTTGTGAATTTCACTTTCAAACCTATTTTTGCCATATTATGATAAACCAAACCATGAATCTTTTTGAAAAACATCAAAATACTTTAAGCACTGCTATTATTGCTTTAGCTGAGCGTACTTATTATACTCCATTTCCCGAAAATCCTAAGGCTTATGCTGAAGATGCAGATGCAAAAGCAAAAGCTTGGATCAGCGCCACGATGAATAATGATTTTAAAAGTTTAAAACAAATTGGCGAAACTGCCTGGCATGGCGAAGAAATTTCACCATTTTTACAAGTAGGTGTTGGTGTAAAATATCCCATTTTTGAGGTTAATTCATTAATTAATAATGCCAATGTGGCACAAAAAAGCTGGAGCAAAACCAATGCAAAAACTCGTGCAGGTATTTTAATTGAAACATTAGAAAGGATAAGCACACGTTTTTTTGATATAGCTTATGCTACTATGCATACAACAGGACAAGCTTACATGATGAGTTTTCAAGCAAGTGGACCACATGCAAATGATAGAGCTTTAGAAGCTATAGCCGCAGGTTATCAAGAATTAACTCGTTATCCTGAGAAAGTAGAATGGATAAAAAACTTTGGTAAGTTTGATTTAATAGTAAACAAAGATTTTAAACCTGTGGCAAAAGGTGTTGGCTTAGTAATTGGCTGTTCTACCTTCCCTATTTGGAATTCGGTGCCTGGTTTATACGCTACTTTAATTACTGGAAATGCTTGTATTGTTAAACCACATCCAAAAGCTATTTTACCTATAGCAATTGTTATTGAAGAAATTCAAAATGTATTGGCCGAAAATGGTTTTGATACCAATATTGTTCAATTAGCTGCTGATAGTTCAGCAAACCCAATTACAAAACCATTAGCAGAAAACAATACAATTAAAATGGTAGATTTTACTGGTAGTTCAGAGTTTGGTAACTATGTAGAAAGTTTGCCAAAATTAACTTTTACTGAAAAAGCAGGTGTTAATAGTATGATTTTAGATTCTGTTAACGATTTGCAACCAGTATTAGCAAATATTGCATTTTCGGCAAGTTTATATAGCGGCCAAATGTGTACTGCTCCACAAAATATTTTTGTAAGTAAAAATGGTGTTGAAACCGCAAACGGTTTAATAAGTTATGATGATGTAGTAAAAGGAATTGCAGCCGCCATTACAAGTTTGGTTGATAACCCAAAGGCTGGACCAGGAACATTAGGAGCTATACAAGCTGAAGCAACATTCAAAAGAACAAACGAAGCAAAAAACTTAGGTGGTAATTTAGTTTTAGATACCAAAGCCATTAAAAACGAGGAGTTTGCAGATGCTCGTATCGCCACTCCTGTAGTAATAGAAGTAAATAAAAGCCAAAAAGATATTTACAACCGTGAATGCTTTGGCCCGGTATTATTTATCGTAAAAACCGATTCTGTTGAAGATTCATTGGAATTGTGTAAAGCATTAGTTACGGAAAAAGGCGCTTTAACTTGTGGTGCATACACTACCAATCAATCTACTAAAGAAATGATAGCAGAAGAAATGAACGAAGCTTTTGTTCCTGTAACATTTAACTTTACTGGTGCAGGTTTTATTAATTCTCACGCAGCCTTTAGCGATTTCCATTTAACTGGCGGAAATCCAGCAGGAAATGCTAGTTTTACAAATACTGAGTTTGTAAGCAAACGTTTTGTTTGGGTAGGAAATAGAAATATGTAAAGATTACAAGATAAACTTGTAATTATATTTTTAATTTAAAACGTTACTTGTTTTTATAATAAGTAACGTTTTTATTTTTTCAAGAATTTATAAATCAATAAATGAATATATTTCCCAAATCGCTCCCTTTATAATTACAAAAATAAAAGTAATTTCGCCCAATGGAAAAACTCAATTTACTTTGCTTTGCCGCTCACCCCGATGATACAGAATTGGCTTGTAGCGGAACCATATTGCACCATATCCATTTGGGGTACAAAGTAGGTTTAGTTGATTTAACTCAAGGCGAACTTGGCACCAGAGGCTCTGCAGAATTACGAGCTGTTGAAGCCGCTAATTCCGCCAAAATTTTAGGCATTTCGGTACGTGATAACTTGGGCTTAGCTGATGGGTTTTTTCAAAAAAACCGCGATTCATTAATTAAAGTAATTGAAAAAATTCGCCAATATCAACCAGAAATTATATTATGTAATGCCGAAAGCGATAGACATACAGACCATGGTAAAGGCGCAGATTTAGTAAGCGAAGCAGCTTTTTTAAGTGGCTTGATGAAAATTGAAACTTATCACAATGGCATAAAACAAGAATCTTGGCGACCAAAACAAATTTACCATTACATACAAGATAGGTTAATGCAGCCCGATATTGTGGTAGATATCACTCCTTATTTTGACCAAAAAATGGAATCAATAAAAGCTTTTAGCAGTCAATTTTATAATCCTAAAAACACTGAACCTGAAACACCTATTTCTAGTTTAGATTTTATGAAATATGTAGAAGGCCGTGCACGCGAATTTGGTAGGTTAATTAATGTTACCTTTGGAGAAGGTTATACGGTGAAGCGCCCAATTGGGTCTACCAATTTAATGAATCAATTATAATTGCTATTGAGCTATCAGTTTCCATATCAACTTACCATTTCATTAGTAGTTTACCATAGTAAGCCTGTCGATTTATTGCCTTTAATTAAAAGTATTAACCAAATAAATGTACCAGTAAAACTAATAGTGAGCGATAATTCAAAAACCAATCAATTACAGCTTTTTATTGAAGAAAATGATGGACATTATATGTTTAATAATGCCAATTTAGGATACGGAAAAGCGCATAACAAAGCCATTCAGTTTGCCCAAAATTTAGCACCTTATCATTTGGTAGTAAATCCTGATGTGGTTATCAATAAAGATTGTATTGAAAATGCCATTGCGTATTTACAACAAAACCCCAACACGGGTTTATTGATGCCAAAAGTATTGTATCCTGATGGGCAAATTCAGCATTTATGTAAGCTTTTACCCACGCCATTCGATTTAATTTTTAGGCGTTTTGTTCCCAAAAGTGTGGCACAATTATTTAAAAATAAATTGGAGCAATACGAATTAAAAAACAAAGATTACCACAAGCCCATGCATTTAAATAACCTTTCGGGTTGTTTTATGCTTATACCTCACAAAGTTTTTAAGCAAGTAGGTTTGTTTGACGAAAACTTTTTTATGTACCTTGAAGATACCGACTTAAGCAGGCGAATCAGCAATGAGTTTGATGCCATTTATTTACCTTCGGTTTCTATAATTCACAATTACGAAAAAGGATCATATAAAAGCAAAAAACTGCTGTTTTATCATGTAAAATCGGCTATTTACTATTTTGGTAAATGGGGTTGGTTTTTTGATAATGATAGACTTGTAAAAAATAAAAAAGTATTACATCAAACCCAAGTTTAGTTTTTAAATGCATATTGATTACGTAAAAATTATTGATAGAGCTAAAAAAAATAAAAACGAAAACAATAAGTTTTTAGAAAAACTAAAAAAACTAGCTCCTAAAGATTTAGATCAAATCACCAACCAATTGCATGACGATGCTTTTGATGAAATTGATTGCTTGGAATGTGCCAACTGTTGTGCATCTACAGGACCATTGCTGTTAAATAAAGACATTGATAGATTGGCTAAAAGTTTAAAACAAAAGCCAAGTATTTTTGCTGAAAATTATTTGCGCATTGATGAGGACAATGACTATATATTCAAACAAATGCCTTGCCCATTTTTAGGTGCTGATAAATACTGTTCGGTATACAGCGATAGACCAAATGCTTGTCGCGAGTTTCCGCATACCCAACAACGAAACATTTTACAAAAACTCAAAATCACCCAATTGAATACTACTATTTGTCCTGCAGTGGCCATGGTAGTGGATGGATTGAAAGAAAAGTATAAAATTTAAATTTTAAGTACATTAATAATTTCAAGATATTGTACTTTTGATTTTACGAAAATAGAATATTGTTCCAACCAGATTTAATTTTCACAAAGTTAATTTAGAAAAAAAGAAAACTTTTTTTCTAATAGCATTAATTAGTAAATAAATCGTTAATAATTCGGAGTAATTGACAAAATATCCTCCTTAATACAATCTGATTGAGCCAATAGGATTATTAAGGATTCAAAATATAAATTTTAAAAAATACCATTATTAAAGGAACAACTATCTAAAGTAACCCCAATTAAACTTTTAAATATTAAATTGTTTAAGTTTTTTAAAGAAAGAATTAAAGCTAATTATTCATAGTTCTTATTTTAGTATAGAGTGTGACGATTGGATTATAAATTGCCTAATCAATTATTTATTAACTTGATTCTGGTCATAAAAGTAATTTTATTTATGCTGAAAATATTCTTTGCTTTCTATTTGTTAATGAATTTGTTCAATAAATTAAGAAATATTTATTGAATTAAAAGACAAGGTTATTCTTTTTGAAATTGAAATAAAATCAAAAACTAAAAGCAAATTTAAAAATAAGATAATTGGAAGGAAGAGTCTTAATTTTTTTTTATAGTATGCAAAATAGGTCGGACTCACTTTAAACATATTTAAATTTTTATTTAACTTAAATGTCATAATTTTTACAATTCATTTTAATTCTCTTAAAATATCTAATACTATCCTTTTTTATTTGTTTTTATGTTAGTTTGTGACCTCTAGAATTTAGCGAACCAAAAATGTGTTTTTCTATTTAATGATTTTTCTGCAAACTGTTTTTTAGAAATTAATCTTTTATGAATTGCCTATTAAACTCATAAGACCCAATATTTACTATTTAAACCTAATATTTGTCAATAGTTTACAACAATTAATTGTTAATAAATTTTATGGTCTTAATGCTGAAATACCTAAAAAACTATTCAAATCTGGTATTGGAAAATCGCCAGAATCAACGCTAGCAGAACCATCTATATCCGAGTCTAAGTAACCATTAATACCTAAATAACTAGCAAACTCAATTGATGGAAAGTCACCTGAGTCTATAGTTCCTGATTTATCAGTATCGCCACCATATAATAAATAAACACCGCCATCATTTTTTACATTATCACCAAACGATTTATTAGACGCGTTTGAAAAATCATAATTTGTAATGTTGCTAAGTAATATTGGATTAGCACTCCAAGTTTCAATTGAATTCCTATGTTTTACGGCCAAATAAAAACGATTATTATTAAAAGTATTCGGAATATTAATTGAACATATTCCATTGGTATCTAATAATGCAATTGAAGAATATAAAGTCATAAACATGCCGAGTGTATCGTGTAATTCTAATGTTAATGTATCTGCAATGTTTTGAGGACTAATACCATCGGCATTAAAAGGTGCTGAAGTCATTTTTTCATTTCCTAAGTATAGTCCTTCTAGAAAAACTTTAATATTTAATCCTAAATAATTGGGTTGAATAGTTAAATTCAACGTAGCAATAGAATCACAACCTAGCGAATTGATTGTAGAGTATGAATAAGTCCCTGAAGTGGTTATATTTTGTCCATTCCAACTGTAAGGTAAAGCACTAGAAGAAATTGATAGATTGTTAGTTGAATTAGTAGTTGAACATAAACGCACATTTCCTACCACACTCAAATCATAAGCAGTTGATGCAGCTCTATCGTAAAAGTAAAACGTACCACCTGTACCGCCATATGGCAATATTCTTATTGTAATGGTTTGAGAGGAATGAATATTTTGTAAATTAGCAATTGTTGTTAAATCAATTGTTCCTGCAGAGGCACCAGATGAAGTACTAATTGGAAAGTTTAAAGTACTCAAATTATTGAAAACACCCCCATTCACACTGTATTGCACCAAGGCATTAGTTGCGCCAGTGCTCGAACGTCTGTAATCTATTGGAGAAATAGATCCCAGATCCATTGCATAACCAATTGAAGGCTTTAAAGTAAAAGTAATGGTAGAATTACCTGTAATTGCTGTTGTAGATGTAGCTGTATTTACAGTTCCTCCCCATGCCCTGGCTGCTGCTGCCGATGTATTGGGTGCTAAAATTCCTGCACCTCTAATCAAACCACTAACAGTGCAATTGGTTAAATTTAATGTTGGATTAAATGGGCTAGCGCCAAAATTATTAGTTCCTGTTCCACCTAATAAGGTACTAAAATCCCACCCTGCAATAATTCCATTTGATACAGATAAACTTCTTACCACATCAACTGCAGCTAAATAATTGGTATTGCCCAATTCTGATGCAGTAATATTTGTTGTACCTAAACCAACAATAGTAACTGTATTACCTGAAATAGTTGCTACCGAATTATTGCTGCTTGTAAATGTGACAGGGTTACCTGAATTGCCTCCTGTTGCCGAAAGAGTAAATGGCGGACTACCAATCGTTTTATTGGGTAAAGCATTAAATGTAATCAATTGAGGGGCTTGTGTAACTGTTAAGGTTCTTGACACACTTACAGCAGGATTATAAAAAGAGTTTCCACTTTGTGAAGCAGTAATTGTAGTGGTTCCAATTCCAATTACAGTAACTACATTCCCACTTATAGTTGCTACATTGGTGTTAGAACTTACATAGCTTACCAACAAATTTGAACTTGCAGTAGCTGTTAAATTAAATGTACTCCCGTAGGTTACACTGGCCAATGAATTAAAAGTAATAGTTTGTGTTACAGGAACTGAACTTCCTCCCCAAATAATACCTACGTATTCAGGATGGTCAATAAAAGGATTTCTATTGTTTTGTAAATTATAAATGGCATTATTTCTGGCAATTTCTCTGGCACTTACAGTATCTTGATTATGCCATGAAATAAGCATATTTAAAAAAGGAGTGCTAAAAACCTGATTATTAGTTCCATTAAACATGGCATAAGTAGTATACCCTGCCACTACATTTTCATATCTAGTAGCAAAATAAAAATACATCCGTGCAATGTCACCTTTAAAATCATCAAGTGGTTCAAACACAGTTCCCGTATAACCAGCAACAGCACTTGTACCACGTTTACTACCGTTTAAAGAAGTCCATGAAGCAACAGCAACATTTCCATGTGGATTATCTGAACGCATACCATTAACATAACCATCTACAGGAACTATAAAATGCGCATCAGACATCATTGGGGAAGCCGAACTAAATATAGATTGAGGTACAATGTGTTCTCTATTATAACAATTTGCCTGTGTTGTATAGGTTCCACATTGGTTAGTACTATACAAAAATGTTACAGGGTCTGTGCCAGTAGGATTTTCTGAATAAAGGTCAAAAACGGTATTATCGTTTTCGTATTGGTTGTCTCTATCAGTAGTTGCATAAGCCGACCATAAACCGGCATATCCTAAATTGGTATGGTTTGTAATTTTATTATATAACTGCGTTTTAAGCACAAATCCAGTGCCAGTGGCGGTGCTATAATACCCTGATGGTATTTGGGCAAGGGAACTTGCAGCCACAAATAAAGCCACAAACAATAATTTATATTTCATGAGGTAGTTTAATCGCAAATAAGCGTCAATATTAATTAAAATATTTAACATTGCAGTTTATTAGGTAATTGTGAATTAATACCGCAAATTTTAGCTAATATTTTTACAACAATTAAATTCTTTATCAACTTTTTTTGTTTAATTATTGCTGAATCTAACCATTTTTTAAATTTCCTATTACTCTAAATAATCAGGAATACTGCTACAAACGAATAATACGTTTTGAAAAATTTACTTATATTTTAATTAAACCCCAAAAAAGCTTGTAATTTTTATTGAAGGCACTGAAAAAGTCCTTTAATATTTTAAACACTTTAGAAATATTAAATAAAGGCTCTGAGAATCGACTGTACGAGAGTAGTTGTGAGTCCCGACCCAATTACTTTAAAGAAAAAGAGGTTGTTTTCTAAGTTGAAAACAGCCTCTTTTGATAAACAGCCACTTTTTCAGTGCCCTCTTTTTATTGAAGGCTTTTTTTATTTAAATAGTTTATTATTTTGCCAACCTAATTTTTTAAAATAATAACACAATGCAAGTAGGAACAGTTAAGTTTTTTAACGAAACAAAAGGATTTGGATTTATTGTACCAACTAATGGCGGAGAAGACATTTTTGTACATTCATCTGGTTTAATCGACAAGATTAGAGAAAACGACAAAGTTGAATACGAAAGTGAAAAAGGCAAAAAAGGCTTAAACGCGGTAAACGTAAAAGTAGTTGGATAATAAAATTTATACTATTTTTAAAAAAAGGCTAATAATTTGATTATTGGTCTTTTTTGTTTTATGTTGATTTGTTTGAGTTTTACAAAGTATATTTATAATAGGAAAAATCTTTATTTAAAATTAAAATTGCTTGACTTAGAAAATATTATTTAAACATTAAAGTGTTTGATCGAAAATAAGAAAATGGAAGCCGAAATCAATTTAAAAATTTTAAAAACAAGCTGAACTTTTTATGAATAATGAATCAGTAAGTGAGATTAGGAAAGATAATTTAACAATAAGGAATTGTTACACAAATAATAAAAAAAGGCTTGCAAATTATTGATTTACAAGCCTTTTAAATAACTTCTCGTGGTCTCGCAAGGATTCAAACCTTGAACCTTCTCATCCGTAGTGAGATGCTCTATTCAATTGAGCTACGAAACCAAAATGCGGTGCGGACGGGACTCGAACCCGCGACCCCCTGCGTGACAGGCAG
>JBIIBC010000040.1:0-25898 GCA_044239605.1 Bacteroidia bacterium | reverse complement strand
ATGCTTTAAATAGTAAAAAACCACAGTTACTGCTTTAGTTGTACAATATTTACAGAATATTGAAGGCAAAAAACATTTGAATGCTATTTTAGAAGTATGGGCCGATGAGGCCAAAGCAGCTGCGCAACCAATTGAAAAAAAAATGGCAGATGGAACATCTGATAAATTAGCCGGAATGGTAATTAGGATTAAAAATAATATTTGTTATCAAAACCATAAAGTTTCTGTATCGTCAAAAATTATTAAAAACCTTACATCGCTTTATTCGGCTAAAGCCATTGAGCGTTTATTGACCGAAGATGCAATTACTATTGGTAGGCTAAATTGTGTTGGGTTTGCAACGGGCGCTTCAAACTAAAATTCAACTTATGACACTGTTTTTAAACAATTTTGAAAATACTAAAGTTTCGTTCGGAACTGTAGCGCAACTTTACCATGCAGCCTTGGTTAAGGATTCTGTTGTTTCAATTTGTAAGCTTGTGGCCATAAAAGTTACTTTTGGATATAAGCTAATTTATGGAACTATTTCTCGTTGGAGGTAATCGCTTACGCAAGTAGTTTTGATTTTATTTGACCAGTTACAAATTAGGTAGATAATAAACAACTTTTATTGTCAATAATGGCTGGTACCGATGAGTATTATGCTACTGCTGTTCTTGAAACTACAAACAATTCTGTTTTTGATTTAGGAACTCAAAAACAAAGAATAGCGTTTATTCAGAAACCTTGGATTTGGAAAGTTTTCAACCCGAAGTTAGAGAGGCTACTTTTAAATTAATTGAAAAGTTAAAGGCCGATGGACGTAGAGTTGAAGCTATTAGTTTTTACCGAAAATTAAATGGTATTTAGCTAGGTTAGTTATATTACATATTGCCCTTATATTTGCCGCAAATGAATTACGAAAAAATAATTTTAAAAAGCGGAAGAGAACGTTCATTGCTTAATCGTCATCCTTGGGTATTTAGTGGAGGTGTAAAACAAATGCCCAAAGCACCCAACGGCTCTATAGTAGAAGTTAGAACCAATGCCGATGAATTATTGGGTTATGGTTTTTTTGCACCAAATAGCCAAATTATGTGCAGGTTATTTGAGTTTACCAATGAACCAATTGAAATAAATGCCAACTATTGGAAAAATAAAATTACTCGTGCATTTGAATATAGAAAGCAATTTATCAATAACGACCAGACCAATATTTATAGATTAATACATGCAGAGGGAGATTTTTTTCCAGGAATAATAATTGATATTTACAATCAAGCTGCTGTTTGCCAAATATTGGTGAAAGGAGTTGAGCTAATAAGCCAATATGTATTTGAAGCTTTAAATAGTTTAGGTTTTTATCATATTTATTTAAAAACAAAACAAAGTACACAATTACTCGAAAATGTAACCGATGGAAATAGGTGGGTAAATGATGCCATTTTACCAATGCCAATTAATGCCAAAGAATACAATATTCAGTTCAACATTGATGTTGAAAAAGGGCAAAAAACTGGTTTTTTTATTGACCAACGCGAAAACAGAAGAATGCTTGGTGAGCTTAGCATGGGTAAAACGGTATTAAATACCTTTAGTTACTCGGGTGGATTTAGCCTTTCTGCACTTAAATATGGAGCTACTTGGGTTGACTCAGTTGATAGCAGTAAAGAAGCTATTGAATTAGCAAATCAAAATGTGGCACTAAATGGATTTTCGAACCACGAAGGTATAGCAGCTGATTGTTTTGAATACTTAAAACAATGCCAAAAAACGTACGATATAATTGTACTTGATCCTCCCGCATTTGCCAAACATTCAAGGGCAGTTGCTAATGCTTCAAGGGGCTATCAAAGTTTGAATAAATTAGGAATTGAAAAGGTAAAACCTGGTGGTTTAATTTTTACATTTAGTTGTAGCCAACATATTGATAAGGATTTATTCAGGAAAATAGTTTTTAGCGCAGCGGCTGAGTGTAAAAGAAATGTTAGAATTGTTCGTCAATTGAGCCAACCAGATGATCATCCAATAAATATCTACCATCCAGAAGGAGAATATTTAAAAGGACTACTCCTTCATGTTGAATAATTCCAATAATACTAAGCAAAAAAACACCTTTTTAAGGTATTTTTTTACTTAGTTTACTTCTAATTAGTCTTTAATTATTTTTTTTACACAACTATTGCCATTATTATCTATCACCTTAACAAAATAAATACCATAAGCCAATTCAGATATATTGATATTTGTTTTATTGGTTTGAAGAATTTCGCTACCCATTAAGTCGTAAATAAGAACTTGTTTAATATTATGATTTGGTAATAATATATTAATGAAATCATTGGTTGGATTTGGGTATATTAGTAAATCATTAGATAGGTTGCTTTCATTTATTCCTAAACCAGGGGTAATTGTTGCATTAAATGTTTTTTCAGTACCAACACACCCTTGATTTGATGTTTCAACTACTTTTAAATTACCAACACCAACATTCAACCATTTAACTTGAATTTTATTGGTTCCTGCTCCTAAAAGTACATTTGCATTGTTAGAAACAGTCCACTCGTAACTAGATCCTTGTAGACCATTAACAGTATATGATGTGGTATCAAACTTTGAAACATTGGTTAATCCTGAAACATTACCCGTATTTGGAGTTGGGTTTACTGTTATGGAAATGGTGCTTGGTAGTGATTGGCAATTATTTTTAATAGCAACTGCATTATATACTCCTGAATAGGCTAAATTAGTATTTTTAATCACAGGAGTTCTTGTATTTGCTATAAAACCAGCAGGACCCGTCCAGGAATAAGTTGCTAAATCAATAAATGAAGCGAATAACTGTAGGCTATCTCCATCGCAAAGTTTGTTTACAGGAAAACTAGATAAAATTGGAGCTGCTGGCAATGAATTTACTAAAAGATTACTTGTTCCTAAATCACTACTACAATTTGCAACCGTTACAAGACAGCTATAAGTGCCTGAATTATTAACTGTTACTGAGCTTAGGTTTATGTTTTGTGTGTTAGCTGAAAAACTATTAGGGCCAGTCCAGCTATAGCTAGCGTTAGGAACAAAAGTGGTATTAAAGTTAACATTTTCACCAACACATGCATTGGCCACATTGGTAATTATTGGAGTATTAGGTTTGTTATTTACTATTACTCCTATGCTTTCTTCAAACGATTTGCATCCATTTACTATACTATATACTCTGTAGGTTCCTTCAGCCGCTTTAGTGGTGTTAGTAATACTAGGATTTCGCACTGAACTAGAAAAACTATTAGGGCCAGACCAAACATAGGTAGCACCAGAAATTAAGGAGGCGGATAAATCTAATTTACCTCCTTCACAAATTGGCGGAACATTAGAAATAGAAGGAGCTGATGGTTTTGCTTTTACCGTAATGTTTAAATTAAAAGGAAGCGAAGTACAGCCTGAATCAGTTGCAGTAACTGAATACTGTCCTTCATTATTTGAATTAACGTTATTAAGTAAAATTGTTTTACCAAATGCACTAAAATTATTTACACCTGTCCAATTGTATGTTGCTCCATTACTAGTGTTTGAACTAGATATGATTGCTTGAAAAGTATCGCCAGAACAGATACTATTATTATATGTAATTGCATTTATAATGGGTTTTTGCTTAACTACAACATCTGTACTATAACTATTAATTACTCCACATTGAGTAGTACTTATTACCACAGCATAATTACCTGCCATTGATTTTGTTAAATTAGTTATTGTAGGATTTTGGATTGTAGATGAATATCCGTTTGGACCTGACCATGCGTAAGAAGCACCATTAATACTAGAAATATTCAAGGTACATGAAGACCCTTCACATGAAGGACCATTATTACTTGCTATCGGTGTAATTGGTAAACTAATAACATTTACAGCAACATTTGCAGAAGGTGATGTACCACAAGTGCTAGTTGTAGCTGTTACACTATAAGTACCGCTACTTAAATTGGTTACATTTGGTATTATTGGATTTTGTAAACTCGATGTAAAACCATTAGGGCCAGTCCAAGAATAATTAGCCCCTGAAACATTAGTTGCAAATAAGTTTAAAGATTGTCCTAAACATACAGGTGAATTACTTGAAGCAACTGGTGAAGGCGCAGAGGCACTAATAACCACTGTTGTATTTCCCGCAACAGAATTGCATCCATTAACTGTTACAAAAACCGAGTATATTCCTGCATCTGTGATAGATACATTTGCAACTGAAGGATTTTGTATAGCGGATACAAAATTATTAGGACCAGACCAAGTATAGGTGGCATTTGGAACTAAGCTTGCAGAAAGACTTAATGTTTGACCTGCACATAAAGCCCCATTATTGCTCACTGTTGGTGTTGATGGAATTGGGTTTACTACTACCGCAATTGATGAGGGGTTTGATGTGCATCCATTGCTTGTGGCAGTTACATTATATGTTCCAGAATTATTAATTGAATTACCAGTAAAACTAGGGTTTTGCGAGTTTGATGTAAAACCATTAGGACCAGTCCAAGAATATATTGGACTAGTATATGTTCCACTAGCTGATAAGTTAATTGTATTCCCTAAACAAACATTAATGCTATTTCCTACAGTTGGATTTGGAGGCAAGGCTTTACCTGACACCCTAGTTGTAGATGGATTGAAAGAACAACTAGTAGTTGATACTGTAACAGTGTAAATACCGGTATCTGCTGGCAATATTCCTGTTCTTGTTGGGTTTTGAGATGTTGAAGAAAAGCCATTAGGACCTGTCCAACTATATGTAGCATTGTTAATTGAACTTACTGATAAATTAACTGCCTGACCAAAACAAACAGGAGAATTGTTGCTAGCAATTGGTTGAGGAATAACAGAAACTGAAGTTGTTGCAACAGACGAACTGCAAGATCCGATTACAACAAATGCTGTATAATTACCCGCTGTTGAAGTTGTTGAATTGTTGATTGTTGGATTTTGTAAGGTTGAAGAGAAACCATTAGGACCAATCCAATTATAAGTGGCACCAGGTAACAAACTTGCGTTTAGTACTAAAGTTTGTCCTTCACATAAAGCTCCATTATTACTTACCGTTGGAGCCATTGGAATATTATATATGGTAACCACAACATTTGAAGGAATTGAAGAGCAACTTCCAGAAGAAACTCTGACACTATATGTTCCTGATAGTGAAGTAGAGGTAGCAACAAAACTCGGATTTTGACTATTGGAAAAGTAATTGTTTGAACCTGACCATGTGTAAGAAGGACTGGCATATGCGCCTGTTGCTGTTAAATTAACTGTAGATCCAATACAAGTATTTATACTATCACTTACTGTTGGGGGTAGTGGCAATGCTATACCTGTAACTCTTGTAGTTGTTGGGTTAAAACTGCAACCAGCTAAACTTACTGATAAGGTATATAAGCCTGTATCTCCTATTGCTAAATTAGGTTTAACGGCATTTTGAAAATTTGAACTATAACCATTTGGTCCTGTCCACGAATAACTAGCTCCACTAATTAAATTGGATGATAAAACCACTGACTCGCCATAACATACAGGTGAATTATTTGTTGCTACAGGCTGTTGAACAATATTTACGATAACACTTGAAGAAAGAGATGTGCAACCATTAACGGTTACTGATGCACTGTATGTACCTGCCATTAATGTGGAAGCACTTGTTCTAACAGGATTTTGACTTGAAGATACAAAACCATTAGGCCCTGCCCAGCTGTAAATAGCCCCAGGTATAGTTGCACATGTTAAATTAATGGTTGACCCCTGGCAGTAACTACCACCTCCACCAATAGTTGGTGTGTTTGGTTTTTGATTTAAAGAAACTGTATTTACATCCACACAAAATTTATGGTATCCTTCTATTGTATCTATGAGCTTTACATCAAATGGCCCTGAACTTGAATATATTACTGAGGTGTCAACGGCTGAACCGCCACTACTATTTCCAAAATCCCAATCAAAACTAGTTTCGATTATTCCTGCAAACTGTCTTAAATTGTAAAATCGACTAAAATTAATTGCTGATGAGGTATTAGTGAAGTTTACTGGACTGCCAATTGTAAAACAACTAGGGTTAGAAGTAAATGAGGAGGTGATTGAATAATTTACAATTGGATGCATTAAAAAATCAGCATCAAAAGTAGCTCCTCCAACACTTACAGCATAAGAACGAAGATTATTAGTTCCAATTTTTACACTTGAACACCATTCGCTTCCACCGTCTAATGTGGTCCAATCATTACATAACATTACAATGGTATTAGTGCTAACGTTTTCAACTGATAATATATATCCATTTCCGTTCGAAATAGTAACTGGAGATGAGAAAATTGCCATTTTACGAAATGCTAATAAACTACCATTGCCTGTTGTTGAATCAATATTCATTGTAATTGACCTTAATGGAGCTCCTGTTGGTAAAGAATCTATTGTTGAATTATAAATATTTATTGTTACCGCTTGACTTAAAATACCGGCAGTATTAGATAAAAAAGCAAAAAAGTTAAATCCTTTTACTGAAATAGACTGCATAGCAGGATACCACTGATAAGCAGCACTTGCTGAAGCATTTATTCCAATAGCATTTATTCCATTGGTCTTAAAAAACGGATATTCAATAGTATCTGTTCCGCAAGTTGCCGTTTTTCCTAAGGATGAAGCCCCAATTGATTTAGTATGAACTTTATTT
Source organism: Bacteroidia bacterium (assembly GCA_044239605.1). Lineage (GTDB taxonomy): Bacteria > Bacteroidota > Bacteroidia > UKL13-3 > UKL13-3 > JAAFJM01. Next base: position 19,213 of record JBIIBC010000040.1, on the reverse strand, counting down.
GGAACAGGAATAAACCTGTTGTGGCTTTGAACTGAATTTTGGGAAAAAAGTAAATTGTTTAAGGAAAATACAAAAAGGAATAAGGTAGTAATTTTTGTTCTCATTTATAAAATTAAATAATTAGCAATTTAATTTTATAATTTAAAAAACAATAATAAAAGTGAATTTGTGACAATTAGAAAGGCAACCTACTACTCAAAAATTTTATCTGGTTCAGGAACTTTAAATACCAAAAAGTTAGTGCCAATAAAATTAAGCATTACATTGAGTAAAATAGAAATAATATTGGATACAAAAGGGCCATTATTATTAAGCCATTCTGAGGTTTTAAGCCATTCCATAGATTTAAAGAATTCGGCCATGTATATATTGGGGAAAATGTAATGGTCGCATAAAAAGTTAAAACCTAGGTAAATAAAAAAAGTAATGGCGTAAACAGCAACATATTTTATTAAATATTTTTCTCCATCTTCGGTTTGGTCCACATATGTCCAAAATTTATTTAATGTAAAACCTACAAAAAAACCCATTATCCAACCTGCGGCTTTGGTTAATAAATTAAGTGCAGGAAACTGTAATGAAAGTAACCAAAATACCAGTAAACTTACCATTGTACTTGATGTGCCAACGATGCCAAATTTAATAAATTTTTTAGCAGTTGGGTATTTTGCGAACCATACGCGCAGCTTTCTTATTGGACCTAAAATCATTTTTTTGTTGGGCAAATATATTGATATTCGATACAAATACCGATTTTCGCCACTATGAAAAAAATACTTTGTGCAATTATTTTTACTTTTTACTGTTTAATAACCTTTGCTCAGCCCAACGGATACGAGCATAAAAACGATACAACTACCTTTATTTTTAATGAAAAAGATTACAATGTGGTGGTAAAAAATAAAGTAGTTTTAACTGGTGCATTTAGAAATTGGAGTCAAGATATGGCCGATACCAAATGGATAATGAGGAGAAATGTTGGTAATATTTGGACTTTAAAAGTATATAATCCTAATTTTGAAATAATTAAACCAAGTATGCCTTTTAAGTTTAGAATAGATGCTGGCCAATGGCTTGACCCTGCCTCAAACGCTACCAATACAGAAGGTGGTAATTTAATTTTTATGAAAGGTGTAGAACCTTTAGGTATAAAAGCTACTTTGGTAGGTAATAATGAAATTTATGTGCGTTTGGCAGGTTTACCTGAAGGTGCTAGTTATAGCGAAACTGATATACAATTAACCAATGCTTTAGGCGAAAAAGTAACCATTAAAAATATTTCCTATAACTTGGAAGACGGCACCTTTGATACCATTAACCATAAAATTAAATTTAACGATAAAGGAATTGTTTCATTTAATTTAAATACAATTTCAGGCGTTGATAAACGCAGGGTTTACTACTTAGAAATACCTAAATTTAAACTTAAAACATTGGTAACTTACGATGGTTGGTTTAAAACTTTAAAAAGCAATAAAGAACTTGGAGCTAATATTTCGGAAGATGGAAAACAAACCACTTTTAGGGTTTTTGCACCAAGGGCCACCATGGTAAAATTGTATTTATACAAACCCAAATTTGGAAACGAAAGCCTTTATGAAAAAACCCCATATTCTACTATAGAAATGAAAGTAGATGAACAAGGTGTTTGGGAAACTACATTAAACGAAAATTTGGAAGGCACTTGGTATGATTATACCGTAAATGGTTTTAATGACCCAGGAAATTCATTCTTTGAAACCAATCCTGTTCATATTAGTGACCCTTATGCTCGTGTAAGCGATGATAGTTTTGGTGCTTGTATGGTAGCAGCCAAAACTCATCCGGCTTCTCCATTAAAAAATGGGAGGCCTAAAATGGAAGAAGTAATAGCTTACGAAGTGCATGTGCAAGATTTTACAGACTTACTGCCTTTGGATGAAAACACGAAAGGCACCATTGCTGGCATGGGTGTAAGTGGTTTAACCAACTCAAAAGGTTATCCTATTGGGTTTGACCATTTGGTAAATTTAGGCATCAATACCGTGCATTTAATGCCTGTTCAAGAAATGCTTCATTGGCCAAAAGACGAATGGAAAAAAGCGTTTAGCAAAGATAAATACATGATAGAACAAGGTGTTGCAACCGAAAATTATGATTGGGGTTATCGCACCTCGCATAGTTTTGCCATTGAAAGCCGTTACCGCCAAAAAGGAACCGAACCAGGCGATGAACGCAAGCAGTTTAGAGATGTGGTTCAAAAATTTCATGATAAAAACATTGCTGTTATTGTTGATTTTGTATTTAACCATACAGCCGAAAATATGGATGGCCGCAATTATTTGTTTCACTTTAATGCTTTTGATAAACAATATTACTACCGAACCAAAAACTTAGAGCATATTGGCGAATATGGAAACGAAACGAAAAGCGAAAACCGTTACATGGTTCAACGTTGGATTATTGACCAATGCAAACATTTTATTGAAGAGTTTGGGGTAGATGGATTTAGAATTGATTTAGCAGGACAAACCGATAGAGAAACTTTGTTAGCTCTTAAAGCTGCTTTGCCTAGTGATATTATAATTTATGGCGAACCTTGGATTGATAGCAACGACCCTGAGTACAATAAAAATCCAAATTGGCATTGGTATAAAGATTCAGCACCTATTTGTTATTTTAACGATGATACCAGAAATGCTTACAAAGGTCCAGTTTTTGAATTGACAGATAAGCTTAAACACCGCGGCTGGGCAGGAGGAAATTTAGATGAACGCGATAATGTAATCAAAGCTTTGAGTTGTTCATTTGCTCCGCAAAAAAACATCAATAGCGGAATAAATTACTTGGATATTCACGATAATTTTGCCTTAGCCGACCAGTTTGCAACGACTGATTTTGATGGAAGATTTGGAGTAGATGAAGCCAATTATAAAATTGCAGCTACTTTATTATTTACAACTCCGGGGCCAATAGTATTGCATGGTGGAAGTGAGTTTATGCGCAGTAAAGGTTTAGCGCCTTTAATGGAAATTGTGAAGGAAATTCCAAGTGGTAAGTTATATTTCCATGGTAAACGCGATACTTATAATGTGCGCAAAGCCAATCAATTTATTTGGGAGAATATAGGTAAAACAAAATCGCCTCAAACCGATAAAGTGCCTATGGAGCCTTATACCAACAGTAATTTTAAAAACATGCATGCTTATTGGCAAGGTTTAATGAGTTTAAGAACTCAAATTTTACAGCCTTTAATTAATGCAGAACCGAGTTTAACCAGCATTTTACCCGACAATAAAAAACCTATTTTAGAAAAAAACTTTGTTCAATTTATTGTTCCTGAAAACAAAGCCATGTTAGGTTATATGATTGATAATAAAATATTGGTATTGATTAATAATGATAGCAAGCCGAATATTTTTGATACTAATAAAATGAACTTAAAAGGCCGTTGGAAACTAATAGGCAATAGCAACGAAATAAACTTAAATGGCATTACCCAAAAAACCTTAATTGGTAATCCAATTAAAGCTAATGGAATTTGTATTTGGCTTAAAGAGTAACTTTTTATGTTAAGAATATTTTTTCTTATTGTATTTTTCTTTTTCTTTTTTTCCATTCAAGCGCAGTTGGTTGATGATTTTGCGGATGGGAATTTTACTGAAAGCTCAACTTGGTTTGGTGATGATAGTCTTTGGCAGGTAAATGCTGCCTTGCAATTGCAAAGCAAAGGAACATCAGCAAAAGATATTAGTTTGGTAGCGCAAAATACAGAGTTAAGCAATACCGAATGGCGCTTTTGGATTAGGTTTAATTTAAGCCCAAGTACTCAAAATTTTTGCAGGTTTTACCTTGCTTCTGATCAAACTAATTTGAAAGGCAACTTAAACGGTTATTACATTCAATTTGGTGGTAGTACTGGCAATACCGACACTATAAGTTTATACAAACAAGAAGGTTCAAAACGCACTAGAATTATTGCTGGAAGACCAGCAACCATAGCCAAAAGCAATAATATTTTAAACATAAAAGTAAATCGTGATTTAGCGGGTATTTGGTTTTTATACAGCGATACTTCGGCCGTTGGTAATTTTCAATTAGAGGGAAGTGTGGTTGATACTACTTTTAAAACAACAGATTACTGTGGTTTTTTTGCACGCTTTACTTCAGGAAATATTACTAACTTTTATATTGATGATGTTTATATTGGTGCGCCAATTGTAGATATTACTCCGCCTAAAATTCAAACTTTTGAAATATTAAATGATAGTATTATTAAGTTAAATTTTTCGGAAGCAATAAATAGTAATGTTGCTTCTAAATTACAAAACTATGAGCTTGATAATATTTTCCCTCAATTAATCAGTGCTCAGGTAAATCAAGATTTAAAAAGCGTTTTATTGTACTTTGAAGGCAGTTTTATTTCTACTACTAATTATGAACTATCAATTAAAAATATAGAGGATGCCTTTGGCAATAAAATGAATGATTCAACATTGAAATTTTTGTTTTATAAACCAACTATTGCCGATGTGATAATAAACGAAATTATGCCCGATCCATCGCCAAGTAATGGATTACCCGATGCTGAGTTTATTGAGTTATTTAATAGAACCAATTATCCAATAAATATTGGTGGTTGGAAAATAACTGATAATAGCTCAAGTGCTATATTACCTAGTTATACCATTCCTCCACTTGAGTATTTAATTATTGCTAATCCTACCAACGAACCTTTGTTTAAAAGTTATGGTAAAACCTTGGCTATTCCATTTTTGCCTGGTTTAAATAATGATGGCGATTGGGTACAAATTTTAGATGAAAAAAATAAGGTAATTGATAAAATAGATTACGATTTAAGTTGGTATAATTCTTCAATAAAAAGTGGGGGAGGTTGGAGCTTAGAGTTAATCAATCCTTTTACTTTATGCAAAGGAGTTGATAATTGGTTGGCTTCCGAAAATCCAATTGGTGGAACGCCAGGAAAAGCAAATTTTTTCAGTAGCACTTTGCCTGATTTAACTGCACCTCAAGTAAAAAGTTGGTTTTATACTGATAGCTTAAATGCAGTTATAGTTTTCAATGAAAAAATGGATTCTGCTGCCATGCAAGGTTTGGTTTTAACTGTTAATGGTGTTCCTGTTTCTAGTAAAATAATCATAGGCTCTAAGTTTGATTCGGTTTATTTTATGTTTACACAACCTTTAGTTTATAATCAAAATTATACCATTCAAGTGGATAGTGCTTTTGATTGTTCATTGAATAAAATTAATAAAAACACTGCTATTTCATTCACTTATATTCCAATTGAACCAGCAAAACAAAACGATATTATTATTACTGAAATTTCAGCCAATCCAATTGCAGGAGTTGGTTTGCCAAATGCTGAATATATTGAACTTTATAACCGTTCAAAGAATATTATTTTACTAAATAATTTTAAAATAAAAAGTGGTTCAAGTGTTGCCACAATTGGTAATATTCGTCTTTATCCTGATAGTTTTGTAGCAATTTGCGATGACAGCAAATTACCAGCATTTTCAACGTATAAAAATGTTTTAGCAGTTACATCGTTTCCAAGTTTAAGTACAGATGATGAAGTGATTTTATTAAACGAAAACAATCTAATTATCAATCAAGTTGGTTATAAAAATAGTTGGTACAATAATCAAGTTAAAGCAAGTGGCGGTTGGAGTTTAGAAATGATTGACACCAAAAATCCTTGTGGATTAGCTAGCAATTGGTCAGCCAGTAAAAATGCAATTGGAGGAACTATTGGTTTTAAAAACTCAGTTGCCGGCAATAATTTAGATTCAGAAAAACCGCAGCTCACACGCGTTTATCCAATTGACGCAAATAATTTGGTTTTATATTTTAACAAAACACTCGACAGTATCAGCATTTGCAAGAGAAACAGTTTGAATTTTTCACCGCAAATAAATGGTAATTACACTTTCAGTTTTAACGATAATTTTTTAACTGAACTTCAAATAACTTTTACTGATAGCATAAAAGCCAACACTGTTTATAATATCAAAATAGATTCAGCTCAGGATTGCGCAAGCAACACAATTGAAGTTAAAAATGAGTTGGAATTTGGTTTGTGTAAACCTGCTGATAGTAATGATATTGTTATCAATGAAATTTTATTTAACCCTCGTCCGAATGGCATTGACTTTGTAGAAATTTACAATAAAACCAATCAATTTATTGATATAAAAAACCTTTTGATTGGCAATAGAAATGAGGCTGCACAAATTGATAATTTTTATGCTTTAGCTCCCAATGGTTACATGCTTTTACCCAAAAGTTACTATGCCATAACAACGGATGTGGAAGTCTTGAAAAGAGAGTATGCTGTGTTGAATCCTAAAAATATCATCGCAGTAAATTCCTTACCAAGCTTTAGCGATGATGAAGGGACTTGTGTTTTATTTGCCAAACCTGAACTTGTTTATGATGAATTGGCTTATAACGAAAAAATGCACTTTACTTTAATTGATAATAAGGAAGGAGTAAGCTTGGAGCGAATAGATTTTAACAAAGTAACCAACGATAAAAATAACTGGACTTCGGCAGCTAGTACAAGCGGTTTTGCTACACCAACATATAAAAATTCGCAGTACTTAAACTTCGAAATTAAGAACCAAACACTCATCATAGAGCCTGAAGTTTTTACGCCAAATAATGATGGCACCAACGATTTGGTTACTTTTACTTATAAGTTTGATAAAAACAATTATACCGGCACTTTACAAATATTTAATAGCTCAGGTGTTTTGGTAAAAACTCTTTTAAATAACCTGCCTTTAGGAACCGATGGTAGCTTAACTTGGAATGGTTTAAGCGAAAAAAATAGTGCCTTGCCTGTTGGAATTTATGTAGTATACTTTACATACTTTAATACCGATGGAAGCAGCAATGCCATCAAAAAAACTTTGGTAATTGGAAAAACTTTTTAATAATGGCAAATAACTATTTTCAGTTCAAACAGTTTTTAATTGAGCAAGATAATTGCGCCATGAAAGTGTGTACCGACAGCGTTCTATTAGCTGCACTAACAACAGTAAACAATTTAAACTATGCGTTAGATATTGGAACCGGAACGGGTATTTTGGCTTTGATGTTAGCACAAAAAAATCCAACACTTGAGTTTGATGCCATTGAAATAGATGAATTAGCCTTTTTACAAGCAAGCAATAATTTTAGCAAATCAAAATTTGGTACTCAAATAAAACCTCATTTAGTTGCTTTGCAACAATTTGTTGCCAATAAACAATATGATTTAATTATAACCAATCCGCCCTATTTTATTAGCAAAAACAATTATTCCATAACTGATTTGCAGCGCGCCAAAGCTAGGCACGATAATGATTTAACTTTTGAAGAATTGATTGATTCAGTAATGAAACTTCTGAATGATATGGGGGAATTTTCATTGATTTTACCTATTAAAGAAGCTACTATTTTTAAAGAATTAGCTACTAAAAAAGGATTGTTTGTTATTAAAAATATTTATATCAAACCAAAGCTCACTAAGTTTAGTAATCGAATTGTTATGGTGTTTTCGAGGCAACAAATTGATGAAATAACCGAAGAATTTATTGTTTATAATGAGGATAATTCTCAAACGGATGCATTTAAGGAGTTAACTAAAAACTATTATTTGTAATTTAAAATACAGGATGCGTTTTTTACATTCATATATTATAATTTATTCTTTGTTTTCATGATCAAAATATCCTCGAGATTTTATATTAGAGGTGAAAAAATTTAAAAACAAAACAATAAAGAATAAGAATAAAAAGGCTTGAGTACTCACTAAAAACTTCCCCCAAGTAGTCACAGGAAAGTAATCGCCATAACCTATTGATGACGAAGTGATTGTACTAAAATATATGGCATCAAACCAATGTACGAATGGTTTATTTAAATAATTGCCTAATGAATATAGAACACCATATGCGAAAATTATTTCAAGGTAGTTTAAAAACAGGAGCATCATAGATCTTTTATAAGAGCGAGGCCTTGAAAACGAATCAGAGGCAAAAATTAAAGTGGGAACATAAAGCACAGTTTCTAATAACAAATAAACCAGTATACCAATTAACCATTGGTGTATTTGTAAATGATTACTTAAAATAAGAATAGGAAAAACTACCTTTAAAACTACATATAAATCCAAATAAAGCTCTTGATATTCATGCCCCTTTTTACTAGCCAATTGTTTAATATAAATGCCAGGAAAAAAAAGTTGGGAGGTTGAAAGAATTAATCTGATTATTTTTTCAATTCCATTATCATCTTGGTGATGGTTATGCCAAATGGATTTAATATTGCTAATCCTTTTTTGTATTGGACTAACGGCTGATTGGGTTTTTGAGTTACTTCCTAAAAGCAGTTTTTTGAAAATGCGTTTCATGCTATTCTATTCATTTATTAGGCCTTTGTTTTTTTCCTTTATAACCAAATAGCGTTCATCTACACCTTTTCGAGTTAAATAAATAAAAGTGTTTTCGGCTTTGGTACGCGCCCAAGGTGTTTTGCGCATAAAGGTAAGTGCTGATTTAATAGAAGGATTTATTTTAAAACAATTAGCTGGTATTTGTTCATGTAACTTTTCCCAACCATAATATAGTTGCAAATAAGTTATAATGGTTTCTAATGTATAACCATGCAATGGATTGTTTTTTTGAGATTCTGTCATGTTTTAAAAAATCAATAGCAAATATAACCATAATAAGATGCTACTTTTAAAAATAATGCACATCAGTATTTTTCATTAACCGAATCAATAAAATTTAACTCTTGTCATTTACGCAAATTGTTATATTTGTTATAATGAAAATACAATTTTTAGGAGCAGCACAAACTGTTACAGGCAGCAAGCATTTACTTACTTCTATTGATAACAAAAATATTTTATTAGACTGTGGTTTATTTCAAGGAAAAGGAAGTGGTGAAGGTGACAAAAACCGAATTTTAGGATTTGAAGCTAGTAAAATTGATTACCTGATTCTTTCGCACGCACATATTGATCACTCAGGAAATATTCCAAACTTGGTAAAACAAGGCTTTTCAGGACCCATCATTTGCACACCCGCAACTGCAGATTTATGCAAGATAATGCTTTCGGATAGTGCTCATATTCAAATAAATGATTTAAAATTTGTAAACAAACGAAGAATAAAACGGGGTGAAGAACCACTTGAGCCGCTTTATGATATTGATGATGTAGTGCAAGCTTTGAAGCAAATTGTTTGTGTTCCTTATGGACAAGAATATGAAGTTTGTAATAATGTGTGGGTTACTTTTACAGATTCGGGCCATATTTTAGGAAGTGCTGCTATTAATTTAAAATATAAAGAAGGACATAAAACTAGACATTTAACCTTTACTGGAGATATTGGCCGATATAACGGTTCTATTTTAAAAGACCCTCAACCTTTTCCACAGGCTGATTATATTATAGCCGAATCAACTTATGGTGATAGATTACATAGCAATAATACCATGAGTGAAGAACAGCTTTTGGAAGTGGTACGTAATACTTGTGTGGTAAAAAAAGGCAAGTTAATTATTCCAGCATTTAGCCTTGGTAGAACCCAAGAAATCGTATATGCACTTGATCAATTAGCTACACATAAAAAACTACCTAGAATAAATGTTTATGTAGATAGTCCATTATCTATAAATGCCACTAACATTATGCGTGAACATGAAGAATGTTTTAACGAAGATATATTGTCATATATGAAAAAAGATGAAGATCCATTTGGGTTCAATAATCTTATTTATGTTCAGAGTGTGGAGGATTCGAAAAAACTAAATGAAGTTAAAGGACCTTGTATTATCATATCTGCTTCGGGTATGATAGAAGCAGGACGCATAAAACACCATGTAGCAAATAATGTTGGAAATCCTAAAAACACAATTTTAATAGTAGGTTATGCAGAGCCCCATTCTACTGGAGGTAAGCTACGCAATGGAGATAAAACAATTAGAATTTTTGGAGAGGAACATCAAGTGTATGCCGATGTGGTTATAATGGATTCTTACAGTGCTCATGGCGATTACCATGAAATGATTCAATATTTAAGTTGCCAAAATAAAAGTAAAGTTAGAAACATTTTTTTAGTACATGGCGAATACCCAACACAAGTTCACTACAAAGAACATTTATTAGATGCAGGATTTAAACATATAACAATTCCTGCATTTGGCGATAATATGATTTTAGAATAAATTAGTTTTGCCCAATAAAATTCATGTAGTTTAATACGCTTAAATGACTTTATATTTGACCCTTTAATTAATAAAAAAGTTTATGAAATTAGTTACTTATATACACAATAAATCCTCTCAGTTAGGTATTATTCACGATGGTAAAATTTGGGCACTTAAAGATTTAGATTCTTCCTTTCCTGATAAAATGCGCAAATTTTTATTTGCAGGGGAACAAGTAATGGAAAAAGCTAAAAACTGGGATGCTCAAATAAAATTAGGTAAAGTAGAAAAACCTTTTACCTTAGAATCGGATGTTATTTTAGAAGCTCCTATTCCTCAACCTACCTCTTGTAGAGATGGGTATGCATTTAGGCAACATGTGGCTGCTGCAAGAAGAAATCGTGGAGTGCCAATGATTGAAGAGTTTGACCAATATCCAATATTTTATTTTACCAATCATAATGCCATTCAAGGTCCTGGCCAAATAGATTGCATGCCTGATCATTTTCAAAAGCTAGATTTTGAATTGGAGGCCGCAATTGTAGTTGGTAAAAAAGGCCGTAATATTAAAGCAAGTGAAGCCGATGAATACATTGCCGGTTATATGATTATGAATGATATGAGTGCTCGTACTTTGCAAATGGAAGAAATGTTATTAAATCTTGGGCCGGCTAAAGGAAAAGATTTTTCAACTGTTATCGGCCCATATTTTGTTACTCCAGACGAACTAGAGCAATACAAAGTACCAGCTAAGCCTAATCATGTTGGCAATGCCTACAATTTAAGTATGAAATGTTGGGTAAATGGGGTTTTAGTAAGTGAGGGAAATGTAGCAGATATGGATTGGACATTTGCTGAAATACTAGAACGTTGCGCCTATGGCGTTGATATTTTACCAGGAGATGTAATTGGAAGTGGAACAGTGGGGACAGGATGCTTTTTAGAATTAAACGGCACTGGTCTATTGAATGATAAAAATTTTAAACCTCAATGGCTACAAGATGGAGATATAGTTGATATGGAAATTACTGGCTTAGGAAAATTAACTAACAATATTAAAAAGGTAAATACCGATTTTTCTATTCTTGCGTTGAAAAAAGGTATTTAAACTTTCATAAAAAAAGCGACACTTTAACATAGTGTCGCTTTTTTTTTAAAATCAAAGCAATTAATTACTAAAATATAAGATTACTAGCTTTAAAAATGTTAAATTATCTTATGCTTCTGATGAATCAGTTTTACCAATAGGTAATTCTTCTGTTTTAATCTCCTCTAATTTTTCAATAGGTTTAACTTTCTCTACCACTTCTAATTTAACTTTTACAGCACTTGCTCCTTTATGAGTCATTTCTGTTTCAAAAGTTACTTTATCGCCTTCTTTTACTTTATCTAAAATACCATTTATGTGCACAAACACACTGTCTTGAGTTTTTAAATCTTTTATAAAACCATAGCCTTTTGATTCATTAAAGAACGAGACAACGCCCTTACGTACCAGATCTTGAGGTTCTGCTGCCACTTGTTTGGCTACTCCAATAAGCATATCTTCAGCATTTACAACTCTTTTCTTTTTGGGGTCAGGAGGGGTATTGGTTATATTTCCATTTTCGTCAACATATGCCATCATGTCTTCTAAACTTTGCCCTTTTACGGCATTGGCTTTACGTTCTTCGCGTTTTTCCTCTTTTTCTTTTCTTTTCTTAAGTTTTAATTTTTCTTTTTCTTTTTTACTAAAAGTTTCTTGTGATTTGGCCATTATTTATTATTAAGTTTATTGCCCCAAATTGTTTTACAGGGCTATGACTTTTGAAAGGGCTTAGCTAAGAAAAAAATTAAAGGTTTTCAAAGATAAGTTATTCTTACATTTTATACTAAAAAATAATTATAACTGATTTAGAATAACATAAAAACCGCTTTTTAGTATATTAGACACTGTCATTAAAATTACTGACAATGTATAGCTGTATTTTGTAATATTTTTTACTTTTTTGTAGTGATATAATTAAACATTAAAAATATGTACGTAATAAAATTTGGAACTGATGGTTGGCGGGGTATTATAGCCGATGAATTTACTGTTGAAAATGTAAAGCGTGTAGCACAAGGAACAGCAGAATATGTTAAAGCAAATTTTGCTAATAATTTAACCGTAGTGTTAGGCCACGATTGCCGTTTTGCAGGCGAACTTTTTGCTGAAACTACTGCAAAAGTTTTATGTGCCAATGGCATTAAAGTTATAATGGCCAAAGGTTTTGTAAGCACGCCTATGATTAGTTTAGGCGCTGTAAAACATGGTGCAGCATTAGGTGTAATTATTACTGCTAGTCATAATCCACCGGCTTATAATGGTTTTAAACTAAAAGCACATTATGGTGGACCAAGCAGCCCGGCTGTAATTGATGCAGTAGAAAATGCAATTCCAGAAACTATAAGTTTACCTCTAAAAAGTATTGATACTTTGGTAAGCGAAGGCATGGTAACTTATGCCGACCTTGAAACCATGTATGTAAACGAAGTGGAAAGCAAATTTGATTTAAAATTAGTAAAAGAAAGTAAGTTTGAATTTGCTTACGATGCTATGTATGGTGCAGGACAAAATGTAATGCGTAGGGTTTTTCCTGAAATTACCATGTTACATTGCGATTATAACCCAGGTTTTGATGGACAAGCTCCTGAACCTATCCATAAAAATTTAACTGAGTTCAGCGAGTTAATTCGCATCAGCGAAGAAATTGATTGCGGTTTGGTAACTGATGGCGATGCTGATAGAATCGGTTTATACAACGGCAAAGGTGAGTTTGTAGATTCGCACCATATTATACTTTTATTGGTTCATTACTTACATAAATACAAAGGTATGGATGGTAAAGTAATTACTACTTTTAGTGCTACTTCAAAAATTACCAAATTAGCCGAAGCTTATGGTTTGCCAATAGAAATTACCAAAATTGGGTTTAAATACATTTGCGAAAAAATGGTTACCGAAAATGTATTAGTAGGTGGCGAGGAAAGTGGTGGAATTGCTATTAAAGGCTTTATTCCTGAGCGTGATGGTATTTGGATTGGCTTAACCCTTTGGGAATTTATGGCTAAAACTGGCAAAACCTTAGACGAATTAATTCAAGAAGTTTATGATGTAGTAGGAAGTTTTGCAATGGGCAGAATTGACTTACACATAACCGAAGAAATTAAACAAACTGTTTTGGCTAATTGCAAAGCAGGAAAATACACACAGTTTGGAAACTATAAAATAGAAAAAACCGAAGACTTAGATGGATTTAAATTCCATTTAGGAAATGGCGAATGGGTTATGATTCGTGCTAGTGGAACCGAACCTGTATTGCGTGTATACAGCGAATCGAGCACTAACAATAAAGCTACTGCCATATTAGATGCAACCAAGGCAGTTTTATTAGCTTAATAAAACAAAAAGCCACTTTTTTAAAAGTGGCTTTTCGTTTTTATTTACTCAAGAACATGCTCTTTTCGCTACGTAATTGGCGGAAATGAGGGTCGTTCAAATCTTTTATAAATCTAATTGCTTCTCCAGTACTTTTCATTTCTGGTCCTAATTCCTTATTCACATTAGGGAATTTATTGAACGAAAATACTGGTTCTTTTATAGCATAACCGGTTAGTTTTCTTTCAAATGTAAAGTCGGTTAATTTATTTTGGCCAAGCATTATTTTGGTAGCAATATTTACATAAGCTATTCCATATGCCTTGGCTATAAACGGAACAGTTCTACTTGAGCGTGGGTTAGCTTCAATTACATACACTTTTTCGTTTTTAATGGCAAATTGCATGTTCATCAAACCCCTAATATTCATTTTAAAGGCCAATTTGGTGGCAATATCTTCCATTTGTTTTTGAACATTTTCGCTCAAGCTAAATGGAGGTAATACTGCACTAGAATCACCACTATGAATACCAGCAGGTTCTATATGTTCCATCATGCCTATAATATGAACAGTTTCGCCATCGCAAATCAAATCGATTTCGGCTTCTTCTGCTCTATCTAAAAAATGATCAATTAATACACGGTTTCCAGGTAAATCGCCTAATAAATCAATTACGGCTTTTTCCAAATCCTCATCGTTAATTACAATTTTCATTCCTTGTCCGCCTAATACATAACTTGGGCGAACCAAAACAGGATAACCAACTTTATTGGCTACAGCAATGGCTTCGTCTGCATCTTCGGCCACACCATAATTTGGATAAGGAATATCTAATTCTTTTAATAAATCAGAGAAAGAACCTCTATCTTCCGATAAATCCATATCAGGGAAACTGGTTCCTATAATTTTGATGCCATGCTCATGTAATTTACGAGCTAATTTAAGTGCAGTTTGACCTCCTAATTGAACAATTACACCTTCTGGTTTTTCTTTTTCTATAATCTCGCGGATATGTTCCCAGAAAATTGGCTCAAAGTATAACTTGTCAGCCATGTCAAAATCGGTTGAAACTGTTTCTGGATTACAGTTAATCATGATGGCTTCGTAACCACATTCCTTTGAAGCTAAAAGTCCATGAACGCAGCAATAATCAAATTCAATTCCTTGGCCAATTCTGTTTGGTCCTGAACCTAAAACGATTACTTTCTTTTTATCACTAACTGTGCTTTCATCTTCTTGGTCAAAGCTTGAGTAAAAATAGTTAGTTGGCGATGGAAACTCAGCCGCACAAGTATCTACCATTTTGTAAACACGCTTCACATTCATTTGTGTGCGCAAGTTCCAAACATCGTCTTCAACAGTATTGCCACCCAATAAATGTGCTATTTGCGCATCGCTATAACCTTTTTGTTTTAACTCAATCATTACCTCTTTAGGCATATTGGTTACGTTAAAACGTTTGGCTGTATTTTCTAAATGCACCATATCGCTAATTTGGTTCAAGAACCAACGGCTTATGCGGGTCATTTTCTCTACCGATGATATTGGAACACCTAAACTTAAGGCATCTTTTACTGCAAATATTCTATCCCAACTTGGGTTTTTTAGTTTGTCAACTATATCTTCTAATTTCTTTTGTTGGTAACCATCGGCACCCAAACCATTGCGTTTAATTTCTAACGATTGAATGGCTTTTTGTAATGCCTCGGTAAAGGTTCTGCCAATTCCCATAGTTTCGCCTACCGATTTCATTTGTAAGCCTAAAGTTTTATCAGCACCTTTAAATTTATCAAAGTTCCAACGTGGTACTTTTACAATTACATAATCAATGGCAGGCTCAAAAAATGCTGAAGTAGTTTTTGTTACAGGGTTTTTTAGTTCATCTAAATGATAACCAATAGCCAATTTTGCTGCAATTTTTGCAATTGGATAACCAGTTGCTTTACTTGCTAATGCCGATGAACGCGAAACACGTGGGTTAATTTCAACGGATATAATTTGCTCGTCTTCAGGATTTACTGCAAATTGAACATTACATCCACCCGTAAAATTTCCAATACTGCGCATCATGTGAATAGCCATATCGCGCATTCGTTGGTAAGTGCTGTCGCTTAATGTCATGGCTGGAGCCACTGTAATTGAATCTCCCGTATGAATTCCCATTGGGTCAAAATTTTCAATGGTACAAATTACTGTTACGTTATTATTTTTATCGCGCAATAACTCTAATTCATATTCTTGCCAACCAAATAATGCTTTTTCAACCAAAACCTCGTGAGTAGGCGAAGCTTCTAAGCCACGTTTTAAAGCAGCATCTAATTCCGATTTTTCGTTAACAAATCCACCACCACTTCCACCTAAAGTAAATGAAGGTCGTATAACTAATGGAAAACCAATTGTTTGTGCAATTTCTTTTCCTTCTAAAAATGAGTTTGCCACTTTTGATTGAGCAACTGGCACACCAATATCAATCATTTTTTGGCGGAATAACTCGCGATTTTCGGTGGTGTTAATGGCAGCAATATCAACCCCAATCATGCGTACATTGTATTTTGCCCAAAGCCCAATTTCATCGGCTTCAATAGCTAAATTTAATGCTGTTTGTCCTCCCATAGTTGGTAAAACTGCATCAATGTGGCGCTCTTTTAAAATTTGTTCAATACTTTCAATTGTTAACGGCAATAAGTAAACATTATCTGCCGTAACTTTATCTGTCATAATAGTAGCAGGGTTAGAGTTAATTAAGGTAACTTCAATTCCTTCTTCTTTTAATGAACGAGCAGCTTGGCTTCCCGAATAATCAAATTCGCATGCTTGACCAATAATAATAGGTCCACTTCCAATAATAAGTACTGATTTAAGGCTGGTATCTTTAGGCATTTTTTATAATTTGTTGATTGAATGGAACAATCTAAAGCGAGGTTCTCAAATAGAACTGCTTAAAATTGGGCAAAGATAATTATTGCCCGCAAACTATAAAGCGTGTGGAAAAGAAATGAGAATAATTTGTTAAAATGAATTACCTAACAAGTTTGTAAATTAATATTCCAACAACAATTCCAAAGGCAATTCCAAAGTAGCCAACAACATTTGCCGTGTCTCGCGATTTAGGTTTAATGGGTTTGGTATTATCGTCTAACTGAAAAGAAACTGGCAAAGTGAAGTATACAGGAACTGCTCTTCCATCTTGCATACCTGGCTTCCATTTGGGCATTAATTTAACAACTCTAATAACTTCCTGATTAAAGCCTTCTGGAGTTTTAGTTAGAATTTCAATATTGTTAATGCTCCCATCTTGCATTACCGCAAATCTAACAGCGACTCTCCCAGTAATACCATTTTCTTTTTCTTTAATTGGATAATTAATATTTCTGCTAATAAATTCATGCATGGCATTTTCACCACCCGGATATTCGGGAGCAACTTGTACCTGAACATAGATGGAATCACTAGTTTGTGCTTTTACAAACTGAAAAGAGAAAAAGGCTAAAAGAAGGAATAGTTTTTTCATGTTGTAAATAAAAGAAAATTTAGTTGATTATTGAGAAATTTTTAGTCAGTTTTAAAAACAATTGGAAGGGTAAAATAAAATGAAACAGGCCTTCCATTCATTACTCCAGGCTCCCATTTAGGCATAAGTTTAACTACTCGCAAGGCTTCCTCGTTAAATTCTTTTGGTGTTTTACTTAAAATTTTACATTTATCAATGCTTCCATCCGCCATTACAGCAAACCTTAACATAACTTTTACCTCATTTATACTATCCTTTGAAAGAGAAGAATAGTTCGTATTTCTTTCAATAAAAGCATACATAGAGTCAATACCTCCAGGAAAAGTAGGAGTATATTCTTTTTTATCTATTGTTTGTGCATTTACAAACTGAAAATAAAACAATGCTAATAAAAGTAATATTTTTTTCATTGTGTAAATAAAATAAACTTTAATCAATTTTTATTAAAACTGAAAACCTTTATTAAATAAACCCTTCAATCAAAAAGTTTAAGCATAACATAATTTTGTCAAATACGGAATCAGATTCCGTATTTGACAAAATTTGATTTGTAAATAAGGCAACTTAATTTTTTATTTCTGTAACTTGTTTCCAATTTAAAATATCAGTATTATCAATAGCTGAGGATTTGCCTGTGTAAACCAAATATGAATTTTTGATTGTTGGATTTAACTTCTTCCAATAATTGATTCCTTTCAAAAAATCACTATTAAACGTAGTGGCAGTTTTTATTTCAACTGGCACAATTTGCGATGCTTGCTCCATTAAAATATCAATTTCAATCCCTGAACGTTCTCTCCAATAATACAAATTACTTCGTTGTCCGTTGTTCAATCGTTTTTTTAGTAATTCCAAAATCATTAAATTTTCAAACAATGAGCCACGCAGTGGATGGGTGTTTACGTGAGATTCGTTGTCAATTTCGAGCAATGAACAACATAAACCTGTATCGTAAAAATAAAGTTTTGGCATTTGGGTAATCCGTTTGCCTAAATTATTATAAAATGGCTGCAACCTAAAAGCAATAAAACTAGCTTCTAAAATTCCAAACCAACTCATTATTGTTTTTTGGTCGACACCAGTATCGTTTCCAATTGAGGTGTAGTTAATTTCTTGTCCAACTCTAGTAGCGCAAATTTTTAAAAATCGTTGGAACAAACTCAAGTTAGCAATATTTTTTATTTGCCTTACATCTCTTTCTACATAGGTGAGTAAATAGTTGGGGTAAAAATCAGGGGGGCTAATTTTTTTATCGTACAATCGGGGATAACCACCATTCAAAATCAACTTATTTAAACTTTGGGTTGAAAATTTGCTAGTAGCTAATTCCGCAATACTAAATGGCAATAAATGAATAAATGCAATACGACCTGCTAATGTTTGGGAAACACTTTCTAATAATAATAGATTTTGCGAGCCTGTAATTACAAATAAACCCACTTTATTAGGTTGTGAGTCTATCACGCCTTGCATGTATGAAAGCAATTCAGGTACACGCTGTATTTCATCGAAAATGGCACCTGTTTTATACTTTGCTAAAAAAGCCCGAGGATCGCTCATGGCTAATATTACATTATCCTGATTTTCGAAACTGATATAAGGCTTTTTAGGAAATAATTCTTTAGCCAAAGTAGTTTTACCCGATTGCCTTGGACCAAGCAAACCAATAGCTGGAAATTTCTTAGCCAGTTGTTTTATTTTAGTTGAAGCTACCCTCTGAATCATAAAACAAATGTATAATAAAATTTGTCAAATGCGGAATTGGATTCCGTATTTGACAAAAATAAAACTTGCAAATAATTAAATATCAATTTTTTAATTTTAAGCATAAAATATTAATAATAAAATTTAATAATAAAAAACAAGACTTAAACCTACGTTATATTCAATCAATCGTAAACAAAAAAGCCGAACAAATTGCATTTGTTCGGCTTTTTTCATGTTCAATTATTTATAAACTATTTACACTAATTCCCAACTCATTCAATTGTTTTTGATCAATTGGGCTTGGGCCATCAATCATTACATCGCGACCTGAGTTATTTTTAGGGAAAGCTATAAAATCTCTGATAGAATTTTCGCCTCCAAAAAGTGA
>JBIIBC010000084.1:0-6938 GCA_044239605.1 Bacteroidia bacterium | reverse complement strand
GTCCTGCGGATTTAGGGAATGGCAAATATATTTTAGATACTGAAAAAAAATTATCAAGATTAGGATTTAATGTTTCAAGAAAATACCCTGCTAATAGTATTTTATTCACTTGTATTGGTTCAACTATTGGAAAATCGGGTATTTCCAAAATTGAATTAACATCAAATCAACAAATAAATGCAATCTTACCAAATAATTCATTCTCAAGCGATTTTGTTTTTTATTACCTAAATTTAATTTTACCTAAAATTAAATCTGGAGCAAGTGAACAAGCAGTTCCAATGATAAACAAAACAGAATTTGCAAAAACAGCAATTACACTTCCAAATTCTATCTCAGAACAAACCGCCATTGCAACTGCCTTATCCGATGCCGATGGATTGATAACGGGTTTAGAAAAACTCATTGCCAAAAAACGAAACATCAAACAAGGTGCTATGCAACAACTTTTGCAACCAAAAGAAGGTTGGGAAGTGAAGAAGTTAGGGGAAGTTGGAGAAATAATTACTGGAAGCACACCTCCAACAGGAATCAAAGAATTTTGGAATGGAAATATACCTTGGATAACTCCTACAGACATTTCAACTAAAAAAGAAATTTTTAATTCAGAAAGAGAAATATCAAAAGAAGGATTAGAAGTTATTAGAAAATTACCAGCTAATACTTTGCTTGTAACGTGTATTGCAAGTATTGGTAAGAATACTATATTAAGAGTAAAAGGAGCCTGTAATCAACAAATAAATGCAATAGTTCCAAATAATGATAATAATGTAGATTTCCTTTATTATTTGATTGAAATAAGTAAAAATTATTTGTTAGGAAATGCAGGAATAACAGCAACTTTAATGATTTCTAAAAAAGATTTTTCTGATATAAAATTTTCTTTTCCAATACTTGAAGAACAAATCCGAATAGCAACGATATTATCAGATATGGATGAAGAACTCTCGGCTTTAGAGCAAAAACTAGAGAAATACAAAAAAGTAAAGTTGGGGATGATGCAGGAATTATTAACAGGAAAAACGAGATTGGTGTAATTTAAAAATAAATAATAAAGTAAAAACAGTAAAATTACAAATGGTTTACGCACTGCGTATACCATTGATAAAATAGAAATAATGAATCCGGAAATTCAAAACAAACAACTTTTTGTTTCTATTAAGGAATTAATTGAACAAAGCAAACAAAGTGTTGCCCTGATGGTGAATGCCACTATGAGCATGCTGTATTGGCAAATTGGCAAAAAAATAAATGAAGAAACGCTAAAAAATAAACGAGCCGATTATGGAGAACAAATTGTGCAATCACTGTCTGCACAATTGACATTAGAATATGGAAAAGGGTTTTCAAGACGTAATGTATTCAATATGATGCAGTTTGCTGAAAAATTTCCTGACGAAAACATTGTCGTATCACTGATACAACAATTAAGTTGGACGCATATTCTAGCACTTATCCCAATAGAGGATGCTTTAAAAAGAGAGTTTTATATACAGATGTGCATACACGAAAAATGGAGTGTACGTACCTTTCGAGAAAGAATACAATCGCTTTTATATGAACGCACCGCCATTAGCAAAAAGCCAGAAGAAACCATAAAAAATGAATTGGAGTTATTAAAAAACGAACAAACAATAAGCCCAGATTTGGTTTTTAGAGACCCTTATTTTTTGGATTTTTTAGGTTTAAAAGACATGTATTCAGAAAAAGATTTAGAGGCATCTATCTTAGCAGAATTACAGCGTTTCATTACAGAAATGGGTACCGATTTTGCTTTTATGGCACGCCAAAAACGAATCACTATAGACCATAGAGACTATTATATTGACTTGCTTTTTTACCACCGAAGATTAAAATGCCTTGTTGCCATTGATTTAAAAATTGGAGAATTTGAAGCAAGTAACAAAGGTCAAATGGAATTGTATTTACGCTACCTTGAAAAATACGAACAAGTAGAAGGAGAAAACACCCCTATTGGTTTGATACTTTGCACAGGTAAAAACGAAGAACATGTAGAACTATTACAATTAGACAAAAGCAATATTCGTGTTGCTGATTACCTAACGGCTTTGCCTTCGCAAAAAATATTACAAGAAAAATTACACAGAGCGGTAGCTATTGCACAACAAAAACTAAGGGACAAAGACCATGAGTAGCATTGGACAAATAGAACGAATTTCTCAAAACCGCATTGTTAAATTATTCCAAGAACAACTGGGTTATAAATATTATGGCAATTGGGAGGAGCGAGATAAAAATAGCAATATTGAGGAAATTTATTTAGGTAATTATTTACTCAAACAAGGCTATTCAGTTACAGTTTTTAGCAAAGCTATATATGAACTAAAGCAAGTAGCAGATAGCTTTAGCGATGATTTATACCTAAAGAACAAAAAAGTATATGCCATGCTTAGGTATGGTATTCCTGTAAAGGAAGATGTTGGAACCAATTATACTACTGTACATTTAATAGATTGGAAAAACTGGGAAAATAATGATTTTGCCATTGCCGAAGAAGTTACCATTAAAGGCAATAGAGACAAGCGTCCGGATATAGTAATTTATGTAAATGGTATTGCCTTGGGCGTATTGGAATTGAAGCGTGGTTTGGTAGAAATTTCAGAAGGAATCCGTCAAAACATTACCAACCAACAGGATAGCTTTATTCAATCTTTTTTTGCTACTGTACAGTTTGTTATGGCTGGCAACGATACACAAGGTTTAAGATATGGGACCATTGGAACCAAAGAAAAATACTTCCTTAATTGGAAAGAAGATGAACAAGATAACAGCGAACTTAAAGTAGATAAGTATTTAAAAAAGATATGCATTAAAGAGCGATTTTTAGATATAATTTATAACTGTATTTTATTTGATGCTGGCATAAAAAAACTTCCAAGACCTCACCAATACTTTGGATTGAAGGCATCGCAAGAACGAATCAAAAAGAAAGAAGGTGGTATTATTTGGCATACCCAAGGCTCTGGAAAAAGTATCATGATGGTGATGCTGGCTAAATGGATATTAGAGAATAATGCCAATGCCAGAGTTATTATACTTACTGATAGAACTGAATTAGACAAACAAATAGAACGAGTATTTAATGATGCAGGTGAAAGAGTAAAAAGAACAGGAAGTGGTAAAGAATTGTTACAGCAACTTACTCAGCCATTACCAAGGTTATTATGTTCCTTAGTACATAAATTTGGTAAAAAAAGTGAGGATAATTTTGAAGATTTTATTAAAGAATTAGAAGAAAACCCGGTCCAAACCATTGGAGAATTATACGTTTTTGTAGATGAATGTCATCGTACTCAAAGTGGAAAGTTGCACCAAGTAATGAAAACCATGTTGCAGAATGCCATTTTTATTGGATTTACTGGAACTCCATTATTAAAACAAGATAAGAAAACAACCCTAGAAGTATTCGGTTCTTATATTCATACCTATAAATTTAATGAAGCTGTAGAAGATGAAGTGGTTAAGGATTTGGTTTATGAAGGGCGAGATATAGACCAAAAACTATCATCACCTGCTAAGGTAGATGCCTGGTTTGAAGCCAAGACCAAAGGACTGAATGATTTTCAGAAACTGGAACTGAAAAAGAAATGGGTAACCATGCAAAATGTATTGAGTTCCAAATCCAGAATGGAGAAAGTAGTGAATGATGTAGTTTTAGATTTTGGTACAAAATCAAGATTAATTAATGAAAAAGGAAATGCTTTATTAGTGGCTTCAAGTATTTATGAAGCCTGCAAGTATTTTGAACTTTTTAATAGAACAGAGTTAAAAGGGAAATGTGCGGTTGTTACTTCGTACAATCCAGCTACTAGAGACATTAGTACAGAAGATACAGGAGCAAATACTGAAACAGATAAAGAATATATTTATAAAATATATGCTGAATTACTTGAAAAAGTAGTAGCAAATCCAAATCAAACCAAAACAGAAACATACGAAGACAATGCAAAGGCAAAGTTCAAAGAAGAACCTGCCAATATGAAGTTACTTATAGTTGTATCTAAATTATTAACTGGTTTTGATGCTCCTGCTTGTACTTATTTATACATTGATAAGTTTATGCAAGACCATACATTATTTCAAGCAATATGTAGAGTAAACCGATTGGATTCTGAAGATAAAACCTTTGGTTATATTATAGATTACAAAAACCTTTTTGATAGCGTTTCTGATGCCATTAATGTTTATACTTCTGAATTAGATACCGATACATTTAGCAAAGAAGATTGCGAGGTTTTGATAAAAGACCGATTAAAAATGGGGAGGGAAAAGTTAGACAATGCTTTAGAGGCATTAGAAATGATTTGCGAGCCTGTAGCGCCCCCTAAAGGTCAATTACAGTACTTTCATTACTTCTGCGGAAATTCTGAAATAGAAACTGATTTAAAAGAACGAGAAGCTCAAAGAACCGCTTTGTACAAAGGCACAGTAGCATTAATAAGAGCTTATGCTAATATATCTGCCGATATGGAAGAAGCTGGCTACAATGAAAGAGAAATAGCTCATATAGAAAAACGTTTAGATTTTTACTTAAAGCTTAGAGAAGAAATTAGAATTCATAGTGGAGAAACCTTAGATTTAAAATCATATGAAGCCGATATGCGTCATTTAATTGACCATTATATTCAAGCAGATGAATCGGTTGTAGTATCGCCATTTGGAGATATTCCTTTAATGGATTTAATAGTAAACTTAGGGATTTCTGAAGCAATAAATACATTACCTGCAGGAATAAAATCTAGTCAGCAAGCTGTATCTGAAACAATAGAAAACAATGTTCGTCAAAAAATTATAAAAGACCATTTAATTGACCCTGTATTTTTTGAAGAAATGTCTACATTACTAACAGCTATTATAGATGAAAGAAAAAACACAGCTTTATCTTATAAAGATTACTTGAAGAAAATTTCTGAATTAACTAAGAAGGTAAATGAAGGTAAAAAAGATAATTTACCCAAAATACTAACTACACAATCACAAAGAGCATTATACAATAATTTAAATAATGATGAAAGTTTAGCAATGGTTTGTGATGAAGCAGTAAAATATAGTAAACAAGATAATTTTAGAGGTGATTTGGTTAAAGAACGAAACATAAAAAAGGCATTATTTAAGGTATTAAATGACGAAGAAGAAGTAGAAAGAATTTTTAAAATTGTTTTGAATCAAAAAGATTATTAAATGCAGGAAATACAACTTGGTGATATTACAGTTGAGGTAACTCAAAAGGATATTAAAAATGTTCATTTGAGTGTATATCCTCCTTTTGGTAAAGTAAAAATAGCTGCACCAAATCGCATGGATTTGGATACCATTCGTATTTATGCTATAACAAAGTTAGGTTGGATTAGAAAGCAGCAAACTAAAATTAAATCTCAAAAAAGAGAAGCACCACGTGAATACTTATCTAAAGAATCACATTATTATTTAGGGAAAAGATATTTACTGAAAATTATTGAACAAAATGCTGCACCTATAGTAAAGCTAAAACATAATACTATAGAAATGTATATTAGACCTGATACCAATACTGCTAAAAGAAAAGAGATTTTAGACGAATGGTACAGAGCTAAAATTAAAAGTATGATTCCTGTAATTATATCTAAATGGCAACCTATAATGTTGGTAGAAGTGAAAGAATTTGGTGTAAAAAAAATGAAAACTAAATGGGGAACTTGTAATATAGCTGCTCAACGGATTTGGTTGAATTTAGAATTAGCAAAAAAGCCAAGTAGTTGCCTTGAGTACATTGTAGTTCATGAAATGACACATTTATTGGTAAGAAACCATAACAGTAAATTTGTAGCACTCATGAACAAGTTTATGCCTAATTGGAAAGAAGTAAAAGAAGATTTAAATCGATTGCCAGTAAGTCATACTGAATGGGGCTATTAAGCCATTGGAAATTTAAATATTATAAAGTATAAATATGAATAAATTAGAAATGCTAGATTCGTTTAAGCAAAGATTTAAGGAAAAACTAAACCCCAGTTTACAATCTATAAAATATTGCCAATCCATTGATTCCGCAATTTTAGAGCTTCAGTTTTTAAACGAGCCCGAAACCAAATCAATAGATTTAAACTTCATAGGTGGTGAAATAACCAAGAACGAAGATGGAACTGACAAAGATATACTTCCACTTTTTAATCCAGATGTTGAATTTATTGATAATGCTAATCGCCTACTAGAAATGGACGATGAAAGTTTAATTAATTGCTTAGACGGTATTTTAACTGAAGATGCAATTAAGCAGATTCTTGCAATTCATGAGCCTAAAACAAAATGAAATAATACAATTGGTTTTAGAGAAAAGCTGAGTATTAATTTTAGTATGATAAACATTAGTCCAAACTATCCTTTTTCTTCCTAATTAGTCTTCTAATTGTGCTTTAGGTACTAAAAATTCAAGTAAAATACAGCTTAGTATTTAATTACCTATTTAAAAAAGTGTATAAGTAAAACGTATGCTCGATAGAGGAAAAACTTTATGGAATGATTTGAGAGGGGAATAGGACCTTATCTATATAGTTATACTTAGTCATTTGACTTATACATATTAAGCTTAATAGACATTAAGTTACTAAACTGATAATATAATAAGTGTTATATTAAATAGAGATTAGCTAAAATAAAAAATCGTAAATGATAAAAATGAATGTAATGGGGTAACGTGTTTAAAAAGATAGTAGGATAAATTAATAATATACAAAATGTTTACCCTATGTTTACCCCGAAACAAAAAAAGCGCTGTAAATACTTGATTTACAGCGCTTTTTATTTACTTTTTGTGGTCTCGCAAGGATTCAAACCTTGAACCTTCTCATCCGTAGTGAGATGCTCTATTCAATTGAGCTACGAAACCAAAATGCGGTGCGGACGGGACTCGAACCCGCGACCCCCTGCGTGACAGGCAG
>JBIIBC010000009.1:0-78211 GCA_044239605.1 Bacteroidia bacterium | reverse complement strand
GTGGTCTCGCAAGGATTCAAACCTTGAACCTTCTCATCCGTAGTGAGATGCTCTATTCAATTGAGCTACGAAACCAAAATGCGGTGCGGACGGGACTCGAACCCGCGACCCCCTGCGTGACAGGCAGGTATTCTAACCAACTGAACTACCACACCGTTTTTTAAAGAACTTTTAAAACATTTCTTCGTTCTAAAGTGGTGCAAATATAGAGCGATTAATCGATTTGTCAAGTGCTACATAGAAAAAAGTATTTTATTATAAAATATGCACTGATAAACAGCTAAATAAAATTATTTTATTAAAACTTAGTTTAGCCTTAGTATTATTGCAGTATGGCACATTTCGATTTTGAGAAACCAATACAAGATTTAGAAGATCAATTAAAAAAGGTAAAAGAGGTAGCAGACAAAGGAAAGATTGATGTAAGCGCTTCTGTTAAAGAATTAGAAGAAAAAATTATTACTACTAAAAAAGAGTTGTATAGTAATTTAAATGGTTGGCAGCGTGTTCAAATAAGTCGACATCCTGATCGTCCATACACATTAGATTACGTAGAGAATTGTTTTGAAAACTTTGTAGAAATGCATGGTGATAGAAACGTTAAAGACGATAAAGCTATGATTGGAGGATTTGCTTCAATAAATGGTAAAACTGTTATGGTAATTGGGCATCAAAAAGGGCGCAATACTAAACAACGCCAATATAGAAATTTCGGTATGCCAAATCCTGAGGGTTATAGAAAGGCTTTACGTTTAATGAAATTAGCTGAAAAGCTGAATAAGCCTATCATTACTTTTATTGATACGCCAGGTGCTTCACCAGGATTAGAAGCAGAGGAAAGAGGGCAGGGGGAAGCAATTGCAAAAAACTTATTAGAAATGAGTGTGCTGAAGGTCCCTGTTATTTGTATAATTATAGGTGAGGGAGCAAGTGGTGGAGCTTTAGGTATTGGTGTTGGTGATAGAGTTATGATGATGGAAAATACTTGGTATTCGGTTATTTCACCTGAAAGTTGTTCATCTATTTTATGGCGTAGTTGGGAGCATAAAGAAAAAGCAGCTGATGCATTAAAGCTTACAGCGAACGATATGCTTAAAAATAAGTTAATTGATGGAATTATTAATGAGCCTTTGGGTGGTGCTCATGAAAATCCAACTGAGGCTTATCAAACAATGAAAATTGAAATTGGTCGTATGCTTGCCGAACTTGGTAAACAAACATCGGAAAGTTTAATTACAACTAGAATTGAAAAATTCAGCGCTATGGGTGCTTTTACTGAATAAATACAAGTTATAATAAGCGTGTTTTTATTTTTTTTAGGGACCTATTTTCTATAGTTATATAGTTTCATTAACTCTTGAGCTAAGTAATTTTTATCAAATAATTTAGTTCTTTCTTTAGCCTGATCAATTTGTGATTTTATTATTTCCTTTTTGTTATAGCTGTTATTAATGTATTGAACTAGTTCATTACTATTTTTTGGACTAATGGTTTGTTGTTGATTGCCAATTACTTCAGGCAATGAAGAAACATTAGAAGTTACTGTTAAAACTTTACTTTGCATAGCTTCTAAAACAGGAATTCCAAAACCTTCAAACTCTGAAATGTATGCAAATAGGCTAGCGCATTGATAAATTATTGGCAAATCGGTAAACGATACATTTTCAAATATTTGAAGCCTATTTTGTAAATTTTGAGCATTTGCGTAAGCCAAAATTTCATCAGCATAACTTGTTTTTTTACCAATTAAAACCAAATGCCAATTAGTTTCCAATTTTTTTAAAGCTCGTAAAATGGTTAATTGATTTTTGCGGGTTTCAATAGTGCCAACGCTAAGTATAAACTTATTAGGTAATTGGTATTTTTGAGAAACAACTTGTTTTTCTCGCTTAGAATAGGTTTTTGCAAAAGCATCATCGCAAGCTTGGTAAAGCACTTTTATTTTTGATTTTTCAGTTTGAAAAAATTCAATGATATCCAATTCAGTTTGAATACTTGTCGCCAATACTAAATCAGCATTTTGGCACGCATTTTTGAATTTCTTTTTATAAATGTAGGCGTCAATATTATTATAATAATTAGGATAACGTAAAAAAATCAAATCGTGAATAGTTACTACACATTTGGTTTTTTGTTGATTAATGCCAGTAGGCAATTCATTACTTAATCCATGAAATATATCTAATTCAAGATTATTTACAATATCGCCAACGCTAAAGCTACGCCATGCCGCGGGGAATTTTTTATTTAAAAAACCTTCAGGTTTTATTATCTCTACTTGTTTGTAATTGATAAATTCGTCTTTAAACTTTTCATCAGTTTTAGGTGTAAACAAATAGTAATTATGTTCAGGAAAATTTTGAATAAGCGATTTAATTAATAAGCGTGCATAATTGCCCAAACCTGTTGAATTATTAAAAGCGCGCTTGGCATCAAACCCTATTTTCATCAAAATTTTCCTGAAGTAATTTAATAATTAAACAGCTACATTATTATCTCTTAAAGCATCGTTTAAGCTGGTTTTTTTATCAGTACTTTCTTTACGTTTACCAATAATTATTGCACAAGGAACTTGAAACTCGCCTGCTGGAAACTTTTTAGTATAACTTCCAGGAATTACCACTGAACGAGCTGGCACATAACCTTTATATTCCACCGGTTCAGGACCTGTTACATCAATAATTTTAGTACTCATGGTAATTGTTACACCTGCACCTAAAACAGCTTCAGTTTCAACGCGAACACCTTCTACCACAATACAACGTGAGCCAATAAAGCAATTATCTTCAATAATTACTGGAGCAGCCTGAACAGGTTCTAAAACACCACCAATTCCAACACCACCACTTAAATGAACATTTTTACCAATTTGAGCGCAACTGCCCACAGTAGCCCAAGTATCAACCATGGTTCCTTCATCTACATAAGCACCAATATTTACATAACTTGGCATTAATATTACGCCTTTAGCCAAAAATGAACCATAGCGTGAAACAGCATGAGGAACCACACGCACTCCAAGTTCCGCATAATTGCGTTTTAGTAACATTTTATCATGAAACTCAAAAGGACCCACTTCTATGGTTTCCATTTTTTGAATCGGGAAATACATAATTACCGCTTTTTTCACCCAATCGTTCACTTTCCAACCATTTTCGGTAGGTTCGGCTGTTCTTAACTTTCCCTTATCAAGTAATTCTATTACTTCTCTAATAGCATTTTGAGTTGCTTCTTCTTTTAACAAGTCACGGTTTTCCCATGCTTGTTCTATAATATTTTGTAACATTAAATTTCTTATTTTTTGTTTCAATTAAATATGTTTTTCGGCATGGTAACTTGAGCGAACCAAAGCACCACTTTCAACATAATTAAATCCCTTAGCTAAACCAACTTGTTTGTAATAATCAAATTGCTCAGGAGTAATAAATTCTTCAACAGCAATGTGCATTTTAGTAGGCTGCAAATATTGACCTAAAGTCAATACATCGCAACCATGAGCTACTAAATCGTCCATAATTTCAAAAACTTCAGCTTCAGTTTCACCTAAACCTAACATAACACCACTTTTGGTTCTGCGGCCACGTTCTTTGGTTAATTTAATTTGCTCCAAACTACGCTCATACTTAGCCTGAGGGCGCACTTTACGGTACAAACGAGGAACAGTTTCCATATTATGACTTACCACTTCTGGTTTTTCGTCAATTACTTGGTATAATAAATCCCATTTGCGTAAAAAATCGGGAATTAGCGTTTCCATGGTAGTATTTGGATTCATTTCTTTCACCATTCTGATTGTATCAGCCCAAACTTTAGCACCTTTATCCGGCAACTCATCTCTATTTACGGAAGTTAAAACTGCATGTTTTACATTCATTAATTTAATGGCTTCGGCTACACGTTTAGGTTCATCTAAGTCGTAAGTTTGAGCTCTACCTGTAGCCACAGCACAAAACGAACAACTGCGTGTACAAATATTTCCTAAAATCATAAAGGTTGCTGTTCCTTCGCCCCAACATTCGCCCATATTCGGACAATTTCCACTTTCGCAAATGGTATGTAATTTATATTCATCAACCAAGGCGCGCACTTTACGGTAGTTTTCACCTGTTGGTAATTTTACTTTTAACCAGCTAGGTTTTTTTACTCTTGCCTCGCTTAATACTGGTAATTCAATCATTATATTTTTATAAAATTATTTCAAAAAAATTTAAAACTAGTTTTTCCAACCAAAGTTAAATGAAACATAAAAAGCTGGAAAAAACTGTATCTGCTCTGCTCTTGTAACCATTGGCAATTTATCGTTAAAAGCATCGAAAGTTACACCTGCTTCTAATGATTTATATTCGTCAGGATATTGGCCATATTCAATATTTAAACCTACTCTTCCAAATAATCCAATTTTAGCATCTATTTCGTTTAAACCAGATAAAAAAGGACCATTACCATAAATTCTAAATTCATCAACATGCACGTTTGGGTCATATTTAACCGTAACTAACGAGTTCGTATTATCAGGATTTAAAACAAAATAGTCAATATAGGCAGGTTTAAGTAAAGCTATAGTTAAGCCAACATTGTAAACAAAGTTTAAGCCTAAAGCATTTTTATAACTTCTCTCTGTTAATTCGATTTTTTGGCCAATACTATTTCGCCAAAAATATACAAAATTCAATCTTCCATAAGTATATGAAGATGGATTTTCTTGGTAACCATAACGCCAAACTTCTTTAGGATGCCTAATATAAGCAAACTCACTTTCTATTACATTTTTTTTACTGCCCGTTTTATGCCAACCATATCTATAATATATTCCGCCACCACCATAGGTATTTAAATTGAAACCTAAGTTGTAATCTTTGTAATATAAAAGTTCACCATCAGTAATGGGCGCATTCTGAGCTTTGCTTTTAAAAGCAAAAATTAAGAGGCTAATGGTTAAAATTATAATTCGTTTTTGCAAAGTGTCGTTACTTTTATTATTGTTGTCAAAAATAACAAAAAATGAATACAGCAGAAGTAATTTATTTAGGTGAATTTAGATGTGAGGCAACTCACCTACAATCTGGTAGTAAAATTATTACTGATGCCCCAACCGATAATTTTGGAAAAGGGGAGGCTTTTTCGCCTACTGACTTGGTAGCTATGTCTTTAGCAAGTTGCTTAATTACAACTGTAGCCATTCAAACGAGGTTAATGGGGTACAATTTAATTGACTCAAAATTGACTGTAAATAAACACATGGGAAGTAATCCGAGGCGAATTTCTAAAATTGAAATAAATATTTTTATTCCAAAAGGTAACTTAACTCCTGAAGATGAGGATAAAATAATTGAAATTGGACTGAGTTGTCCTGTGGCTAAAAGTTTACATCCTGATTTAATTCAAGATATAAACTTTCAATTTGTTTAAAATAATTACCCCAAATTAAAATTTAGGGCAAGAACCTTTACATGAAACCATAAAAATAACGATCAATGTAAATATTGCAAACGGTGCTAATTTCTTCATAAATATTTGATTTTAATATACTAACTAATTTTATTTTATTTTAATTATTTTGCAAAAGTATCATCTTTTAACCGAACATTTAAATTTTAATTTAGAAAATTTCATTGTTAATCATATTAATGACGATAAGTGGAAACTAACTTTAAAAATCAAATCAAATTTAAGTAATACTTTAAATGCCAATTTATTAGTTGAAACAGTTTCAAATTATAAAAAAGCACTTCACAAAGTACCAACACTTGCATCAAAGTATTGTTGGTTGCCCACTAAAAGTTATGAACAAGCAAGTAGTGAATTGACCGCTTTTTACAAATCAAAATTTGAAAATGGAAATTGTATTCTTGATTTGTGTGGTGGACTTGGTGTTGATGATATTGCATTTGCGAAACAATTTGAAAAAGTAATATCGTTAGATGCAGATGAAGAGTTGAATGAAATTGTTAAATGGAATTTTAAAAAACTCAATATTAAAAATATTGAAAGGATTTCCATTTTTGCAGAAACATATATTAAAACCAATAACGTTGTTTTTGATATGGTTTATATGGATGCTGATAGGAGGCCAGGAGGAAATTTAAAGTCGTTTAAATTAGAAGATTGTACACCAAATATTATCCAAATATTGCCAACAGTAAAGCAATTTACTAATAAATTACTTATAAAGCTTTCTCCATTGGTTGATATTGATTATTGTAAAACCGTTCTTCAAAATATTATTGAAATACATATAGTGGCTGTAAAAAATGAAGTAAAAGAAATCTTATTATTTTTAAATTTTAATAGCATGGTAGAACCTAAAATTAAAGCAATTAACATTATCAATAAGGACTTTATTCAACAATTTGAATACATAAAAATTAATAATTCAGAAATAGCTAATTGGGTTGAACCTTTATATTTTTTCGAACCCAATGCTTCCATTATAAAAGCTAATCTAAGTGCTAATTATGCTGAAAGTTTAGGTTTAAAAATGTTAGCAGAAAATTCCCACTTTTTTGTTGGTAAAAGTATGTCAAATAATTTTATGGGACGAACTTTTAGAATAATTCATACATGTATTTTTAGTAAGTCGTATTTAACAAATTATTTAAAGGAGAATAAAATAAATAAAGCAAACATAAGCAGAAGAAATTTTCCAATTAATGAAGCCGAAATAGCCAAACAATTTAATATTAAAGATGGGGGGGAGGAGTATTTGTTTTTTACACAAAACAGTATAGGAGAAAAATTATTTTTTCACTGTAGAAAACCTGTTTCATTATAATAAAATAAATGAAGGCAAATAAAATTTGCCTTCATTTACAGAACCAAGTTTACAATTTTTCCTTTTACAAAAATTACCTTTTTAGGTATTTTTCCTTCTAACCATTTTTGTACCAATTGGTCAGCTAATACAGCCGATTCTATTTCTTGGGCAGTGGCTTTCATGCTAAAGGTTAAATTGGTGCGGTGTTTACCATTTATTGATATTGGATAACTGAACTCATCTTCCACCAAATAATCAGCGTTAAAGGCTGGGAAACTAGCTTTGGTAATACTTTCTTTATTACCTAATTGGTGCCACAATTCTTCAGAAATATGCGGTGCATAAGGCGAAAGAATCACCAATAACTCTTGTAAAATGGCTTGTTTGCTGCATTTTAAATCGGTTAGTTCATTTACACAAATCATAAAGTTACTTACCGAAGTATTAAACGAAAAGTTTTCAATATCGTCAGTTACTTTTTTAATGGTTTTGTGCAATGTTTTTAGCTCGGCTTTAGTTGGTTCTACTTGGTTTACAATTAAGTTTCCTTCTGCATCAAAAAACAAACGCCATAGTTTTTTTAAGAACCTGTGAACACCTTCAATACCGTTGGTATTCCATGGTTTGCTTTGTTCCAATGGACCTAAAAACATTTCATATAAACGCAAAGTATCAGCACCATAATCCGCTACAATATCATCGGGAGTTACCACATTGTATTTTGATTTTGACATTTTTTCAACTTCCGGTTTTGTGAAAAAACTTCTAGCAGCATTAGGTTCTAAAATTCCTTCATTATTATACCAATTTCCTTGATAAAAATAGCCATCTCCGTCAACAATAAATGCGGAGTCTTTATCTTCATTTGATAAAAATTCTAAATATTTTTCAATATTTAATTCTGAATTTTTAGTTTTATCAATAGGAACATTTAACAAAGAAAACTTGTCTTCTAGTTTTTCAGAAACTTGTTTTTTTATTACATCGGCACTCACAAAATAAGTTTTAATATTTTTATGTGGTTTCAACCTTGAATTTTCTAAAGGAGAATTAAATTGATTGAAATCGTGCTCCCATTTTTCATTTGATGTTTTGCCAAAAACTTTATAAATCATTTCACTAACCCCCGTTATCATCCCTTGATTTATCAGTTTTTTAGCTGGTTCATCACAAGGAATTAAGTCTAAATCATACAAAAATTTAGTCCAAAAACGCACGTATAATAAATGGCCTGTTGCATGTTCGCTTCCACCCAAGTATAAGTCTACTTGTTGCCAATAATCAGCGGCTTGTTTGCTTACAAACTCGCTGTTATTTTTATTATCCATATAGCGTAAAAAATACCAACTGCTTCCTGCCCATCCCGGCATGGTTGAAAGCTCGTATTCAAATTCGCCCTTGTATTTCCAATCTTTAGCTCTGCCCAAAGGTGGTTCACCAGTTTCAGTTGGTAAAAATTTATCAATTTTTGGCAATTCCAAAGGCAACTCATCGTAGTTTAACACATAAGGAATATTGTTTTTATAATAAACCGGAATGGGTTCTCCCCAATAACGTTGACGACCAAAAATAGCATCGCGCAAGCGGTAATTGGTTTTTCCTTTTCCAAAACAACGGCTTTCAATTTCGTGAATGGCACGTTTAATGGCCTTTTTTACTTCTAATCCATCTAAAAATTGCGAGTTAAACAAAGTGCCTTCTTTGGCATCATAAGCCTCTTGTAAAGATGTTGTGTTTTCATTATCAGACGTTGCATGCAACGTCTCTACAGCCTTATTAGGTTTTATAACTTGGGTGATTGGTAAATTAAAATGATTTGCAAAAGCAAAATCTCTGGTATCGTGTGCAGGAACAGCCATTACAGCTCCGGTTCCATATCCAACCAACACATAATCCGCCACCCAAATTGGAATTTCTTGTCCAGTAAACGGATGGATTGCATAAGCACCAGTAAACTCACCCGAAATACGTTTTACATCAGCTTGTCTATCTCGCTCGCTGCGGTTTTTAGACATTTCTACGTAAGCCATTACATTGCTCTCATGGTCTGCATCAACTATATCACCAAGCATATCATGTTCTGGAGCAATAGCCAAATAACTTATACCAAAAATAGTGTCAGGTCTTGTGGTAAAAACCTCAATGTCTAAATTACTATCTTGAACTTTAAAATGGATGCTAGCACCTTGCGATTTTCCAATCCAATTACGCTGTGCTTCTTTTAAACTTTCGGTCCAATCTAAATTATCTAAACCAGTTAACAAACGCTCGGCATAAGCAGTAATGCGCATGCTCCATTGTTTCATTAACTTACGTTCAACAGGGTGACCACCTCGTTCGCTCACACCATCTTTAATTTCATCGTTACTCAAAACTGTCCCCAAAGCTGGGCACCAGTTTACATAAGCCTCGCTTAAAAATGCTATTCTAAAACCCAACAATATTTTTTGTTGCGTTTCTTCATCAAAACCTTTCCATTGTTCAGCCGTAAAAGCACCAAAATCAAGTTCTATTCCGCCTGTTAAAATTTTATCATCTACCCCTTGAAAACCCTCTGTTTCAAATATTTTTATTAAGGTTTTTATATTTTCTGCCTTATCGGTTTTGGGATTATACCACGAGTTGAATAATTGAATAAAAATCCATTGAGTCCATTTATAATAATCAGGATTTGAAGTACGAACTTCTCTATCCCAATCGTAGCAAAAGCCGAGTTTACCTAATTGCTCGCGGTATCTGTTAATATTTTCTTCAGTAGTTATAGCTGGGTGCTGACCTGTTTGAATAGCATATTGTTCAGCGGGTAAACCAAAACTATCGTAACCCATTGGATGCAAAACGTTAAAGCCTTTTAAAGTTTTATAGCGTGAGTAAATATCGCTAGCAATATAACCCAGCGGATGGCCCACATGTAATCCTGCACCACTTGGGTATGGAAACATATCGAGCACATAAAATTTAGGTTTAGTGCTATCTTCCGTTACTTTGTAAATATTGTTTTCTGACCAAAACTGCTGCCAATTTTTTTCAATTTCTGTAAAATTATATTCTTTCATTTTATGTTGTTTTTCTTTCTTGTAACCCTCATTTAAAAATGAGGGCAATTTAAATAGGCATTTTTTATTATTAAGAATAGGCTAAAGCCACATTCCATTTATCAACTCGCCAACCAAAATTAAGCCTCAAAAATAGAATTAACAACACCATAAACAAAACTGTGGATTAAATTAGTTCCATGCTCTTATTTATCAATTATTTTCGTGGTATTAAATTTTCTACTAAAATTGGATACTCAACTAAAAAAAGTTAACCGCAGAAAACGCATATCATACTTATCATCAATAGTTAGCATAGCGATGGTGCTGCTTATGTTAGGTTTGTTTGGATTAATTTATATTCAGTCAACTCAGCTTAATAATATTATTAAGGAAAATGTTTTGGTAAACGTTTACCTAACTGATGATATCAATCAAACTGAAACAGATGCAAATTTAGCTGCCATCAAAAAAATGCCTTCGGTTAAAGAAATCAAATTTGTTAGCAAAGATGCCGCAGCCATGGAACTTTCTAAAGAAATGGGACAAGATATAGTAGAATTTGCAGGCTATAATCCTTTACCAGCTTCAATTGAAGTTACTTTAAAAGCCGAAAGTATTAACAGCGAAAGCATGCAAAACTTTAAAAATGTTTTGCAATTAATGCCTAAGGTGGCCGAAGTAAAATACAATGAAATTATTTTTGGAAACATAGGAGCTAACTTAGGTTCATTAAGTTTTATACTAATGGCTTTGGCTGTTATTTTTATAGTTATTGCAATAGTTTTGATTAATAGTAACATACGTTTAAATTTATATGCTCGTAGGTTTTCCATAAAAAGTATGCAATTAGTAGGGGCAACTCATTGGTTTATTATTAAACCTTTTATTACTAGAAGTTTTTTTAATGGTTTGTATGGAGGCATTTTAGCCGTGGCATTATTACTTTCGGTATTAAATATTTTACCTACTTATTTTCCACAAATACAATATTTATATAACACCCAAAGTTTTTTGGTATTGTTTGTTATTCTTATACTTGCGGGCATAATTGTTAGTATGGTTAGCAGCTGGATTAGTACTCATAAATACTTAAAAACAAAAATTGAAGATTTATACTAGGTATTTTTGATAAAAAATATTTAATATTGATAAATTTATTAAAATATAACTATGAGCGAAAAAATTTCAAACGCAAAAAAAAATGCTGAAAAAGCAAGCCAAGCACCAACTGGAGATTTTATTTTTGGAAAAGAAAATTATATATTAATGTTGGCTGGTGTTTTAGTAATTATTTTAGGTTTTACTTTAATGGCTGGAAAAGAAAATATATTGGAAGATGCTACCAAAGTTACAGTGGCACCTATACTGATTTTATTAGGTTTTGTTATTGAAATATTTGCAATAATGAAGCAAAAAAACTAAAGGAGTAATCTAAAATAAATTTACACGCTTAAGCGTATGTTTTTACCATATTAATTTTTTTATCATGACAATAATACAAGCTATAATTATTGCTATTGTTGAGGGTTTAACTGAATACCTTCCTGTATCAAGTACAGGGCATATAATTTTAACAACATCAATTTTAGGAATTACATCAGATGACTTTGTTAAATTTTTTACGGTAAATATTCAACTTGGTGCTATTTTAGCAGTAGTAGTTTTGTATTTTAAACGTTTTTTTAAATCAGTAGATTTTTATAAAAAATTGATGATTTCGTTTTTTCCAGCTGTTGTTTTGGGTTTATTGTTTAGTGATTTAATTGACGATTTATTAGAAAGTCCGGGAACAGTTGCTGTAATGCTTTTAGTTGGCGGTGTAGTATTACTTTTTGTAGATAGATGGTTTAAAGACACTAGAGGAAATATTACTGATGAGGTTAATAATAGAAGTGCCTTGATAATAGGTTTTTATCAGTGTATTGCCATGATTCCCGGTGTATCTCGAAGTGCTGCAACTATTATTGGTGGAATGCAACAAAACTTAAATAGAAAGTCAGCCGCAGAATATTCATTTTTTTTGGCTGTTCCTACTATGTTTGGAGCCACAGCCAAAAAAGTTTTAGATATATATAAAGATAAGGGTTTAGAGTTTTTTAATGGAGATAGAATATTTCTTTTAGC
The DNA here is from genome assembly GCA_044239605.1 of Bacteroidia bacterium. GTDB lineage: Bacteria > Bacteroidota > Bacteroidia > UKL13-3 > UKL13-3 > JAAFJM01. Next base: position 66,295 of record JBIIBC010000009.1, on the reverse strand, counting down.
GATTGGTAATTTGGTAGCATTTGTAGTTGCAATGATTGCAATTAAAGGATTTATTGCCTTTTTAAATAAACATGGCTTTAGGTATTTTGGATGGTATAGAATTTTTTTAGGGTTTATCATTTTATTGATATTAGGTTCTGAAAAATCTTTAAGTTCTCTGTTTATTATTAAATGAAAGTAACTTTTCTTGGTACAGGAACTTCTCAAGGTGTGCCAATTATAGCTTGTAAATGTCAAGTTTGTTCATCTTTAAATCAAAAGGATAAACGCTTACGTTCGTCCATTCTTATTCAATTTAACAATAATAATATTGTTATAGATACTGGCCCTGATTTTAGGCAACAAATGCTTAATTGTGGTATTTCATCATGCGAGGCAATATTATTTACGCATGCTCACCGTGACCATTTAGCGGGTTTAGATGATATAAGAGCATTTAATTTTATCATGAAAAAACCTATTGATATTTACTGCGAAATGCAAGTGGATAAAGCCATTAGGAAAGAGTTTTATTATGCTTTTGAAGAACCCAAATATCCCGGTGTACCCGAAATGGAAATGCACATTATTTCTGAAATGGCTTTCGAATTATTAGGTAAAACCATAATACCTTTAAGGGTATGGCATCATAAAATGCCAGTTTTAGGTTTTAAGATTGATAATTTTGTTTACATAACTGATGCGAATAAAATTGACGAAGATGTTAAAGAAATAATAAAAGGCTGTGATGTTTTGGTACTAAATGCATTGAGACGCGAAAGTCATATATCTCATTTTACATTAGCTGAAGCCATTGAATTATGTAATGAATTAAAACCTAAGCAAGCTTATTTTACCCATATCAGTCATCAATTAGGGTTACATGATGATGTGAATTCAGAACTGCCATCCAACATTCAACTAGCTTATGACGGATTAGAGTTAGAACTAGATAATTTTTAAAATATTTACCTTGAAGAACATTACTAGAAATTTTTTTCTGTGTATTATTTTGGTTTGTAGTATTGTTACTGCAGAAGCACAAAATAAATATTACTTTATTTCATTTAATAAAAAAGACACCTCCAATTTTTCGAAACTCAATCCAATAAACTACCTAAGTAAGGCAAGTATTGAACGTAGGCTTAAATTAAACCTGCCACCCTTAAATTTTAATGATATACCAGTAGATACAGCTTATATCAAGTTAGTTTCACCATTTATAATTTCATATCAATACCAACTTAATTGGTTAAATGGCTTGGTAGTAAAGGCTGATGATGAAATCATAAAAAAAATTTCAAAATTTGACTTTGTTAAGGAAATCAAACAAATTGGTATAGAAAATTCAATTGTCAAAGACAAACCAATTGATTTGAATGAAAGGATTAATGCCCTAGAGCAAAGGTTTGATAATAAGGAAATAATTGATTCCAATTTATATTATGGTAAAGCTACCGATCAAATTTTATTCAATAATATTGATAAACTACATGAATTAAATTTTAAAGGTAATGATATTAACATTGCTGTATTTGATGCAGGATTCAATAATTTCAATAAAGTAAACTATTTTAACAGTAATAAAATAAAAGGAACGTATAATTTAAATGGTGAAGATGAAAATGAGTTGGCACGCGAAACTGATGAACATGGACTTAATGTATTAAGTATAATGGCAGCCAATGTTCCCTATAAATTTGTAGGTACTGCGCCCAATTCTAATTATTATTTATTTAGTACTGAAAATTCAAATTTTGAATATCCTATTGAAGAATACAATTGGGCTAAAGCCGCTGAAATTGCAGATAGTATCGGTGTTTCCATCATCATATCATCATTGGGTTATTCTGAATTTGACGATAAATTATTTAACCATAAAGTTAAAGAGTTTTCAGGTGATAAAACCATTATTGCTAAAGTGGTTAATCTTGCCTCTAAAAATGGAATTTTAGTAATAGTAAGTGCGGGTAATGAAGGAAATAAAATTTGGGAAACCATTACCACACCTGCTGATGCTGATAGTGTTTTGTCTGTTGGCTCTTGTAATATTTTTTATAAGAATTCTATTTTTAGTTCAATGGGTATTTCAAAACGAAATAAGTTCCGACCACAAATAGTCACCATTGGAGAATTGGTAGATTTTGTATCGAAAGATGCTAAAATAGTCAAAGGAAATGGTACTTCATACGCTACTCCAATAATAGCAGGTGGTGTGGCGTGTTTAATGCAAGCTTTTCCTAATGCAAGTAATTTTAATATCAAACAAATGATTGCCCTAGGTTCAAATAATTATAATAATCCCAATAAATACATTGGATATGGAACACCTAATTTTTTATTAACTTATCAATTACTAGAAAATTATAAGCAAGATACAATTATTGATGTAACTGAATTGGAGGATAAAAATTTTCATGTTTGTTTTCATTCTAATGCAAATCAAAAAATCCAAATTTTAATTACTTCAATGGATGGAAAATCATTGATAAAACAAACAGAAAGATTAGAATTAAATGTAAATAGGTTTTGTTTGAATAAAACTTTTAAACTAAAAAAAGGACTTTATATTTTAAAGATTAAAACAGCAAACACAGTTTTAATTAAGCAAATAGATAAAAAGTAAATTCTTATCAATGTTTAATATTCTTCCACTCTTTGTAACAGTTCTTAATTGCTAAAATGATATCGTACTCATTGGAATTAAGTACGAAATAATTTGGAATTTCACAGTATTTCATTAATTCCTTTGCTTGTAATTCATTAAGTTGAGTGGTTCGCATTACCAATTCAATATTATATTTTTCACTTACTTGGTTTTGCTCTTGGTAAATTTCAATTAAGCGCATTAAGTGTTCATATTCTTGAATTTTCTTGTTTCCACTTGATAAAATACTACTTAAAATGCCACCTTGAGAAGCATTATAAATAGAAATTGAAGTGCTGAAATTATTTAATAAAGGATCATTTCTCAAACGTTTGGCAGCGGCTCTTGCCATACTATCTTGTTTCCGTTTTTGACCCGAAATAGTAACTTCCTTTAATTTTATATAGTTGCGTTTGAGTTTAACAATAATAGGAACATCACCTTGTTTGGCGTAATCTTTACAAATTAAATTATAGGTTTTGTATCCAATTACTGAAAACTCAATGGTGTCGGTAACTGAAACTGTAATTCCAAAGGCACCATATCTATTGGTAATATAGCGCGTTTGAGTTGTGATATTATGAATATTAGCTAATGGAATTGGAGCTGTTGTATCTGCTCCAACCACAAAGCCTTTGATGTATAGCTTGGTTTGTTGGGCTTTGGTATTCAATAGCCCAACAAAAAAAATAAAAATTAAATAATTGAATTTTAATCGATGCAAGTTTTGGAATATGTTCTTTGTTAATATCTGTTTAAAACGGATAACAGGTGTAATTAGTTACCAAATAAATTTCCTAAACCAGGTAACATTCCGCCCATCATTGCGCGCATTTCGGCTGCTGCAATATTTTCAGCTTGCTCCATTGCTTTCTCTATAGCTATTAATAGTAATTCTTCTATTTGTTCTTTATTTTCAGATTTCAGTAATTCTGAATCAATATTTATTGAAGTAATTTTTTTATTGCCATTGGCTACAATGCTGATACCTTGAGCAGTTCCTTCCACACTAATAGCCTCTAGCTTTTGTTTTATTTCGTCAGCTTTTTGTTTTGCTTCGTTTAATTTTCCAAACATATTTTAAAATTTTTTATGGTACTGCAACAAATATAATTATTCCAATCATTCAGTTTGAGTAATATTTTGATAAAATTTATTCAAGTTATTTAACTAAGTTTTCATTACTAATCTATTATTTGATAATTTTAAGTAAAAGTTTTTGTTTATTGCTGCTCCATATGGTTAACTTAATAAGTATAATATTTGTACAATTATAGAAACACTTTGAATACCCATAACGAATAAATAATAGAAGAAAACAAGTATGAGTAAATTTAAGATTAGCATATATTTTTTAGCAATAATTCCTTTCTATGCAAATGCTCAAGTAAAATTAAGTTTAATTCAAGCTGTACAAATGGCTAAGGACAAAAGTTTACAAGCAAGTATTAATTTAAATTTGTTTTATGCAGCACAAGTAAATTATAAATCTTCATCGGCTAATAGGTTACCATTAATTAATGCTTATATGAATGCACCTGGATTAGATAGAAGTTTAGGTCAAGTAATGCAGCCTGATGGTACCATAAAGTTTGTTGAAAGAACACAAGCATTGTCGTATGGTAGTATAAACTTACAGCAAAATTTGATGGCCACAGGAGGCGTAGTTTCTATTTCTTCAGCATTAACAAGATTTGATTTACTATCGCAAAATGGTTTAACTAATTGGCAGGCATCTCCTTTAATAGTATCAATAAGCCAACCTTTGTTGCGGTTTAATGAATTAAAGTTTCAATGGCAATTAGCTAAGTTAAGATATAAACAAAATTCAAGATTATTTGCTGAAAGATCAGAAGATTTATCCATTCAAATTACCCAAACTTATTTTGATGCTGTAAATGCAGAAGCTGAATTAAAACTAGCAGAATTTAATTTAAGTGTTAACGATACATTATTACGCATGGCTAAAGGACGCTATAATTTGGGAAAGATTGGCGAAGATGATTTATTACAAACGGAATTACGGTTGATGAACGCACAAAATAGTTTGGATCAAGCTAAATTAAACTATTACCAAAGTATGAATCAATTAAGAATTATTTTGGGCTTACCTAAAAACGCTGAATTTATTTTAGACCCTGAAACGCATTTACCATTTTTTGAGCCAGATATTGAAAAAGCAGTGAGTAATGCTATTAAAAGTAGAAGTGATTTTGTTCAAATTAATATTGAACAAAAACAAATTGAAGCCAACTTGAGAAGGGCCAGATTAAATCAGCTACCCAATGCCGAATTAAATGCAACTTATGGTTTAAGTCAAACGGCTAGTAATTTTGAAAGCAGTTACAAAAATCCGGCAGAACAACAACGTGTTAGTTTAGGTTTAAACTTACCTTTAATGAATTGGGGAAGGTTTAGAAATGATTATAAAGAAGCAAAATACCAATTTAAAGCCAAAGATGCACAGTTACAATTGGCATATTTAAATTTAGAGCAAGATGTAGTTTTTTTGGTTATGCAGTATAAACAATTAAAACAACGTGTTAGCATAAGTGCTAAAGCCGATACAATTGCTCAAAAGCGCTATGAAGTAGCTAAGAATAGATATTTTATTGGTAAAATAGATAATACCAATTTAAATATTGCTCAATCGGAAAAGGATTTGGCAAGAAATGAATATTACAGAACTTTAAAAGATTATTGGTTAAGTTACTACCGCCTACGTAGAACCACATTATACGATTTTGAAAAACAAGAAAGCTTATTTATAGAAACAAAATAAGTTTGGTTAGTAAATAGGAGAATCTTTTATAAATTACTAAATAGCTTAATTTTTTTGGATTTATGATAACATCAGTTGAGAAATCTTTTCTTTGGGTATACCTAAAGAAATAAGTAATTGCTCCCAATCGCAACAATCACTATTATTTGCACCTAATACCCAAATGATATTAGTATTTTGAAGTGCATTTAGGTTTTCTTTTCCAAATTGATTATTGTTTAATAGATTAAAAAAAGTGTGAGGTTCTACATTCACTCCATTTATTTTAATACTCGGATTGATATCATCAATAATCAAATAGTCAGTGTTTCTCCATCCCCATAAGTTGTTTATTTTTAAATCATTTTCGGTTGGATTAGGTTCATAAAGTAAATTATAAAACTTAGTAGCCGATGTGTAAAGAGATTTTTTGTGTTTTATGGATTGTTCGTTAGCAATAGCTACGCTTAAGCTAGTTTTGCCACTTTTGTAATTTCCAAACACCAATAAGTGATGTCCTTTATTAGTATTATTTACAAAATTATTTATTGTACTTTTACTGTTTTCATCTAGGTTGGTTTTCCATTGACTAAGTCTTAATTGAAACGGAAATTTAGCCTCTTGCTGGTACATTTTGGTAGTGTACCAATAGTATGACGGATAAATAACTGTTAGCAAAAGTATAGCATTTACAATAATTAAAGATTGATTTAGCCTAATAGACAAACCAGCTAAAAAAGCCCCTATTGCAAAAAAACAAATATCGGTTAAGGTATCAAAAATAACATTGGACAAATCAGGTTTAAAATTATAAGCTTGGTTATTTTTTAAAAAAATAGGCTGTACCACATTATAAATTTCAAACGAGAACCAAAATGTGGTAACACAAGTAGCAATTATCATATTCAAATTATTAGATTTTGAATATTGCTTTACAATTTGGTAAATTAAAACAGTAGGAATAAATCCTAAAGCCATGTGCCCGAATTGATTAGCTAACCAAGCATAAGTTAAGGTAACACCTCTGTAGGAATCTTTTCCAATTAAATCAAAGGTAAGTTGTTCTAAAATAAATTTTAATTGAATTATTTTCATGATAATAAACCTATTAGGATTTACAAAATAAGGCAATAATTATATTAATTAGAACATTTTTGTTAGATTTAATCTGTTGATAACAAATGTATTAACAAAAAAAAAGGCTGTGAATAAAATTCACAGCCTTTTAAAAATGTCGCAATGACCAGTGTTTATTGGATAACTAATGATTTTACAACTTTACCTTCACCTTTAACTATTTCTACAAAATAAACTCCTTTTGGTAAAGATGAACTGTTAAATTCTAATGTATTTTTATAAAAACTATTTGGTAGCGTATAGTTTTTACCAATTACATCGTAAATTTTTATAGTGGAATTTTGTAGCTCTTCACCTTCCAAAATAAACTTTTCAGAGGTAGGATTTGGGTACAAATTAATAACTTTATCTAGTGAAAATTCTTCATTGTTTAACGTCCAATTGGTGGTAAATCCATAAGCTATACCACTTCCAAAATCAGGTTGTAAAGTTTTAATTACTGCTCCTGTTGATTTTTTAACTCTAACATAGCCTGTGCCTTGAGCTGAATTAGCCCAAAAAGAAAGTCCATCATGCCCTTCATCACTAACAACTAAGGTATAACATCCACCTAAATTATAAGTTGTTGAATAAACGGTGTTTGGTTTGTCAAAAACTTTAAAATCAACTAAAAAGCCATTCTCATCAATTAGGCTATATGAGTTTTCCGAAGGTTTATTATTGGTTTTTAACTCAATAATAAAATTACTGGTAACTACCTCTGGTTTGTTAAATGGTGATTCATACAAATTATTATTAGAGTAATCATCTGCAATATTATTTACTTTCACTATTTGAGCATAAAACTTATTGTCTTTTGTTTGCAAGCCATTGTTCCATAAAGTACCAATTGGCAACGAAATAGATGCTGTATCTAGAAAGTTTAGATTACCTATCCAAGTATAGCTTTGCTTAGAAGTTGCATTATTTATCCAATAACTAATTTCAAGTTTCGTAATATTGGTAGAACCTGTGTTTTGAACTACCATATTTGGCATTGCACAAACTGGATTATTTCGTGCATTAATAATTTTATCGCTTGGATTCAATACATCAATTATTCGTGCATCTAGGATAAAGTTAGGCTCGCCATAGGTAACTAACTGGTGCGCTACTTGGTATTTGTACTCTCCATTTGAGTTACTTGGAAAAGAGGTATTGTAATCAAAATTAGTAGTAGTACCAGGAGTTACCATTGAGGTAACATTATGTTCTTTTATTAATGATCTTTCACCCGGACACCAACCTTGTCTGTCGTAAATCCAGGTTCCGCCTTGTGGAAACACTGGATTTGATGCACATTCTTGTAAAATACTCCAATTGAATTTTTCTACATTATTAATTTTTAGTTTATGATCAATAGGACCTCCATTGCTTTCAAATTCACCTTCTGCTCCATGTCCAGTTATAGATGAACGTATTTTAAATGATTTTCCATTATTTAAAATTGGAACATTTATAGGTGGAAACTTAGTATCGTTGTTTATGGTAGCAATTACTGCTGCTCCTATTCTGTTTGTTCCTTGCCATAGTTGGTTAAACTCCAATACATTTCTTACTGGTGTGCCTACAATGAACCAAAACTCAACATCATTTTGTTCTTGATTTTGCCCGCCTAAAGTCATTAACATGCGTTTATTGCCCTTTAACAAAGGAGCAAAATCACTTACATCAAAATACCAGTTTTTACCATTAACTCCTAAATCTAAACCTATGCCATAAGGTGTTACAAATGACATTATTTCATTATAAAAAGGAAATCTATTGAAATAATTCAAATTTGAAATTACAAATTCGCCTTCACTTGCTATTGGTAAACTACTTATCAATGTTGCACTATCTCCATTAAATGTTTTTGAAACCGATGCTTCAAAATAATTTACATAGGTAGTATCAAGTATTACCTTATCGCTTGCTATAGGATACTCGCCTGCTTTTGAGGTTATACTATATTTTTGAATGGTAGAGGTGTTTTTGGCTATAGAATCTTTTACTGTTAGGTTTTGTATAGCTATAGTATAATTGCTTCTCAAAAACTGAATAGTAGGTCGCATGTTAGTTTCAAAAAACGTGCGATTTAAATTTTCGCCTCTATCATAAGACCATTTTAAGTTTTCGCCCAAAGCACTTATATTAGTAACCTTATTAACCACATTTAAACCTGTTCCTTCATTAAATGGATAGTAAGATAAAAGCTGATTATAGAAAGGATGAGCAGAATTTAGTGGTTTATTCATCCAACCTGAAATTAAGGAATCTGGCATTTCTTTTTTCCATATTGCTAATTCGTTAATTTTACCTTTGTAGTTATTGGCATTGGCTTGATCTTTACCTAATAATAAATTCAAAATTGAAATGGCTTTGGTTTTACCTGTTCCAGAAAACCACAATGCGCCATTTAAAAATATTTTCATATTGCCACTTGTGGCATTTTTGGTAAATGTCCAATGGTTCCATTTGCCACCTTGTTCAGCTGCAGTAGCAATTTTATTTATTCTATCATAACCTCCAGAAGCATAACCACAATCAAAATAAACGTTATTGCTTATATGAGGCAGGTGTATATTTAATTGTCTTTCGTTTAAACTTGTGGCATATCCATATAAAATGGAAGTAGTAACTGGCATTGAACTAGCATTACCAAATGCCCAAAAGGATATTGTTAATTCTTTACTTAATTCAGCAAAATTAGAGGCATCTAATTTAACTAAACCTTGGTTCATTAAATCTAATGCATAATTATTATTTGCATATAAACCAACCGTTAATGAATCGCTTGTTCCAATAAATTGAATTGGATTACTTGGAGTTGTATTTGTGTAAGAATATTCAATTATTAAATTTTGTACTCCATCCCATACAAATGGTGTTTTAAACCTAATGGTATTAATACCATTTACAAACTCATAATCTTGATTCAAAACTTCTGTAAATCCAGTTAAATTAGGTGATTTTGAGTTTAGTAAATTTGCTTGAGTTCCCTTAATTTTAATTTTTAAGAAACTAGCTTTACCTCCATTATTATCTACATTCAATTTTAATCCGTCAATATTACCTGCAGTTAAACCAGCCATCAATAGTTCCGAAGCACGGTATAAAATCTGTGACTTACCTGAACGTTCATTGGCTTTTATAACAAAATCAATTGGCAAATTACCAGCAGCTACTTCAAATTGATTATCGTTTACAATATTATTTATAGTAACCTTTTGTTGGGTATAATTGTAGTAATCGTAAGGAGTTTTAGTGGTATATTTAAAATTTGTTCCTGTAAAATTTGCTATAGCATAATTAGGCTGAGTTGCTAATACTTGTTCTACTTTATTTGAATCTACAATATAGGTATTACAGCTATAATCCCATTCTCCACATCCTAAGTTTCTGTCTGTACCATTTGAAATCAATGCATTTTTGCAACGCATATTGTATTTCATAATTATTTTCTCGTAAGTTAAGTTTCCTGAAGGAAACTGAATAAAGGTATCTCGAGTTGCACTTCCATAATGAAATGTTTTTACCTTAATGGTATCACCAATCATTTGTGCCTTCAACTGTATTACAAAAACCAATAAAAGTAAACCTAGTAAATTTCTTCTCATAATTAATTCTATTTATTCTTCAATTGTCAAATATATTAGAATATTTTTATTTAAAAAGTGCTCCACTCATTGCATATTTTAAATCATTCTTAATTTGGTTGCTATTTATAAATATTCAAATTCAATACCAATAAGCATATGGGATAATATTGGTTCACACTTTTCTTTACAACAGGCATAAAATTGTTTATGTTTCCAATGCTTTGATTTAGGCGAATGTCCCCACCAAAATTCAGCTACAGCCAATGGTTTCATTTTATTATTAAAAGCATGTTGTAATAACTTGGGAGTAGCACATTCGCCACCACCTGCTGGTGGATTTTTATATAATGCATTTTTATAAACTTCATGTGCATTTTTGCTGTTTCCAAGCTGATTGGTAAAAATATAATTATCAAAAAGTAGGTGTTGTAGTTTTTTGGAGTGTTCTTTTCGCTTAATTTTAAGTGCACTTATTTGGGGCAGGTTAATAATTTGTTGCTGAGTTTCTAATTCATTTATTTCATCAATTAGGGCTGATAATTGAATCATTCCTTTGTTTAAAAAACTATTTTCCGCTAAACTATCAAATACTGGAGGAACAAAATAAGGATGACTATTTGTATTAGCTAATTTACCCGAAAAGGCTGCTAAGAAACCAATTTCGTTTTTTAGGTTTTTTACCACCAATACGCCAAACATTTTACCAATAATATTTCCGTTTATATTATTATTCAGTCCAAAATTATGCACCCAATCGGTTTGCCTTAATAAATAATCCTGAAGTTGGTTAGCGGCCATTAAGCATAATTTATGTGGAGTATTATACTGCATCAGCACAAACTTTTCAGGAATATCAATATCCAAAATTGGATTAGCAAAAGGAATAAAACGAGAGGTATCCAAACAAATTTATAATAACAAATAGAAAAAATTATGCTTTAATAGCCCAACGAAATTTAGTTGAACGAGCACGAGGATTACTAAAAATTTCTTGGGCAGATGGACGAATTGGCTCTGGAGCCACACTACTATAAATACCTTGTCTGTAAAAAGCTTGGAATGCTTTTTTTACACGTCTATCTTCGCCTGAATGAAAAGAAAGGATAGCCACTTTTCCGCCTGGAGCTAGTGCTTCGGGTAATTTTTCTAAAAATTTATCTAATACACCAAATTCATCGTTAACTTCTATTCGTAAGGCTTGGAAGCATCTTTGACATGCCTTTTTCGTTTTTTCTACCCGATCATTTTTAGGCAAAAATTCTAATGTCTCTTTTATTATATCTTTTAATTGGGCAGTAGTTTCAATATGTCTTCCCTTTTTCAAACTGGTTACTATTGCTTTAGCTATTAAATCAGCATAAGGTTCATCAGCATTGGCAATAAATATTTCTTCTAATTCGTTTTGGTCTAAGGTTTTTATCAATTCAGAAGCGGGTTTGCCACTTTTAGGATTTAAACGCAAATCCAATGGTCCTTCTATTTTTAACGAAAAACCTCTATCTGGATTATCAATTTGCATGGAGGAAACCCCTAAATCGGCCAATACAAAATTGAGTGGACCGGCCTCCATGGCAATTAAATCAATATTTGAAAAATTAAGTTTTCTTACTTGTAAATCAGTTTCACCAAAACCAAACGAAGCCAATCTTTCTTTGGTGCGAGGCAATTCAAAAGGATCTACATCGGTAGCAAAAAGCATACCTTGATGGTTTAATTGTTTTAAAATTTCTAGGCTATGTCCACCATATCCAAGTGTAGCATCCATACCAATTTGCCCAGGAGTAATGGATAAAAAATCCATTATTTCATTCACACATATGGAGCGGTGGGTTCCTGCAGGCGTATTTCCTTTTGATATTACTTTTTGAATATCATCGGCATATTTTTCGGGCTGCAATTCTTTATACTTTTCCTTAAACGACTTAGGATAAGTACCTTTGTATCTTGCTCTGCGTTGCGGTTTCGACTCCTCATTTTCCATGCTGTAAAACTAATAAATTATGATTCATTAGTAAATTTATCTTTTAAATTTTAGTAAACCCTTTTTTTTGATTGGTTAATAAAGTAAATTGAATCTCTAATAAAAAGATTAATTTGCATTGGTAAGCAATACAAAATAAAATTTGGCACTAATACTATTTAATAGTGCTCATTATTTTATGTTTTATTTTTTTACAAACGGCAAAAATTGAATGTTAGTTTTAAGTATCATGTTGTTATGTTTGTACCCTATTAATCGTATTGTTATGAATAAAATTTTATTAATATTAAAACGTGAGTTTTTAACCCGAGTTAAGAAAAAATCATTCTTAATTATGACCATTCTTTCACCATTATTAATTGTATTGTTTTATGGTATTACCATTTATTTTACTGTAAATGGTCCAGGAAATGAGGAGGTGAAAACTGTTTTTATAAATGATAACAGTGGGTTAATTGCCAATAAATTAAGCAATAATAAAATATTTAATTTTGAATACGGAACATTAGCCAATAGTTCACCCGCTGAATTTTTAAAAAATAACGCTAACTATTATGCCTTATTACAAATTCCAGATTCATTTGGTTTAAATAATACTACTGGCATCAAGTTTTTAGCAGTTGATCAACCAAGTATTTCGCAAATAGACTACATAGAAAATGAAATAGAAAAGTATGTTAAAAATGAACAATTAAGTAATTATAAAATAGACCAAAGCATCATTGATAAAATAAATGAAACTAAAGTAAAATTAAGTACCGTAAAATTAAATTTAGAGAATGAGTTAGAAGAAAAAAGTAACTCAGGTGCAGCCACAGCATTGGGAATGGGAGGTGCTTTACTCATTTATTTGTTTATATTTTTATACGGTGTAATGGTAATGAAGGGTATCATTGAGGAAAAAACTAACCGCATTGTAGAAATTATCATTTCCTCAGTTAGGCCATTTCAGTTAATGATGGGAAAAATATTAGGAATAGCAAGTGTTGGTTTACTTCAATTTATAATTTGGGTAACATTAATTTTATTAGCTATGCCAATAGTTAGTAATTTATTAATGGGTGATAAAGTGCAAGAAATGGCTAATGTGGCTGCTAATATGCCTAATACCATGCCTGCCAAAGCTATAAGCGGGAATGCTTTTTTAGATGGATTGATGTCATTTAATTATCCTTATTTAATTGGTGTATTTGTGTTTTATTTCATTACAGGATATTTGTTTTATGGAGCTTTATTTGCAGCTATTGGTAGCGCAGTTGATAATGAAACCGATACTCAACAATTTATGTTGCCAGTAACCATGCCATTGGTATTTTCAATTGCATTGGCGCAAGGATTGGTTTTAAATGCACCAAATGGAGCCGCGGCATTTTGGCTATCTATTATTCCATTTACATCACCGGTTGTAATGATGATTAGGCTACCTTTTGGCGTGCCCACTTGGGAGTTAGCACTTTCCATGGCTTTAATGGTTTGCGGTTTTATGTTTACTGTATGGCTAGCATCGCGCATTTACCGCATAGGAATTTTAACTTTTGGCAAAAAACCTACTTATAGAGAAATTTGGAAGTGGATAAAAATGAGTAATTAAATAAAAAATGACACAAACACACCCTTTACAAATAAGCAATTATAGAAATTTTATTTTCACAAGATTTTTTTTAACGCTAGCTTACCAAATTGTAGCGGTGGTAATTGGGTGGCACATTTATAAATTAACAAACGATGTATTAACTTTAGGTTTAATTGGTTTGGCCGAAGCCGTTCCTGCTATTAGCATTGCATTGTTTGCTGGTCATGTGGCTGATAAACATAACCGAAAAAAAATAATGCAATTCAGTATGTTAGCCATGTTGCTAGGCGCAATTGGATTATTATTAGTTACTTCTGTTTCCTTTCCTATTGCATTGCAAGTAAATGCCATATATTTATTAATTATGCTAATTGGTTTGGGACGTGGATTTTATGCACCCGCAGGTCAGTCCATTTTAAATCAGTTGGTAAGTAAAGAGCAGTTGGTAAAAGGAAGTACTATTTACAGTACCACTTGGCAAATTGCTTCAATTGCAGGGCCTGCAAGTGCTGGTTTTTTATATAATTTGGCAGGTATTACCAATAGTTTTTTAGTTATTGTGGTACTGTTTACAATAGCTTTTACTTTCTTAAGTTTAATAAAAGTTAGCAAGCATCAAGTCGAAATGAAGCAACAATCTATTTGGTTAAACCTAGCCGAAGGCATAAAATATGTATTTAATAATAAAATTATTTTAGGAGCCTTATCCCTTGATTTATTTTCTGTATTATTTGGAGGTGCTGTGGCTTTATTACCTGCTTTTGCCGATGAAATATTAAATGTAGGTGCCACCGGTTTGGGTTATTTACGAGCTGCTCCTTCAATTGGTGCTAGTTTAACCATGATAGCATTTTCATTTTTTGGTAGCTTTAAGCATCCTGGCCAAACATTAATAATAGTGGTAGCCGCTTTTGGAGCATGCATGATTGGTTTTGGGTTAAGTACTAATTATTACTTAAGTTTAATTTTGCTATTTTTAAGTGGAGCCTTTGATAGTATAAGTGTAATTATAAGAGGTGCCATCATGCAAATTTTTGTACCTGATAATATGCGCGGACGTGTTTCTTCAATCAATACAATATTTATTGGTAGTTCAAATGAAATTGGCGCTTTCGAAAGCGGTGTGGCAGCACGATTTTTAGGCATAGCACCTTCGGTGGTTTTTGGAGGTACAGCTACATTAATAATTGTTTTAATTGCTCAAGTGCAAGCTAAAGCATTGAAGAAGATGAAGTTTTAAATAAAAAAGCCAATTAATAAGAACGCTAATTTTTTCTCATAATGTAAAATTTTAAAACAATACTCAGTTAACAATATGATAATTACATAATCTATTCATCTTTAAAAAGACAAATTTGTATTACAACATATATTACACCTATATTTGCCAAGTTTTTTAAAAAAAGTTTAAATGGCTGACAAACAGAAAATAGTATATATTACTCGTAGAGAGCGTTTTAACGCTGCTCACAAATTGTATAATCCTAATTGGACACCACAAGAAAATGAAGATTTTTTTGGTAAATGTTCTAATAAATATTACCACGGACATAATTTTGAATTGTTTGTTACTGTAAAGGGAACAGCTAGTTTAGAAACTGGTATGGTAATAGATTTAAAGCAATTAAAAAAAATAGTTAAGGAAGAAATTATTGAAAAAATTGACCATAGAAATTTAAACGAAGATGTTGATTTTATGAAAGGAATTATTCCTTCTATAGAAAATATCATTGTTGAAATATGGAATATTTTAGAAGAAAAGCTTGGAAAAGGAGCACTTCATTACATAAAACTTACCGAAACTGAAAATAACTACGTAGAATATTACGGAGAATAAAATTCAACTATAAAATTACTAAAACATGAAAAACGCATATGTATTCCCAGGCCAAGGTGCTCAATTTGTGGGCATGGGCAAAGATTTATATGATAACAATGCTGATGCAAAAGCATTGTTTGAAAGAGCTAACGAAATTTTAGGCTTCCGTATTACTGATTTAATGTTTAACGGAATTGACGAAGATTTAAAACAAACCAAAGTAACTCAACCAGCTGTTTTTTTACACTCAGTAATTAAAGCATTAAGTATTGGAAGTGATTTTAAACCTGATATGGTTGCAGGGCACAGTTTAGGTGAGTTTTCGGCATTGGTTGCTAATAAAACATTAAATTTTGACGATGCTTTGCGTTTGGTTTATGCTAGAGCAATGGCCATGCAAAAAGCATGCGAATTGGAACCATCAACTATGGCTGCGGTTTTAGGTTTAGATGATGCTAAAGTAGAAGAAATTTGTGCTTCAATTACAGATGATATAGTAGTGGCTGCAAATTATAATTGCCCTGGCCAACTAGTAATTTCTGGTTCGGTTGAAGGTATTAACAAAGCATGCGAATTATTAAAAGCTGCAGGAGCAAAACGCGCATTGGTTTTACAAGTAGGCGGTGCTTTTCACTCGCCATTAATGGAACCTGCTCGCCAAGAATTAGCTGAAGCAATTTTAAATACACAGTTTAATGAGCCAATTTGCCCAATTTACCAAAACTATGTAGCTAAAGCTGTTAGTAATGTAGAAGAAATTAAAACCAATTTAGTAGCACAATTAACTGCTCCAGTTAAGTGGACTCAATCGGTTTTAGCTATGGTAAACGATGGTGCCACCAACTTTTACGAGTGTGGCCCGGGTACAGTTTTACAAGGATTGGTAAAGAAAATATCCAAAGATACTGTTGCTCAAAGTGTATAACTTTTAGTATTATTGTTAATTATACTGTTTCAAACCCCTTAAACAAATATTTGTTTAAGGGGTTTTGTTTTAATACATTCGTATTAAAATTTAAATTAACTCCAATGTCACATTATTTTATAAAAAAAATATTAATTTTTAAAGTGCTTATATTTTTTAATATATGTGCTTTTTCTCAAACTTTTGATGGAGTTAGAGTTGGTGGCGGAATAGGGAAAAGTATTTATTGGGGCACACAAATGGATACTAAAATAGCCACAAATACACTAGGAAAAAGTGAACTTAATAATGGTTATAATTTTCAAATATACAAAGCAATTGATAATAAAAATGAATTTGGAATTAGGATTTTAAATTCAGAGTTATGGTCATTTAAATCGAATAACCAACTTGCACTAAATAATCAATTTACGGAATTTGCTTTTATGTACCAAAGAAGTTTAAATCAAAATATTCAACTTAATAAAAGCCCAATAACAATAAATTTAGTTGCAGGATTAGGTATTCTTAGTTATTCAGCTGCTTTTTACACTATAAATTCAGCAAATAACTTAACATATTATAGCAGTATTGGCGGTGGCGATAAACCAATAACAAATTCAACATTGTTAATTAAGGATAAAGTTCCAGCCATTTCAGGAATTATAGGTTTAAATTTTGGTTTTAAATTAGTCCCAAGACTTTTACTTTATTTTGAAAATTCGTTATCATTAAGCATGGATAATAGGTTTACAGGTAATTTGAGTTTAAAATCTAAAATACCAAATAATGGTTTTACATACCATGCATTATCTTTATATTTAAGTTGGGGTAATCAAAAAGGTAGGATAGGTTGCCCTAAATTTTAATCAATGCTTTTTATTTAATTGGTGGTTAAACTTGTTTTAATGAACTATTTTTGTATTTTATTTGAAAGGTGGCTTTTTAATACTATTTTTGAAAAAAACTAAAGCAATGTTTAATCTCCATAAAAAATATTTTTTATTTTTATTTTTATTTTATTTTTCTATTAAATTAACTGCCCAAACCTTAAGTAATGTAAGAATTGGAATGGGTGTAGGTTCAAGCATTTATTGGGGCACACAAATGGATTATGATTTTAAATTGAATACTTTTGGTATCAATGAAATTAACAGGGGTTATAATTTTCAAACCTATTTTGCTTTTGATAAAAAACAAGAAATAGGGATCAGATTTTTAAATACCGAACTTTGGTCATTTAAATCAGACAATAGATTGGCATTAAATGCAAAGATTGATGAGTTTTCATTGATTTATCAACGTAGCTTAAATAATAATATTGACCTTAAATCTAAAGATAAATTTACCTATAATATAGTTTTAGGGGCTGGAATAATTTATTACAGGTCTATTTTTTATTTGGTTAATACTGAATCAGGTGAATTAACTCCATTTAGTAGTGTAGGAAAAGGCGATTTGAAAGTATCATCTAATTTAAAAGTTATTCAGCAAATTCCAACTGTTTCAGGCTTAGTTGGTTTTAATATTGGTTTTAGAATATCTAATAAATTCAGTATTTATCAAGAAAATACTTTTACGCTGAGTGGCTCAAATAAAATTACTGGAAATTTATTATTAAGGTCGGAAATACCTAATAATGGATATACCTACCATTCATTTACCTTGTTTTATAATATCAGTTCAAAATATAATCAACTTAACTGTCCTAAATTTTAGCATTTATCTAATTTTTAAATTTTATTCATCTAGTATAAAATTACAAAAAACTTTTACCACTGTAAGCTATTTTACGCTAAAGCTATTTACTTCCATAATTAATTTTATTAGCCTTTTTTGTTCAGTTTATTTTAGCTAAAATAAATATCCTATATTGCATCTTTAAAAACAAAAAATGGCTCAAACAACCAAAATTAAACGCATGGTGGAGCAAGTATTTGCAAAAAACCAGCGTAAACTTTTAAATTACAAACAAATAGCTGCTAAACTTGATTTAGTTAGTTCAGAAGAAAAAAATGCAGTCATTGTTGCCATAAAACAGTTAGTAAAAACAGGTGTGTTAGAAGAAGTGCAGCCGGGTAAATTTGCGGCTGTGTTTATAGCCAATTTTGTAGAAGGAATAGTAGATGTTACTCAACGCGGTGCTGCTTATGTAAAGCCAACCAATATGGAACGTGGCGATGATAGCAAAGATATTTTTGTTCAAAAAGAAAACTTAAATACTGCTTTGCATGGCGATTTAGTTAAAGTGCAATTGCTATCAGCCAAAAATAACGATAGACCAACAGGCGAAATTGTTGAAATTATAAATAGAGCCAGAACACAATTTGTAGGTACCATTCAAGTAAGTAGTAATTACGGTTTTTTAGTGGCTGATGATAAGCGCATGTATGCCGATATTTTTATTCAAAAAAATGATTTAGGCAAAGCTAAAAATGGCGATAAAGTGATTGTTGAGCTTACCCATTGGATGCCTCACGATGATAGCCCAAGTGGAAAAGTAATTGAAATACTAGGAAGACCAGGAGAGCACAATACCGAAATGAATGCCATAGTTGCCGAGTTTGGTTTTTCAAGTAAATTTCCTGAAGTAGTAGAAAAAGAAGCAGCTAAGTTTAGTGATAAAATAAGTGCAGACGAAATAAAAAAACGCAAGGATTTTAGAAAAATTTTAACTTTTACCATAGATCCATTGGATGCTAAAGATTTTGATGATGCTATTTCATACAAAGAACTTGGAAATGGCATTTACGAAATTGGCGTTCATATTGCTGATGTATCGCATTATGTAACGCCAAAATCGGCTTTAGACAATGAAGCATTAACACGCGGAACATCGGTTTATTTGGTTGATAGAACCGTTCCCATGTTGCCCGAAAAGTTATCGAATGGTTTATGTTCATTGCGTCCGCATGAAGAAAAACTAACTTTTTCGGCAGTGTTTAAAATAAATGATAAGGCTGAAATATTAGATGAATGGTTTGGAAAAACTGTAATTTATAGCGACAGACGATTTACATACGAGGAAGCTCAAGAACGCATTGAAACTGGTGAAGGCGATTATGCCAATGAAATAATTAAGCTAAACAATTTAGCCAAAATTATGCGCGATGAAAGGTTTAGCAAAGGTGCCATCAGTTTTGAAACAGAAGAGGTAAAGTTTAAGTTAGACGAAAACTTTAAGCCAATTGATATTTATGTAAAAGTTAGAAAAGATGCCCATAAATTAGTGGAAGAATTTATGCTTTTGGCCAATAAAAAAGTGGCTGAATATGTATCGAAAATGGGTAAAGGCACCAATAAATTTACTTATGTTTACCGTGTACACGAAAGTCCAAACGAAGATAAGTTGAAGCTATTTAGCACCTTTGCGGCAAGGTTTGGTTACAAAGTAATGTTAGATAATCCTAACAAAGTTTCTAAATCCTTAAATAATCTATTATTAGAAGTAGAAGGTAAGCCAGAGCAAAATTTATTGCAAAGCCAAGCTATTAGAACCATGAGTAAAGCCATTTATAGCACCAAAAAATCGGGGCATTATGGTTTAGCATTTGAATATTATTCGCATTTTACTTCACCTATTCGTAGGTATCCTGATTTAATGGCACATCGTCTGTTGTTCGATTATTTAAATGGTGGCAAAAGTGCCAATCAAGAAGAATATGAAATGATGTGCAAGCAATCATCGAGCATGGAACAAAAAGCTGCAGATGCCGAACGTGCAAGTATTAAGTACAAACAGGTTGAATATATTAAAGATTTTGTTGGTCAAACTTTTGATGGCATTATAAGCGGAGTAACCGATTGGGGTATGTATGTAGAAATTACCCAATATAAGTGTGAAGGCTTAATTAAACTGGCCAATATCCATGATGATTATTATGAATTTGATGAAAGAAACTTATGTATTATTGGTCGTTCTACTCGAAAAAAATATCAATTGGGTGATATAATAAGGGTAACAGTGGCTGGTGCTGACATGGTTAAACGTCAAATTGATTTAGAAATGGAAAGTACCGCCATGTTTAAGTCAATTAGGAAAAACCAGGACAGGTTTAGAAAAGAGAAAGAAAGAGGAAACAAAAAGGACAGCGGTTCTCGTAAAAGAAGAAGATAATTTTTTGAATATGAAAATCAGTAATAATTTTAAATCAATAATAGGAATCTTAGCAATTATGCTAATCGGTGTTTTTATGACTAGTTGTAAAAGCAAAAAAAAATGTCCAGATTTTACTCAAGTTGATGGAAGAGTAAAATTGGACAAAAATGGTTTGGTTAAGAAAAAGAAGAATAAAGCTCCTCGTTCAATACAAAATTTTTAGTTATAACTCAATTGGGGATTATTTTGAGAAATTATTTCATTCGATTTAAGTTTTCTTAAAATAGCGGGAAAGAAAATATAAGTTAACATTCCAATTTCAATAATCATTGCGATAGCTATTAACGCAACATAAAAGGTAAATACCATAATGGCTGTGATTGATACAATTGTAGTTTTCATGATTTTTTAGTTTAAAATTTTGTTCAGTAAATTTTAAAAGTGTATTACCAATTGCATGCCCTTAATTTATATTTTTGATAATCAATGTGTTAGATTTTATTATGTTTAGTTTTTTGTGCCAAAATGAAACGAATAATTGGCCTGATTAGCTATTTTGGGAAGAAAATATTTAAACAAATGTTAATAAGGTTTTGAGCGTATGCTTGTATTTTAAAATAAAAAATCAATTTTGCACCCGATTTGTTATATATTATATAATATCATTAAATAAAAATGAGTAAAAACTTAGTAATTGTAGAATCACCAGCTAAAGCCAAAACCATAGAAAAGTTTTTAGGTGAAAATTATACTGTAAAAAGCTGTTATGGTCACATAAGAGATTTAGCTAAAGGTGATGATGCCATAGATATTAAAAATAATTTTTTGCCTCATTACGAAGTAAGTGACGATAAAAAAGCTGTTGTAGCTGAATTAAAAAAATTATCCAAAGCTGCTGAAACAGTGTGGTTAGCATCCGATGAGGACCGCGAGGGAGAAGCTATTAGTTGGCATTTAAGCGAAGTATTAGGTTTAGATATAAACAAGACCAAACGTATTGTATTCCATGAAATTACTAAACCAGCCATTTTAAAGGCTGTTCAAAATCCACGATTAATTGATAAAAATTTAGTAGACGCTCAACAAGCCCGTAGGGTTCTAGATAGATTGGTTGGCTTTGAGTTGAGTCCCGTACTTTGGAAAAAAGTGCGTCCAAGTTTATCAGCAGGAAGGGTTCAGTCGGTAGCTGTTAAATTAATTGTTGAAAGAGAAAGAGAAATCAATAACTTTAATTCTAATTCTGCTTTTAAAATTACTGCTAAATTTAATGTTGGTGGCAAACAAATGGATGCCGAACTGCCAAAACGATTTGATACAGAAGCTGAAGCAATGGCATTTCTAGAAAAATGTAAAAATGCCATTTTTAGTATTAAAAACTTAGAAGTTAAACCAGCAGAAAAAAGTCCTGCTGCTCCTTTTACCACTTCTACTTTGCAACAAGAAGCAAGTAGAAAACTAGGTTATGGAGTTACCATGACCATGAGTGTAGCACAAAAGCTATATGAACATGGTTTCATTACATACATGCGTACCGATTCTGTGAACTTAAGTGAAACCGCAATTCAAAATGCAAAGGAAAGCATTTTAAATAGTTACGGTGCAAAGTATTCAAATCCAAGAAACTTTACTACAAAAAGCGATAGTGCACAAGAAGCGCACGAAGCAATTCGTCCTACCTATTTTGAGAAAACAGAAATAGATGGTACTGCACAAGAAAAACGTTTATATGATTTAATTTGGAAGCGTTCAATCGCTTCTCAGATGAGTAAGGCTCAAATTGAAAGAACTATTGCTACAGTTTCTATATCAACAATGAATGATACCTTCACTGCAACAGGTGAAGTTTTGAAATTCGATGGGTTTTTAAAAGTATATTTAGAAAGTACAGACGATGAAAGCGATGATGAAAATAGTAAAATGCTTCCTCCTTTAAAAGTAGGGGAGAATTTAAGTTTAATTAATATTGACGCTACAGAGCGATTTAGCCGCCCTGCTCCAAGATATACTGAGGCTAGTTTAGTAAAAAAATTAGAAGAATTAGGAATAGGAAGACCAAGTACATATGCTCCAACTATTGGAACTGTTCAAAAACGTGGTTATGTAGTAAAGGAAGATAGAGAAGGTAAAGAAAGAAACTTTACTGTATTGTTTTTAGAAAATAATAATATTACTAGAAGTGTAAAATCGGAAAAATATGGTAGTGAAAAATCAAAACTATTTCCAAGTGATATTGGTATGGTAGTTACAGATTTTTTAGCTAAACATTTTGAAAACATAATGGATTATGGTTTTACAGCAAGTGTTGAAGAGGAATTTGATAAAATAGCACGCGGACAATTGGTATGGAATAATATGATTCAGAAGTTTTATACTCCTTTTCATCAAGAAGTTACCGAAACAAGTGCAAATGCAGAACGACAAAATGCTGTCAGAATAATAGGAGTGGATACTGAAAGTGGAAAGCCTGTAAGTGTTAAGGTAGGTAAATATGGTCCTTATGCTCAAATAGGTGAAAATAGTGATGACGAAAATGCTGAAAAGCCTCGTTATGCTAGTTTACGAAGTGGACAGTTGATAGAAACAATTACGTTAGAAGAAGCTTTAGATTTATTTAAATTGCCTCGTATAATTGGTCAGTTTGAAGATAAAGATATGAAAGCTGCCATTGGTAGGTTTGGACCATATATAGTTCATAACAGTGTTTTTACTACCATTCCCAAAACTGATGATGTATTTTCAATAACTGCCGAAAGAGCAATTGAATTAATTGAAGAAAAGCGTGTAAAGGATGCTAACAAATTAATTAAAGTATTTGCAGAAGATGAAAATTTAAAACTTTTAAATGGTCGTTGGGGGCCATACTTAGCATACGGTAAAGATAACTATAAGTTACCCAAAGGTAGTGATGCCAATACTTTGACTTTTGAAGAATGCATTAAACTAGTTAAAATTCCAATTGCTAGCAGTAAAGCAGCAGCTAATAAAAAAGTGGTTAAAAAAGTGGCTGTTAAGAAAGTTGCAAAAAAGGCAGCTAAGAAGGTTGTGAAAAAAACTACTAAAAAATAACTTTATAAAAGTGAGGCTTAAACAACCTCACTTTTTTTAATTAAATTCATTCCAACTGTCCCAACCTCTAATTGCAAAACCTATGAATATTGATTGTGGCAAATGATCATAAGCAACATTTAACATTAATCGGCCAGTTATTGGAATAAATGTTCCAACGGTAAAAGTAGGCAATATTTCATCTTCACGTTTGTCTTCAATCCAAAATTTTTCTCCAGTCCCCATTTCTAAGTATTCTCTGTAAATACGTTTTCTGGTTATTCCAATCCCTCCGTATATTGGCCATTTAGGGCGAATTGCAATGGCTAATGATGGAACAATGAAGAAAGAATAAGTTTTACTATACTTTTCTGTAAACAAGTTTTTGTCTAAAACAGTTTGAAAATCCTCTTGTTTTCCTGGTGTTCCAACTTCTTTTGGAGATAAAAAATCTTTTATGCCAAAACGATAGCTTAATGCAAAGCCTAAATTTTTATGAAATATGTGATTTCCTCCTACCATTAATTGTTCGTATGGTAGTGCTTGCATTCCAAAGGCATTGTAGTTAATTGTATTTTTCAGTTTTATTCGTTGACCAAAAATCAATGTTGAATTAATTAATAGAAATAATAATAGCGTATTTTTTTTCATCAATGCGATAATAAATTTTTTTTGAGGAAAATAACATCTTTAATTTGCAAATAATGCGCGTTGATATAATTACATTACACCCATCACTAATAGAAGAATCATTTAAACACTCAATGATGAAAAGAGCTCAACAAAGAAATTTGGTTGAAATTCACTTACATAATTTGCGAGATTTTGGTTTTGGAAAACATAAGCAAGCTGATGATTATGCATTTGGAGGAGGAGCAGGTATGGTAATGATGATAGAGCCAATTGATAATTGTATTGAAAACCTTAAAAAAGAAAGAATTTATGATGAGATAATTTATATGAGTCCAGATGGGGAAGAATTCTGCCAACCCATGGCTAATAAATTATCTAGTTTGAAAAATATTATAATTCTTTGTGGGCATTACAAAGGGATTGATGAACGTGTAAGAGAATACTTAGTTACCAAAGAAATTTCAATTGGTAATTATGTTTTAACAGGAGGTGAACTAGCTGCTGCTGTTGTTATTGATGCTATTGTAAGGCTAATTCCGGGTGTTTTGAATGATGCTCAATCTGCCTTAAGTGATTCTTTTCAAGATAACTTGATTAGTCCACCTGTTTACACTAAGCCATTTGAATATAAAGGATGGACAGTGCCTGAAATATTATTAAGTGGTCACCAAGCAAAAATTGAAACATGGAAAATGGAGCAATCCATTGAAAGAACTAAACAACGTAGACCTAATTTACTAAAAGACTGACAGTTGAGGAAGCAAGAAAAAAAATAGTAAATCTTTTAAAAAATATTTGGAATTATATAAAATAATCGTACTTTCGCAGTCCAATTTTTTGACCATTATAGTTATGAATTTTACAGAAGCAATAAAATTAGTTGAATCAGAATTTACAACAGGAAAAACATTTCCTACATTTAAGGCTGGTGACACTATTAATGTATATTACAAAATTAGAGAAGGCGCTAAAGAGCGTATTCAGCAATATCAAGGCGTTTGTTTACAACGCAGAAATGCTAGCATAGCAGAAACTTTTACCGTTCGTAAAATTTCTAATGGTGTTGGTGTTGAACGTATTTTCCCTTTATATAGCTTAAATATTGACAAAATAGAGGTGGTCAGCCGCGGAAAAGTTCGCAGGGCTCGTTTGTTCTACTTACGCGCTTTAACTGGTAAAGCTGCCAAAATTAAAGAAAAAAGAGGTTAGTTTTTTCATAGTTAAATTGGAAAGCCCTGATTCAGCAATGGATTGGGGTTTTTTTTTAATTTCGAAATCCAAAAAAGCAAATTCGAAAGTGATTAATTTAATTCTTAAAAGAATTTGTTTCGAATTTCGAATTTATTTTTTTCGAATTTATAAAACTATTTTTTCTATATCTAACAATATTTAACTTCCCAAAGTTTATGACAAAAGAAATTTCAAAAACATATTCACCACAATCAATTGAAGATAAGTGGTATAGCTACTGGTTAAGCAACAAATATTTCCATGCAAAACCTGATGAACGTGAACCATACAGTATTGTAATTCCTCCACCAAATGTTACAGGTGTATTACATATGGGTCATATGTTGAATAATACCATTCAAGATGTATTGACCCGCAGAGCGCGTATGCAAGGTAAAAATGCATGTTGGGTTCCTGGAACCGACCATGCAAGCATTGCTACTGAAGCTAAAGTAGTTCAAATGTTGCGTGAGCGTGGTATCAAAAAATCGGATTTAAGTAGAGAAGATTTCTTGAAATATGCTTGGGAATGGAAAGAAAAATATGGTGGAATTATTTTAGAACAATTAAAAAAATTAGGCGCGAGTTGCGATTGGGATAGAACCCGATTTACCATGGAACCTAGTTTAAGTGAAGCCGTTATTGATGTTTTTATTGACTTATACAACAAAGGCCTAATATACCGTGAACTTAGAATGGTAAACTGGGATCCGTTAGGAAAGACTGCTTTAAGCGATGAAGAAGTTATTTTTAAAGATGTAAATAGTAAGCTTTATTATATAAAATACCAGCTTGTAGAGACGTTGCATGCAACGTCTTTAGCGGATTTTGTTGTTATTGCAACTACTCGTCCTGAAACTATTTTAGCAGATGCAGCCATTTGTGTAAATCCGAATGATGAACGTTTTAAGCATTTAATTGGCAAAAAAGCGCTAGTACCTTTTATTAATCGTGAAATTGAAATTATAGCCGATGATTATGTGGCCATGGATTTTGGTACAGGTTGTTTAAAAGTTACACCTGCGCATGATAAAAATGACTATGATTTAGGAAAAAAACATGGTTTAGAAGTAATTGATATTTTAACTGAAGAAGGTTTTTTAAACGAAAAAGCGCAAGATGAACGCTATATTGGTAAAGATCGTTTTGCGGTTCGCAAGCAAATTGCCATTGATTTAGAAGAAGCTGGATTTATTGAAAAAATTGAAGAATATAAAAACCAAGTTGGAACAAGCGAAAGAACGGGAGCTGTTATTGAACCTCGTTTAACGCTTCAGTGGTGGGTGGATATGAAAAAGTTTTTGGCTAAAAATCCTCAAGTTTTAGATGCGGTAATGAACGATGAAATTAAGTTTCATCCTGCCAACATGAAAAATACTTACAAGCATTGGATTGATAATATCAAAGATTGGTGTATCAGTCGCCAACTTTGGTGGGGACAACAAATTCCTGCTTGGTATGCGCCAAATGGTGAATTTGTAGTAGCAAAGACAGAAAAAGAGGCCATTGAAAAATTCGAAATTCGAAATTCGAAATTCGAATTTGGACAATTACGTCAAGACGAAGACGTACTCGACACTTGGTTCAGTTCGTGGCTTTGGCCAATTAGTGTTTTCGATGGTTTTAAGGAAGAAGGCAAAGAAGATATTAAATATTTTTACCCAACTAACGATTTAGTTACAGCACCAGAAATTATGTTTTTTTGGGTTGCTAGAATGATTATGGCAGGTTATGAATGGATGGGACAAAAACCTTTTAGTAACGTTTATTATACCGGAATTGTACGTGATAAGCAACGCAGAAAAATGAGCAAATCGTTGGGTAATTCGCCTGATCCTTTGGATTTAATTGCACAATATGGTGCTGATGGTGTTCGTATGGGAATGCTTATTTGTAGCCCTGCGGGCAATGATATTTTGTTTGACGAAAGCCAAGTAGAACAAGGACGTAATTTTGCGAATAAAATTTGGAATGCATTCCGTTTGGTTAAAGGTTTAACCATTAAACCTGACGCTGAATTTGCAGCCGATTTATTGGCAAGTAATAAAATTTCAGAACAATGGTTTGAAGCTAGATTTAATTTGGCTTTGGCTGAAATAGAAGAAAAATGTAAAGATTATAAATTAAGCGAAGCCTTAATGATGATTTACAAACTGATTTGGGACGATTACTGCGCTTGGTATTTAGAAATGATAAAACCAGTTTATGGCGAAGCATTGAACCAAAGCACGTATGACCAAACCGTAATTTTCTTCGAAAAATTGATGTTGGTTTTACATCCGTTTATGCCGTTTATTACTGAGGAGATTTGGCAAGAAATAACTGAAAGAAAAGAAGGAGAGAGTATTTGTATTGCTTCATATCCTGCTGTAGAGAATTATAATTACACGTCTTTACAAAATACATTTGAAACTATTTCTAAAATACGCGAGCTTCGCAATAGTAAAGGCATTAGCCCAAAGGAAGCATTTGAAATTGTTATTAAAACAAATCAAACTGAATTATATGAACCGTACCAGTTTTTAATTAAAAAATTGGCCAATGTTTCGAGTATATTATTCAATGAAGAAGCACCTAATTATGTTTCCTTATCAGTTTCTACCGATCAAGTTTTTGTTAAGTTAAACATTGAGATTGATGCAGTTGCAGAAGCTGAAAAAATTAACAAAGAAATTGACTACTTAATTGGTTTTATGGCCAGTGTAGATGTAAAATTAAGTAACGAAAAGTTTATAGCCAACGCCAAACCGGAATTAGTTGAAAAAGAACGCCAAAAGAAAGATGATGCTTTAGCAAAAATAGAAGTATTGAAGCAAAGTTTAGCAGGATTATAAAATGTTTAGACCGAACAGGTTTTTAAAATCTGTTAGGTCTATTTTGTATAATTAACATCTATTGCCGTTGCTTTTAAGCAACGATTTATTATTTAAATTTAGTTTAGCTAGTTTGTAAGATAAAATAATCCTTTTCTTAAAAAGAATTATATGTTGTTACATTTTAATACAAAAAGTATTGCCACTTAACAATAAATTATTTGACTTCTCTATAAAATTTGAAATAAAAAATTATTTTTTGATTATAAGATATATTAATCATTTAAAATTATAAATAAACAAATTATGAAAAAGGAGAAAATTATTTTTTGGTCAACAACAGGCTTCCTGTTTTTGTTTCAAGGGGTTATGCCTGCACTAACTGGTCATACAGAAATGGCAAAAGAAGGTATGAGGCATTTAGGTTATCCAGAATATTTTGGGCCAATTCTGAATATTTTTAAAGTGATAGGCTCACTTTTGTTAATTATTCCAAAAGTTCCAAGCAGGTTAAAGGAATGGTCTTATGCAGGTTTTGGATTTGATTTTATTTTTGCGTCCGCAAGTATTATTGCTGTAGATGGATTGGTAGGAATTGCAATTCTTCCATTTGTTGCAATGGCATTCTTGGTGGCTTCATATATTACATACCATAAATTACAAAATAATCAATAGTATGTTGCAGATTATACTTTTTATTTTTATAGGAATTATTGCTTTAATTTTTATGAGTGGGGTATTCATGAAAAAAGAATATTCCATCTCTGTTTCAAGTGTAATTAATAAACCACAAGTTGAAGTATTTAATTATATAAAACTATTAAAAAATCAAGAAAAGTATAGCAAATGGGTAATGGCAGATCCTAACGTTATGATGACTTACACGGGAAAAGATGGAGAGGTTGGATTTAAGGCGGCATGGGTAAGTAAAGATAAAAACGTGGGAGTGGGGGAGCAGGAAATTGTTGATATAATTGAAGGTGTAGGTTATAAGGTAGAAATTAGATTTGAAAAACCTTTTAAGGGAATAAGTTATGCAAATAATTTTACTGAAAGTATCGGAAATAATCATACAAAATAACTACTGTTTTTGATACAAAAACTCCATTTCCAATGAATATTATGGTGCCAATAATAACAAAAATGCTTATAAAAGATATGAATGAAAATCTTTCTAAATTGAAAAAAAATCTAGAGGTTTAATTGCTATTATAAACAAAAAAGAGTTCAGTGAATTTAATTTTCCTGAACTCTTTTTTGTTTACTAGGGTATTTCTATTGCACCCCGTGCATCATTTTTAGTAAGCGTTTACTTAAGAAGAATAAAATAACTGAAGAAGCTCCTGCCATGAATACAAACACCATGAAGAAGTCGAATAAGTTATTAATTGAAATACCAACAAATGAAGGTTTTTCAGGTTTTAAATTCCAAACTTGAACTTTGGTAGTTTTAACTGGCACCTTATCAACTACTTTTTCAGTAATTTCATGGGTAATCAATTTGCTTCCGTTATCAAATAAAACAGCTCTATCAAAATTACCATTAGCCATTTTGATTAGTTTTAAATGGAAATTGCTAATTTCAGCAGTAGCAGCAGCACTATCTATTGCAACAATGCTATCCATTTTATTATCAGTTGATTTTATAGTTTTTAAAGTAACCAAAGGTAAAGCAGTATTTGCTTTTGGATCTGCGGTCCAAGCTGTCGTATCAATCATATAAGCCGAAAGTTTTTCAATTTGAGCCATATCAGTTTCGTTGCTAATTGATTTTTCAATTTTCACTTCTTCTGGATATAGTGAACTTAAAGTTCCTGCAAATTTATTAGCCGATGCTGTAGATAAAAACCAAACACCCATTAACAATGAAGCTAAGCGCGCAGGCGATAATTTATTTACCATTGATAAACCAATTGGCGATAAACAAAGTTCACCAAAAGTATGAATTGTATATAAACTTACCAACCATCCCATTGAAACTTTAGTACTTGGGTCAATACCTTTAACACCAAACGCAATTACTAAATAGCCAATAGCCAATAAAAATAAACCCAAAGCTTGTTTAAAAGGTGATGCAGGTTCTAAACTACGTTTACCCAATCCACCCCAAATCCAAACAAATATTGGAGCAAAAATTACAATAGCAACTGCATTGATACTTTGGAAATAAGATGCAGGAATAATACTTCCAAATAAATTACGGTCAGTTTGTTCTTCGGCAAAATAGGTTAATGAAGCACCTGCTTGTTCAAATGCAGCCCAAAAGAAAATCACGAAAAATGCTGCTATATAAATTACCCAAATTTTATCCTTTTCTTGTTTAGATAAACTATCGTCAGATATAATAAAACCTGGTGCTACAATAGTTAGATCAAAAATAAATGTTCCAATTAAATCAAGCTCAAGTACAAAAAAGAATAAAATAAATAATGCTACAAAAGCACCACCCCAAATGTATAACTGCTTAGGATTAAAAGGCTTTTTCTCAGCATTATTATCTATTTCATTTCTGCTTACATTTGGTTTATCTCCAATTTGAACGCCTTCAGGAGTGACGATGTATTTGTTTTTCAACATAACAAATAAAATTACGCTTACAATCATACCAACACAAGCAGCTAAAAAGCCCCATTTAAAGTCAGCAGGATTTCCAGTATCACCCAAAAAGCCACATAATAAAGGAGCAATAAAAGCACCTAAATTAATACCCATGTAAAAAATGGTAAACGCTGAATCAACTCTTTTATCCCCTTCAGGATATAATTGACCAACCATAGTTGAAATATTTGGTTTGAAAAAACCATTACCAAAAATTAAGAAACCAAGACCTACAAACATAACCATTGGTGCAAATTCTTGCTGGTAAAAACTTCCTGCTATGAACATAAAAAACTGTCCAATAGCCATTAATATACCACCAATAATAATTGATTTTCTATTTCCCCAATATCTATCGGCCATGTATCCCCCCAATAGTGGTGTTAAATACACTAAACCGGTATAACTACCATAAATTTGTGAACCTAATGATTTATCGAACAATAATGCTTTGGCCATAAAGAGCACAAAAATTGCTCTCATGCCATAGTAGCTAAAACGCTCCCACATTTCGGTAACAAAGAGGACATATAAACCTTTTGGATGTCCTGTAGATGATTTACTCATAATTTATTATTCTGTTTTTTGTTTTGTAGTGTGCAATATATAAATGATGTGTTTAATTCCAATTATTTGTAAAAATAAAATGCTAAAATTGCAGCCTATGAAGAAATTAATTTTATATGTAAGTACATTCTTGGTCATTAGTAGTATGTCATCGTGCGATGTTTTGAATGAATTAGCAAAACAACCAGGAATTGGTAATGTGGGTAATATAAAAATCCCTTTATCTAATGATGAAGTTATTAAAGGTTTAAAAAATGCATTAAGTGTTGGAATTGATAGCTCCGTGTTTTCGTTAAGTAGGGTAAATGGATACTTAGGTAACGAGTTGATAAAACTAGCATTACCGCCCGAAGCACAACCAATTGTAAGTAATTTAGCTAAAATTCCTGGTGGACAAAAATTATTAAATGATGCCATTTTAGCAATTAATAAAGCTGCCGAAGATGCAGCTCCACAAGCTAAAACCATTTTTGTAAATTCCATTACCAATATGAGTATTCAGGATGGGTTTAATATTTTAAAAGGAAATCAAAATGCTGCTACTGTATTCTTAAAGAATAATACATACCAACAACTTATAGACGCCTTTGCTCCAAAAATAAGTACATCATTAAGCAAGCCACTAGTTCTTGGTTATTCGGCTGAAACAGCTTATAAAAATTTAATTGATGGTTATAACTTAGCTTCGGTAAATGGCATGTTGTTTCCTCAAGTTAAACAAAATTCATTAGCCACTTACACTACCCAAAAAGCACTTGACGGTTTGTTTATTAAATTGGAACAACAGGAAAAATTAATTCGTCAAGATCCATTGCACCAAGTTACCGATATTTTAAAAAGAGTTTTTGGGGGTAAATAATTACCTCCAACTTACTTCCTTCAAGCCTTGTGGAGTATATTTTAGAATATGTAAAAACGAGTTTTGAATACCAGGTAAGGCTGTTTTTTCTTTTAGTAAATATTTGTTAGCTAATAAATCAAAAGGTTTTAATTCATTTAGTTTGGTGAAAGTTCCCTTTGTTTGAATATAACTACTTACCGTCATAATAAATTGATCATAACCAACAAAAGCATATTCGTTAGGTTCTGTTTCGTGATAATTTCGGTAAGTAGTAATGAATTTTTTTGTTAAACTATCATTATAGTTTATGTAAAAAGGTGTGATGATATGTAGGTTAGTTGCTTCCCAGTCCTCTAAATTTAAATCTTTAAAATCAATAATTTTTCTTAACCCAAAAGTTATTTTCTTGAAATTATTGTTAGTATCGGCTATGGTTTTTAAAATGGAATTTACTTGAGATTCATCATCACAAGCCAAAAAAACATAATTATTTTTGATACGATCAAATTGAAGTAACACATCATTTGGTTTCGTTATATCAGCTTGTTTTAAATTTAAATCCATTTCTGGTTTAACTATTTGCTTTAAATAGTTTGATAGCATTCTGTCTGATGCATCTTTTCCGTATACTACAATTAAATTACCAGTTTCAGCTATTTTGTTTAAATAATTGACTAAATACTCAGCATAATAGTTTAAGTCTGGATAGGCAGAAATAGACTTAGCATCGTTTATTTTTGTTTTTGTAAATGTGAATAGTGGAGAAAGGTGATACGCGTTTTTTTTGTTTTTGTAGTTTTGCATCATAATTTGACCCTCTTTTATTACTGGTCCAATTATTAAATCAGCATTTAAAACGGCATCATTTTGTAATATTTTTTTAAATTTTATTGTATCTCTTTCTGTGTCAAAAACAGTAATTTCTATATTAATACCTGCATTTTTTAAACTATCCGCAGCTATTAATAATCCTTGATAATATTCGCGGCATGCAGTTCCCAAATCTAAATTTTTATGATTAGGATTTTGATTGATATTTTTAGCACAAAAAGGCATAAGCAAAGCAATTTTTATTTGATCTTTGCTTTGTGCTATGAGTTTTATTGAAATAAAAAATAAAATGATTAGTAAGGTTTTGTTCATCAAATGCAAATAAAACAAAAATCAATTAGAAAATGTAATTCTAGACCTTATTTTAAAAAGGATAAAGTTTATTGTTCTGATTTAACATAATTAGGAAAAATTATTGTATAGCCAACTAAAATGATGCCTGTAATAATACTTATTAGAGTAGTGAACATAAAACAAATACCATTACCAGTTTCTTTTAAATCTGTTAATTCAATATAAAATACTGTACTGACAAAAGTTACCAATAATAAAATAATGCTCCAAGGTTTGAATTTATTGATGTATTCCATAAGGTAATCAATAGCAAGGTATAACAAAATGAAAGCTACTATAAATAAAAAAAATACCACAAAAATAAGCATTTGACTGTTACTTATTTGGCTACTTAAATACTCGGCATCGATATTTAAATCGTGACTATGCTCAACAACAGTTTTGTTTGTATTGTTAGTTGATAAGAATTTAGATCCTCTCTCAATAACATCCCTTTCAACATTTAAATCTGAAAATAATTTAGAAAACTCTTGAATAAATAAAGTTGTAAATTTTATTAATTTATTAAAAGCCATAAGTAGTCCGAGCATAAGCGAAGCAACAGCAAGATCTCTAAAGAAAGATTTAGCAGTTGTTTTAACTTTATGAGTGGCACTATTGGAATTTAAGTTGTTCATTTAAGTTGTAAAACTAATAAAAAAATACTATTTGTAATAGATTTATCTTTTGAATCTAAAAAAATAAATTGGATTAATACAAATTTTTTTTAATACTTAATTATTCTTCCACTTGCCTATAGTTAGGAAAAATAAGTGTATAACCAATTAAAATTATACCTGCAATTATACTTATCATGGTAGTAAACATAAAGCAAATTCCATTTCCAGTTTCTTTTAAGTCAGTTATTTCTAAATAAAATACACTAGAAACAAATGTAATAAGTAATAAGGCAATACTCCAAGGCTTAAATTTATTGGTATATTCAATTAAAAAATCAATTGCAAAGTATAAAGCTACAAAAATTAATAGTGAAATAATTAGGATTATAAAGAACATTAACTGATTACTTTGAATTTGATTACTAAGATTTTCTGCAGTATTATTAAGTTCATAATTGTGCTCCCACTTTTTACCATTAATTGTATTAACTACATAGCTTGAACCCCTATCAATAGATTCTTTTTCATTCGAAAATTGCTCTCTAATTGTATTAAATTCTTGTATAAAAAGTGTAACAAACTTTACCATTTTAGTAAAAGCCATTAATAAACCAAGCATTATTGTTGAAACAGTTAAATCTATAAATACGGATTTAACTTTTATCCTATTTAACTTAGTAAAAAAAAGTATATCTCTATTGCCTAACATAATAATGGCAGTAAATATATACATATAAATATATTTATTTATATTTTTTTTAAATTCTTCTTCCAAATTTACTCACAATCCATTATTCAAGTTTTTGTGGGTTTTGCTTTATTTTGTAAGCTTTGATTTTTAGTCCGTAGATTGCACCTGCAATAGTTAATAATAAAATATTATTGTTTATTGGAACATCTTGAGGCTCATCTCCAAAGGGGTCTCCACTTGTTGTGGTTGATCCTGGCTGCGCATTTACATTTAAAGAGCACGCAATTGTAAATAATATAATTAACATGCTTAAAACTCTATTTTTATTTTTCATTTTGGTTTTTTTTTGCGGCTGTAAGTTGCTTTACAGCCGCTTTGTTTTAATTTATTTAATAAACTTTATGCTTTTATTGATACCGAATGGATTATTTATTTTAATTATATAAACGCCACTATTCCAATTTTCAATATTTACTTGGTTGTTATTATTTGTCAATTTTCCTTTGTAAATCTCAGTTCCAGTGGTATTATAAATTGTAAATGTGTAGTTTTTCTGGTCAGAGTTACTAATATTAATATTTAACATATCGTTAACAGGGTTAGGATAAGTATTTATAGAAATTTCTTTAGATAAATTTTCAATTGTAGAACTTGGATTTTCTGTAAATGAAATTTCAAAACGTCCATCTTTAATACTGTTAATATCATTGGTTATATCAAAGGAATAAGTTTCTTTAGCTTTTAAATCAATTTTAGTGTTTAAGTAATTATCTTTTAGGGTAATGTATGGAGTTGATAAGAACGAATTAATTCCAGAAAAATTAAGTTGATAATTACCTAATTCGTTGGCTACTGCACTTAATTTTATAATTGAATTTTTTAAGCTATTGGGGTTTAAATAATTTACTGCAAAATTTTGATTATCCCCAATAGTACTGTAAATATTAATTGTTGAATTCATCAACTTCCTTACATCGTCAGTTTCGCTAAATTCATTTTCTTTCCCTTCATGAAAACGAATTACAGTTTCATCATAATTATTAATATCTTTTACTAACTTTATCCTTAGTGTGTTTGCATTTTCTGTTTTAAATAACGCTGCTCCTGCATTTACAGATTTTACACTTTCCGTGCAACTTAAAATTGGAGAAGCACCCGTGGTTCTGATAAAAAATCCTTGTCCAGATGAAATGTATCTTGTAACATCATTTGTACCAGTTAGTCCGTCATAACTTCCATAAGTATTTGAAGAAGGATTGTATATATAAATGTTATTTGAAACATTAGTTTTGGTCCATCCTGTAGTTGAACTCCAATCTATTGTTGAAGGATATGGATTACCAACCAAATTCCAACCATTATCATCACCTGCTCCATTATAGGTTGTTGGTAAAGTAATCGTACCTTGGTTAATTGTACCTAATGATGTGATTGTAGCTGCAGATTGAGTTGTAATTGAATTGTTAAGTACTCCTGCATTGCTTCTGTCTCCTCTAATGTATGTTCTGTAACCTTTTCCTGCTATTAATGTATTATTAGCGTTTGTAAGTGCTTCCCATCTCGAATTTAAACTACCTGTATTTAAGTTTTCTGTATAACTAAACATGGAAGGTGAACCAGATAAAGTCCAATCTAATCCATTTGATTTAATATTGTTGGAACCAACTTCAATAAATTCGTTACTTGCTCCGCCTCCAGTAATAAATATTTCCCCTCTCCAATCAGCTACTGTTGTTGAAACTGGTGATGATAAAAAACGATATCTCTTGTTAATTAATGCAGGTATATATCTTTCAACATTTACGTTGGTAGCATTAGTTAATGTACCTGTTATTTGACCAATTGCGCCTGTTCCAGTGTTATCTGATTTTACAGTTACTAATTTACTTCCAAAATCTGCTGTTCCAGCAATTGTTAATATTTTGGTTGGATTAATTGTTAAAGAAGCAGTTCCAGACAATGTAAAGCTAGTTCCATTGTATATTGTATGGTTAGTATTCAAAACCACATCACTACTTGAAATAATGATATTGTTATATCCATTTGGAACACCTGCTGACCAATTAGCTGCGTTATTCCATAAATTATCACTTGTACCTAACCAGTTGTTTGTACCTATTTGGGTAACAGTTAGTCCTAAACTTAAATCATCAATTCTCCAAACTATAGCAGTATTACCAGTTCCAGAATAGCCATAAATTCTAAATGTTATTGCAGCTGATCCTAAAGACGAAGTAGAGGAAACTGTTGGATTATTGAAGGCCCATGTTGAATTTGTGGTTAGTGTTCCTGTTGCAACATTAGTTGAATAGCCATCTGCATTGCTTCTTATAGCATAGTTAGTAGGGCCTGTTCCTGTACAACGTGATCCAAAACTAATGCTCGAAAGTGTAACATAATAACCTGAAGTAGGGGTTAATGTAAATTCGAAATAAGTGGAAGTTGAAGTGTTTAATGCTCCTGAAACTGCTGCTGCACCTGCATTATTTGTACCAGATGCACCGGTATAACCACTTGAAGGAGTAGTACTCGATATCATTGTTACAGTTCCACCATTATTGGCAGATGACAAGTTAGAAATTGTTAAATTAGCTGGAGTTCCACTTGTAACAGCTGCTGTACCTGCTGTAAATGCAAATAATGCTGGTGCAGCTGCGGTAATATTTCCTGTTAAACCTATAGGTTGTGTTAAAGTGTAGTTTCCTGCATCGGCTCCTGATAATGTTGAGGTAGAAGTTACTGAAATTCCATTTGCTTGTGCTGAACTAGCAAATACACCTGTTCCTACTAAAGTAACAACATCAGGTGAAATTATACCAGATAATGTTCCAGTAATGGTAGCAGCAGTAGTTCCATCAAATGCCTTAGAAGTTACAATTGGATTGGTTATGGTAAGTGCTACTGAATTTATATCACCAGTAATATTAGGTTGTGTTAATGTATAATTTCCCGCATCTGTTCCAGTTAATAAAATGGTAACTGATTTTGATATTCCTACATTTTTATCAATATAAATTCCTGTTATTGCTTCAACTATTTCTGAGCCGATTATACCATTTAAAGTGCCACCAGTTATGGTAGCAGTTGTTAATCTATCATAATTTTTTGAAGTTACTGTTGCACCAGTAATTGTTAAGTTAATAGCAGCTATGTTTGCAGTTAATGTTGGTTGTGTTACAGTATAATTTGAACTAGGTGCTGCAAAAGGAACACTTTGATTAATAGTAATTCCTGTTCCAATATTTTTTGATGCAAATAAATAGGTAGGAGTTGTTGCTACTGAAAAAGTCTCTCCATTTTGTAATCCTGTAAAACTAGCAGTACCATTAACTGAAGCCGAAGTTCCTCCATCATAGTTTTTGTTATTGGTTGTTAATCCGCTTATGGTTAAAGTTGCTGTATTTACAATACTTGTAGTAGTTGCAATGGTTGCTGATGGACTAACTCCTGAACTCGATAAAACAATATCTCCATTATAACTTGCACCAACGGCTGTATTAGCAGCTAAACGCATATAAATTGTGGTAGAATTTACAACTCCTCCGATTTGAGTTAATGTTTGAGTACCTGCAAAACCAGTAGTATTGCTTGTTTTTGAAATTTCATAACCAGCTGGAGGTGTTATTAAAATATCATCAGCTAAAGTAGCTCCTGAAACTGTAAAGCTTGTTGTGCTACTTGGCGTACCGTAAGAAGTACTTAATGCACTTAATGAACCAAAAGCAGAAATAGTAGGAGTTGTTGGAGCTAACGGTGTTGCTGTTGTTGTTGCTGAAGCAATTCCATCCCCTGCAATGTTTACTGCAAGTATTTGTATATCGTATGAAGTTCCATTAGTTAAACCAGTAATCAATATTGGACTAGTAGTTTGTGCAGGAGAACATGCGGTAAATGATGAACCACCATTTGTTGAATATTTATAATTAGTTATGCTTGAGCCTCCATTATTTCCGGCTGTAAATGCAACTGATAATTGAGAGTTTCCAACAGTAATTGAATTAATAGTTGGAGCTGCTGGGTTGGTATATGGTGTTGCAGCAGTAGAAGATGTAGCAGTTCCAGAACCTACACTATTTACGGCTCTAATTTGTACATTATAACTTGTACCATTGGTTAAACCAGTAATTACTAATGGACTTGTTGTTAGTGCAGGTGAGCAAGTAGTAAATGAAGAACCACCGTTAGTTGAATATTCATAATTGGTAATAGCAGCACCACCATCTGAACCTGCAGTAAATGCTACTGATAATTGTTGATCTCCTGAAGTTATAGTTCCCATAGTTGGAGCTAGAGGTGCAGTTGTTGAAGCGGTAGATGTTATTGCAACATTATCAATACTAATTTTAGGTCTGCTGCCCGTTGTTCCAATAGCATCAGAGTGTTG
Organism: Bacteroidia bacterium; assembly: GCA_044239605.1. Classification (GTDB taxonomy): domain Bacteria; phylum Bacteroidota; class Bacteroidia; order UKL13-3; family UKL13-3; genus JAAFJM01. The sequence continues at coordinate 27,249 of JBIIBC010000009.1, read as the reverse complement.
GTAAAAGCGAATTTTAGCAGTAGCGCTTCCATTAAAAGCAGATGGTAAAGAAATAGATGATTTTGTTCCTGAAGAGGCAACATTATTTACAACAGAAACTGCAGCTGATGTTAACTCTGTCCATGTTGAACCATTGGTGCTAGTGTATACTTTTAAGCTACCCCCTCTATTTCCTGATGAATTAAAAACACAAGCAAAATCGAAGGTTAAAGTTCCTGCAATTCGATTAGTAAAGTTTAAGTTTAAGTCAACCGCTACTGCGTTTCCATTTGAGGTTGTACCTGTAGATAGGAAATATAAATTACCAACACCTTTCTGAACTCCTCCTGAAGATGTGGTAGTGAATGTGGCTGAACTTACGGTTGTTCTAGTTCCATCTGGAATTGTTCCTGTAGCATTTACAGCTACACTTCCCCAATTAGCTGCATCAGTTCCTGAAGCAAAATTGTTTGTCCAATTAGTTACATCTGCAAAATCCCAAGTCTTATTTCCCAATGACATGGTATAGGCTGTTTGAGACTGTATTTTATTAATTTCAACAACGAAAATTAATATTAAAACACTTAAAAGTTTAATTGTAGACCATTTACTTATTATAAAAGTATGGTTTTTTAATTGTAAAATCGAATTTGTCATTTCTTTTTGTAGTATATTTTTTACATGGCAAAGGAAATGTACCAATATTTATTAAATGTTATCTAATGGTTATTAAAATAGATTTAATATTAATTTTTTTTGAAGCATAAAAAAAGCCAAAGTTTTAAACTTTGGCTTTTAGTTTTTTTTATAAAATGTTATTGCATTCCAGTTGATTGTTTGAAACGTTTTCTATCTAACTCATTCAAATGGATTTTACGTAAACGTAATGATTTAGGAGTAATTTCTACATACTCATCGCCTTGAATATATTCCATACATTCTTCTAACGAAAAATTAATTTTTGGCGCAATTCTAGTTTTATCATCGCTACCTGATGCACGCATATTGGTTAATTTTTTCTCTTTAGTAATATTTACTACTAAATCGTCATGACGGTTATTTTCGCCAATAATTTGACCCATGTAAATTTCATCACCAGCTTCAACAAAGAAATCACCTCTATCTTGTAATTTATCAATTGAATAAGCAATTGCAGTACCTTGTTCACCGCTAATCATTACACCAGCCAAACGTGAAGGAATAGGACCTTTCCAAGGCTCAAAAGCTTTGAAACGATGAGCCATAATAGCCTCACCAGCAGTAGCTGTTAATACATTATTACGTAAACCAATAATACCACGTGATGGAATTTCGAATTCTAAATGCGTTAAATCGCCTTTAGGTTCCATAATTATCATATCACCTTTACGTTGGCTTACCAATTCAATTACTTTTCCTGACACTTCTAATGGAACATCAACGGTTAAAATTTCCATTGGTTCACATTTAACACCATCGATTTCTTTTACAATTACTTGTGGTTGACCAACTTGTAATTCGTAACCTTCGCGTCTCATAGTTTCAATTAAAACCGATAAGTGAAGAATACCTCTACCAAATACTAAATATGAATCAGCTTGATTAGTTTCTTCTACTCTTAACGCTAAGTTTTTCTCTAATTCACGGAACAAACGGTCACGTATATGGCGTGAAGTAACAAATTTACCTTCTTTACCAAAGAAAGGTGAGTTATTGATACAGAACAACATATTCATTGTTGGCTCATCAATATTAATAGGAGTTAAGCCTTCTGGATTTTCAAAATCAGCAACAGTGTCACCAATTTCAAATCCTTCAATACCCATAATTGCACAAATATCGCCAGCACCAACTTCTTCTACTTTCATTTTACCTAAACCTTCAAAAACGTAAAGTTCTTTTACTCTCGATTTTTGAATACTGCCATCGCGTTTTACTAAACTTATTGGTTGGTTAACTTTAACACTTCCGCGTAAAATTCGTCCAATAGCAATCCTTCCGGTAAATGAAGAATAATCTAATGAAGTAATTTGCATTTGTAAAGTTCCTTCTTCTACGTGTGGCTCAGGAATTTCTGAAATAATATCATCTAATAACGAAGTGAAATCTTCGGTAGGATTTTTCCAATCTCTACCCATCCAACCTTGTTTTGAACTACCATAAATGGTATGGAAATCTAATTGCTCTTCGTTAGCTTCTAAGTTAAAGAATAAATCAAAAACTGCATCATGAATTTCATCTGGACGGCAGTTTGGTTTATCTACTTTATTAATAACTACAATAGGTTTTTTACCTAAAGCTAAAGCTTTTTGTAACACAAAACGGGTTTGAGGCATTGGGCCTTCAAACGCATCTACTAATAATAATACACCATCGGCCATGTTTAATACACGCTCTACCTCGCCACCAAAATCCGCGTGACCAGGAGTATCAATAATATTAATTTTGTAACCTTTGTACTGTACTGAAATGTTTTTTGCTAAAATGGTAATACCACGTTCGCGCTCTAAATCGTTATTATCTAGTATTAATTCGCCTTTTTCTTGGTTTTCGCGGAAAAGTTGAGTTTGGTGTAAAATTTTATCAACCAATGTAGTTTTCCCGTGATCTACGTGGGCAATAATAGCTATGTTTCTGATTTTTTGCATTATGTCTTGTTTTAAAAGGGTGCAAAAGTAGGCATTTAAAGTCAATAACAAAATGTTTAGTTACATTAATTGTGTATTTAACAATAAAATATCATAAAGCAAAGTGTTTAATGCCTTTGTTTTTGATTATTAAAGTAAATCTTTATTTTAAATATTTTGTATTTAAATCATACAATTTAGCTTTGAATTGCCTTTAATTTAGCGGCTTAAATATTATTTTTAATCAATGCTACAATATGTAAGTGCCGAAGAGGCTGTTTCAATAATTAAGTCGAGTAGTAGGGTTTTTTTGCACGGAAGTGCAGCAACACCCATATTTTTGATAAACAAATTATTAGAAAGATATGAGGAATTACAAAAAGTTGAATTAGTTAGCATCACCTCATTTGGCGATATAGATTTTGGTAATCCCAAATACAAGAATAGTTTTTATATCAATTCGCTTTTTGTTTCGGCCAATACTCGTTCTGCTGTAAACAGTGCTCAAGGCGATTATGTGCCTATTTTTTTAAGTGAAATACCTCGTTTGTTTTATGAAAATTATTTGCCTTTAGATGCGGCTATTGTACAAGTTTCGCCTCCAGATGCCAGCGGATTTTGTTCGTTAGGTACTTCGGTAGATATAGCCAAAGCGGCTACAGATACTGCTAAAATTATTATAGCTCAAGTTAATCCTAACATGCCTCGGGTGCATGGAAATGGATTTATTCATATAAGTAAAATTGATAAAATGGTTTGGCACGATGAGCCACTGCCTGAGGTTGATTACAGTAAAGATGTAACTCCAGCTTCAGAACAAATTGGCGAAAATGTTGCAGCTTTTGACTTGTCCTAAAATAGGTTTACACAAAAAATGTAAAAAATGGACAAAATGGACAAAAAAATTATTCAAAAAACAGGTAAATATTTTACCGTAGATGAAAGACACAAAATTATTCAGGATTTTCTTTCTAGCCAATGCACTAAAGCAGAGATTTGGGAAAAGTATACTGGCCAATCACAAGAGCATGGACGGCTCCTAAGGTGGATGGAAAAATTAGGATACGCTACAAGTATTAATACAAGAAGTTCTAATATTGTATCAAACACGTATTCGATGAGACAGAAAAAAAATAAAGCAGGTCATCAGGTTAATACAATTGATGAATCATTTGAGACCTTGCAATTAAAAAACCGAATAGCTGATTTAGAAAAGCAATTAAAAGCCGCTGAACTAAAAGCCATTGCCTTCTCAACGATGGTAGATATTGCAGAAGAAGAGTTTAAAATTCCGATAAGAAAAAAGCTCAATACCAGACCATAGAAGCAATGAAAAAGAACTTTCCACACATAGGTTTAGCCAAACTATGTGGATGGTTTGGTATTACTAGGCAGGCTTATTACCAAAATAATTGGGAAGGAATAACAACAACGATTGAGGAAGAATTAATTATTAAAGAGGTCAAGAAAATTAGGGCAGAGCACCGAAGTATGGGAACAGTAAAGCTATATGGAATGCTTAAGCCATTTATGATGGAACACCAAATAAAAGTAGGTAGAGATGCACTATTTGAATTGCTTTCAGCTAATCACATGCTCATAAGAAAGCGTAAGAGAAGGATTCAAACTACTAATTCCTATCATTGGTTAAGGAAGTATCCAAATTTAATAAGAAACTTTATGCCTACTTCTCCAAATCAATTATGGGTAAGTGATATTACTTACTGGAAACTAAACGAAAATCATGTGTATATTAGTTTAATTACGGACGCATATTCCCATAAAATTGTAGGTTATCAAGTAGCTGAAACAATGGAAGCCATAGAAAGCATAAAAGCCTTGCAAATGGCTCTCTCAGCCTTAAGGGCAGAGAGCCATTTGAATCTAACACATCATAGTGATAGAGGTTTACAATATTGTAGTGGCGCATATGTAAAACTACTAAAGGATAATAATATTAATATTAGCATGACTGAAAATGGAAACCCTTTGGAAAATGCTATTGCAGAAAGAATAAATGGAATAATTAAACAAGAATATCTAGAACATCATGATATTGATAACATAAAAGATGCTAGAAAATTACTTGAGATAGCAGTAAATTTATATAATAATGAAAGGCCTCATGGAAGTATAAGTAATTTAACACCTCAGTTTGTTCATTGCTCTGACAATACTTTAAAAGTAAAAAAATTATGGAAGAATTATTACAAGAAAAAAAATATCATTGTAAACTAGTTTTAGGAATAAAAATCAACTGTAAACCTATTGCAGTATTAATTAAATAATATGTAAACTTTTTTTAGTACGAGTCATTTAGTTGAAGATGGTGCTACTTTGCAATTAGGAATTGGCGCAATTCCCGACTTAGTGTTGCGCAATTTAACCAATCATAAAAATTTAGGAATTCATACTGAAATGTTTTCGGATGGTGTTTTACCTTTAATTGAAAGTGGTGTTATCAATAATAGCATGAAAAATATTAAACGAGGTAGAATTGTTACATCGTTTATGGCAGGCACCAAAAAATTGTATCAATTTGTAAACGATAATCCTTTAATAAATGGTTTAAATATCGATTATGTGAACGATACAGATGTTATAAGGAAAAATGATAAAGCTACTTGTATCAACAGCGCTATTGAAATTGATATTACCGGGCAAGTGTGTGCTGATTCAATTGGAACTTACCAATATTCAGGCATAGGTGGGCAAATGGATTTTATAAGAGGTGCTTCGCTTTCAAAAGGAGGAAAACCAATTATTGCCTTGCCTTCTATCACCTCAAAAGGAATTTCACGCATAGTACCAACTTTAAAAAATGGGGCAGGAGTAGTTACTACTCGCGGGCATATACATTGGGTAGTAACTGAGTTTGGGGCAGTTAATTTATTTGGCAAAAACTTAGAGCAGCGCGCTTTTGAATTAATAAAATTGGCTCATCCTATGCATAAAGAAGATTTGGAACGTGCATATTTTAATAGATTCAAGTAATTTTTTTAAAATTGTTAAGTATTGATGAATTTGTATATAACATTTTTTTTAATGTTATAAAACAATAGTACTAATAAATACTTTTAAACCTTACTCACCATTTTTATAAAAATATCTTCCATACTGGCTATTTTAGGCATAAATGAAATCAGTTCTAATTGAGCGTTTAAAACTTGAATGGTATTTTGTTTAGATCCTACTATTTTGATAGTAGCCACGTTTTGTTGTTGGCTGATTATTTCAAAATTACCTGATGGTTCAAGATTTCCATTAAACTGAATATTATACTCATCAGAACTAAAACTTTGTTTAATAGCGATTTTATTGCCACTCAATACCACTTCGCTTTTATTAATCATGGCTATATCATCGCATAGTTTTTCTACTGTATCCATTCTGTGAGTTGAAAAAATAATTGTACTTCCCTCGTCTCTAAGTTTAAGTATTTCGTCTACCAATAATTGTGCATTTTGAGGGTCAAAACCACTAAAAGGCTCATCTAAAATAATCAGCTTTGGATGGTGCAAAATGCTTGCAATAAATTGCACTTTTTGTTGCATTCCTTTTGATAATTCCTCTACTTTTTTATTAAGCCAATCTTTTATTTCAAACTTATCTACCCAATACTTAACTCTTTTTTTAGCATCTACCTTACTTAATCCTTTTAATTCTGCAAAATAAAGTAATTGTTCGCCAATTAACATTTTTTTATAAAGTCCTCTCTCCTCCGGCAAGTATCCTATTTGGTAAATGTGTTTTTCTTGTAGTTTTTCTCCATCAAAAATAATGGTTCCCGAGTCAGCTTGGGTAATTTGAGTAAGAATTCTTATTAAACTAGTTTTACCAGCGCCATTAGGACCTAATAGTCCAAAAATACTTTGCTTTGGAATATTTATACTCACATTTTTAAGCGCTTGATGATTGGCGTAGCTTTTATTTAAATTACTTACTTCAATTAACATTTTTAATATATTTAGATTTCAAATAAAGTCATTCCATTGATAAAATGTTTGGTATTTTTTATAAGTGGAATATTTTGAGTTTTATTTTAAAACAGAAACAATATAAATAACTATTTTGCAACCCTAAACTATTAGAGAATTTGAACTTCGAAATTATAACTAAATATTTTCCCAATTTAACCGAATTACAAATCAACCAATTTAAGCAATTGTATGATTTATATGTAGATTGGAACAGTAAAATTAATGTGGTGTCGCGTAAAGATATTGAATCACTTTATGAAAAGCATGTTTTACATAGTTTGGCAATAGCTAAATACGTGCAATTTGAAAATGGTACTAAAGTGCTTGATATTGGTACAGGTGGTGGATTTCCTGGAATTCCGTTGGCCATTATGTTTCCCAATACTGAATTTACTTTGTGCGATTCAATTGGTAAAAAAATTAAAGTAGCTGAAGAAATTTCGAATGCCATTGGGTTGAAAAATACTGATTTTGTGGTGGGTAGAGTTGAAAATTTAAAAGAAGAATTTCATTTTATTGTGAGTAGGGCTGTGGCTCCTATGGAATCGCTTTACCGTTGGACACAAGATTACATTGATGACAATTGTTTTAACGCAAAACTAAATGGTTATTTACTTTTAAAAGGTGGTGATTTAAAAGAGGAAATTAAAGACCTGAAACGATTGAATGCTAAGTTAAATGTACAAACGGCTGATTTGAATTCCTATTTCGAAGGAGACTTTTTTGAAACTAAACAATTGGTTTATATTTTTAAAAATTAATAGTATTTCTGCAATTTCAATTCTATTGGCTTGTTATGATCAAGAATTTTTAAGTAACTTCCTATCATAACTAATAATTGAAAATAACGATTATTTTCGCACGCGTTTTTATAAAATAATAAAAACAATTTAGCAATAAAACAATACAACAATTATAAAATATGAACGGATTTTTTAAAGTACCTAGCCCTGTAAACGAGCCTGTATTAAATTATGCTCCCGGTAGCAAAGAACGTAAAGATTTAAAAGATGCTTTAACCGAAGCACGCTCAAAGGTTATTGATGTGCCAATGTATATTGGTGGTCAAGAAGTTCGCAGCGGAAAAACCATGGATATGCGTCCACCACACGACCATCAACATTTATTAGGTCAGTTTCATGTAAGCGATGCAAGCCATGTAACAGACGCAATTAATGCAGCTTTAGCAGCTAAACCAAAGTGGGAAGCATTAACTTGGGAACAACGTGCAGCCATATTTTTAAAAGCAGCCGATTTAATAGCAGGTCCTTTCCGTGCAAAATTAAATGCTGCTACCATGTTAGGCCAAAGTAAAAATGCATACCAAGCTGAAATTGATGCAGCTTGCGAATTCATAGATTTCTTACGTTTTAACGTAAACTTTATGAGCCAAATTTACAGCGAGCAACCGCAATCGGGTAAAGGCATGTGGAATAGAATTGAGTATCGTCCGTTAGAAGGTTTTATTTATGCTTTAACTCCATTTAACTTTACGGCTATTGCAGGTAATTTACCAACTAGCGCGGCTATGATGGGTAATGTAATAGTTTGGAAACCAAGTAATACACAAGTTTATTCAGCTAATGTGTTAATGGAAGTATTTAAATTAGCTGGTGTGCCTGATGGTGTGATTAATTTAATCTATCCAAGTGGTCCTATTGCTGCTGAAGTAGTATTCAATCATTCTGATTTTGCTGGTATTCACTTTACTGGAAGTACAGGCGTATTTCAAGATATTTGGAAAACCATTGGAAACAATATTCATAAATACAAAACTTACCCAAGAATAGTTGGTGAAACTGGTGGTAAAGATTATATAGTTGCGCATAAATCGGCCAATGTAAATGCAGTAGTTACTGCTTTGGTTCGTGGAGCTTTTGAATACCAAGGTCAAAAATGTTCTGCAGCAAGCCGTGCTTACATTCCTAGCAATTTATGGCCTGAAATAAAGGAGAAAATGGTAAAAGATATTGCTAGTTTTAGTGTTGGTCCAGTTGAAGATTTTAGAAACTTTGTAAATGCAGTTATTGATGAAAAATCGTTCGATAAATTGGCAAAATACATTGATGAAGCCAAAAACGATGCAAGCTGCGAAATAGTTGCCGGTGGAACTTACAACAAAAGCAAAGGTTGGTTTATTGACCCAACGGTTATAGTTACTAGCAATCCAAAATACACCACCATGTGTGAGGAGTTATTTGGTCCAGTATTAACTATTTATGTGTATGATGCCGAGCAATTTGAAGAAACTTTAGAATTAGTTGATTCAACTAGCGAGTATGCTTTAACTGGTGCTATTTTGTCTCAGGATAGATATGCCATTGATTTGGCTACTTGGAAATTACGTAACTCAGCAGGTAATTTTTATATCAACGACAAACCAACAGGTGCAGTAGTTGGTCAGCAGCCATTTGGCGGTGCACGTGCAAGCGGAACCAACGATAAAGCAGGTGCTATGATTAATTTGATGCGTTGGGTTAGTCAACGTACCATTAAAGAAACATTTGTATCACCAGAAAGATACGAATACGACTTTATGAAAGAAGCGTAATAGTTGTTGGTTGATAGTTGATGGTTGACGGTTGTCAGTTGATAGACAGCAACGTTGTAGAGACGTTGCACGCAACGTCTTATTTTTTGCACGCAACGTCTTATTTTTTGCACGCAAAGTTTTTCTATTTGCACGCAACACCTAAATAAAAAAACTGAAAAGCCCAATTGAATTTCAGTTGGGCTTTTTTGTTGTATAATTAATTATAAGAACAAAATCATAGATATAATTAAAAAACTTCAAATAAAAAGTTCATCTTCGTGCCCCAAAATCATGGAACAAAAAATATTAATTATCGATTTTGGGAGTCAGTACACACAGCTAATTGCCCGCAGATTACGCGAATTGAATGTGTATTCCGAAATTCACCCTTGCACTCATTTACCCCTTATTGACGAGGCTACCAAAGCTATTATTTTAAGTGGAAGTCCGTTTTCGGTTAACGATGGTCTTTTACCTAATATTGATTTAAGCGCTTGGCGCGGTAAATTGCCTATTTTAGGAGTTTGTTATGGTGCTCAGTTAATGGCTCATCAAAATGGAGGTTTTGTTGTTCCGTCAAAAATTAGAGAATATGGTCGTGCTAATTTAAGTTTTATAGCCGATGATGTTTTGTTTACTGGCGTTAGTGCAAATTCGCAAGTGTGGATGAGCCATGGCGATACTATTCAAACCATTCCAGATAATTTTAAAGTAATAGCAAGCACAGATTCAGTAAAAGTAGCTGCCTACAAAATAGAAGGCGAACCTACTTACGCCATTCAGTTTCATCCAGAGGTAACACATAGTCCCGAAGGTGCTTTAATGTTAGAAAACTTTGTGAAGCATGTTGCTAAAATGGATCAAGATTGGACTCCGGTTCATTTTATTGAAAATATTACCAAAGAACTTAAAGAAAAAATTGGTGACGATAAAGTAATTTTAGGTTTAAGTGGTGGAGTTGATAGCAGTGTGGCTGCCATTTTGTTAAAAAATGCCATTGGAAACAACCTTACTGGTATTTTTATAAATAATGGTTTATTGCGTAAAAACGAGTATGAACAAGTACTTGAAGCCTATAAAGGAATGGGCTTAAACGTAATTGGAGTTGATGCAGGTGAAAGATTTTTAAGTGAACTAAAAGGTATTTCAGATCCTGAACAAAAACGTAAAACCATTGGTCGCGTATTTATTGAAGTTTTTGACGATGAAGCTAAAAAAATTGAAGGTGTAAAATGGTTAGCACAAGGAACCATTTATCCTGATGTGATAGAAAGTGTAAGTGTTAAAGGTCCTTCCGCTACTATAAAATCTCATCACAATGTGGGTGGATTACCTGAAAAAATGAATTTAAAAATAGTAGAACCATTGCGTACATTGTTTAAAGATGAAGTGCGTAAAGTTGGTCGTGAATTAGGAATTGCTGATGTTATTTTAAATCGTCATCCTTTTCCAGGTCCAGGTTTAGCTATCCGTATTTTGGGCGATATTACACCTGAAAAAGTAGCCATTTTACAAGAAGCCGATCACATATTTATTAGTGAATTAAAAAGCAAAGACCAATATAAAAACGTTTGGCAAGCAGGTGTTATTTTCTTACCTGTTCAATCGGTTGGAGTTATGGGCGATGAGCGCACATATGAAAATGCAGTTTGCTTAAGAGCAGTAACTTCAGTTGATGGTATGACAGCCGATTTTTGCCATTTACCTCATGAGTTTTTAGCTTTGGTATCAAACAGAATAATTAACGAGGTTAAAGGTATTAATAGAGTGGTTTACGATATTAGTAGCAAACCACCTGCAACCATTGAGTGGGAATAAATTGTTGAATTTATATACAAAAATTAATAGAAGGCATTTATTGCAAATAAACTTATGTTTGAAGCAATAAATGCCTTTTTGTATTTAAAAACTACAACTTTATATGCACCATAATCAAATACTTATACAACAATTAGGATTGACTTTGCGCAAACATTTGCAAGGATTTGTTTTTTTTGATGGCTTTAGCTTAAATAGAAATGAATTGGTGTTAGTTTTTAATAAAATAGATGAATGGTTGAGTGTTAAATTAATTATTGAAGCCAGAACTTTTTTTGTACAATTTTACAACTATCCAATGGAGCGAAAAGGTTCGAGTTATTTGCTTTTTGAAGAATTAAAAAACATGGAATTTCAAACCGTTTTTTTGCATAAAAAGGAACGCTCCTTTCAAATGGTTTTTAGTAATAACTATAGTTTAATTTTTAAACTTTATGGTTCATTAGCCAATGTACTTTTTTTTGAAGGTAATAAGTTAAAAGAACTTTTTCGACCACAAATAGAAAGTGATAAACATTTATTACTGAATAATTTTACTATAGAAGAAGAAGAAGAAGAAGAAAATGATTACTATAGTATCTCAACTAATTTTTATATTTACTATAACGAAAAAGATTTTCCTGTTTTAAATATAGAACCTGATAATAATTTATCTAATAAACAATTTCCTTCCATTTTTGAAGCATATAATGAGTTTACAAAACAATACTTAGGTAAGTATTTTTTTACCCAAAAAAAAGAAAAACTAATACAACAATTTGAAAATGAACTTAAGCGTTGGAAACCTATTTATTTAAACGCTAGTAAAGCATTACAATTTTTGCAAATAAATGCAAGAAATGAAGAATTAGGACATATTATTATGGCTAATTTACATTTAATGAAAAAAGGAGATGAAAGTTTATTTACAAATGATTTTTATAATAACACTAATGCCATTAGCATAAAACTAAAAAGCAATTTAAATCCTCAAGAAAATGCCCAATACTATTATAAAAAATCACGAAATCAAAAAAAAGAAGAACAGCTTTTAAAAAATAAAATTGAGCAAGCCAATGAAAAAATACTTTTAAATGAAGCTAAACTAGCTACGGTTCTGGTTGCTCAAAACATGAAAGATTTAAGGCAATTTGAACTTCCAGAAACAAAAAGTAAAAGTAAACAAGAACAACGCGAAACTTACCGTGAGTTTCTTCATAATGGCTGGAAAGTATTGGTAGGAAAAAGTGCTGCTAATAATGATGAATTAACTTTAAAAGTTGCTCATAAAAACGACTTATGGTTACATGCCAAAGGGGTTAGCGGTAGCCATGTAATAATCAAACATCAAAACAATAAAGTATTTCCTAACGAGGTAATTATTTTTGCAGCCCAAGTAGCTGCCTATTATAGTAAGTCAAAAGGGAGTACAATGGTTCCTGTAATATATACACCTAAAAAATTTGTTCGAAAACCAAAGGGGGCAGAACCAGGACAAGTGTTTGTAGAAAAAGAAGAAATCACACTTGTATCACCCAAAATTGATTATTGAAAGTAATCCTTAAGTCTTGGATGTTCTTTTAGTTGATTTAAATTTTCCATACCCAAGGCTTTATCAATAAAAGTAAAAACAAAAGGATTTGACTCTGCCTTTATTTTATCATCAGGATTTACACTAGAAGAAAGCAAAGCTATTTTTATATTTTTATGCAATTCAAGATATTTTTCAGAAAAAAAATCAAGAAACTCCCAACCATCAACAATAGGCATATTTAAATCAAGTAAGATTAAATCTGGAAGCACTCTTTCATTTTCATTTAATAACATTTGAGTATCAAAATAATCTAAGGCTTCTTTTCCATTTTCTGCAGTTAAAATCACTTTACAAAATTTAGTTTTTTGTAGGTTTAGTTTGTTTATCATTAAAGCAACTTTATCGTCATCTACACAAAATACTATTGGAATCATAATCGGTGGTTTTTTTTGATTATCGCAAATATGTTAAAAAAATATTGAATATATTGGTTTACCCTCAATAAATATATCTTATATAACTAAAGTAAAACTTTATAGTTTTAAATTGAATACAAATTTAAGTAAAAAGTAAATTGATGCCTTTATTTAAACGTATAATTTTTATAAAATAAATAGGCTTTTTTTGAATAGTGAATAGCAAAAAAAAGGTGGAGTTTTATTCGCACACCACCTTTAATTTATTTTTATTAAGCATTGACAACTTCTAATTGTTGTGCTTCTTCAGTCTTATTTATTAGTTGTAAAGATAATTCGCATGCTTTATTTACACTAATTTTAACATTTTTTCCTTTAAGCCACTCTGCTGTTAACTCGTTTTCATTTAAAACATTCAATAAATCAAAAGAAGAAGCCAAAGTATTTGATTTGTTAATAGCTTTACCGTTTACAATTTCTAAGTTAAAAATATAACCCAATTTGTTTTTTGCTCCAGTAGATACAAACTCGTGTTTATAAATTTGAAGTTTTTGATCGCTATCAACTGTTTTTTTTAATAAAAGTCTAATAACGGGTAAATATTTTTTCCAAAGTTGCGTATAAACTCCAGCGTCTCTCATAAAAATGATGTATTAAGGTTTGGTTAATAAGATGACAAATTTAGTTATTAATTTTACTCATGAAAGATATTTATTTAAAAATTAACATTTTGCAATTTATAAGTTAATAATAAATTCATCTTTTCTGAAATTTATATACTTTAGATAATGAGTAAATATATTGTAAATGTTGGTGTTAGCAAGTATTTAAATAGTTTCTTTTGAAGTTGTAGTTGAAATTTTTGATAATTTTTTTCCGAAAAAATTTCAAATTGGAGTATAAAATTTAAACAAATGAATTTTGTTTAAGTATTTATAAAAGCGTTATTTTAAATAATTAAAAAGGAAAAAATAATTAAACAACTCCATTAATGATAATAAAGTTAACTATTCAATAATTTTATTTTTTTCTATCATGATTTCATTAAACTTTATTTTTATGTGATTTTTATAACACTTGTAAAGTGAAATGTAAAACATTCCATAAAAAACTAAATCACCTTTGTTGCGTCAAAACTCGCTATGGTTTTCTCCAATTCCTTACGATTTAATTTGCAACAAAATGAAAAAAAATATTCTTTTAACATCAATTCTATTAGTAATTGGCTGTTATTTCGCAATTGCACAATCACCACCACAAGCTTTCAAATATCAATCAATTGTTAGATCTGTTAAGGGAAACCCGATGGCTAATGCATCTATTCGGATCTTGGCAACTATTCATGCAAACTCAGTTACTGGTCCAGTATTATATCAAGAATCACACAATATAACCACTAATCAGTTTGGTTTGATAAATCTTGAAATTGGAAATGGAATAATAGAAAGCGGAACCTTTTCAGCTATTTCTTGGGTTATTGGAACAAATTGGATGGAAATACAAGCCGATTTTGGAAATGGACTTTTGGCAATGGGAACTTCTCAATTATTAAGCGTACCATATGCTCTAAATTGTGGTAATGGAATTGTTGGACCAATTGGAGCAACTGGCCCACAAGGTTCAATAGGTCTAACAGGAGCAACAGGAATACAAGGTTTAAAAGGAGATTCGGGTTCAATTGGTCAGCAAGGTTCCATTGGCTTAACTGGCTTAATTGGAGCAAACGGAATACAAGGTGTAAAAGGTGATTCAGGAGCAGTTGGTTTGCAAGGTTCAATAGGATTAACTGGTTTAGCTGGAATTCAAGGTATAAAAGGTGATTCGGGAGCAATAGGTCCACAAGGATCAATTGGTTTAATAGGCTTGACAGGAATAACGGGTGCAAATGGAATGCAAGGATTAAAAGGTGATTCAGGTTTAGTTGGTCCTCAAGGTTCAATTGGTCTTAGAGGAATAACAGGTGCAAATGGAATACAAGGATTAAAAGGTGATTCAGGTTTAGTTGGTTCTCAGGGTTCAATTGGTTTAACCGGATTAACAGGCGCAAATGGAATACAAGGTTTGAAAGGAGATTCAGGAGCAAATGGTTCGCAAGGTTCAATTGGTCTTACAGGATTAACAGGTACAAATGGAACACAAGGATTAAAAGGTGATTCAGGAGCAATTGGTTTGCAAGGTTCCATTGGCTTAACAGGATTAAATGGAGCAACAGGAATACAAGGTATAAAAGGCGATTCAGGCGCAATTGGCCCGCAAGGTTCCATTGGCTTAATAGGTTTAACTGGTGCAATTGGTCCACAAGGTTCAATTGGCTTAATAGGATTAACAGGCGCAAATGGAATTCAAGGTTTAAAAGGTGATTCGGGAGCAGTTGGTCCGCAAGGTTCAATTGGTCTAACAGGTTTAACTGGCGTCACAGGAATACAAGGATTAAAAGGCGATTCAGGCGCAATTGGCCCGCAAGGTTCCATTGGCTTAATAGGTTTAACTGGTGCAATTGGTCTACAAGGTTCCATTGGCTTAACAGGATTAAATGGAGCAAATGGAATAAAAGGTTTAAAAGGTGATTCAGGTGCAGTTGGTTTGCAAGGTTCAATTGGTCTAACAGGCTTAACTGGAGCAAATGGAATACAAGGCGTAAAAGGTGATTCAGGTTCGATTGGTCCTCAAGGTTCAATTGGCTCAACAGGATTAACAGGCGCAATTGGAATACAAGGCGTAAAAGGTGATTCAGGTGCAACTGGTCTACAAGGTTCCATTGGCTTAACAGGATTAAATGGAGCAAATGGAATAAAAGGTTTAAAAGGTGATTCAGGTTTATTTGGTCCTCAAGGTTCAATTGGTTTAACAGGCTTAACAGGTGCAAATGGAATACAAGGATTGAAAGGTGATTCAGGGTCAACTGGTCCACAAGGTTCAATTGGTTTACCAGGATTAACTGGTTCAGCTGGAATACAAGGTGTAAAAGGTGATTCAGGTGCAATTGGTCCACAAGGTTCAATTGGATTAACAGGATTAACTGGAGCAATTGGAACACAAGGATTAAAAGGCGATTCAGGTGCAATTGGTCCACAAGGTTCAATTGGCTTAATAGGCTTAACAGGTGCAAATGGAATACAAGGCGTAAAAGGTGATTCAGGGGCAATTGGTTTGCAAGGTTCAACTGGCTTAATAGGCTTAACTGGTGCAAATGGAATACAAGGATTGAAAGGTGATTCAGGAGCAACAGGTGCTCAAGGACTAATTGGAGCTACCGGAACAATCCTACAATTTGCTATGTTCTATGGCTTAACTGCTGGAACAGGAAACAGTATCGGAACTGATTATGCTGCAACAGTGGCCGTTAAAACAAGTGTTGGAACTGGTAGAGTTAACTTTCCACGTAATGGTCCTTCTATCGGAATTACTCGTTTGGATAATACAAGTTTTACATTGCCAAGCATTGGAACTTATGAAATTTTTTTTCATGTAAATACTACTGAGCCGGGTCAATTACAACTTGAATTAAATAATGTTGATTTACCCGAAACGGTTGCGGAAAATATGAATCCAACTGCTGGCGGACACCCAATTATGGGTAATTTCTATATAACCACTACTTCTATTAATTCTATATTGGCGGTAATTAATCCAATAGGGAATACACCCGCGCTAACTATTACTCCAGCTAATGGAGCAAATACACATGCCAATACTCAAAGCTTAACTATCAAGAAGATTAATTAGCATGATTTTTTATTAAAAATTGGATGAACTTAAAAAAATCAAAATGAAAAAAACTTTTTTCTTTTTCAACTTGCTTCTATTTACTTTAATATTTCAACAAGTAAAAGCACAATCATTTGCACGAGAAGTAATTGGTTCGGCTGGAACATTTGCTACTTCACCATATGGTTCTATGGAATGGACTATAGGGGAGGTAATGATTGAAACTTTTGCAAGTGCTGATTATTACTTTACCCAAGGATTTCATCAACCCAGTGTTGTTGTGGTTGTTCCAAATCCTAATGATTTTTTTATTCCAGAAGGTTTCTCTCCTAACAGCGATGGTATAAATGATTTATTGGTGATCAGAGGAATTGAAAATTATCCAAATAATAAAATAGAAATCTTTAACCGTTGGGGACAAAAAGTTTTTGAAGAAAGTCCATATACCAATAATTGGAACGGACACTCTCAATACGGCATAACTATTGGTGGTGACGAACTTCCAGTTGGTACTTATTTTTATTTACTTGATTTGGGTCTTGGTTCTACTATTTTCAAAGGAACTATTTACCTGAATAGATAAATAGTTTAACAGCGTTATCAATAATCAAATTACTTTCCGATACAGAATTTACTGAAAATATTTTCTAATAAATCGTCAGTAGTTATATCACCAACTATTTCACCTAAATGGAAAATTGCTTTCCTGATATCAAAAGCTAATAAATCGCCAGTTTGTTGCAAATCCATTCCCGTTAAAACATCTTGCAATGCATTCGATGTATTTAACAAAGCTTCGTAATGGCGCATATTGGTTATGATTACATCGTTTTTTACTTCATCACCTCTCACTATATCAATCAATTTTTGGTTTAATTGCGCTAAATTTTCCTTTTGTAAGGTGCTTACATAAAGCGGTTTGTAATTGCTGTTTATATTGTTAAACGAATCTATAATTTGAGTTTTATTGGCTTCGTTTAGTAAATCTATTTTATTAGCTACCGGAATAATTACCGCTTGGTTTTTTACCAAAGCATTTAATTCTGTTGCTAACTCAGCACTATTGGTGGTGCTGGCATCAAATAAATAAATAACAATGCTAGCTTTGTTTATACTTTCAAAAGTGCGTTCTATACCTATGGTTTCTATGGCATCGTTGGTGTTTTTTCTAATTCCTGCGGTATCAATTAGCCTAAATAAAATACCATCAATTATAAAAGTTTCTTCAATGGTATCACGAGTGGTGCCTGCAATGGAGCTTACAATGGCTCGTTCATCGTTAATTAAAGCATTTAACAAGGTAGATTTACCTGCATTTGGTTTACCAACTATAACCGTTGGAATGCCATTTTTTATAGCATTGCCATACTTAAACGATTGCAATAACGATTGCACCAAGTTTAAAATATTTTGCACCAAATCTTTTAACTGCGGCCTGCTAGCAAACTCCACATCTTCCTCGCCAAAATCTAATTCTAGCTCAATTAATGAAGCAAAATTTACTAAACGTTCTCTTAAATCTAAAATTTGGCTCGAAAATCCACCACGCATTTGGGTCATGGCAGTTTGATGGCTGGCTTCACTGTTACTTGCTATTAAATCGGCTACAGCTTCGGCTTGCGTTAAATCGAGTTTTTTATTTAAAAATGCACGCATGGTAAATTCGCCAGGTTTGGCCGAACGAGCACCTTGTTTGATAAGCGTTTGCAGTATTTGTTGTTGAATATAAGCTGAGCCATGGCAACTGATTTCTACCGTATTTTCGCCTGTGTACGATTTTGGAGCCACAAAGATAGTAGCCAAAACCTCATCTATTACTTTGATGTTTTCTGGATTACTGTTTTCTATAATTCTACCAAAATGAGCAGTATGCGATGCTTGTTGCGTTAGGTTTTTACCTTTAAAAACATTGTTAACTAACTCTATGGCATTGCTGCCACTTATTCTAATAACGCCAATAGCACCAATACCTTCTGGGGTTGCCAAAGCACAAATGGTATCGTTTAAATCGCTTCTTAAATAATTACTCATGAGCGGCAAAAGTAACTTTTTATTTACTTAAAATATGGCGTATTGTTACATAAAAAAACGATGCATTATTTCAATACATCGTTTAATTTTTATTATTAATCAACAAATGCGTAGTAGTGATCTACTTCTAATTCATTGTTTACATGCCAAATGCCAGGAGTATTCCAAGCAATTCGGCCAGCTTCTTCTTTTTGATACCAAGAGTTTACCATTCCGGTTAAGGTTACAGTAGTTCCTGATACAGAAACATTGATATCGCTATCATCAACCGACCAACTACGGCCTATTGCTTCTTCTACATCTTCTTTTTCAATAGCATATTTACTTTCCGATTTTATTTTGATATTATTGGTTACACCTTTTACACCCGTTAAGTAATTAATGGCACTTTTTGCAGCTTCTTTTTGGTAATTCCAAGGTAATTCACCATCTAAAGTTACCCAACCTTCTTCTACTTTTACAGTTACTTTATCTTTAGGAACCGACCAATTTGAATTTAAAGCAGCAATCACTTCATTGGCTATTTCTAAACTGGTTTTGGTAAAAGTATGTGGAAACTTAATTTCAATTTTTTCTACCAATGCTTTTACGCCAATAACTTTTTTAGCGGCATTTTCAGCCTCCATTTTTTTAGCATAGCTATCCACCACACCTGTAAGCGATACTACACCATCTTTAGCAGTAACACCAATTTCGGCTGCATGTAATAATGGTTCCCATTTAATGGCATTTTGAACATCCGATTGCAATTCTTGATTATTTTTCATTTTGAATTTTTTTATGTGATAACAGTATTGCTACCACAGTTCAAATGTGAATTGTTTGGGTAATTATAAACTTACACAATACTTTAAAATAATTACATCAATCAAATGTTTTCAAATGCTTTTTTATGAACAAAAGTTTCCCGCACTTTTTCCGTCATTGCGAACGGAGAGAAGCAATCTCAAGCGAACAAAAGTTTCCCGCAGATTCCACAGATTTCGCAGAGTTTTCAGCACTTTTTGATTTTCATAGGGCTGACACCCTATGTTTGTCCAAGGTCGGTGTCCTCACCGCACCTTCTTACTCCATTGTCTGAACTATGATTTATTTGATCAAGATGATTAACACAACTTCAACCAAATTACTCAAGGAGTGAAAAACTAAGTACTAAGAACTAAGTACTGCAAACTAATTACCCAAAGCCCCATAGGGGCGATACTTATTGCTTGTTGGTGACGCTTTGCTAAAAAGTTACAAAGTTGAAGCTAGTTTGTAGTGATTTATTAACTATGCTACTCTTTCCTCATACAAATACTTTTGGAACTCAATAAACAACTTGCTTATATCTCCAACGTTACCTAGCACTTCTTTAGCATCTTCTAAAGTTTGATATTTGTTTGTAAGGAGTATTGGTAGTTTTTCTTGGTCAAGTTCTTCTACGCCTGTTTCAACATATTTGCTTAGTACAAATTCTATAAACTCTTTTTGTTTGTTATCAAGCAATGCAAAAATGGTAGCTTGTGAAGCTGCTACTCGCTGCTCTCTTGTTAATGAGTTGTAATTGCCATTAAATACATATTCCAACACATCAAACAAATCACTCTTTTCCATATTTACTAATGATTGAACAATTAATAAATCACTTTTAGGAAAACCAACTTCTTCTAATTTATCTAATAACACTTTTCTTGTCATTGGGTTACTCCAAAGTGTTCTTAGTTCTTCTTCACTTTTAAATAGATTAGGCAATGCACCAAATAAGTTATTTAAAAACTCCTCTGATGAAATTGGCTTACCATCATCACTCCAAAACGAAGTTGCAATCATTGATTGTATTTCTCGCTCTTTGCCATCACGCAATTTAATCTTAATCTTTTGCCTTTTATTGCAACCACAATTAAATTCACCACAAATCTCACAAGGTTCTTTAGGCGCTTTTTCGCATACGCATGGACTTTGACCACAAATTTTGCAAGGTTGCCTTGGTGTTCTTGGTTCGCCTTTTGTTTCTGGCTCTAATGGTTCTCCATCCCACTCTGGGTCAGCAAAGTGATGATAGGCATCTACATAATCGTAAATGGTGAAAAACTCTTTACCATCAAATAAACGAGTTCCTCTACCAACAATTTGCTTAAACTCTATCATAGAATTGACTGGGCGCATCAAAACAATGTTCCTGATGTTCCTTGCATCAACTCCAGTAGATAATTTTTGCGAAGTGGTTAAAATGGTTGGTATTGTTTTTTCGTTGTCTTGAAATGTCTTTAAAAAGGTTTCTCCAATATCACCATCATTGGCAGTAACCCTAACGCAATAATCTGGATTGGTACTTTTTTTATATTGGTTTACCAAATCACGAACCGCAGCAGCATGGTCTTGCGTGGCACAAAAAATAATGGCTTTTTCTTTTTGATTGGCTTCTTCCATATAAATTTGAACTCGTTTTGCCTCTCTTGCCTTTATTTCAATAATGCGGTTAAAATCACCTTCTTTATAAGTTTTACCTTCCTCTATTTCTCCTTCTATTATTTGGTCATCGCTGGTATAAATATAATCGTCCAACGTTGTACTAATGCGTTTAACCTTAAATGGTGTTAAAAAACCATCGCTTATACCTTCTTTCAATGAATATACATAAACAGGCTCTCCAAAATATTTGTAAGTATCTACATTGTCCTTACGTTTTGGTGTTGCAGTTAAACCTAACTGAACAGCTGGAGAAAAATATTCTAAAATTCCTCTCCAATTGCCTTCATCATTTGCTCCACCTCGGTGGCACTCGTCTATGATAATGAAATCAAAATAGTCTTTTGGGTATTGTCCAAAATTATAATCCTTTGTTTGATTATTAATATCTGGTTCTGCCGCTATAGCTAGTGGTGGTTCTTCGGCACTAATAGGTTTTACTCCTTTTGTGCTTACACTCATAAAGCTTTGAAATATGGTAAAGAAAATGCTTCCATTAGTTGGAACGTTTCCTTTTTTCTTTATTTCACTTGGCTTAATGCGTACCAACGCATCTTCAGGGAAAGCAGAAAATGAGTTGAAGGCTTGGTCGGCTAATATATTTCTATCTGCTAAAAATAAAATACGAGGTCTACGACTGCCATCACGTTTTAAATTCCAACGTGTTTGAAATAACTTCCAAGCAATTTGAAATGCAATTGCCGTTTTTCCTGTTCCTGTAGCAAGGGTTAATAAAATACGTTCTTTGCCATTGGCTATGGCTTCAATGGTATTACGAACTGCTATTTCTTGATAATAGCGCAATTGCCAAGTACCACTTTTATCTTCAAATGGAATATCAGCAAATTTTAAACGCCATTCGTTTATTGGGTTGTAAACAGTAACTGCTTGTGTATTGTTTCCTGTGTAGGTTTTATTCCAAAGTTCTTCTGGGGTAAGGTAATTTTCTACCAATCCTTCCGCACCTGTTTTCATACAGATACTGTAAATCTCTTTTCCGTTGGTAGAGTAGGTAGTTTCTAATTTAAGTTTATCGGCATATTGTTTGGCTTGTGCCACTCCTTCGCCCACGCCTAAATCATCGCTTTTAGCTTCTACAACAGCTAGTTTAATACCTTTGTAAACCAATACATAATCGGCAATAATCTTTTTAGACCTACCACCGCCAGTTTGTATTTTACCATCCGTAATATTGTATTCACGAAGGATTTTTGAACCTTCTACAACGCCCCAACCACAAGCCTTTAGCTTGGGGTCTATGAGTTCTGCTCTTGTTTCTGCTTCGTTCATTTTTTATTATTTTTGCTTTAAAATCAAATAACCATCAAATAAGAAATTGCCTTTAATCACATAACCATCACATAAATAAATCATGATTATCAGTGATTTGCAATTAGAACAAGCCTTGTTTATCACATAACCATCACATAAGATTTTTGAGGCTATCAAATAACCATCAAATAAAAATTTACGACCAAAATGGAACATAGCTTGCATATTTTCTTGATTTATTTTCAGGGTCAACTTCTTTAATTACTTTTTCTTCTAAAGCATCTCTGATTATTCGTGAAGCAATAGAATAATTGCGGTCTGCTATACTAAATCGTTCTCTTAAACTTTGATTGGTCATTTTTTCGTTTGAAACCCACTTTAAGCATGAATGTTGATAGCAAGCTCTAATTTTTTCTCTTTTGTCTAAATCATTTAGCGTTTTGTAACTAAAAATTGTAACCCGAGTTCTATTTTCATCAGTGATTACATTGATTGGCGGTAATTGATACAATTCATTGTAAAAAATCACTTTGTCCAATCCACTTCCTTTCTCCTCGCAAAATCCCATTCTTCTCATTAAATCCGCCAACTTTTCATTTCTCGAAATATAAGAATCAATAAATCTGTCGGGTGTAATGAGTGGATTGCCTGGGTTTGAAATTTCTATTCTGTCGCTAAACACTTCTATCATAGGGAACCCTTTAACCGCTAAATCTTGATGGATAAGGGCATTTGCCACTAACTCTCTGATAGCTATTTCGGGGTACATTCGTGATTCTTTCCGCAACGCTTTTCCTATTTCTTCGTTGGCTGGAAGTTGGCTATTTATCCAATCTACTAAACCTAAAAAACCTAAAGCATAGCCTTTAGCTCCAATTTGTTCACGAACTGTTTCTACTTTGTTTTTGCCTTTATAAACGATTACACGAACCGATTTGCGTTCAACGGTTTCAAAATCAGGTAAACTCTTTGCAAATAAAATTGCTCCAAGATTGGTAATGGCATATCCACGAGACTTGACTACCATATTTTCTGAAATAAATTTTTCAATTACTCCGTTTTGATTGGACGGATATGGAAGTTTCATCAAATCAAAATAGGTTTCGGTACTTAGCAATCGAATAACATCGCTTGCATTTAGATTGTCTTTTGCTATTTCTTGCTCAAAAGGCTTAGCTTTCTTTCGCCAAATTTTAGCTTCTTTATCTGGAAAGTCTGTTAAATTTCTTGTAATGCTTCCCACTCTAATATAAGCCTGATGAAAGAAATTTACTGGTCTTGATTGTGTTGCAGGAATCACAAAAATGGCAATAGTTCTGTTTGCATCATATGCAAATTCATAAATGCGAAAATCTATTCTTGGATCTAAACGTTGAGCTAACCAATGCTCTAATTCTTCTTTCCCTTTTGTGTGTTGTTTAGGCTTAAATGTAGTGCCTTTGATGATGTGTGTTTTATCTTCAACGCCAAAAACTAAATAACCAAAATCTTGGTTAACAATAGCAGCACCGTTGGATAAGGCAGAAATGCGTTCCCCAATCTCTTGCTCCGAATGAAAGTTAAGTTTAAACTCAACCCACTCACTTTCGTTAGGCTGTTTAACCAATTCATTAACCAATTCTATGAGTTGTTGTTCGTTCATACTAATACTTTTTCTGTTTTCAACTCCCCACTAAATGCCTTTTGCAAAATACTTTTTTTCAACTCTTCTAAATCATTTATTTTTTGCTGATAAATGGTTTCTAATTTTTTTGTTTCGTCTGATAAAGCATCTAGTTTTTGAACAATGATTTGTTGTTCTTTTATTGATTTTGGTAATGGAATTATAAACTTTTTTAAACTACCAGCCGATAAATTTGGTTGTGCTGCTCCATTTCCAAAATCTACAATTTGGTTAGTTGTTAAATTACTATTCAAGAAATAAAGAAGAAAATCATTATCAAGCTCCTTTCTAACTCGAAGAATTACAAGCGATGAGGCAATGGCGCCTTTTTTAAGGTTTCCTACATTTACAACTTTACCAAGTGAACCTCTTAGGCAAAATAAAATGTCATTGGGTTTTATTTTACCATTACCTAATAGGTTTAGACGTTCCTCAGAAATATAGTCCATTTCAGAAAAATCAATTTTATTATTTTTAAGATGACCAGCATTTATAAATGGAAATCCAATTTCAACTCTGTGAGATTTATTCGGATAATTTTTTCCCCTATCTCCATTTTCAAAATCACAAACTTCCCCCAAATATTTCTCCTCCCAACCTTCTCCTTCGTTCTCAAACACCCCTTGCAAATAACTTTCAAAAAGTTCTTTGGCATTTTTAAGATTTTGTTCGGCATTGGCTTTTGCTTTGGCTATGGAGGCAAAGGCTTCATCTAATATGGCTACGATGCGCTGTTGCTCTGAAAGGGGTGGAAGGGGGATTTCAATGGCTTCAATTTGAGCTTTGTTTATTGAATTGAAAACAGCACCAGTATTTCCAATAATTTCACTTTCGTGTTTCAATAAAAAATTATACAGAAATTCTTTGTCTATCAATTTCGTGGGTCTTATTGCTGCAAGACCTCGTCCAATACAAATTTTTTGAGTTGCAAAATTTATTGGTCCAACTGGAGCACGAACCGACATAAGAATATCATTTTCTTCTGCTTCCTTTGTTACTTTGGTTGTCCAAGTTGTTGGCTCACCAATATATTTTTCGCCATACTCTTTTTTTCCTTGATAAAAAGGCAAACCATTTCCGTTATCATTGTAAAATTTTCCTTCGGGTGATTGCCCTGCAATTACTTTACATACATCTCCAATTGTTTTTATTTCCCAACCTTGTTTCATATCAGTTCCAAAATTGAGTTTAAAATATCCGCACTTTCTTCGTCCAAGGCTTTCATTTCTTGTAAAATTTGCTGTGGCTGGCGTAAAGCGGCTTCTTCTTTTTTGTTAGGGTTTTTGGCGCTTAGGTCGTATGTAGACGTTGCATGAAACGTCTCTACATCTATGCTCCATGAGTTTTCGCTATCTGCTTTTGTTTTTTGTAGTGCTACAAAATCGGCTAAATCTTTTTCGCTTAGTGCATTTGTCTTACCTAAGTTTCTATCTAAGTTCAATTGGTAAAACCAAACTTTTTTAGTGGCACTTCCTTTTTCAAAAAACAATACCACCGTTTTTACTCCGGCACCTGTAAAGGTTCCGCCCGGTAAATCTAACACGGTATGTAAGTTACAGCTTTCTAATAACAGTTTGCGCAATGCCACCGAAGCATTATCGGTATTGCTTAAAAAAGTGTTTTTTATAACCACAGCAGCCTTACCGCCAGCTTTTAGGATTTTAATAAAATGTTGTAAAAATAAAGAAGCAGTTTCTCCTGTTTTTATCGGAAAGTTTTGTTGTACTTCTGCTCGTTCTTTTCCTCCAAACGGAGGGTTAGCCAATACTATATCGTAACGGTCTTTTTCTTGTATATCTGCTAAGTTTTCTGCAAGGGTATTGGTATGTATAATGTTGGGTGCTTCTATACCATGAAATATCATGTTCATGGTTCCAATAATATATGCCAACGATTTTTTTTCTTTACCGTAAAAGGTATGTTTTTGTAAGGTGGTTACATCCGAAGTAGTTAGTTTTTTACTGTTTTGTAAATAAGTAAATGCCTCACATAAAAAACCAGCACTACCTACTGCACCATCGTATATTTTATTACCTATTTGTGGCGCAACAACTTTAACAATAGTGGTAATTAGTGGGCGAGGCATGTAGTACTCGCCACCATTGCGCCCTGCATTACCCATGTTTTGTATTTTTGATTCATACAAATGGCTCATTTCGTGCTTTTCGGCATGAGTTCTAAAACGCAATTCATCTATTCGGTTAATTACCTCGCGCAAGTTATACCCACTTTGAATGCGGTTTTTTAGTTCGCTAAATATTTCACCTATTTTATATTCAATGGTATCTGCACTCTCGGCTTCAGCCTTAAACTTTTTAAGGTATGGGAATAGTTTAATGTTTACAAAATCGGCAAGGTCATCGCCAGTTAAGGCTTTGTGGTGGTCTAGTTTGCCATCTTTGTCTTTAGGAGCAGCCCAAATATGCCATTGGTGTTCGGTATCAAGTAAAGGTTTATAAACTTTACCAGTTAACTCAGCAGCAGTTGCTTTATCATTTTCTAAATCAGCTAAATATTTTAAAAACAACACCCACGAGGTTTGCTCTACATAATCTAATTCACTTCCACAACCAGCATCTTTATGCAGTATATCATCTATATTTTTAAAAGTTTGTTCAAACATTAATTTTTTGTATTGTATTTGCCTTGCAAAGTAATGTTTTTGAAACAAAATAATTATTTGTCTTAACACTAAATTAAACTTTTTTGAAGTTTGTCCTCGGTTGGTTGCCTATAACTATCGGCAACCAACCGAGGACAAACGTTATAGCTAATGGCCTACTATTAGTTAAAGCCAAGGAGATGCTTACAGCATGACTGCGTGGGAATAGGCTATAAGCCCTACTGTTCGTAGTCTTGTGTTCAAGGTATTGCCCCTACTGTTCGTAGTTTTGTGTTCAAGGCATTGGCGCTGCTGACTACGAATCAATAAATGAAAAAAGAGTTTATAACTCGTTACAATTAACCCGTGTAGGAGACACTCCATTTCATTACAAATCCTAAGAGCGCTTCGCTAACTCTTAGGATAGTAGAGATGTTGAAAAAGTTAACGTTAATGGAAAGCAATTAGTTAAAGCCAAGGAGATGCTTACAGCATGACTGCGTGGGAATAGGCTATAAGCTACAAGCAATGGACAATACGCAATAACCAGTTAACCAATTCAACTATTAACCAATTAAACAAACCAACCTACTGTTCGTAGTTTTGTGTTCAAGGCATTGGCGCTGCTGACTACGAATCAATAAATGAAAAAAGAGTTTATAACTCGTTACAATTAA
>JBIIBC010000038.1:0-26445 GCA_044239605.1 Bacteroidia bacterium | reverse complement strand
TTGCAAAAATTAAATTTATCAATGAACTAGATAATGAACTAATAAAACAAATAATAATTGAATGTAATGGAGACCCTAATTTATTTATCAAAAAATATCAAATCTAATGTTTCGTACAGCTATGTTTTTAAAACCTGTCAGGTCTCTTAGAGGGTAAAGTAATAAAAACCTCTGACAAAGGTAAATACAGATAAAAAGGAAATCTCCTCTCCTCTTACAAAACTTTACAATAAAAAAAATTACTTTTAATTAGAGTAAACCAAACTTTATTATATTCGTTTAAAATTGTTGAGACCCTAAAAAGGCTTCATCAATTAGTTATGATATAAATATGGTTAAAAAAATTTACTTAATAATTTTGGTGTTGGTAGCAACATTAAAAATTTCAGCCCAAACTTGTACTATTATTGTTAATTCAAATTTAGTATGCTTGGGCAACGCCATTAATTTTAGTGCAACTTTTACACCGGGCTTAACCCCTAGCATTTACGAATGGAATTTTGGGAATGGCGTTACCAATAATCAAGCTAGTCCTACCTATAACTACCCAAATACAGGTAACTTTACACCAACACTGAAAATTACTTTTACCAATAATTCGCAGTGTATGGTAAATGGAAGCAATATTCAAGTGGTGGCACTTCCTGTTGCCGATTTTGTAATAACTTCAGCCACACGCCAATGTTTTAAAGGTAATAATGTTTGTGTTAATGATTTGTCAAAACCAGGACCAAGTGGAAGTCCATTGAATATTCGCACTTTTTTATGGGGAGATGGAGGTTTTGATGTTAGCCCAATAAGCAATAAAAACTTTTGTAATACTTATAATAACAGTGCTGGCAGCACTAACTCGCTGGTACTTGAAGTTACCGATGCCAATGGCTGTTTAACACGACTTGAAAAAAATAATGCCATTGTAATTTTACCCAAACCAGATGCCATTAGTTTTGTAACACAATACAGTTTAAAATGTAATACCACTCCAGTTACATTTTTAAATACTTCCATTTTATCACAATCAAAGGTTAAGAAATTTACTTGGGATTTTGGTGATGGTACCATTGATTCGTCAAGCACCAAATGGAATAATTTTATACATAATTATACTATTGGAGGTTATTTTTCACCACGATTAATTGTTACCGATTTAAATGATTGTAAAGATACTTTTGTATTGGTTAATGGAGCCCAAAATCTTAAATTAGATGACAAAATTACAATTACCAATGTAGATAAATGTTTTAGTAAACAAGATTATTCTTTTTCAGTACCAGGCTCATCAGGGGCAAATATTTATTGGTCTATTTACGATGAAAAAGGCAAAATATTTGACACCATATACAATACCGCATATATACAATTGGCCAACAAAAAATTTAACTGTGGTTGGTACAAAGTAAACATGTATGCCAGTGCTGGCGGTTGTAATATAAAAGCAGATACTTTGGTTGAAGTTTTTGGCCCTAATACTATTTTAGCCAATGATACAGTTAGACCATTAAATGAAAACCAATGTAATCCTAACGATACTGTTTTTTTTAGAGTTCCTCCTCCTGAAATTTCATGTTTTTACAAGAATGTAACCAATTGGCTTTGGGACTTTGGTGATGGCTTTGCACCACCTTGTACCACTGATACTAAAAATGGAATTAATGTAGGTGTAAATTGCAGGTATAGTAAAGACAGCACCAATATCAAACACAAATACAACCCAACAAAACCAGATTGTTATAATGTAAAACTATTAATTACAGACCCAATAAAAAATTGTAGTGACCTTGATTCTTCATTAGTAATATTAAGTAGCCCCAACGCAAAACCTAATTTACCAACCCGAAGAGGATTATACTATTATACCATTCCTCCAGGAAAAGATGGACCACCACAAAATTGCTTTTCAAGCACCTTTGTATTTCAATATGAGGAAACCTTACCCGATTGTGGCAGGGAAAGAGTATGGATTAACTTAGATTCGGCTGCTGGTAAAAACAGATGGGATTCAGTATATCCAAAAGAAAATTTTCACATTACTAGGTATTCAAATACTGCAGATCCCAACGGATGGGTTACAGTTGGTTTAATCATTAAAAATGGCATTTGTTACGATACCGCTTGGTATCACAATATGTTTCAGCTACTCAAAATAAAACCTCAGTTTAAGGCAACGGTAGAAGGAAAATGCCCTCCTTATAAAGTTACTGTTAATTTAATCGACTCCATACAAGATAGCATAGTTACCGCACGAATAAGTTTTAATGGTATTGACAGTGTTCAAAACTTAGCTTTAACAGACTCGGTTATTAACCAAAAAGTGGGGTACTTTAACTCCATGGGAATTAAAACAATACGTGTCACATTAACCAATACCAAAGGCTGTAGCCAAGTTTACGACACTGTGCTATACCTTGGCTTTTATAAAGATTTAGCCATACCAAAACCAATAGGCTGTTTTAAAGATTCGATTCAATTTGTTGAGGTAGTTGATTATTATTCTAAAACTACCAACTACTGGAAACAGCCATTAAGGGCCATAGCTAATAAAGAAAAGTTATGGTGGAACTTTGGAGATACTAATATATTTGTAGCAGGAGGCAGTTCACCAAAATATAAATTTAGTCGTCCAGGCAATTTTTTAGTAAAAATTGCAATTCAAGATAGTCTTGGATGCAGAGATACTATGATAGCGAGGCAAACAATAAAAATTGTAGATGTAAAAGCCAATATTTTACCGATAAGTGCCAATCTAATTTGTGCTCCTAAAATTATTCCATTTAAAGACAACTCAAAAGTTATTGACTCATCTGCATTATATGGCAATACTAGTTATGATAACATCATTTCATGGATTTGGGACTTTGGTGATTTAAAAGCCAAATCATTACTCAAAGACCCTTTACATGACTATACAAGCAACGACTCTTTTATGGTCACACATATAGTAAAAACCACTGCTGGATGCACCGATACTGTATTTTTACCTTTAATTATTAAAGGCCCCAAACCTAAATACATTTTTTCTGGTGGAGATACATTAGGATGCGCCCCTGTTAAACTAAAACTAAACAATACCACAGGAAAACAAATTAAAAGTTGGCAATGGACAGTAAACGGCCCCTT
The DNA here is from genome assembly GCA_044239605.1 of Bacteroidia bacterium. Taxonomy (GTDB): domain Bacteria; phylum Bacteroidota; class Bacteroidia; order UKL13-3; family UKL13-3; genus JAAFJM01. Next base: position 23,328 of record JBIIBC010000038.1, on the reverse strand, counting down.
GAACTTTATTATATCTACTGATAAAGACACTGCAACGGATTTTTCGTTGGTAAAAGCAGGAAGATATAGGATTTTATTATTAGGAACCGACTCATTGGTAAATGAGGTAACAGGACAAACTGTTTATTGTACATCGGTTTACCCAGACACTTTAAATCCAAGTCAAAAGCCTGTTTATGTAACCGTTTACGACAAACCTTTGGTTAGCTTAATTGGACCTGATACGGTTTGTCCTAACCAAAATTTTTCAATAATAGCTAGGGCAGATACCATATACAATCAATTTTTATGGAAGGTAAGTGACGGATTTACTGCACCTTTAAAACCTAAAAATGATACTATATTTACCCATAGTATTAAAGATACTGGAAACTTTATTATAACTATGATTCCAAGTACAACAGTAAAAATTTCATGTTTAGACACAGGCTATCATGCTATTTATGTAAGTAATATTAAAGCTAATTTTGACATTGATGATACCAAATCACCCTTGTATTCTTTTATTAATAAATCAACTAATGCTGTAAGTTATAATTGGAATTTTGGACAACCAAATTCAGGAGCTGAAAATAGTTCAAACATTCAAAACCCAAATCACGACTATAAAAATTTAAATGATAGTTTTAGAATATGTTTGGTGGTAAAAAATGCAGGCGATTGTTATGATACGGCATGTAAAGTAATATTGCCAATAGCGCGTTTAATAAATGTTCCAAATGTATTTACACCAAATAATGACGGTATAAATGATGCTTTTGATATAGATATTTTTGGAGAATTTGAGTATAGTTTAAATATATTTAACCGCTGGGGAGGAAAGGTTTTTGAAGGAACTAAAGATGGTAAAGGAAATGATGGCATTAACTGGAATGGAAAAACAGATAATGATGGATCAGCCAACCCTAACGGTGTTTATTACTATACCTTTAAATACAAATTTAACAGCACAGAACCCGAAAGAACTTTACATGGAAGTATCACATTAATTCGTGAATAAAAATATTATATGACTAATGAACAAATAGCTTTAAAATGGTTTGAAGCGTTTAACAACCATAATCTTGATAATTTATTAAACCTATACAGTGAAAATGCCAAACACTATAGTCCTAAGTTAAAGATAAGACAACCAGAAACTAATGGCTTAATAGTTGGTAAAAATGCACTTAGAGTTTGGTGGGCTGATGCTTTTAAACGTTTGCCTAATTTACATTATGAAGTAACATCACTAACCGCAAACAATAACCGTGTTTTTATGGAATACATAAGAAAGGTACCCAATGAAGAGGAAATCTTAGTGGCCGAAGTATTAGAAATTGAGAATGGACTCATAGTTGCTTCAAGAGTTTATCATGGATAAATTTGCTAATTAATGAAATCTTCAATCAGCATAATGTTTATGCTTTTAATACTGGTTTTAAGCAGTTGTCAAAAACGTTTTTGGTATAGGTCTTTTGTCTGGGGTTCTAGCAAAAATTTAGTCCCTGCTAATGTTATAATAAACAATAGCAGCACTCAATTACTTAATAAAGCTTTTGAAGATGAAATATTAACTGCCTGCAAAAAACAATTGCAAAAAAAAGGCTTCAAAATCTCAACAAAAAAAGCAGCCTTCACCTTTGAGTTAAATATTAAAATTGACAAATTTTCAGTAAGCGGTTTAGCATATTATGGTGGAGAAAAAACATATTTATACCCCTACTACGACAAAGATGTAAAAGCAATATTATTAGATTGCTACTTATTCGAAACTAAAAAAGATTTACGTTGGAAAGTATGGGAAAATAGTAATGATTTATATTTTTTTGGTAAACAAAAGCGTGATATGAGAAGAACAAAAAGTATGGTTAAATATTTAATAAGGAGCGCCAAGCAAAAATGAAAAATTTACTAAAATTAATCTTGGTATTATTTGTTATATCAAATAATGTCAATGCCCAAACAGAGAAACTATTAGATAAAGTAAAGAAACAATCTGCCAAAATTAATTCAGGCTCTTATTTAGTATCCAAAAGTTTCAAATATTTCGATCATAATGAAATAAAAACTTCAAAACTAGCAGTTCAATTTTGCGAAATAAACAACGCTACACTTTGTATAATTAACGATTTAGAAAATGAAGAAATTATGTATTTTGACACTTCAAAGTATGTGTATCACTTTAGTAAAAAGGATTCAATATTAAGAATTTTGATAGCATATAATCCAAACCAAGATTTACTTTATCGCTATATGCAACCATATGGATATCCTGCTATTTACCCATCTAATTTAAAAAATACCCAAATATTAAATAACAAAACATCGTGCACCTTAATTGATACTAATTTCGATAATGAAAATGGTATATTTAGAAATGAAAAATTTGAATTCACGGTTGATAAAAAGTTAAATACAATTATAAATTATAAAAACTATTTAGAAATGAAAGCCAATGATGGCAGTTATAACAAACAAAGAATAGAAGAAAGCATTACAAATGTCAAAATAAATAATTTTAAAGCACCTAAATTTTTAAAAAAAATAAAGCTAGAAATGAGTAAACTACCCATTAAAAGAAAAATGCTAATGGGTTACTAATACTTCATTAAAAAAAGCCAACAGAATCAACTGTTGGCTTTTTTGTTTTAAAATGAAATAAATGATACTATTTTACTTCTTCGAAAGTAGCATCTTGTGTGTTGTTATCTGCCGATCCTGCATTAGCATCTGCTCCTGCTTCTGCACCATTGGCTTCAGCATTTTGAGTTGCTTTGTACATATCTTCGCTAGCGGCAGCCCAAGCTGTATTTAAAGCTTCTAAAGCAGCATCAATTCTAGGTAAGTCTTTAGCTGAATGTGCAGCTTTTAATTCTTCTAAACCTTTTTCAATCGCTTCTTTTTTCTCTACTGGAATTTTCTCGCCATATTCTTTTAACTGTTTTTCAGTTTGGAATATTAAGCTATCAGCCATATTTATTTTTTCAGCTTCTTCTTTTGCTTGTTTATCGGCATCAGCGTTTGCTTCTGCTTCTGCTTTCATGCGTTTAATATCGTCATCGCTTAAACCTGAAGATGCTTCGATACGAATTTTTTGCTCTTTTCCTGTTCCTTTATCTTTTGCACTTACATGTAAAATCCCGTTAGCATCAATATCGAAAATAACTTCTACTTGAGGTACTCCTCGAGGTGCAGGAGGAATGCCATCTAAGTGAAAACGACCTAAACTTCTGTTTTGAGAAGCCATTGGGCGCTCACCTTGTAAAACATGAATTTCTACACTTGGTTGGTTATCGCTAGCAGTACTAAAAGTTTCTGATTTTTTGGTTGGAATAGTTGTGTTTGCATCAATTAATTTAGTAAATACGCCACCCATAGTTTCAATACCTAAACTTAAAGGAGTTACGTCTAATAATAAAACGTCTTTTACTTCTCCAGTTAATACACCACCTTGAATTGCAGCTCCAATAGCTACTACTTCATCAGGGTTTACACCTTTTGATGCTGCTTTACCAAAGTATTTTTCTACCGCTTCTTGAATAGCAGGAATACGTGTAGAACCACCAACTAAAATAATTTCATCAATATCACTTGTGCTGTAACCAGCATTTTTCAATGCAGTTTTACAAGGCTCAATAGTACGTTTGATTAGGCTATCAGCTAATTGCTCAAATTTAGCACGAGTTAATGTTTTAACTAAATGTTTTGGAATTCCATCAACTGGAATAATGTAAGGTAAGTTAACCTCAGTTTGAGTTGAACTTGAAAGTTCAATTTTTGCTTTTTCAGCAGCTTCTTTCAAACGCTGTAAAGCCATTGGGTCTTTACGTAAATCAATACCTTCATCGCTTTTAAACTCATCGGCCAACCAATCAATGATTACTTGGTCAAAATCGTCACCACCTAAGTGCGTATCGCCATCAGTGCTTTTTACTTCAAAAGTTCCAGTTCCATCTACATCGTACATTTCTAATACAGAAACGTCATGCGTTCCACCACCGCAGTCAAAAACTACTACTTTTATGTCTTTTTTGCTTGCTTTATCTAATCCATAAGCCAATGCAGCTGCGGTAGGCTCATTAATAATACGTTTAACGGTTAAACCTGCAATTTCGCCAGCTTCTTTAGTTGCTTGACGTTGTGCATCGTTAAAATAAGCAGGAACGGTAATAACTGCTTCTTTTACTTCATAACCCAAATAATCTTCAGCAGTTTTTTTCATTTTTTGTAAAACCATTGCTGAAATTTCTTGAGGTGTGTATAATCTACCGTCAATGTCAACGCGAGGAGTATTATTGTCACCTTTTTTTACAGTGTACGACATACGGCTAATTTCAGTAGCAACTTGGTCGAATGTATTACCCATAAAACGTTTAATAGAAGAAATGGTGTTTTTGGGATTAGTAACTGCCTGACGTTTAGCAGGATCACCAATTTTACGTTCACCATCTTTAATAAATGCTACAATTGAAGGAGTTGTTCTACGTCCTTCGCTGTTAGCAATAACCACTGGTTCATTGCCTTCCATTACCGCAACACACGAGTTGGTTGTTCCTAAATCTATACCTATTATTTTACTCATAATTTTGTTTGTTATTTTCCCATTTAGTGTCAATCATAATGCCAAGCCAAAAAATGACAATCTAACTAAAAAATTGGCTTGTTTTTTAACTTTTGGGCAAAAAAATAGCTGCCTTTTGGCAGCTATTATGACATATTTATTATTGTAAATATTTTATTCCTGAAATTGTGGTAAGGCTTTAATTATAGCAATGCCAGCATTATCTACATTTATTGCAGTTTGAATATTAATGGTTCTAGCTGCAAACAAACCCAATGCACCACCATTAATGTTTGTGTAATCAGTACGTTTTTGAACGAATGAAATATTAGGCTTACTTATCTCTTGAATATCTTGTAACTCAGCGCCAGCCCCCCAAGTAACATATTCAACGCCAACATATTGACGTATAACGTTAGTTGGCTGTGACGCAAAGTACCTTCGCCAATCTTCAAGAATGGTTTTTGATTGAATAGTTCTAGTTACCTTGGTACTTAAATTAGTTAAATTTTCAACATTTTCACTTGATAAAATATAATAATCATAATATTTCCTTTCAAAAACAGTTGGATTATTTAAAGAAGCTTCATTGTACGATAACCTAACGGCTGCATCAATAATATATGCTGACCTATTACCAAAAAAAACAAACGAAAACTTCTTAGACAAATCCTCAGAAATGGTAATATTCCGCGATTCTATAGTTTGATCACCAATTAGATTACACATAGCGGTATATTTATTACCTGTTAATGTATTTATTACACTCAAATTGACACTTTGTATATCAGGGTACTGCTTTAAATTGTAAACATCCGATTTATAAATGAAGTTTTTATCGTTGGCAAAAAAGCCTGAATTCTTTGGAATTTCGTTTGTCCTGTAACAATTTATAGTATCATTTGTAAATGCTCTAACTACAATTAGCTGCACTGTAATATTTTTAAGTTCTAATGAATCAGATATTTTGGAAGCTTCATTGGCTTTTACCTCAATAGAATTTTGAAATACCTTTTGAATTCTCAAATATTGTACAGTATCATTAATATTTATAAACCCGTAAATCACAGGTATTTCACGGTATGGTGCGTTAATTTCGAGCTTGTTATCACAAGAAACAAAGCCTAAAAGAACAAGAATTATTAATAGATTTTTTTTCATTTTGAGGTGGCAATATAGCTTTATGCTTTTAAATTCATTTTATGTATGACAAATAATTTTGATTAATGGTTTTATCTTTACATTTGAAAAATAAAAAATTTTACAATGAGCGTTCATAAAGAGTATAAAAAAATAACTACCCACAGTTTACAAGAAATGAAAATACGTGGCGAAAAAATCAGCATGCTTACTGCTTACGATTACAGCATGGCGAAAATTTTTGACGAAGCCAAAATTGATGTATTATTGGTGGGCGATAGTGCAAGCAATGTAATGCATGGCCATGAAACTACTTTACCTATCACTTTAGATGAAATGATAAGCCATGCCGCAGCTGTTATTAGAGCCATTAACCGCTGCCTAGTAGTGGTGGATTTACCTTTTGGTAGTTATCAAGGTAACTCAAAGGAAGCTTTAAACTCTTCAATCAGAATCATGAAAGAATCCGAGGCGCATGCAGTTAAATTAGAGGGTGGCGAGGAAGTGGTAGAATCTATCAAGCGTATTTTAACTGCCGGAATACCAGTGATGGGCCATTTAGGTTTAACTCCTCAAAGTATTTATAAATTTGGTACTTACGAAGTAAGAGCCAAAGAAGAAGCAGAAGCTCAAAAACTATTGCACGATGCTAAATTGTTAGAAGAAGCGGGTTGTTTTGCTTTGGTATTAGAAAAAATTCCATCAAAATTGGCTAAGCAAGTAACCGAATTGGTAAAAATTCCCGTTATTGGTATTGGCGCAGGTTCCGATGTGGATGGCCAAGTATTGGTAAGCCACGATTTATTAGGCATTAACAAAGATTTTTCTCCTAAATTTTTACGCAGGTATTTAAATTTATTTGATGAAATTAAAGGAGCTGTAGAGCAATATATAGCTGATGTAAAATCAGTTGATTTCCCGAATGAGAAGGAGCAGTATTAAAGAGTGCGGAGTTCGAAGTGACAAAAGTGCGAAGTGAAATGCTAAATGAATTAGCAATTGGCAATAAGCAATAGGCAAAAGTTTGACTACTCAGTAAAAATAAATTATGAAATTTGTGAATTTGGTTCAGTTAAAGTTTTGCTTGCTTTTAAGTTTGTTAGTTGTTTGCATTGCTGCAAATGCCAATGAAATTGATGAATTGAAAACAGATAAGCAGGTTTTATCGTTTATAAAAAAATTATCTCCTAAAGACGAAAGAATTGGAGAAACTCGTTTTTACGCTCGCTACAGTCATGACAAAAAAACTCAAAAAACGGCTGATTCATTGGGAGTTAAAAATTGGATAAAAATTGACTTTGACCAAAATGGCGAAACAGATTTGATTGCATTTAATTTGTATGATTTGCAGCAAATAGTCGCTGTTTTTTCAATAAATGGAAAGTACAAAAAAATTAATTCTACTTGGAGTGTTGGTTTTAAATATTCACTTACTTATCCAATTATTAAAAATATTGACAGTAAGAATTTGATTTTAATTTACCACAATCAAAGAACAAGTAATAGAATAAAATTTGGGGAAGAATTTAATTATACTCCCGTTGTTTGCGACACTATTCACTATGAAAATGGTATGTTTTTAAATTATTATCCAAACCTTGAAAAACATTCAATTGAAAGTATCAGTATAAGAAGCACAAATAATGACGTTGGTGGAGAAATGAACATGGAAATTGATTTTATTAATTTGAAAGATAGTTGCTTTCAATTGGAAGGATACCGTGAATTGGCAGAAAAATATACTTACAAACTAACAAATGAAGAGCTGTTGAGAGTTAAGTATTTACTTGAAAAGTCTAATTTTAGCAAACTAAATGATAATTTAAGATATGGAATGGAACATTATCAACACTACCAAATTGAAATTTTTTATGACAATGGTAAAGTAAAAAAAATCAAAGACATTGGAGGTGTTGTAAACTATAACTTTGCTGAAATTTATGAAATGATGTACAACTTCAAATGGGTAAAATCAAAATAACTCAACCAACCTCGTAACCTTTAAACCTTGTAATCTTTCAACTTTGTAATTTTTCAATCGTTAAATCTCCAAATCAAAAATCGTTAAATCAAAAAATGGTTCAAATCCTATACGAAGACAATCACTTAATAGCTGCTTTAAAACAAAGTGGACAAACAGTTCAGCCTGAACCTAACAAACCTAAAAGTTTAGAAGAGGAGGTTAAACAATACATAAAGGTAAACGAAAATAAACCAGGCGAGGTATATTTAGGCGTTATTCACAGAATTGACATGCCCGTAAGTGGCTTGGTTTTATTTGCCAAAAGCAGTAAAGCTTTGGTACGCATGAACGAAATTTTCCAGAAACGTGAAATAGAAAAACATTATATAGCTAAAGTTCATAATACACCTCCAAGCGCTAAAGGCTTACTTACACATTGGCTGCGCAGGGATGAAAATAAAAACTTTACCAAAGCCTTTGACGAAGAAGTAACCAAAGCCACCAAAGCACAGTTAGAATACACTTTGCTAAAAAAAGAAGGTAAATTTAGTTGGCTCAAAATAAAATTATTAACCGGAAGAAAACACCAAATTAGAGCGCAATTGGCCTACATAGGTTGCAGCATAGCCGGAGATGTAAAATATGGAGCACAAACACCAAACCGAAATGGCAGCATTTGTTTGCATTCGTTTAGTTTAAGTTTTGTTCATCCTGTAAAAAAGGAACCCATTTTAATTGAAACCGAAATGCCAACTTTTTTATAAATAAGTTATTCCAACAGGATATTCTTTACAAACTGAATTTAATAAAAACTCGTAATCGGTTGGTTTATTGACAAAATCGAGTGCTGCGCAATTAATTACTAAAACACGCGCACTTTGTTGGCTATGTAAGTATTTAAAATACGTTTCTTGCAAACCTTGTAAATAACTATCTTCCATTTTTCTTTCATAAACACGGCCTCGGTTTAAAATATTCCATTGCAGTTTTTCAATAGGCGAATGCAAGTAAACCAATAAATCGGGCTGAGGAATTTGAAAGTTGATAATTTCGAACATTTGGCGGTACAGTTTATACTCGTCATCGTCCAAAGTATTTTGCGAAAACAACAAACATTTTGCAAAAATATAATCGCTTATAATAGGCTCTCCAAATAAGTTTTCTTCTACCAAATGCTTTTTTAGTTGATTAAAACGAGCAGCCAAAAAGCTCATTTCGAGCGGAAATGCATACCTCGCTTTGTTCTCGTAAAATTTGGGTAGAAATGAATTATCTTCAAACTCTTCCATAATTTTTTTAGCATTTAAGCTGTTAGCCAACATATTAGCCAAAGTGCTTTTACCAGCACCTATATTACCTTCAATGGCTATAAAACGATATGGAGTTAAAAAATTCAAGAACTGCGAAAATGGACTTATTAAAATGATTGATATGTACATTTTTTCAACTAATTAAATGTGAATAATACCGCTTAACAATAAGTTGATATTACTAAATAATTAATTTGCTTAATTTTGATTTTTATAAAAATACTGAACAAACTATGAGCGAATTAATAAACGAACAAGATGTAGCCAAAGCCTTAAAATTGGAAAAATTACATATCAGTTTAATTGCTCCCGCAATAATGAAACTGCTAAAGCTCGATAAAATTAACGAAGCTTACAGCCCTTACTCTGAATTACAAAGTTTTGAATTTACCGATAAAATGCTTGCTGAGTTAGGTATAGATTACGAAATAGATGCAGAAGATTTAAAAAACATACCAAAAACAGAACCTTTTATAGCCATAGCAAACCATCCTTATGGCGGAATTGATGGATTAATTTTGGTTTCTATTTTAAATAAAATAAGGCCCGATACAAAAGTATTGGCAAATTACCTATTACAACAAATTCCAGCTATACAAGATAATATTATTGCGGTTAATCCTTTTAATGATGCTAAAAACAGCAATTTAAATGTGCAGGGTTTAAAAACACTTATGGGTTATGTAAAAGAGCATCCCATTGCAATTTTCCCTGCTGGCGAAGTTTCTGCTTTGAGTTTAAATACACTAAAAATTGCCGATAAAAAATGGGATCCAACTATTGGTAAAATTATTCAAAGAGCCAATATCAAAGTGTTGCCTATTTATTTTAGTGGCCACAATAGTTTAGCTTTTAACCTTTTAGGCTTAATTAGTCCGAGTTTACGTACAGTTAAATTACCATCGGAATTATTTAATAAAAAGCAAAAAGTTAAGGTACGAATTGGCAAACCCATTTTGCCAAAATCATTAGCCGAATTTGAAAATAGCGATGAATTATTGCGCTTTGTAAGGGCTAAAACTTATGCTTTAGGTTCTGGTTTTGAAGTAAAAAAATTCTTCAATATAAACCTCAATCGATTAATTAGACCTAGACCTATCATTGAAGAAACGCCAACAGATGAAATTATAAACAATATAAAAAACATAGCTGAAGATTGCGTTTACAAACACGAAAATTTTGAAGTTTATATAAGCAGTGCTTACAATATTCCCGCAGTTTTAAAGGAAATAACAAGGCTACGCGAGATTACTTTCAGAGCTGTTGGCGAAGGTACCAACCGCAGTTTTGACACCGATGAGTTTGATTTATATTACAAACATTTATTTATTTGGGATTCGGCCGAAAATAAAATTGTAGGCGCATATCGACTAGGTTTAGGCGATGAACTGTTTAAGCAATTTGGCAAAAAAGGATTTTACTTGAATCAATTATTCAAACTAAAAAAACCTTTTGCCCCTATTTTAAAAGAAAGCATAGAATTAGGGCGCTCTTTTGTAGCATTGGATTACCAACGCAAACCTTTGAGTTTAATGTTACTTTGGAAAGGTATCAACGAATTTTTAAAACAAAACAAAGGCCGCTATAACTACATGATTGGCCCTGTAAGTATTAGTGGAGAGTTTTCTAATCTGTCGAAAGATTTATTGGTGGCTTATATTAGGCATAATCATTTTGATAGGGCTTTATCGAAAATGGTAAAACCACGCAAAAAATTCAAGTATAAATTTAAAGGTGAAGACAAAAAACTATTGCTTGAAAAGCACATGGACGACATTAAATTATTGGATAATTTTATTGGAGATATTGAAACCAACCACGCTAAAATACCTGTTTTGATAAAAAAATATTTGAAGCTGAAAGGAAAAATCATTGCATTTAATGTGGACCCTAAATTCAATAATTCGTTAGACGGATTTTTAATTTTAAATATAAACGAAATACCAGACGAAGCCTTTGATATGGTAAGCAGATAAACCCATAAAACATTTTATGGTTGCAAACCGCCTTTAAATTGCTGCATATTTACTATACTTGCATTCTATAATTTTTACAACTATGGAAGCAGGAATTCCCTCAATTGATTTAAACGACTTTTTAAGTGGCGATACTCAGCGCAAAGAAAAGTTTGTACAAGAACTTGGCAGAGCTTATGAAGAAATAGGCTTTGTGGCAGTTAAAGGACATTTGTTGACTGACGATACTTCGAGTACTTTATACCAGCAAGTTCAAAACTTTTTTAACTTGCCTTTAGAGAAAAAAGTAACATTTGAAGACCCTGAAATAGCCGGACAAAGAGGTTATGTGGGTTTTGGAAAAGAACATGCCAAAGGCCGCAGCGAAGGTGATTTAAAAGAATTTTGGCATTTTGGCCAAACGGTAGAAGGCGATGATCCAATTAGAAGTGAATACCCTGCAAATATATTTGTACTTGAATTACCCGCTTTTAACGAATTTGGGATTAAAGCATATAAACAATTAGAAGAAACTGGCAAACACATGTTGCGTGCCATTGCTTTATATTTAGGTTTAGATGAATTTTATTTTGATGCAAAAATAAAAAATGGCAATTCTATTTTACGCCCTATTCATTATCCACCTATAACTAATGAACCTAAAAGTGCTGTAAGAGCTGCTGAACACGAAGATATTAATCTTATTACTTTATTAATGGGAGCTAGTGCTGAGGGTTTAGAGGTATTAAACAAACAAGGCGAATGGGTTGCAATTACCGCACTGCCTGAGCAGTTGGTTGTTAATGTTGGCGATATGTTACAACGTTTGACTAACAATAAACTAAAATCAACTACACACCGTGTGGTAAATCCACCAAGAGAAAAATGGGGAACTAGCCGTTTTAGTATTCCGTTCTTTTTACACCCTCGTAGCGAAATGCGTTTGGATTGTTTGGAAAGTTGCGTAACTAGCAGTTATCAATTGCATTATGAACCAATAAGTGCTGGCGAATATTTAAATGAACGCTTACGCGAAATTGGCTTAAAAAAATAATTGTTTTAGAGATTAACAAATAAATGCAAGCTTTTCCAAAGCCAAATATTACTTTTAATCCTGCTTCGCAAACACTTAGTGACGCAAAATTTAGCATTGTAATTCCTAGTTGGAATAACTTAGCTATGTTACAGTTTTGCCTAGCCGCCATTAAAAAAAATTCTACTTATAACCATCAAATAATTATTCATGTTAACGAAGGAACTGATGGCACTTTAGCATGGATAAAAACCCAACAGTTAGATTATACTTACTCGGCTCAAAATGCAGGTGTTTGTTATGCCATGAATGCTATGGCTACTTTATCCAAAACTGATTATATATTATTTTTAAACGATGATATGTATGTATGCCCTAAATGGGATGAAGTATTATGGAATGAAGTGCAATTGCAAAACAATCATTTGTGGTACTTTAGTGGCACCATGATAGAACCAAAAGACAGTGGTAATAAATGTGCAATAGCTCCTTTCGATTTTGGCAATTCACCCGAAAATTTTAAAGAAAAAGAACTGCTTACTTTTGTATCAAAACTAAAACACCATGATTGGTTTGGAGCAAGCTGGCCGCCTAGTTTGGTGCATATTAGTTTGTTTAATCAAGTAAATGGTTATAGCGAAGAGTTTAGCCCGGGCATGTATAGCGACCCCGATTTTTCAATGAAACTTTGGCAAGCAGGCGTGCGAAATTTTAAAGGATTGGGCAATAGTTTGGTTTATCATTTTCAAAGTAAAAGCACTGGCCGTGTTCAAAAAAACGATGGCCGTAAACAGTTTGCTGCCAAGTGGAAATTACCATCATCGTATTTTTATAAAAATGTATTGCTGTTAGGCAATGTATTTAACCATGATACTACCCTTAAATTTACCAAAGATATTTTTTACTTAAGCGCCAAATTGAGAGCTTGGTGGATAGCAAGATAAGTAACTATGAATTTAAGTGTAGCCATAATAACTCATAACGAATCACAAAACATTGAGCGATGCATTAACTCTGTTAAAGCCATTGCCGATGATATTGTGATAATAGATTCATATAGTACTGACAATACAGCAGAGTTGGCTAAAGAATTGGGTGCAAGGGTTATTCTACAAAAATTTCTAGGGCATATAGAACAAAAAAACTTTGCCATCAGCAAGGCACAATATCCTTTTATACTCTCGCTTGATGCCGATGAAGCCATTGACGAAAAACTAAAACAAGAAATTATTACTTTAAAAAACACCAGTAAAATTGCTGATGGATTTATTATAAACAGGCACAATAATTACTGCGGACAATGGATAAACCATGGTGCTTGGAAAAGCGATTTAAAACTTCGCTTATGGGATAGCCGCAAAGGCAAATGGGGCGGCATGAATCCACACGATAAATTTGAAATGGATGCTAATACCAAAATAACACTCCTTGAAGGTAAAATATTACATTGGAGTTATACTTCGATAGCGCAACACGAAGGCAAGGTAGATTATTTTTCAACTATAGCTGCCAAAGCTTACCATAATAGAGGAAAAAAATCTTCCTTATTTAAAATTTTGTTCAGTCCCCTATTCAGGTTTTTACGCGATTATATTTTAAAATTTGGTTTTTTAGATGGTAAATATGGTTTTATAATAGCCAAACTTACCGCCAAAGAAGTTTATTTTAAGTATAAAAAATTGAGTAAACTGTAAAATTTACTATAAAGCAATTTCAGTAAGTTAATTTCTGAAATCAATCTATACATTTGTTATATCTAACTACCCAAGCCAAGGTATAAAAATGCACATCATCAAAACCAACAACTTAACAACTCTTCAAGCCGCTCAAATTAACCAATTATGGAATAATGAATACCCTCTTAAACTCAAGGATAGATTTCCTATTTTGTTAGATGAAGCCGATTGGTTCAATCATTATATTGTTTTAAATGAGGAACAAAATGTAATTGCTTGGGCTGTTGATTTTGAAAAATAAAAACAAATTCGATTTTCAATTATTGTTGCCTCAGATCATAAAGGCAAAGGTTTGGGAGGGTTATTAATAGTAAAATTAAAAGAAGAAAATAAAGAATTTTATGGTTGGGTAATTGACCATAATAATGATTTTAAAAGCAACAGAAAATATTACCAAACGCCAATGCCTTTTTACCTTAAACATGAGTTTGAAATTTTAAATGATATCAGAATTGACAACGAAATGATAAAGGCTGTTTTGATTAAATGGAGTAAGAATAACTGATAAACAATGAAACTAACATTCAAATACTCACTAGAGGGACAAGAAACCGAAAGATTATTGTTTAGAAGAATTACTGAACAAGATTTTGACACATGGTTAGAGTTTTGCAAATACCCTGATTCATTAAAGTATATTTTTTCACAAGAGCAACTAAAAGTGGAAGATCCATTAGAACGTTGTAGAATGTGGTTTAACCGGGTTTACATCCGGTACGAAAACAAGCTTGGCGGTATGAATGCTCTGATTGATAAACAAACAGGGGCATTAGTTGGTCAATGTGGTTTGCTCATTCAAACCATTGATGATATGGAAGAGTTAGAAATTGGTTATTCCCTTATGCCAGCTTTTAGAGGTAAAGGATATGCCAGTGAAGCAGCTAAAAAATGCAAAGAATTTGCTTTTGAAAATGAATATGCAGCATCCCTCATTTCTGTAATTGTTCCCGAAAATTCTGATTCCATAAAAGTAGCCATGAATAATGGAATGAAATTAGACAAAACTACTACCAGCAATGGAGATATTGTAAATATTTATAGAATCAACAAATTATGACACTCGAACATCAATATAAAATTACCACTATTTGGCAAGGCAATAAAGAAGAAGGTACCAATAATGTAAGGACGTATGATAGAAGCCATACGATTTACAATAATGGAAAACCCGATTTATACTTAACAACAGACAATGCATCTGTTGGCGATAAATCAAAGCTAAATCCAGAGGATTTATTAGTATCGGCCATTTCATCGTGCCACATGTTATCGTATTTGTATTTATGTGCGTTAGAAGGCATCATAGTAACTGAATACATTGACCAAGCAACGGGTATAATGATTGAAAACACCAATGGTGGTGGGCAGTTTAAAACCGTTACTTTAAATCCAAACATAAAAGTAAAACATGAGGATATGATACCAAAAGCCATTGTGCTACATCACAAGGCACACGAAATTTGTTATATAGCCAATTCAGTTAACTTTGAGGTAAAATGTAATCCTACTTGTTCTGTTTAAAATAAACCACATGAACAATAAACCTATAGAAACCGAAAGACTTATTTTACGAGAACTTCTACCAAGCGATGATAAGGATATGTTTGAGTTAGATTCAAACCCTGAGGTACATAAATACCTTGGTGAAAGTCCTGTTAAAAATATTGAACAAGTGCAAGAAGTAATTACAATGGTAAGGAACCAATACCAAACGAATGGCATAGGCCGTTGGGCAACCATTGAAAAAGAAACAGGCTTATTTATTGGCTGGAGTGGTTTAAAATTTATAACTGAACCCGAAAACAACAAAGTAAACTACCACGATATTGGTTATAGATTTATGCCCCAATTTTGGGGTAAAGGTTATGCTACTGAAGCTACCAAAGCTTGGTTGAAATATGGTTTTAAAGAATTGAAATTGAAAGAAATTATTGGAGCTGCACATCAAGAAAACAAGGCATCGCGCAGGGTGCTAGAAAAATGCGGTCTTCAATTTGTTGAGCAATTTATGTGGCACGATATAACATGTGATTGGCTGAGCATAAGTAAAGAATATTGGCTTGAATTAAATAAATAAGTATGAACCCAGAAATTGATTATATAGGAATAAACAAGCAATCATGGAATAACAGAACGGAGTTTCATGTCAATTCAGCCTTTTATGATATGGATGCTTTTTTAAAAGGTAAAAGTTCATTGAATGATATTGAATTGAATGTATTGGGTGATATAAATGGTAAAAACATACTGCATTTACAGTGTCATTTTGGACAAGATTCTATCTCGCTGCAACGTTTAGGAGCAGAGGTTGTTGGCATTGATTTGTCGGATAAATCAATTGCAATGGCAAAGGAAATTGCATTGAAGACTAATTCAACTGCCAAATTTATATGTACCGATATTTATAATCTACCTAATTGCTTGGATCAACAATTTGATATTGTTTATACCAGTTATGGAACCATAGGTTGGTTGCCTGATATAGATAAATGGGCTTCAGTTATTCAACATTTTTTAAAGCCTAATGGCAAATTTGTATTTGTTGAATTTCATCCAGTAGTTTGGATGTTTGATGATGATTTTTATAAAATTGGCTATAATTACTTTAACTCGGGAGCTATTGTAGAAACCGAGAGTGGAACGTACGCAGACAGGAATGCTGACCTAAAGCAAGAATACGTGATGTGGAATCATGGCATGAGTGAAGTGTTGAATAGTTTGATAAAAAACAAGTTGGTTATTAATTCTTTTGATGAGTTTGACTATTCACCCTATAATTGTTTTAAGCATACTGTGGAATTTGAACCAAAGAAATTTCGCATCAAACATTTGGACAATAAGATTCCTATGGTGTATGCATTAACTGCTATAAAAAATATTTAACAATGAAAGCTTATTAAAATTAATTTCAAATTAGCTATTAATAGAGCTTATAAAAAAATATAACATAAAAGCCATATATTAACTTGTGTATGGCTTTTATTTTGAAAAACTAGTAACTAATTACAGCTTGTTTTGAATCGTTGCGTAAGTTGGTCCAAACAACTTTATAACCATAAGGACAACCACTTGAAACAATAGCTCCTGATTGGTCAACACCAAAGGTAACTGTTATTTCTCTGGCAATTTTTTTATGTGTTTTAATGCCACTAACAGGAATCCAACTTCCATTAAAACAATTACTATTTTTTGTAAAAACAATTGTTTGAGTAATTACGGTATTGAATGGATTACCTGATCTGTTTGTTCCTGCCACAGCTATATTATTCACTCCATCAATACTTTCAAAACCAGAAACTTTAAGGGTAGGTACACCAGTTTCCGATATCAAAATTTCACGTTTAAGATAAACAGACCAAAATCTTTGAGTACTATCTTCAAAAGTAACAATCATATTACCTCTAATTGCATGTAACACGCTGGCACCACCTGCTGTTAGCATATTAACCAATCCACCATTTAAATTACTCATAATATGTGTTCCATTTAAAACAATTGATTTATTAGTACTATTATTTCTAACTAATAAATTATTAAACGTAATGGTAACCATAGCGTTAACATCTCGCCATTTTGAACCTGAAGTTAATTGAATCACTATTTGCCCGCTTCTAAATCTGGTTCCATTGGCATTATTACCATTATAATTAATAACGTACATTTTTTCTGCCACAATTGAATCAATAGTAGCACCTGCAATAGAAAATCCTTTTCCTAAATTAGATGCTCCCATGTAAGCATTAACATCATCTAATGAGGCTTCAGTTTCATTTGTAACACTCGCTTCATCAGAAGAATGTTGGATTTGGGAAGCAGTATCGTCCGAAAAATCATCACTATTTTTTTTCTTACATGCCTGAAATACTGATACAATAATCAAACATAATAAAAGCTTATTTTTTAACGTTTTCATATATTCAATTTTAATTTATTTCTATTGTGTTGCACTTAACTTTAAAAGGTTTAATTCAATGAATATTTTTTATAATTCTATTACCACATCATCTTGCGCAACTAAACTGCCTGGTTTTAATAAAATTGCTTTTACTTTTCCTGCAAATGGAGCCACTACTGTACTTTCCATTTTCATGGCTTCTATGGCAAATAATGGGGTGTTTTTTTCAATTTCATCGCCAACAGATACCATTATTTTAGATAGTTTACCTTGTAATGGTGCACCAATTTCATTTTCATTACTTACCTTTCTATTACTAACAGCAGTAGCCTTAAAGTTTTTATCTTTCACCTCAATGCCTCGCGTTTGCCCATTTAATTTAAAAAAGACACCCCTTACACCATGTTCATCAGCATCAGTTATGTATAATAATTTAACCAAAATACTTTTACCTGGAGCTAATTCTATTAACGACTCTTCTTTATCGTTTAAGCCATAAAAGAAAGCGGTTGTAGGCAAATAATACACATCGCCATATTGCTCTCTGTGTGCTGCATATTCTTCAAAAACCTTTGGATAAAACAAATAACTCAATAAATCTAAGAAGGTATATTCATTGCCAAATTTAGCTTTAAAATCATTAAATGCTTTATCAAAATCAATGGGCTGCATGTGTTCATTTGGTCTTGATGTATAAGGAACTACATCTTTCAAAACCAATTTTTGTAATGGTTTTGGAAAACCACCTTCGGGCTGACCCAAATCGCCTTTTAACAAACCAATTACACTATCGGGAAACGAAATACTATCGCCATTGGCAAAAATATCTACTTTATTATAACCGTTAGCAGTCATAAATAAAGCCATATCGCCCACCACTTTGCTTGATGGGGTAACTTTTATGATATCGCCAAACAATTCGTTTGCTACCACATAATTTTTCTTAATGGTTTCAAATTGATCTTCTAATCCTAATCCACGAGCTTGCGGACGCAAGTTTGAATATTGTCCACCCGGAATTTCATGGTCGTAAACTTCGGCTGTACCAGCTTTTAACTCACTTTCAAAAGGATAATACCATTCGCGAACATCTTCCCAATAATTACTAAATTCATTGAGTTTAGGTAAGTTTATTTTGCATTCTCTCTCCTGCCCTTCCATCATTGCAACTATAGAGTTAAAATTAGGTTGCGATGTTAAACCACTCATACTAGCCAAACATACATCTACTATATCAACTCCAGCTTCAATCGCTTTTAAATAAGTAGCAGGTTGAATACTGCTGGTATCGTGCGTATGCAAATGAATTGGAATGTCAATGCTCTTTTTAAGTTCTGTAATTAATATTTGTGCTTGGTATGGTTTAAGCAAACCTGCCATATCTTTTATGCCTAAAATATGTGCCCCAGCATCTTCTAATCGTTTAGCTAAATCAAGGTAATAATTGAGGTTAAATTTTTTATTTTTTTCATTATTTAAAAAATCGCCACTATAGCAAATACAAGCTTCTGCAATTCCATTGGTGCGTTCGTTAATGGCGTTGATAGAAACTTTCATACCATCAATCCAATTCAAAGAATCAAACACACGGAATACATCAATGCCATACTCCCAACTTTTCTCTATAAATTTTTCTACCAAATTATCAGGATAAGCTGTGTAGCCTACTGCATTGGCGCCACGAATTAACATTTGGAAAAGTGTATTAGGAATGGCTTCGCGCAATAGTTGCAAACGTTGCCATGGGTCTTCATGTAAAAAACGTAAAGCTACATCAAAAGTTGCTCCTCCCCACATTTCTAAACTAAATAATTCAGGATGATTCTTAGCGAAACTCTCCGCTACTTTAAGCATATCTATGGTACGCACTCTGGTAGCTAATAAACTTTGATGTGCATCTCTAAAAGTAGTGTCGGTATAAAGTATTTGAGGATTGTTTTTAATACTTTCAATAAACTTAGGTCGGCCCAATTCGTTTAATAAATCTTTAGTTCCTTTTGGATAAGGCGCATACTTATCAAAACTTGGTACATTTGGATGACGAAACTGTGCATTAGGATTGATGTATTTTACATCCTCATTTCCGTTAACTACAATGTTAGCAAGGTATTTTAAGGTTTTTGTTCCGCTATCTTTACGCTTACTAAAAACAAATAAATTGGGATTATCTTGAATAAAATTAACAGTGCATTGCCCTGCAATAAAAGTAGGATGGCGCAATACATTTTCTAAAAATGCTATATTGGTTTTAACACCTCTAATTCTAAACTCAGACAATACCCTGATTAAACGCTCGCAAGTTTCGGGCAATGAACGACCTTTGGCAGTTACTTTAACCAAAAGCGAATCGAAAAAAGGCGATATTTTTACCCCAGGATAACTACTGCCTTCATCTAACCTAATGCCATGTCCGCCCGCGTTTCTGTATGCTATAATGGTTCCATAATCAGGTTGAAAATTATTAGCTGCATCTTCTGTAGTTATGCGGCATTGAATGGCAAAACCTTCGTAGGAAACATCAGCTTGGCTTTTAATATTTATTTCGGGCGAATCCAGCCTACAACCTTTGGCTATTAACAATTGGTTTTTTACAATATCAACACCTGTAATTTCCTCGGTAACGGTATGCTCCACTTGTATGCGTGGATTTACTTCTATAAAAAATACATTTTCGTCTTTATCAACTAAAAACTCAACTGTACCTACATTATTATAATTTACTTTTTTGCAAATGGCTACTGCATAATCGTATAATTTCTTTTTGGTTTCAGCTTTTAAACTTGGGCTTGGCGCCATTTCCACCACTTTTTGAAACCTGCGTTGCACAGAGCAATCACGTTCAAACAAATGGATTAAATTACCATAGTTATCGCCCATAATTTGCACTTCAATGTGCTTAGGTTGGTCAATAAATTTTTCGAAGAAAATAGTACCATCGCCAAAAGCTACTTGAGCTTCGTTTTTTGCTTCATTAAACTGTTGTTCTAAATCAGCCATATTGCGCAATACACGCATGCCTCGTCCGCCACCACCAGCAGCAGCTTTTATCATAATTGGCAAACCAATTCGAGTAGCTTCCTGCTGTGCAATGGCAACATTGGTTAAATCAACTTTACTATCTTCAATAATGGGAACTTGTGCTTCAATGGCTACTTTTTTAGCCATTACTTTATCGCCAAGGTTAAGCATTACTTGTGGCTCAGGACCAACAAATATAATGCCTTCCTCTTTACAACGTTGGGCAAACTGAGCATTTTCACTTAAAAAACCATAACCAGGATGTATGCCATCTACCTCATACAATTTGGCTATTCTAATAATTTCTTCAATATCTAAATATGGCTTTAAAGGTTCACTTTCATCGCCTATTTGGTAGCTTTCGTCTGCTTTATATCTATGCAAAGAATACCTGTCTTCGTAAGTATAAACAGCTACAGTTTTAATGTGTAACTCATTTGCTGCACGCAATACGCGAATGGCTATTTCGCCTCGGTTAGCTACCAATAATTTTTTCATAACGGAGTAGTAAATAATACAAGCAAAGTATAAAAATAATTGTATAAAAAAAGGAAACTTTACATAATCAAATTGTGAATTGTATAATTATTGACTTACAACAAAATAAACTTGCTAAATTAGAATAGCTATGATAATAAAATTTTATTTCTATAATAACTATTTTATGTTTTTTTGAATAAAGAAATTACTTGAATGAATCCAAAATATATAAATGAATTTCCATACAATATTATACTTGATGAAGAACTTGATGAACGTTCTATGAGTAATACACTAATTGATTCCATTTACAGCGATAATAGAACTAGGTATTTTAATAAATACTTTAAACAAACAAGTGAGTTTTTATACCCTTCCAATCATAAACTAAAACATAGAATAGCAGAGCCAAACATTAATAAAATTTCTTTCATAATATTTGGCTTGGCTGTTATAGGCAGTATTTGCTATAACAATTGGGGTAAAGCTGATTACGAAAATGTAATTCCTCAGTACCTACTTTTATTTATTATTCCTTACTTAGGTATTTTATTAATAATTAAACACCTCGGAATAAAAACTGGATTGGTATTTATATTTGATGAAGATAGCTTTACCATTGAAGACAGAAGCTATAAAAACATACAAGAATTTAAATACAACGAAATTATTGATTCACTAATCATTCAAAGGCCTTCAGATAGTAAATTCAGTGGAACTTATTTACTAATTATTGATAAAGACAAGGTATGTTACAGGTTTAACGTGAGCAATTTTAGCATAGGTATTTTGGCAAATAACATAGAAGCTAGAATTAAACGAACAACTCATTAAATAGTACTTTTCTAATTAATTTTAGGAAAGTATTATTTAATAACTACCTTTCAGCCCTTATTTTAAATAAAATGGCAATAGAAGCAAATAAGGTTGTTACTTTAAACTACAAGTTATCGAACCACAAAACAGGAGAAAAAATTGAAGAAACTTCTCTAGAACATCCAATGGTATTTTTATTTGGCACAGGAGCTGTAATTCCTGAGTTTGAAATAAACTTACATGGTAAAAATATTGGCGATACTTTTGAATTTTCAATTGAATCGGCAAATGCTTACGGCAATCCAAATCCAAACGAAATAGTTCAAATTCCGGTTGATGCATTTTTAGATGAAGATGGAAACATGGAAACTGAGTATGTATATGTTGGTGCTGTTGTTCCTATGAACGATGAAGAAGGAAACCAACTAACAGGAACTGTTTTAGCTATTACTAATACTTATGTAGAAATGGATTTTAACCATCCTTTAGCTGGAACTGACTTAAAATTTGAAGGTGAAATAGTTGGTATTAGAGAAGCTACTGCCGATGAATTGGCTCATGGTCATGCTCATGGCACTGATGGACACGCACAACACTAAAAGAATCTATTAGTTGAAAAACTGCCGATAATTACTAGGCAATAAAAGTAATTGCTTATCACAAGGGCTGTTTTCTGAATTGAAAACAGCCCTTTTTGGGTTTAAAGCCTAATTACCATTGATTAGATATTATAAACAATTTTGAAATTTAAACTTTACTAGATTAAAATCTCTAACATCAAACCCATTTTATATAAAATAGAATTAGCCTTTTGATAGACTTTATTAATAATAAACTAATTTTTAATAAATTAAATAATCAGATTTTAAAGTAAAACATGATTAAATAAAACCCCAAAAAGTGACTAAAAATGAACTATTTATTTATATAAAAATCATCAAAGTGAAATTTTCATGTAAAAAAACACAAAGCATAAGTGTTTATTTTAAAGCATTTTAAAATAAATTGTAGTAGTAATGTTGTAGTAAATTTAAAAAAATAAAAAGATGTGAAAACAAAGAAGGGGTGCCAAAATTGGGAAGTAAAATGTATTGAATTAGGTTTACCTAACGAATAAAAACAAAAAAATAAATGAAAACACTTAGACAAATTAAATTACTTTTTATGTTACTCACAGCCACATACATAAGTAATGCACAAACGCAAATGAATTTACCCGTTACCTTCGACTCCTCTAACGTAAATTACGGATTGGTATCGTTTGGAGGTACAGCCTCAACCATTGTTGTTGATCCTACAGATGCAAATAATCAAGTTGCTAAAGTAATTAAAACAGCTTCTGCTGCAACCTGGGCAGGTACTACTGTTTCTATAGCTGGGAATCCAGAACCTGGTTTTAGTTCTGCTATTCCTTTTACTGCTTCAGAAAAAAGAATGAA
>JBIIBC010000064.1:0-7118 GCA_044239605.1 Bacteroidia bacterium | reverse complement strand
CCCACCACTAAATCCAAATTTCAATTTTTCTTTCGCGCTACCCATCGCCACTCGGGCCGAAAAATTAAAATTTCGCGCATTTAGTGGACATCCACCCACACCACTTTTTCCGCTCCTTTTTTTTGGGTTGATTTGAAATCCACATCAAACGTCACTGCGAGGAACGAAGCAGTCTCAAGATAATAAAGTTTACCTCACTAAGTCTGAACTATGATTTATTTGTCTTTGGTCGGTGTTTTCAAAGACCATTTTATGTAAGTCTTATTAATAACAATATTTATAACAATAAAAGTCAAGTCATTCTGTAGGAATCTCCTCGGTATGGCAACCAAGTTAGCTAATGGATATGTCACTTCTTTTTATAATTCTTTTTACTTTTTGTTTGGGCAAAAAGTAAAGCAAAAAGCCCACCACTAAATCCAAATTTCAATTTTTCTTTCGCACTGCCCAACGCCACTCGGGCCCAAAAATTAAACTTTCGCGCATTTAGTGGACATCCACCTACACCACTTTTTCCGCTCCTTTTTTTTGCCTATGGTCGATGTTTCCACCGAAAATTTTAAGTAAGTCTTATTAATTGGAATATTTAACAAAAAAAGTGAAGTCATTCCGTAGGAATCTCCTTTGCAAGGTAACCAAGTTAGCTAATGGATGAGTTCTTTTTTTTCTTCATACTTTTTGCATTGCCAAAAAAGTATGCAAAAACGCTAGACAATAAAAAGCTACCCACCCGCAAGGCAAGAAGCACGGCCCGCTTTATTGTCCGGCCAACGCTCGCCTACTTTTGATATTTTTAGTAAATTTTGGCTTTTGTTGATGTCATTTATTACTTGACTTTGTCTTCGGTTAGTTTTTCACCGAACATTTTATGTAAGTCTTATTAATACCAATATTTATAAAAAAAGTAAAGTCATTCCGTAGGAATCTCCCTGGTATGGTAACCAAGTTAGCTAATGGATAAGTCACTTCTTTTTTATAATTCTTTTTACTTTTTGTTTGGGCAAAAAGTAAAGCAAAAAGCCCACCACTAAATCCAAATTTCAATTTTTCTTTCGCGCTACCCATCGCCACTCGGGCCGAAAAATTAAAATTTCGCGCATTTAGTGGACATCCACCCACACCACTTTGCCCGCTCTTTTTTTGTTTGAGTTGATTAGTTAATTGAGTTGATTTGAAATCCACATCAAACGTCACTGCGAGGAACGAAGCAGTCTCAAGCGATACGAGGTTTAGGTTGATTGTTAATTGAATAGATAAGTATTCAATAACTTTGCCTTTGGTCGGTGTTTTCACCGAACATTTTAAGTAAGTCTAATAATTAATTACTTTAACTCATACCATCCAATTCCTAACAAGCCATTGGAATAATCTATATCAATATAATCACCAATACTTTTCGAATCATATAGCTTTTGTGTAACATGTTCGGTTTCATTTTTGGTTTGAGTATGCCATCTTTCTAGTATTAAAACATTGCTACTATTTTTGCCTTTGGTTTCATACTTTTCTATAATTCTAGCTGAAAAGTAATTAGATGGCGAACTGTTAAAGGCGCAGTTGATAAAAATTACCAACGCAAAGCTGTAAAAAAAGCCATAAAAACTATTAATTACCATTCGCAATGCTAATGTATCTTTAGGCATTTGTGCTATTTTTTCAAATACTATTATAAATAATACTGTTAAGCCGATGCTGTAAATCCATACTAAAGTATAGCTAAAAATGGTATAATCTATACCTATTTTTATAACCATACCGCATACAGCAATTACGCACGCTAAGCCAATATTGGGCTTATTTCCATTTTCATGGTCATAAACAATAATGCCTTTATATTCGCGTAATAAATACATACAAGCAAATGGAACCAAAGCCATTATTACAAAGGCTAATTGAGTAGCTGTTGATGTAAATGTTATCCATGCAAATAAAGCAAAAACAATGATGTTAAAAGCCCTAACAGTATTTTTAGCTTGCCTATAACTTATTTGCGATTGGTTATTGTTGGTTCTTTTTTTATTCATAAGTTGTTATATTCTTAATCTTAAACATGCCCAAATATTACGGCCTGCTGCGCTTACTCCCGAAGCAAATACTCGGTATTGCGTATCTGTAATATTATCAATTCCTGTTTGTAATTGAATTTTACCTTTAGTACCAAAACTATATTGTGCTTTTAAGTTTAAAGTGTACCAAGCTGGCGAACCTTTAGGAGTAGCATAAACTGCATTGTCTTCACCTGTTAAATTAAAATCTTCTATGCGTTTCCAACCATTATATACCGAGCTAAATTCAACCATTAATTTGTTTTTGTGAAACTGAATGGCACTTCGGCCAAACATAGGTGGAATGTGGTCTAAGGGTGTTTCGTTATCGCTGTTTTTTATTCTTCCATAAGTATAATTTATGGATGAAAAAGCCATGAAGTTGGAAGTAATATCTACTGCTAACTGTGCGTTATACCCATAAATATAGGCTTGTTGCGCATTTTGATTGCTAAAAACTTTGGTGTTAACACCATTATAAAGTGCAGAATCACTTCCATTTAAAGTAGTAGCTTTTATAATGATTGCATTGTCAATATGAGTAAAATAAACATTGCCTTCTAGTTTTACTTTTTTATGTGCTACTGCACTAAAACCTAACTCGTAATTATAAGTATATTCGGGTTTTAGTTCAGGATTTGGAATTATGATTGCCTCGCCCGATTTGCTATCAAACACTTTATTTACATCATCTAAATTGGGTGCTCTAAAGGCGGTAGAAATATTGGTATATAATTTTATGGCTTTAATAGGCAAATAAACCAAACCAATATTTCCGTTAATAGCTGAATTTTGTTGTGTTAAATTATTAGTTAAAAATGGATAAAACGATTTGTTGTTAAAGGTTGATTTCAGTTCCACATAATTTACACGTAAACCATCGCTCACTATAATTTTTTTGCCAATTTCTAACGAGTGGCTAAAGTATGCAGCTAAATAACTCATGGTACTTCCACCATCAGGATAACGAGTTGAAATATTTGTGATATTACCATTTGAAATATTTTTAGCATTGGCATTGGAAGCTACATAATTAAACTGTCCATCAAAACCGTACCTAAATTCGTGTTTCATATTTGGACTATGTTTAAATTGTTTGGTGGCATCTATATTCAACGATGCTACATGCAAAAACTCGTTGCGTTGGTTAAGGTTAGCAGCTTGCCAATTTCTATCATACCTACTTTCTTCAATATATTGGTAGGCCACATTCATTTTATAATAATCAACAAAAGCGCTCTTAGTCATTCTGCGGTATTGATACGAAGCCAAGGTGCGAAATTCAGGGCCATAATACCACTCTGCACTGCGGTAATTTTTAGTTCCTTTCCATTCGTTTAACCTATCGTAACGAGGCACATTATTGGTATTACTTAACTGAAAATTGAATACATGCTGTTCTGTTGAACGCCTTGCATACAAAG
Source organism: Bacteroidia bacterium (assembly GCA_044239605.1). Taxonomy (GTDB): domain Bacteria; phylum Bacteroidota; class Bacteroidia; order UKL13-3; family UKL13-3; genus JAAFJM01. The sequence continues at coordinate 3,649 of JBIIBC010000064.1, read as the reverse complement.
CTTTGTAAACTATATCAAATTGGTTGTAAGCGGTTCCTAATTGTAAACTTGGGTCACTGTTTTTTAACATGGTATCGCGGTCATTTATTCTGCCTGCGTAATAGTTGCGTTGATAAATACTATCGCCATCAATACTTTCTTTATTAGTTCCTTGTCGTAAGTCGCCAAAATTACTATTGGTAAAACTGATTAAGTGTGCCCATTTTTTCTTACCAATATTTACATCAAAATGAATTGTTGATTCATTATTTACACTGCCAAAACGGTAATAGGCATTGTAGTTATTGGTTTTTATTTTGGGTAAAATAGTTTCAAAATACAATACACCACCTAACGCATCGCTGCCATAAATAGTACTTCCTCCACCAAATAAAACTTCAGTTCGGTTTAAAATATTTTGGTCAATGCGCAATACATTTTGCAAATGTCCACCTCTATAAATGGCATTGTTCATGCGCACCCCATCAATTACCAACAAAATTCTGTTAGACTCAAATCCACGTAAAACCGGACTGCCGCCACCTTGTTGACTTTTTTGCATAAATACATTTCCTGTATTTTCTAGTAAATCAGCAGTGTTTTGCCTATTTTGAAATTGGATTTGGCCTTTGCTAATGGTTTGAATTTGCCTAGGAATATCTTTTTTATCTTCTTGAAATTTATTGGCTGAAATCACTACCTCTTCTATTTTTAAAGCAGAAGGAACCAAAAATATACGAATGGTATCTTTAAAGTTGGTATTAACTGTTTGTTTATATGGTTTATAGTCGGGGTGTTTTATAGAAATAGCCGCTTCGTTATCATAATTTTCTTTTACGATGTTGATATTTGCATCGTTAATGGCTAACTTGGTGTTATTATCAAAAACTAATACTGTTTGGGCTTGGCTTGAGTTAAATCCAAAAAACAATAATATAATGAGAGTAGGTAAAAGTTTATTCATTCTTATATTATTACAAATTTGAATAAATAAATGGATTTTGGAAGTAATGGGCAATTTATTTTGAAATTTGGTTCCTTACTGCTGACTGCTAGCATCTGACTGTTAGGGTTTCGTGAATGTAGTTTGCTTAATATTTATGAGGCTAAAGCCAATATTGTTTGAATTAATTTTATTAGTTGCTTAAAAGCAACTGCAATAGATAATGAATAAACTAACTTTTGCAGTTCTCTCGAAGTTTTCTGGATGATTGATATAGAGAATTTCATTTTATAAACAGTCATTCCGAAGGAATCTCCTTTGTATGGCAACCAACTTAGCTAATGGATAAATCATTTCTTTTTTTCTACTTTCTTTTTCCATTGCTGAAAAAGAAACAAAAAAGCTAGACAAAAATATGCTTCCACGCACAGGGCTCGGGCTGGCCCGCATTTTTGTCGGGCCAACGCGCGGTGTTAATGGAAGGGTTGTCCAAGTTCAATTTTTGCCTTTTGTCAGTGTTTTTCCAATCATTTTATGTAAGTCTTATTAATACCAAAATTTATAACAAAAAAAGTTAAGTCATTCCGAAGGAATCTCCTTGAACTTAACTCTTTGCATTCCATTAACTTTTACCCAAGAACCTTAAAGAGAAAGTAATTACATTTTATAAACAGTCATTCCGTAGGAATCTCCTTTGTAAGGCAATCAAGTTAGCTAATGGATAAGTCATTTCTTTTTTATACTTCTTTTTACTTTTTGTTTGGGCAAAAAGCCCACCACTAAATCCAAATTTCAATTTTTATTTCGCACTATCCAACGCCACTCGGGCCGAAAAATTAAAATTTCGCGCATTTAGTGGACATCCACCCACACCACTTTTTCCGCTCCTTTTTTTGCCTTTGGTCGATGTTTCCACCGAAAATTTTAAGTAAGTCTTACTAATAGGAATATTTAACAAAAAAAGTCAAGTCATTCCGTAGGAATCTCCTTTCATTGGAAACCAAGTGAGCTATTGGATAAGTCATTTCTTTTCTACTTTCTTTTTACTTTTTGTTTGGGCAAAAAGTAAAGCAAAAAGCCCACCACTAAATCCAAATTTCAATTTTTCTTTCGCACTACCCAACGCCACTCGGGCCGAAAAATTAAAATTTCGCGCATTTAGTGGACATCCACCCACACCACTTTTTCCGCTCCTTTTTTTGCCTTTGGTCGATGTTTCCACCGAAAATTTTAAGTAAGTCTTATTAATAACAACATTTATATCAAAAAAAGTAAAGTCATTCCGAAGGAATCTCCTTTGTATAGCAAACAAGTTAGCTAATGGATAAGTCACTTCTTTTTTATACTTTTTTTACTTTTTGTTTGGGCAAAAAGTAAAGCAAAAAGCCCACCACTAAATCCAAATTTCAATTTTTATTTCGCACTACCCACCGCCACTCGGGCCGAAAAATTAAAATTTCGCGCATTTAGTGGACATCCACCCACACCACTTTTTCCGCTCCTTTTTTTGCCTTTGGTCGATGTTTCCACCGAATTTTTTTGTCAGTCTTTTTAATAGCAATATTTATAACAAAAAAAGTTAAGTCATTCCGTAGGAATCTCCTTTGTATGGCAACCAAGTTAGCTAATAGATAAGTCATTTTTTTCTACTTTCTTTTTACTTTTTGATTAGGCAAAAAGTAAAACTAAAAATCCCAAAGCGAAAGCAGCTGGATTTTTTGTATTGATGTTTGTGTTTGTAATAAATTATTTGATTTAAATTTTTTTCATAAAGTTTATGTTATTAACAATTTAAACGAATCTAATCGGTGAAAATCCTACCTAAAGCAATATAGCTAACTACACGGATAGTTGAGTTTTTTAAAAACCGTGTCGGAGACACTACTTTCATTTGAAATCCGTAGAGCGTTTTGCTAACTCTCGGATAGTTGGTCGTAATTACAACTTAATTGATTTATTATTAATTTCCAACACTATAACTTATCGTTGTAAAATTCCTATAAATATCTTTATCATCAATCTTTTTAATAACAAAAGGTTCGTTATTTATGCTTACTGATATTTGAGTGTACAGTTTTAATGTGTTATCAGATGAACCTGATTTAGAAACTTCAAGAAATGCGTTAAAACCTTTTTCAACAGGACCAATAATTGTTTCCCAATTTTTTCTTGTATTTACGAGAAAACCCTTTCTACCATCTTTTTCATTAACTGTTATATTTAAATTGCCACCGATATATACTGAACTGCTATTTACTTCATATTTAACATAATAACTATCTGATTTTTCAGTCTTTTCACAACTAGAAATTATAGTTGTTGTTATTATAAAAAACTTTATTAAAATTATTTTATTTCTAATCAAAACTTTGAATTTCATTTTTAAGTTTTTAATGTAAATGTTTTTCATGAATTTATATTTTATAAATTAATTGTCAAGTTTAAAATGTCAAATTCCAAGCTGATTCGACTTTGCACCCCGAATCATTTATTTTAAGGGTTAGTTTTCATTTTTTTGGTATGCTTAATCACATAGCAAATATATTAATTGGAGTTATATTTTTGCATTACAAATACTAATAGTATTAAGTTCGGTTTGCAAAACACGATTGTACGAAACAATACAATTTAACAGTATTGTTGTTTATAACGAAAGATGTAGAATCTAAAATTAATCTTTGAATTTTGAAACTTGCGACTACTAAAATTATATGTCGCAAAATAAAA
>JBIIBC010000063.1:0-7146 GCA_044239605.1 Bacteroidia bacterium | reverse complement strand
CCATTCCAATAATAAAAACCAACAAAATAGCAATTCCTGCGATTAACCAGTTAATATTACTAGCTGTTGATTGAGCCGCGTCAGCTGCTTCCTCGTTCATATCTTGCGCAAATACTGATAAGCTACTAAAAAGTAACATAGCTATCATTAATACAAAAGATGCTTTAATTTTCAAATGCTTCATTGGTATAATTCTATTAATTTTATTGTGTAAATGTGTTGCAATATAATGATGGTGTCAAATAGTAGTAAAAATAATTTTATCTATTGACAATTATCATTGAAAATATATTCACCAAGTAGGATTAAATTTAACATTCACAATGTTTTAGCGGTTTTTAAGTTGTTGAAAAATATTTTTTATCAATTATATTCTCTAAAAAAATAATTTAACAGTTAGGTATTATTAATTTTTACATATTTGCAAACTGTAAAATATGCAAAAACAAGTTAATTATTTAATTCTTACAACACTTTTAACTCTAACCATAATTACCAGCAATTATGGTCAAGTTAAAATTGAAGGCAAATATACCAATGCAGCTCGTTTAGGGCTTACTATATACAATTCAGGAACTATTGGAAGACCAAACGTAAGGTCAAATACAAGTGGACCTCCATCTATGGCCTATCCAACTGGAAGTGGGGTTGAGCATTTATTTGAAGGTGGAATTTGGATAGGAGCCTATGTTAACGGACAACCTAGGGTTTCATCCTCATCATCAGAGAGCAGCGCTGGTTATTCAACTGGAGCAGCAAATTTTGAATTTACTCCATTAACAAATATTGTAGAAAAATCTAATCTTACAAAAAGTCCAAACTATTCTAAATCGGCTATTTCACACCAAGATTTTGTAATGACCATTACCGATAGTAATGTAATTATCCCGGGAACTTCTATACCTATTAATGGGCATGATAATCCACTAAAGGCAGTAGTAAATGTGGAAGTCCTAAATTGGAATTATTCATACGCTGATTATTTTGTTATCTTAAATTACACCATCACCAATAAAAGTAAGCAACGTTGGGATTCCATTTATATTGGTAATTACAGTGACTTAGTGGTTCGAAATGTAAATGTAACAAGAGAAACAGGTTCTTTATTTTTCCAAAGAGGAAGAAATTTTGTTGATACAAAAAACAGTGCTATTGTAGCCTACATGGCAGCTAAAAATGCAGATGATTATAACTTTATTAGTTCATATGGTGCCATGCAGTTTTTAGGTGTTGATTGGAAAGGTTTATTTTTTAATCCTTCAAAACCTGAAATATTTACTAATAAAGGTTTTACTGCTCCTTCTTTTTATGCAAATTTTTGGACCTTTGGTTCTACAACTCCACCTTATATTGGTCCTAACGATGAACAAACTCGTTTTAGTAAATTAGCAGCAGGTATTGATTCAAATGATTTAAATTCAACATCAGGACCAACTTATGGGCCTGCATCGAATTGGTTACAATTAATGAGTGTGGGTCCTTTTCGTCAGTTAGAACCTGATTCAAGCATGACATACACTATGGCATTTGTTTGTGCAAAACAGTTAAGGGAAGCAACTCAAAACCAATCATTAACTATATTAAGTACAGAAGGCTCTCAAAAAGAGTTAAAAGAACATTTTAATAGAAGTAGATCGACCTATGTGGGTGAAGATTCTGATGAAAATGGTATTTATAGTGTTGATAAAGATTTAAACAAAAATGGCAGATTAGATAGGTTTGTATTACCCGAACCGCCTGAAGATCCAAAAGTAAAAATTATTGCTGGCGATAAAAAAGCAACTATTTATTGGAGTAATAATGCTGAAGCTTCTATTGACCCAATTACCAGAGAAAAAGATTTTGAAGGATATAAAATATACTCAAGTAAAGTTGGAGATGATTTGAAACCTAATTTTACTGATGCAAGGAATTTAATTGGACAATGGGATAGTACAGGGAATGATGTTGGTTTTAACAATGGATTTGATTTAATAAAATTACCTCAACCTGTTACTTTTGATGGAGATACCACCAAATATCATTACTCCTACACGCTAAATAACTTAAGTAATGGTTGGCAATATTTAATTATTGTAACAGCATTTGATAAAGGTAATAAAAAACTAAATCTTGAGCCGCTTGAATCATCTTTTAGTGGTAATGATTTTAGGGTTTTTAGCGGGAGCAATATCAATAATTTTACCAAAGAAGACCAAAATACAAAAGTAGGTGTTTATCCTAACCCATATAGTACTAGCGCTGCTTGGGACGGCACAACCTCAAGAACCAAAAAGTTATATTTTAATAATTTACCGCAAAGCTGCGAAATTACCATTTACACTACTAGCGGTGATGTAATTGCTAATTTTAAACATGATGCTACAACATACAATGGTGAAGGAAACGCTTGGTTTGAACGCTTGAGTGATAGAGAAAAAACAGTAATGACGGGTGGAGAACATGCTTGGGATTTATTAAGTGATTCTAAAAACCAAATTACCCAAGGAATATACATGTACAGCGTAAAAGATTTACAAAGTGGTATTGTTCAAACAGGTAACTTTGCAGTAATTAAATAATACTTTGTCCAATAGTTTTTGGACAAACTCAATAACCAAAAATAATAAACCAAATAAACAAATAATATAATGAAAAAAACAATTCTACTAATCACAACCATTTTGGGTGGATTAATTGCCAATGCGCAAAATCCGTATCCAATTTTACCAATCGATTCCATAACTTTTGTAAACACACCAAAATTAAACAATCCAACTGGTGGTACTTTGCCTGACTATGTCAACCCTACTTTTAAAGATACAATATATAGAGATACAGTTCGATTTGAAGGTATAGTTATTAGCAACCCAAAAGCCTATGGATTATCCGCAAGTAGAAAAGGTGCTTATATTCAACGCAAAGGAGGAGGACCATGGAGTGGAGTATTAGTTATGTGCGAACCTAATGGAACTGGGACAACTATATCAAATTTATTAGCTGAAACAAAGTTCTATGATAATTTTGTACCCGGTTATAAAGTAAGAGTAACAGGTGTTATCAGAGATTTTCAAGGCGAAACGCAAGTTAATTTAATTAGAAGTAACACCAATTGGGAAAATGGAATTGAACAAATTAGCTTAACACCTGACACATTAGTTTACACTGAAATTACTGCAGACCAACTAATGTTAGGTAATCCAAATTCATCTTCAAGAATTCCTCAAAAATTAACCGGTGAGCAGTATGAAGGAACATTAGTAAAAATAAAAAATGTAACTGTTTATAGTGTTGTAAATAGTATTGGTGGAAATTCAAACAGAACTTCTTGGAGCGTTATTGATGACTTTGGAAACGTAATTGAAGTTCGTGATTTTTCATCATATTACAGAAGAGATGCGTTAGGAGATTCTGCTACTTTAAATGTAGTAAATCCAAATAGATTTATTGCTCCAGCTATTGGAACAAGATTAGATTTTATTCAAGGTGTAGTAACTGAATATGCTGTTGGAGGTGCTGCGCGTTATGGTATTACTCCAATTTACCCTAGCGATTATGAAATTTGTACTTCTTGTCCACCATCCATTAAATACATCGGTAGAAACCCATCAATTGTAAAATCGAGTGATACCACTAAGTTAACATTTGAAATTACTGTAGGAGATACTACTTTACAATCAAGTAGATTATATTTCAAAAACTCAGTAACAAATACATTGGATTCTGTTGATTTTACAGCTGTACCTAATTTCCCTAATTACTATTTGGCACAAGTTCCTCCAACCAATACAGAATGTGTAATGACTTATTGGGTTGGGGCTACAGATAGAAAAGGAAGAAGCACTTTAATTCCTGATCCGTTTAGCTTTGGTAATAAATATTACATTACAGGACCTAATGGTGTAGATAATATTAGAGCGTTACAAACAAGTGTTGTGCCAAACGGAACAAGTATTTGGAATGGTGATTCATTGTTAAATATTAATGTGCGTGGAATTGTAACTGGTAAAGGTTTTGGTGGCTTAATTACCATTCAAGATGGAAATGGTCCTAACTCGGCAATTTTTGTTGCGAGAAATTCAGGTGCTGATAGCACTGCTAAATGGAATGTGGGTGATTCAGTTTTAATTACAAGAGCAACAGTTAGAGAGTCATTTAATATCACAACTTTAAATAATATTTTAAGTTCAGTAATATCAACAGGAAATGCACTACCAACACCTGAAACCACTTTATCATTAGATTCATTTGCATTAGGAAATATTGATTATTGCCGTAAATGGGAAGCAGTATTAATGCGTTTTGATAGTGTGGAAGTATCGAGCAAAAATCCTGATGCACCAACAGGAAGCTTTGGAGAATTTGCTGTTAACAAAAATGGTGGTTTAAGTTTAAGAGTTGATGATTACAACACCAACTTTAAAAATTATAATAACCTAGTTCATGTAGGTATGAAAATGAATTTTATTCAAGGTCCTATGTACTTCGCTAATGCCAACTTTAAATTAATTCCTCGTGATGCAAATGATGCAGACTTTAGTAATATTGATACCATTAAACCTGTTATAACCTTAAATGGTACTTCTACTATTAACATTATTAAAGATAGTGCTTATAACGAATTAGGCGCTACAGCAACGGATGATAAAGATGGAAGTATCACTGCAAATATTAGAACAAGTGGGACAGTAAATAATAAGGTTGCTGGTATTTATTATGTATCTTATGCAGTTAATGATAGAGCAGGTAATACTGATTCAATAGTTAGAACAATAAATGTTGTGGTGCCGGATTTAGTTAAGCCGGTTATAACTATATTAGGCAATAATCCTGATACAATAATGCAAAATAAATCATACACTGATCCAGGGGCAACAGCAACAGACAATGTTGATGGTAATATTACCAACAAGATTACCAAGCTAAGTACTTTAGATACAAGTAAAATTGGTACTTATATCATTACTTATTCAGTTTCGGATTTAGCAGGTAATAAAGCTACAGAAGTAAGAACAGTAATTGTAACAAGAAATACAAGTGTTAGAAATATTAATACTTTAAACAATATTGTTAAAGTTTATCCTTCGCCTGCATTTAATGAATTAAACATCAGCATTGAAAATATCAGTCAATTACCTGCCAATTTGGTAATTTATGATATGTTAGGTAAAGAAGTTATTAAACAAACCATCACAACTAAAAACTTCAACGAGCAGTTAAATATTAGCCAATTAAATAATGGCGTATATTTCTTAAATTTAAGTAATAATAATATGAAGCAAACTGTAAAGTTTATTGTTTCAGGTAAATAATAAAATATTAATTAATTTAAAGCCCTTTTGATTATTTCAAAAGGGCTTTTTTATTGTCAAAAAAACTACTTTTTTTTGTTTTAAAATTTTTGCTAATTGCAATAAATAAAAAACAGAAACATGAAAAAAATTTTAATTACATTATTTAGCTTATTATCAATTATATACAACTGTAGCGCTCAACAAAATGCAGACGACATTTTAGGAGTTTGGGAAACAGGAAATGGTAAAGCAAGAGTTAAAATAACAAAAGTAGGAAACTATTATTTTGGTAGAATTGTATGGTTAAAAGAACCTTTAAATACTGAAGGAAAACCCAAATTGGATGCAAATAATGAAGATCCAGCAAAACAAAGTAAACCTATTTTAGGCTTACAATTGGTTGGTGGATTTGAATACAAAGGTGATAATGTTTGGGATGAAGGAACTATTTACGACCCTGAAAGTGGTAAAACGTATAAGTGTAAAATTAATTTAGCAGATAAAAACACCATGGAAATTAGAGGCTTTATAGGTGTAAGCATGTTTGGTAGAACTGATACTTGGAAAAAATTGGAATTGAAAAAATAGTTTTTAGTTGTCAGTATATAGTTTTGTAAATTCATGCTTTGCTATACGTTCTTCGAACTTCGCATAGCAATCATAAATTTGTAATTCGTAACTCTTAATTCGTAATTTGCCATTCATGCCCCAAACATTAACCATTATTATTCCTTGTTATAACGAAGAATTACTGATAGAAAAAACCTATCAAAGGGTTAATAATGTGCTTGAAAAGCTAGCGAATTATGAATCGAATATAATTTTTATAAACGATGGTAGTAAGGATAAAACAGCTGAAAAACTAAATATTATTGCAAATCAAAATTCAAAAGTAAAAGTAATTCATTTTTCAAGGAATTTTGGTCATCAGGCGGCAGTTACTGCGGGTATAAACAATACTGAAACAGATTTAGCAATCATAATTGATGCCGATTTGCAAGATCCACCCGAATTATTTAGTGAAATATTGGATTTGTACAATTCATCCAATTGCAACGCTATTTATTGCGTGAGAAAAACTCGTAAAGGTGAAACTTTATTTAAAAAAATTACCGCAAAATTTTTCTATAAATTAATGGATAAATTAAGCGAAGTGCCTATTCCACTTGATACAGGCGACTTTAGGTTAATTGACAAAAACATCATTAATGAGTTTAAAAAATTAGGCGAAAAAAATAAATTTGTACGAGGATTAATCAGTTGGATTGGTTTTGTACAAATTCCATTTTACTACGAACGAGATGAACGCCTAGAGGGTGAAACCAAATATCCTTTAAAAAAAATGATTCGTTTTGCCTTAAATGGCATTATGTATTTTTCGAAAAAACCTCTGAAATTGGCCATTCAAATTGGATTTTTCAGTACAATAATTGCTTTGGCTTTGTTAATTTATATTCTTTATGGCTATTTTTTTAGCAATAAAGCTGTGGCGGGATGGGCAAGTACGCTTACCATTGTGATATTTTTTGGAGGTATTCAATTGTTAACCATTGGCTTAGTAGCGCAGTATATTGCCAATATTTTTGATGAAGTAAAAGGCAGACCAGATTATATAATTGCGCATAAAGTAAATTTTTAAATTGTTTTAAAATGTTATTTTGCGACTGATTTAAAAACACAATTTTTCAATAACCTAATTATAAAATAATATGAGCGACCCACGTTTAAAACCAGTATTAGATAATTTAAAGCAAATGATGGATGCTGCAATTGACCATGCAACAAGCGAGTTTACAAAAATTCGTGCAGGAAAATCGCACCCAAGTATGATAGATGCAGTAAAAGTGGAGTATTATGGTTCTTTAGTACCTGT
>JBIIBC010000037.1:0-26790 GCA_044239605.1 Bacteroidia bacterium | reverse complement strand
AAGAAATTAGCAGCATTTATTTATTTGGTAAAGAAATTAAATGGCAAAAGGAAAGTAATTCAAAACCTGTTGGACATATAGATAATGAAGGAATTGAAGCATTAATTGAACAATTAATTCCAATTTTGGGTGAAAGAGACAAAGCCAAGAAATGGATAAAGTTGTTGCAGAAAAGTTTTTTAACCAACAATAATTTTAGCATTGGAACGCGAAAATTGGTTCATGAATTATTTAAAAATCAAGGTTTGGTAATAATTGATGCAGATGATAAAGCTTTAAAAACGCTTTTAAAACCAGTAATGTTAAGCGATATTTTTGAGCAAAAAAGTTTCAATGCAATTCAAAACACCAATAAAGCCTTAAGCGAAAACTATAAGTTACAGATAAATGGGAGGGAAGTAAACTTTTTTTATTTGCATCCTGAATTTGGTCGCAGGTTAATTAAAGCCGAAAATAATCAGTTTAAATTAAACGATACTTCAGTAGTTTTTACTGCTGATGAATTAAAAATTGAAATAGAAAATTACCCAGAACGGTTTAGTCCAAATGTGGTTTTACGTCCTGTATATCAGGAGTTGATATTGCCTAATTTGGCTTATATTGGAGGTCCAGCCGAGGTGGCTTATTGGTTGCAATTACAACAAGTTTTTGAGGCACATCAAGTACCGTTTCCGGTAATTATGCAACGTAATTCTTATTTATTGTTAAGTAAATCAACCAAAGAAAAAATTGAAAAAATGGGCTTAACAATAGCCGATATGTTACTTGCAGATGCCGATTTAACCGATAAATATTTACAAAAACATTCGACTACAAGTTTTATGGAAAATGCCAATCAGGTAGATGCTTTATTGCAACAAATGATTGACGAAGTAAAAAACATTGACCCAAATACAGGAAAAGAATTGTTGCAATACAAGTTAGAAACTAAAAAAACATTGATTGCGCAATTTAAAACCTACAAAAAAGCTCGCGAACAAAAGCAAGAAGACAATATTACTAAGTTGTTAAAATTAAAAGAACGCTTGTTTCCAAATGGCACTTTTCAAGAACGAATTGAAAATGTGATGATGCACGACATCAATATGTTTGAAGATTTAATAAACAAAGTGCTTGAAAAAGCCAATGCATTTAGTAATGATTTGATTGTGCTGGAGGCTTAATTTTCTTCTGGAATAATGTTAGAATGATATTGTCTTAATGCAGTGATGATAGCAAAACTGCCCCATAGGATAATGGCAATTTTATCTGTTTCGCTGTAATTGTTTAGCAAGCCATGAATCAAGAAAGTGCTAAGGCCAACAAGGGTTGATGTGGCTAATATTTTCACTTCTATATTATTTGTATTGAAAATCAATTTGTAACCATTACTGTAGGCAACTACTATAATAGCCAAAAAGGTAAGTAATCCTAGCCAACCACTTTCAGCTAAAGGTCCTAAATATTCACTATGACATGTTCCATTATCGCCAAAATAAGTTGTAATTGGGGTTTCAAATTCAGGCTCTTGGTATACGCCATATTGAAATGAATAAGTTCCTGGGCCAAAACCTAAAAATGGTTTTACTTTATTCATGTTTATAGCTGCTACATAACGGTTAACACGTTCAAGATTTGAAACATCATTATTAATATTACTTACTGATTCTAGGTGCCTATCAAAGCCTTCAGCACTATTTTGTTTATTAAATGAAAGCTGGTAAATGATATCGTTGCTATTCACAATTATAATTACAATAAAAACGGATAAAGCAACTATTAGCGTACGGAATTTAATTTTTAACCAAATTAAAATAAGTAAGCCAAGGGCACCTGCTAAACTTATCCAAGCTGCTCTGGTATAACTAAAAATTACTCCTAATAAAAAAATCAAGAGTGTTATTATTGTAATAGCGAGTAACCAAGAGGGTATTTTTAACCTAAAGGCATAAATTATATTAAGTAATAAATAGGGGATAAAAAAGGCTAATGCAGCTGCGTAAACGCCATGTCCAACATAAAAAGGCTGCATGATAGTAAACGATACAATTTGAGCAAAATCGTACTGACTATGCCTCACAAAAGTATATAAAACCACAATTACTAAACCAACGATGTGAAGCCATAAAAAGGCATGTATATTTTTTATATTTTTAAATAGTACTACTGTTAAAAAATAGAAGGTGGTAATATACCAAATGCGCGCAATTACAAACTTAACAGACACCAAAACCATTTGACTAAAAAAGGTATCGAAAATTAGCCATGCTAAGTTTATAAAAATAGCAATGGTTATGGGTTGTTTAAAAATCCTATAATCATAATTTCCATCAATAATAAATTTGAATAAAACAGTTGCGGTAAGTAGTATTAGTAAAGGTTCATCTGGTAAACTAATCCCAAGTCCACCTCCAATATCTTCATACTCAATTGACAATGGAATAATGAAAGATAATAATAAAATAAGTAAATCGGAACGGTAAATGGCTGTAATTAAAACCAAAATTACCAATGGAAAAACACCAAGCCAATTAAATCCAAGTGTTAAAGCAATAGCATTAAGTATAATAAAACCAATACTAATGCCATAAAACCAATTCTTACTTTGATTTAGTTCCAAAACTTAAGCATTAATGTTAATTTGACGAATTTTTTCGTTAAATAATAAAATAACACAACCTAACATAAATGATCCAAACATGGAAACTGCAACAATTAACCATCTGATAGGGTATTCTTTTTTTTCTGCTGGAGTAGCTTGTTGAAGTAAAAATACGTTACTTAAATTAGCATTTACATCCACATTTGCTTGTTCTAATTTTTTTCTTAACTCGCTTAATTTATCAAGTTCTAATACCAAGGTTTCTTGCGATGAAAGCGCTTCAGAACCATACAAAGCTAAACTACTCTGTTGTTTGGTAATGTATGCTTGATTACCGCCTTTACCTGCTAATTCGGTTATGGCTTTTGACTGTTCCTCAAAACTATAAACTCCTTTTGCACCTAGGTCGCGCATGGTTTGTTTGATGCTATTAACCTCTGCTTCTTTATTTTTATATTGCTGCTCAATAATAGCTAAAGCTTGTAAAGCCACACGTCTTTGAACATCAGTTTTTACACTATCTAAAATTAGTACAATTCCATTGGCAATTTCTGCTGCTTTTTCAGGAACTTCATCCAAAACATTTACTTCAATTGATGCAAAAGGTGTTTTACGAACACTTATATGTCGGGTAAATAATTTACCCATTTTGTAATTTTTTTCAGTATCTGTTTCTTTTATGTGATAATGTTCACGCAATCCGTAATTATTGATAACCCTATTTTTTAAATTATCACTTTCAAGCATTTGAATGAATTGTTGGGCAGTGGCTTGTTCACCAAACTCTAGTGGATCTTTTGATTTGATACGAGTATCCGACAATAAGGCACTTGAAATGGAGTTATTGGTAGATGGATAAAAAATAGCAGTTGATTTGTACAAAGGTTTTATAAACCAAGGACTTGAAAAAATAATGGCTGCAATTCCAGCACCTATAGAAATTATACTGAGAGGCTTTTTATACTTTATTAAAAATTTTACTACATCAACTAATTCAAAGTAGTACGTTCTTTTATCTTGACTCATTTTTTAAATTATTAGTTCAAAAATATAAAAATATATTTAGGTGTAAAATTTAATTGAATTTGCTTTTAGCTAAATTAGCTAGCTGCTTTATATCCAACAGTTTAAAAACAAAAATTGATGACCCTCCAATTAGGCATAATATAGTTAACGACACAAGCAGAGAAATAGTATAAGTTTTGCATAACAGTGCAACTATGCATAACATTATAAAAAGCATCAATAATTTTAAAAAAATTACTTTATTAAATTCTAGTTTAAGTACTTTGTAGGCAAAATAACAATTGGTAATGCCAATAAATGTTTGTGTAATTATGGCTGCGTAAGCTGCCCCTAGTGCCTGATATTTGGGTATTAGTAGAAGGTTTAAGCCAAAATTAGTTATTAAAGCAATGAGTGCTAAAATATTTAAAATTTTAAGCGAGGCATTAGCAGTAAGCAATGTTCCAAAAATATACATAAAGCATAAAGGAATAAAGCATAATATCACCCAACCAAAAACTTGCGTTGCGTAATCGTTGGCTTTTGGCGATAGCATAACCAATATTTCACTTTGGAAGAAAAAACAAGCAATTCCAAATATAAAACTGGGTGCAATCAGTAAACCTAAAGCTGTATTTACCAAAGGTTCTAACTTTTGTTTTTCGGCTATCATTTTTGAAAAAATAGGTAGTAAAAGCATGGCAACTAATGCTGCCATCATATTAGCTGCTTCTAATAATCGATAGCCAAGGGCATAAATTCCATCGTGGTAATCACCATCGGGTAATAGTTTTCCTATCAGTATATTATCTACACGTGTGTAAAGTGTCATTAACAAAGCTAGCAACGCATAAGGAGCAGTTTTTTTATAAATATCCCAAAGAATAACTTTATCAAAAACCAAAGTAATCTTACTTATTTTTTTACTGATAAAAGTAAAAGAGATGGCAGCGCTTATGCCATAAGCTAAAGTTTGGGCGTAAACAAAATTGGTAATATTTAATTCAAAAATACTTGTAAACAGTAAAATAGAACAAAATATAATCATCAAAAGCCTATCTAAAACCGAAAAAATAGAATCTGTTTTAAAAAGCTGCAAACCACTTACATTACTTCTAAAATAAATGTGAAAAAACGATAATACTTGGTTAAACGAAAGCATAAAAATTAAGAACCAAATGCTTTTATCGTAATTTAAAATGGCAGCAAAAATTAAAGTAGTTACTATGTAAAGTGCTGAAAAAAATATTTTTATGGTAAGTAATGCGGAAAACTGTTTTTCTAATAAATTGGGGTTTTTAGCTAAGTTAGAAGTGGTGTAATTGCCAATACCAAAGTCTAACAAAACCGAAAGCAACAATACAAAATTGAATAATATGTAATACTGGCCATAAGCCTCAAAACCCAAACGATTTTGTACCGCCCTATCAATTCCTAAAATCCAAAATGGTTTGATAAGTAGGTTTACACCCATCATTAATATCAAATTCAGTACAAAGGTTTTTCTCATTGGCTGCGCAAATATAGATTTATTTATTTTGCAAAGTACAAATTCAATAAACGAGCATTTGCAGAAAAAAGTTTATCACTAATAGAAACAAATAGCTACTTAAAGACCATTAATTAAACGTCTTTATCTTGCCACAAGAAAACCATTGAATTTCCTAACAACTAGGTAGAGACGTTGCATTGCAACGTCTTTTTACTTAGAGACGTAACATGTTACGTCTCTACAATTGCCCGCACCCAATTACGCTACTTTAAACTTCCCCACCTATCCACTTTTGTCTTAAATAAAGAAATTTTAATTGAATAAAAGATATCAAATATTAGTGGTATAATTTGCAAAGAGTTTAACTACTCAGTTAAACCATTTAGCTGAACAATGTTACTTGATGAAGGAAAATAATCGTTTACCATTGATTTATACTTTAATTTGCACCAAAAAATGAATATAGAAAAAGATTAATTATTAATATAAATAATTGAATTATTAGGGTGGGATAAAAAAGAAATTTGCTTATTGACGATTTAGATACTATAAGTAATGTAATGGCTATAGATATTAAAATAATATCTAAATATGGATAATTTCCAACCATAAGAAGTAAATCATATTTTTTACTATACTTATCATTAAGGTACAAAGAATCAAAAACTCTTAACCCGAGTAAGTTTATTAGTAAATTAAAAAGAGGTAAATAAAAAAACAGCGTTGATAATATAAAGGCTGTTATTCCAAAAAGCTTTTTCGAGTTCATGATTTACTTTAATTATATTTTTAAATTTTCAGTTCCAAATAAACGAATTTTAAATGAATAATTTTATCAAGTCGCAGTTAGTATGGATATAGCATGAATTTGTTTATTTAGCTCGCTAATCAAACATAAATAAAACAAAAAAAATCCGTTACAAACTGTAACGGATTTTTTCAATATTCAATTCAAAAATTTTCTAATCTTTCAATTTTCTAATTCTAATAAACATAAGTACTAAACACCATTCGGCCTCCGTTTGGCATAATTCCTTCCATTACTACTTGGCCTCTTATTTGTTCAAAATCGGCTATCAGTTCTTCTGGTTTTTCGTATTGTTTTTTGTTTAATGCTATCAAAATAAAACCTTCGCTCAAGCCAATATTGGCAATTTTTCCGTTCCTGATATTGTAAATTTTGATACCATTTTTAATACCTAATTTGTCTTTTTCTAACTTAGGTAATGCTTGAAAATCGGCACCTAAGCTTTCAGAACTAACAGTTCCTTTGCGTAAAATAGCAGTATTGCCTTCTTTGTTAATTAAATTAAACGATGCTTCTGTTTCTTTTCCATTTTTTAAAAAAGTAAACTTGGCTTTATCACCAGGACGCATATAAGCCATGTATTCATCAAAAATGGCTTTGCTGTCAATTTCTTTATCGTTAATTTTTACTATTACATCACCTGTTCTTATGCCGGCTTTATCAGCTGGACTTTCGGCCAATACTGAACTTACATAAACGCCTAAATTATTGCTGATGTTTAATTTTTGCGCTAAGCGCGAATCAATATCCGCAATGTCCATTCCGGTATAACCACGTTGCACTTCTTTAAAATCAATCAAATCTTTGATAATTTTTGAAACAATATTAGAAGGAATAGCAAATCCGTAACCAATATAACTACCGGTTTGACTAGAAATAGCAGTATTTATTCCAACTAAGCGGCCTTCTAAATCAACTAAAGCTCCACCACTATTTCCAGGGTTAATAGCTGCATCGGTTTGAATGAACGATTCAATTGGAAATTGATTGTTTACGATATTGATGTTACGCCCTTTGGCACTTACAATTCCCGCTGTAACAGTTGAGGTAAGGTTAAACGGATTTCCTACTGCCAAAACCCATTCGCCAATTTGAACATTATCGCTATTGCCAAATACTATATGTGGCAATTGTTTGGCTTCAATTTTTAAAACGGCAATATCTGTTGATGGGTCGCTACCAACCAATTTAGCCTGATACGATTGTTTTTTATTATTTAAAATAACTTCAATGGTATTGGCATCTTTAATTACATGGTAATTGGTTACAATGTATCCATTTTCAGAAACTATCACACCGCTGCCAGAACTTGCAACAGGTCCACGCTGACCAAAAAAATCGAAGCTGTTAAAAAAGTCGAAACTTGGGTCAATATAATTGCGCTGATTGCTTAAAGTTTTGATAAAAACCACACTAGGTGTGCTATTAGCCGAGGCTTTAATAAAATCGGTATTATTAATAGCTGCACCTTTGTAATTTACTGCTTCTACATTGTTTCCATTTGACGAATTTCGTTCGGTAAAATCTTGTACTATTACGGTAGGGGAGTGCATTTTATAAAACACATAAGAACCTACAATTCCACTAAAAAAACTAACTGCTACAAATGCTACTTTTTTCAACATATACTTTTATTAATTTTATCTAACAATATTTGCTCTAATAGCAATATTAACCTCTGGTTTCTCAGGGTCATTGGTAATTAGGGTTATTCCTCTAATGTCAAGACCAACCACGTTAAATGAAGTATAATCAACTTTCATTTTTATTTTTTGTTTAGGCTTTATCACCATGCTTTCTAACTCTAAATTAACGCAATTACACGAAGGTTTAGCCTTTCTAATAATTAAGTCACTTTTACCTTTATTGGTTAAAATAAAGTGGGTTATGGAGCTATCACGGTGACCTATATCTCCAAAATCATGCAGAATTCTATCAATAGTAAATTTTGGCGCTTTTTTAAGTTGTTTTGGCGTTAAAACTGAAAAATCTTCACTAACATTAGAGTTAATATAAATAATTTTTACTGGAATGGAGTCATCATTGGTATATAATTTTATTTGTTGGCTATGATCTCCAAAACCATGATCAAGTCTTGGCCAAAACTTAATTAGTAGATCAATATCAGTATTAGGAATTAATTCAAAACTACTTCCAGAAACGACAATATTTGAAGGTGTTTCAATTCGATGTACTATAATTTTTTTATTGCTTAAATTATACATTTTAAGGTAAGTACTATCTGTTTTTCCAGGATTTACATTAAATTTAAATGTGTTGTTATTTACTGCCAAAAGTCCATATTGATAGGTATAAGTAGAGTTAAATTCATACTTTGCAGGAGCTACATTTCCTTTTATGAAAATAGTTGTTTTTCCGTCTTCAGTATTTAAAAACAGGTTTATTGATTTATCAAAATAACCCGGTCTGCCCATAGGGTTGAAAACTGCCTTAATGTTTCCAACTGCACCTGGCTCAATAGGCTGTGTAGTATATTCTGTTTTAGTACAGCCACACTCTGCTTGTATATCTTTTATTTTTAAAGGAATGCTTCCTATGTTTTTAATTGCAAAATTATAAGAAACCAATCCACCATTTTCATTTATAATACCAAAGTCGTGAAGTTTTTCTTCAAGAATATATTTTGCATATTTTTCGGCTACTTTTACTTCAGTGTTGGCAGCCTTTAAAGTGTTTTGTTTATTCTTATTTTTCTGTGCAAATGCGCTGTTGCCAAGGATTAAAAGGCAAACAAATACTAAAATTATTTTATTCATTTTTTATTTTATATGCTGTAATGATTGATTAATAAGGGTTAAAGTTGCTTCTATAAATTGGATATAGAATTTAAAATAAAAACATAAACCAATATTCTGATTTGAAGGTAAATATATTAATTTATTATTTCAAAATTATCGTCATCTAACCAAACTGGAAATGCTTTTCTGTATGTTTTTAACTCTGGCAAATGTATGGTATAAGTGGTTTCAAATTCCTCGTGAGTTAATTCATTTAATAATTTTCCTTGTGGATTGTATAATGCTGATTGCCCGTTATAGTTTATTTGATTTCCATCTTCACCAACTCTGTTAACTGAAGCCACATAACATTGGTTTTCAATTGCCCTTGCTTGGTTTAGAACTTGCCAGTGGGTAATTCGTTTTTCTGGCCAACTAGCTACTACAATCATTAAATCATAATCAAATTGTTCGGTACGTTTTAGCCAAATAGGAAATCTCAAATCATAGCAAACAAATGGTGTTATTTTCCAACCTTTGTATTCAATGCAAATTCTACTATTTCCTGGGGCATAGTGTTTGTTTTCTTCACCCATTCTAAATAAGTGTGCCTTATTGTAAAATTGAACATTACCATCAGGTGTTACAAATAAAAATCTATTGTAATATTGATTATTTTCACCAATAATCAAACTTCCACAAACAGCTGCATTTTTCACCAAAGCCAATTCTTTCATCCAACTTACTGTAAAGCCATCCATTGGTTCAGCTAGTTTTGCGCTATTCATGGTAAAGCCTGTAGAAAACATTTCAGGTAAAACAATCAAGTCAGTTGGTTCCGAAATGTCAAAAATTCTATTGGTAAATTGTTGAATATTGGTCCGTTTATCTTCCCAAAAAAGATTGCTTTGAATGAGCGTAATTCTTAACGAGTCTACTGTTGTCATTTTGGGTTAATTTTTATAATAAGTTAAATTATATTTTCATGAGTTTTTCTGCAGCTTTTTCAAGTGTTTCATTTTGCTTTGCAAAACAAAAACGAAGCAATTGATTATCAGTTTGCTTTTGATAAAATACCGATACAGGAATGCTTGCAATTTTATGTTCTTTTGTTAATCTTACCGCAAAATCTGTGTCTTTTTCTTGTGTTATTTTTCCGTAATTCAATAGCTGAAAATAACTTCCTTGACAAGTCATTAATTTAAAGTTGGATCCTTTAATTAGTTTTCTAAAATAATCTCGTTTTTCTTGGTAAAAGTCCGATAGTTCAAGGTACACACTTTTATCATCAAAAAAATCGGACATGGCATATTGGATTGGAGTATTAGTGCTAAATGCCATAAATTGATGCACTTTTCGCAATTCTAAAGTTAAATTAGCTGGTGCTAAAATATATCCCATTTTCCATCCTGTTGTGCTGTATGTTTTTCCAAACGATGATATGATAAAGCTACGCTCTGCCAATGCAGGAAAACGAGCCACACTTTGGTGTTCTACTTTATCAAAAACCATGTGTTCATATACTTCATCGCTGCAAATAATTACATCCGTACCACGAACAATTTTTTCTAATTTTTGTAAATCTTGTGCACTTAAAATACTGCCTGTGGGATTATGTGGCGTATTTATTAAAATCATTTTGGTTTTGAAATTAACCAGTTTTTTTACCTCGTTCCAATCAATTTTAAACTCAGGAAGTTTTAACTCTACAAACACTGCCCTGCCTCCGTTTAATTCAATGGCTGGCACATAACTATCATAACAAGGCTCAATAATGATTACTTCATCTCCTTCTCTAATCATGGCACTCATTACCGCATATATGCCATGAGTAGCGCCAGGTATAATGGTTACTTCAGTATTGGCATCGTATTGGGCTGAATAAAGTTCATAAGTTTTTTGAGCAATTTTTTCGCGCAGGCTAAGTAAACCAGGCATTGGCGCATATTGGTTCATGCCAGCTTTCATGTATTTATTAACTAACTCAATTAACTTTGGCGATACTTCAAAATCAGGAAAACCTTGTGCTAAATTGATAGCTTGATGTTCGTTTGCAAGTGCTGTCATTACAGCAAAAATACTTGTATTGGCTTTTGGAAGTTTTGATTTTATGGAACCATTAAATTGCATCCTGCAATATGCAAATATTGCTTTTACATCTCCAAACCTTTAAAAACATTGTGAATAAATTGTTTTTTAATTGGGTGTTATTGGCATTGAAACCTTGTTTTTTTGCAAGGCTGATTTTTAACTTTTTTTTTTTTAAGAGTTTTATAAATTTAAAGTATCTTTTTACCCATAACAATGTTTGACTAATTTTTGGTTTAGCAATTTATTAAAAAATTTCTTCAGGCAAATGCCATATTTGACTTGGAATGAAATTTAAAGTATAAAGCAAATAATGTTTTTACCTAAGATAATGTGATTATAAATAAAATAAGTAAAATTTAAGTTTAGCAATTAAATTTTAATAAACAAACGCTTAATTTTGACCAGATTTTTTTATTTAAAAATGAAATACAAAACTTTTAATAAACTAACCTTAACATTTACCTATCTTTTTGTTTTGAGTAATTTGGGCTACAGCCAACTACTTAAACAGCCTGAAAAAAAAGGTTTTATGCCTGTAGTACTAATCGAAAATTTTAGTTCTGAAGGTTGCAGCAGCTGCCCTGAGGCCGATAAGTTTTTGGGAGAGGTAATACATTTAGCCGATAGTACCTCCAAGCCTGTATATGTAATAGATTTTCATGTGGATGTTTGGAATAGGAGTGGTTGGGTTGATAAATACAGCGATTCACTTTATACCCAAAGGCAAATGAACTATGTGGTTAAAAAGGATAGTATTCCTATGTACACACCACAAAGTTTTTTAAATGGAATACTTTCTGTTCCTGGTTCCGATAAAAAAAGCATCACTAATTTTATAAAACAAACTTTATCAAGGCCAAGTGAAAATTTTTTGAAGCTGAATGCCTTTCAAACTCATCCAGATACACTTATTTTAGAGTATGAAATATTTGGCAATACAGATAGTTTATTGATAAATTATGCCATAACTGATAATGATATTTATTCAAAAGTAACAGCAGGCGAAAATGCAGGAAAATTATTGCATCACCACAATGTAGTAAGGCTTTTTAAAACAGATAAAGTGATAGGTAATAAGGGGAAATCATACTGGATTATACCAAAAGGATTTAACTTTAAGCAAACACGCATAACCGCTTATACACAGCATGAAAATACTTGGTTTGTTACTGCAGCCGATCAGCTAACAAACTAATAACTTAATGAATAATGGCAATTCAAAACTGCTTGTAATCAGTATTAATAAAAAGGATAATCAAAATTAGTGAATCAAACATCCGTAAAAAACTATTACATTTGAAGCCTAAAATTATTTAATTTAAATACTTTTAAAATAATATGACTCAAACAAAAAAGAATGTAATGCTAGTTCCTGTAGATTTTAGCGAAATTAGCCTAAACGCCTTAGAACACGCAGCCCAAACTGCGAAGCATTTCGATAACGATTTAATTATTCTAAGTATAGTTGAAGAAAATTTGTTGACTTCAATTTTTAGCAACAACGAAGAGAAGGAAGCACAAGCTCGTGAAAAAACAATTCCTGAATTGGAAAAATTGGCAATTTCTATTGAACAAAAATACGGTGTTAACTGTAAGCCTGAGGTTAGAGTAGGCCGAATTTACAAAACTGTAATTGAAACAGCTGTTGAATTTGGTTGTGATTGTATCATTATGGGAACTCATGGTGCTAGCGGATTTACTCGTATTGTAGGTAGTAATGCTGGTAAAGTAATAAACTACAGTACGGTACCAGTAATTGTGGTAAAAAGCAACAAAGTAAATAACGCATATAAAAATATTGTTTTTCCTCTTGATTTGTCGGTTGAATCAAAACAAAAAGTAAAAATGGCTATCCATTTAGGAAAATCGTATAAATCAACTATTCATATTTTATACAATAAGGTAAGTGATGAATTCTTGAATAATAAAATGATTGCTAACTTACACCAAGTTGAAAATATTTTTATTGAAAATGGAATTGAATTTACAGTTAAAGAAGTGGATGAATCTAGTAGCGATTTTGCAGAAGAAACCTTAAAATTTGCAGAATATAGCCAAGCTGATTTAATTATGATTATGACTCAATCAGAAGATAAAGCCTTTACGGAATATTTAATTGATACATACGCCCAACGAATTGTTAATGCCGAAGGTACAGTGCCTGTAATGTGTGTTAACCCTAACCGCGATGTATTTAAATCTGAATTTGTAATATAAGTTAATAGTCAATAGGGTTGACAGGTTGATAAGATTAATGAACATCAATTATCTAGTACCAGAAACCTACCGACCAATCAACCTTATTAACTTAATAAACCAATAATATCAATCAACAGGGCTATTTACCCTGAAATGTTTTGAAAAAATGAGTAAACACGGAAAAATTTTAGTTGCCATGAGTGGCGGCTTAGACAGTACCGTAGCAGCCGTAATGCTACGCGAAGAAGGTTACGAAGTAATTGGAGTAACCATGAAAACTTGGGATTACCAAAATAGCGGTGGATCCAAAAAAGAAACAGGCTGTTGCAGCCTCGATAGTATTAACGATGCAAGAACTATTGCCGTTAAGCACGATATCCATCACATGATATTGGATATTAGAGATGAATTTGGTGATTTTGTAATCGAAAATTTTATTGAAGAATATTTAGCTGGAAGAACACCAAATCCTTGTGTACTTTGCAATACCCATATCAAATGGGAAGCTTTATTAAAACGAGCAAATATGCTTGATTGTGAGTTTATCGCCACCGGTCATTATGCGCAAGTTCGTAATGAAAATGACCGTTATGTTATTAGTAAAGGACTTGATGATAATAAAGATCAATCTTATGTTTTATGGGGCTTAACACAACAAAGTTTGGCTAAAACACGTTTTCCATTAGGTGGATTTAGGAAAACTGAAATCAGACAAATGGCTATTGATATGGGTTACCAAGAATTAGCCAATAAAAGTGAAAGCTACGAAATTTGTTTTGTACCCGATAATGATTACCGAGGCTTTTTAAAACGCAAAGTTGATGGTTTAGAAGAACGCGTAGAGGGTGGAAATTTTGTTACAGCCGATGGTAAAATATTAGGCAAACACAGAGGTTATCCATTTTACACTGTAGGGCAACGTAAAGGTTTAGAAATAGCTTTAGGCGAACCCATGTTTGTATTGGAAATTATTCCAGAAACCAATACAGTTATACTTGGTCGTGAAAACGAATTGAGTAAAAAAGGCATGTGGGTGCGTAATGTAAACATGGGTAAGTTTGCTTCAATTGATAATCCAATGGAATCGCTTACTAAAATTAGGTATAAAGATGCTGGAAGTATTGCCACCATTGAGCAAGAAGGCGACAGAATGAAAGTAATTTTTAATAACCATGTAAAGGCAATTGCCCCAGGCCAAAGTGCTGTTTTCTATGATGGAAACGATGTAATTGGTGGTGGTTGGATTCAAAGTGGTTTTGATGTTTAATTTTTTTGTTGGTTAACAGGTTAATTGAGTTAATTATATTGATAGAGTTCTGTTAAAACATTTTCATTCAACCTTCAAAATTTAACCTTCAAAATTCCAAATTGATTCCTACATTTGTTTACATGAGAATTGTTTTAAAAGTTGTGGCTTTTGCTTGCATTTTGGCATTGGTGTCTTGTAATAAAAATAATACTGAGATTGCTTCAATTAACAATGGTTATAGTTATTTTCCAATCGACTCCACAAAACAATATTTGTATGCTGTTGATAGCATAGCTTACAATAAAAATTTAAAACGAATTGATACTTTTCACTATAAATTGAAAACTATTTTATCTAACAGCTTTATTGATAATTTAGGGGTTAAAACATGGCGCATGAGTCGCTTTGTTAAATACAACGATACATTGGAGTTTGTTGAAATACAAAATCATTTTATTCAATTTTACGATAATAAATATTTATACACTGAAAATAATTCAGTTTTGTTAAAAGCAGTATTTCCATTGAAAAATGGATTAGTTTGGAATGGTAATTTATTTAATAATTTAGGTCGAATAAATTCTGGCGTAGATTTTATGAATGAAACATTTATCGTAGAAGATACAACATTTCAAAATACCGTAAAAATTACAGAATGGGAAAATAAAGATTTTATTTTTGACAATTATAGAGTTTCTGTTTATCAAGACAAAGTTGGATTGGTTTATTTTAGAAACCGATTTGTGGAAACACAACAAGAAAAAAATGAAGTTTCAGGTTATGATATAAGCAAAAAACTCATCAATTTAAATTAACCTATTTTTTGAAAGAATAGTTTTCCACTTTTTTAATCCTTTTTTATATCATATTATAAGAAAATGGATATCATACTTATTCAATAACTACCAATTAAATAAGTATTCTGCCGTTTGTATAATTTTTTGTCCCGAATTTATAATTTGTAGCTGTTATACTACATGAAAATGTATTTTGCATTATATAAGTATAAACAAAAACAAACAAATAAATAAAACAACATGACAAAAAAATCTACAAAACGAAGGGCGTGGTCCCTAGTATCCACGGTAGTTTTACTACTACTGCTTGGAACAAATTTGCTTAATGCACAAAGTACGGCAAATTATGCTTTTTCTACTAGCACATCGGGCTCATTGGCTTTAGATGCTAATAGTAACACAATTGATTTATCAACAGGTGCAACTGCATTAGTTGCAGCGGGAGTTGATGAAGGTGCCTCTACCGTTAACAGTATAGGTTTTAACTTCACTTTGATGGGGGTAACTTATACTCAGTTTTCAGCTTCATCGAATGGTACTATCCAGCTTGGAAGTACAGCTGTAGGAACAGCCACTTACGTAGCTAGTGGTGGTTCAGTTGCTTCTCCAAGAATCGCTGCTTGGGGTTCTGATGCACTAACTACTACTAACGGAGTTCGTTCTAAAGTTATTGGTACTGCTCCTAATCGTTGTTTAGTAATAGAAAATAATTCCTTTTTAAATTATCAAGCTTTAGTAAGCCCTTGTCAATTTCAGGTAAGACTTTATGAAACTACTGGTGTGATTGAGTTTGTTTATGGTTCAATGAATGCAGATGCAACGGTAAGTGCAGGTTCTATTGGTTTTTCTGTAGGAACAGCCACTAATACATTGGCATCAATTACTAATACTACTAATGCGGTAAGTTTAACAACTTTTGCAGCTAATACTCCCACAGCTAGTGCTGCAGTTACTAATTTAAATTCGGTTGCAAATGGTTCAAGAAGAGTTTATACATTTACACCTCCTACTTCAGTACCCTCTGACCCAACTACTTTAAGTTTTACAGGGGTGAATTTTACAACAACAACTGTTAATTGGGTTGATAATAGTACCAATGAACTTCGTTTTAATGTAATTAGAGCTACAGATGCTGGTTTTACTCAAAATGTGGTTGTTACAAGTGTGGCAACTACTACAAGTGCTGGTACAGGAACAGCATATACTTCTGCTCAAACAGGTTTAAGTGCAGGTACTACTTATTTCTACAGGATTACTGCTAACACTGAAGGTGTAGGAAGTGCTGGATTAACAGGAAATCAAGCAACCACCGCAGGTGTTACTTATTATTGGGTTGGTGCTTCTGGAAGTACTTGGGCTACAGCGGCTAATTGGAATACAAATCCAGCAGGTGGTGGAACAACAAGAACTTCAGCATTAACTACCGATGTTTTAATAGTAGATGGTGCAGGAACTACTGCAGGTGCTGCTACTACTATTAGCGTAGATGTAGCTTCTTTTTCTATTGGTCAATTAAGAGTTACAAGCAATACTGCTTTAACTTTAGCTTCAAGTATAGGTACTACAAGGGTTATTACCATTACTGGTGGTCCTAGTGACGATTTTGTTATTGAAGCTGGAAGTTCTATCATTCAGAATAATGCTACCAATGCAATTGGTTTTGCTTTTTCAGGAACAGGCAATACGGGTAATATTGCGGGTACATATACTATTGGTGGAAGTACTTCAAATGTGTTTTCAAGTACAGGCGGTACAGGTACCTTAGTTACTATTGCTTCAACAGGTATTATTAATAATAACACAGTAGGAACTGGAAGTTATTTTACAGGTTCAGTAGCAACTATGTCGTTTGCAGGTGGGTCCGCTTATAATGTAAATGGTGCTACTACGGGTGTAACTGTTCCATTGGCTACTTGGGCTACTACTGCTACTTTAACATTTAATAGTTTAACAACAGCAACTGCTTTAACAAACAACAACCAATCTTTTGGAAATATTGTTTTTAATTGTTCTTCTTTAACAAGTACATTCAGTGTTTGGACAACTAGTACTACTGCAGTTGTTAAAGGAGATTTAACCATAACTGCTGCTGGCGCAACTGCTGGAACAGGTATTTTTAGAGCTTTAACAAGTGGTACAGTAAATATAAATGGTAATATAATTGTAACTCAAGGACGATTCCAATCGGCTAGTTCAACAGGAACTTTAATAGTTTCTGGAAATACTACCAATAGTGCCAATGGTATAATTGATATACTAGCAGGTACCTTTTCACAAAGAGGAACTACGTTTACCAATAATGGTGCTTTAACTGGTGTTGCTGCAACTTCAACATTACAGTTCTTATCATTTACCAATACACCTCAAACTTTTGCAGGAACAGGTACAGTAACCACCAATGTAGGTGTTATTTCACTTCAAAATAGCGGAGGTTTAACCATTTCTCATTCAAATCAAATTCCAATTTTAAGAGCTAATCTTTTTTTAGGTACAATAACTAATAGTAATAAAATTACTTTTGGAACAGGTCTTGCATTAAATACTACTGTTCAAATTGGAGCAGCAGGTTTATTAACTCCGGGTGGTTCATTTGATGCCAATCCTACTTTAAATTTAGGAACTGGTGCATACAATGTAATTTATGCACAAGAAAGTGTAGCAAGAACTTCAGGTTTTGAAATTCCTGTATCAAGAGTTATAAGTGCTTTAACTTTAACCAACTCTAATGGTTTAACCATTTCTGGAGGTAATTTAGCAACGGGTACTTTAACCTTTAATGCATTATCAGGTGGTAATATTACTACGAATGCCTCTAATTTATTAACAGTTACTGGAACAACAACAGGAAGCATTGTTAGAACTTTAGCAACTGCATACGTTAATGGTCCTATGGCAATTACTTTACCAGCATCATTAGCTACGGGCACAACTTATATTTTACCTATTGGAAAATCGGCAATTAATGCTTTTGAATTGGTTAACCCAATTACAAATGCAGGAGGTACTGTAACTATTAGAGCAGAAGTGGTAGATTCAGGTTCTACTGGAACTCCTTCAGGTTTAATTGGTACTTTAAGTACTTCAAGGTATTGGACTGCCTCAATTACTGCAGGTGCTGCAAACTTTACCAGTTCATTAATTAAATTAAACGCTGTTCCTGCAGGTGCTGATGCAATTGCTTCAAGCACAACTTTAACAGGTTCTTATACTAACGTTGGAGGTACAACAATAACTTCAACCGGTACATCATTAACTTCAACAGCCCCTGCAGTAACCACCTTAGATGGTTTTTATACCATGGGTAATAAAGCGGCAGCTACCTTAAGTGCTTTGGCAATTACGCCTACAGGAAATTTATGTACTCATGCACTTAGAACTGTTACCGTAACTGCAACTCCAGGTGGAGGGGCTGTAACAGGTGTTGAATTAAATTATTCAGTTAATGGAGTTGCACAAACACCAATAGCTATGACTAACACTTCAGGTAATGATTGGTCTGGGGATATTCCTACTGTTACTCCAGCCAATGCAACTGTAACTTGGAGTGTAACTGCTACTGATGCAAATAGTCTAACAAAATCAGCTATAGGTACTTCATATAATGATGAGCCTTTGTTAAGCTCATCTGCAAATGTTACATCATCAGTTAGCACAATTTGTTTGGGTGATTCTGCAAGACTAACTGCAAATTTTTCAAATATTGGTGGAACTGCCACAATTGGTGCTGGTGCAACCACATCTAATGCAACTGCAGCCTCTTTCTTCCCAGGTTTCTGGGGTGGAGCTAAAACTCAGTTTATCGTTAGAGCTTCTGAGTTAACTGCTGCTGGTTTGAGAGCTGGTAATATTACCAACATTGGTTATGTGCCAACAGTTGTAGGACAAACTTATCAAGGATTTCAAATGTTGGTTGGTCATACAACGCAAACTACAACAACTGCTACTTATGTTGCTAACGCAAGTTTGACAAAGGTATATGAAGGTACACTTACCAATTCGGGTATTTTGCCAGTTGCGAATGTTGTAAATAATTTAACATTTGGAACAGGATCCGG
This sequence comes from Bacteroidia bacterium, assembly GCA_044239605.1. GTDB lineage: Bacteria > Bacteroidota > Bacteroidia > UKL13-3 > UKL13-3 > JAAFJM01. Next base: position 7,775 of record JBIIBC010000037.1, on the reverse strand, counting down.
TTCTGCTAGCTCATTTACATGGGATGGTGTTTCTAACTTGGTAATTTCTATCAGTTGGTCACTCAATCCATTAGCTGGAACATCTACTCCAACAACTATGCAAGTTGATAACCCTGGTTTTACTTGTTCAGTTTATAACCAAGCAGATAACCAAACCATGGCTGCTATGGCAGCATTTACAACAGGAACTACGGGGTCTACTAGACCTAAATTTATATTCACAGGTATAGCATCTGCTACCCCTACTTCGGTTACTTGGAATGATGGTTCAACCAATTTTTCTACTTCAAATCCGGTAACTGTTTCGGCTACTTCAACTACAACTTACACTGCTACAATTGTAGCTTCTGGTTGTACTTTGTCAACTACCCCAAGTATTACTTTAAACGTAGCAACACCTCCTGCTGCTGTATCTACAACAAGCACCACATGGTGTCCTGGAGTTCCTACAGTTTCTGTAAGTTCAAATTCAGGTTATGGTGCTCCTAAATATAAATGGTATGATTCATTAACTAATGGTTCATCTCTTCAAAACTCTTATGCTACTGGATATACTACATCACTTAATGCTACAAAATCATTTTATGTAGTAGAATATGATACAGTTACTTTATGTGAATCGGCAAGAACACCGGTTACTGCTACTGTAAACGTTTTAACCATTACGCCAACTACCCCTAGTTTTTGTGGTACAGGTACTCAGTTTGATACATTAAATGTTACTAGTTCAGATTTAACTATGACTGGTTATACATGGGCTACAACTACCCCAAGCGCAAGTTTTACAGGTAGTGGTACAACCATAATTCCAGCAACAGTTTCATTAACTGAAACAAGTACATTTACTTTAGCTGCTACCGATGGAAATTGTACTCAAAATGCTGAGTATACCGTTGGTGTTTATAATTTCCCTACAGTTGCATTTACTACTACACCCAATGATACCGTTTGTTTAGGTACCCCAGTTACTATAGGTACTGGTTTGGCAGCAGGTAATTTTAACTCATCAGCCATAACTTTTGCACCATTAACTGCGCCTATTTCAGCTTCAACCTTAGTTGATAATGGAATAGCTACACCTGCGTTAACAAGTGGTGATTTAGACGATGGTGGCTGGGGTGCAGTTCCAGTAGGATTTAATTTTAATTTCTTTGGTACTCCTTATTCAACCATAAATGTTGGTACTAATGGAACATTAATGTTTGGAACTTATAATGGAACGTCTCTTGCCGATTTCGCATTTACAACTTTACCAAGTACTTTAGAGCCGTTTAATATGGTTGGTGTTTTAGCTATGGATAATGACCTTAATGCTGCCACTCCAACTTCTGGAAAAATTGTTTATTGGACTCAAGGTACTGCTCCAAATAGAAAATTTATTGTAGAATATAATGGTGTTCGAGAATATGGTGATACCAAGTATAGCACTGCCCAAGCAATTTTTTATGAAACTACCGGTGTAATTGAAGTACATGTTACCTCATCAACTAATGTAGATAGAAATAAATTAGTAGGTATAAATAATGGAAATGGAACAATAGGTGTTTTGGCTTATGCCTCAGGTACAACTGCAGCAGCTAATAATCCTATTATTACTTCGTTTGCTTATCGTTTTAGTCCTCCAGCTAATTACACTACTGTTTGGTCTCCTTCAGGTTCAATTACAGGAACAACATCAGGAACCAATATTTTTGCTGTTCCAACTAATATAGCAGCTGCAGGAACAACTACTTATTCGTTATTATTAACTAATACAACTACTGGTTGTACCAATGCTTTAAATCCTGATACAATTAGAATTGTAACTTTAGATGTTCCAACTGCGCCTACCGTTTCTGGTGCTAGCAACTGTGGTTCTGGTTCAGGAATTTTAACTGTAACAAATGCTGCTTCTTATTCAAGCATTGATTCAATTAAATGGTACAGCGTTCCAACAGGTGGAACAATGATTGGTTCTGGTGCTACATTTACAACTCCAGTTGTAAGTTCTACCACTCCTTATTATGTAGAAGTTTCTAATGGATTTTGTAATCCATCAACTAGGGTACAAGTAAATATGACTATAACTCCATATGATGCGTTAGTACCTTCATCAAATAATAGTACTTCTGTTTGTTTAGGTAATGCAACTAATATTAGTGTAACCCAACCTTCAACTACCAATGGAAATAATTATAGTTTACTTTGGACTTGTTCAAATTACACAACTAGTGGTTTAACTGGTGCAACTTCAGCTACTTTATCAACTCCTATTTCAATTACACCTACCGCTGTTGGTACTTATTACTTTACCATAACAGGAACAGATGCAACCTTAGGCTGTACATCAATTTCTTATGATACAGTAAGAGTAATTGCTCCATTTGTAGGTGTTGCTAAATTTGCTTCTGCATCAGCTTCAACCATTTGTACAGGTAATTCTACTACCTTAAGTGCAATTGTTGGCTCAGCAGGAAATGCAGAAGTTGGCACTTCAACTACTACAGAATTTGGTGGTGGCGTTTATAGATTAGGAGCTGGTACAGGAGATTTTAGACATCAATTAATTTATTCTGCTGCTGAATTACAAGCTGCTGGTTTTGGTGCAGGTAATTTAACTGATATAACATTTAATGTAAGTACCGTTGGTTCTGGAACTACAAATAACTATACCATTAGTTTAGCAAATGTTACAGCTGGTACCACTACTACCACAACATTTAATACCGCTACTTTAACACAAGTATATACTGCTGCTACTTACACACCTGTACTTGGTGATAACTTACATACTTTTAACACTCCTTTTAACTGGGACGGTACTTCTGATTTATTAGTAAATATATGCTATTCAGTTGCAGTAACTGGTGGTACATCTACAGTATCTGCTACTACTCCTGGAATTGTTAGTAATGTTAACTTATTAGCAACTGTGGGTGCATGTTCAGCTGCAACAGGTGGTACTTTTGCAAATAGACCTTGGATTAAACTGTCAGGTATAATTGCTCAATTGCCTCAAACTATAAGCTGGTTTGATGGTTCAGGTGTAGTTGGTACATCTAATCCTGTTAATGTTTCTCCTACAAGTAATACTTTGTATACTGGTACCATTAATATTTCTGGATGTACTGATACAGTACAAGTTAATATTAATACCAATATTTCGCCAAATGCCCCTACTACAACTCCTTCTGCTCATTGTGGAAATTTAGTACCTACATGTTCTGCATCAGGTGCCTCTCCAGGTGAATACAGATGGTATTTAAGCTCTATAGGTGGAATTGCACTTGCCGGTGAATTTGATGGAACTTTAAGTTCATATTCAATTGCAAGTACTACCACTTTTTATGTAGCTATTAATAATGGAACTTGTGAGAGCGCAAGAACGCCAGTTTTGGTAACAGTAACAGTTCCAAATGCTGTAGTAGCCTCTTCATCACTAGCTAATGTTTGTAGAAATTCAGCATTTAACTTATCTGTTTCTCAAGCATTAACTGGTAATACTTATGCATTAACTTGGACTGCTAATAACACTTCAACAAGTGGAATGACTTCGGCAGTTGCTGGAAGTTTAGGTTCTCCTATCTCTGTAACTCCAACTGATAGTGGTGACTATACATATACGGTTACTGCCTTTGAGGCTTCTACTGGATGTCAAGTTTCATCATCTGTAAGTTTGAGAGTAAATGAAACGCCAGGTTCGGTTATACTTTCACCAACTTCAGCTACTATTTGTGCTGGTACAACAGTTAGTTTGTCAAATACAAATATTAATGTACCTACTGCCAAAACCATTGGTGCTGATGATGCTGCTACTAAAATTGCAGCAGTTGGAGTTCCTTATAGAACAGGTAATGTTTTGAATAATCAAATTAGAAACCAATATTTAATTTTAGCTAGTGAGTTAAATGCAAATGGAATTTATGCTGGTGAATTATCAGGTATTTCGTTCATAGTTACAAATACACCTACAGGTTCAATGTCAAATTGGAGTTTATCATTAGGTCATACCAATGTTACCTCATTAACAACTACGTTTGAAACATCTGCTGTAACCCCTGTTTTAACATTAGCCAGTTATAGTCCGGTGAATGGTTCAAATAACCATACATTTACTACTAATTTTGTTTGGGATGGTGTTTCTAATTTATTAGTTGAAAATTGTGGAACGCTCTCGGTTGCCGGTAGTGGTTGTACAATGGCTACCAATAACACTAGTTTTATTGCTACTAATTGTGCTGCAACAACAACTGGTTGTTCAGATTTAACAGGAACAACCGTAGCAAATGGAAGACCTCAAATGAGTTTTGTTGTAGCCACTGGCGCAATTACATGGTCTCCTACAAATGATATGTTTAACAATTCAAATAGAACTGGTGCATATTCAGGAGGTGGAGCAGCTTCAATTTTTTCTGGTCCTTTAACTACCAAATATATTGTTGGAACAAACACTAACGTATACGGTTGTACATCAAAAGATTCAGTATTAATTACTGTTAATCCAGCAGCAATTGCTCCAAATGCACCAACAACAGTTAGTAAAACTTCCAATTCAATAGATGTTACTTGGAATGCTACTGCAAATGCAACAGGGTACAGAATAGATGTAGCAACAGATGCTAGTTTCTCTTCAATGTTAGGTAGTTATACCAATGCAAGTGTATCAGGAACAAGTCAGTCTATAACAGGTTTAGCTTCAAACACTTCTTATTATATTCGTGTTAGAGCTGAAAATGGTTGTGGTTCTTCTGCAAGTTCAGTTGTATTAAATGACACAACTACCATTTCCACCAACTCTACCTTAAACTTAACGGCCTATTTACAGGGCTTGTATTTAGGAGGCGGAGTAATGAATTCAGCACCATTCTATTCAGATGGAGTAAGTCCATCAACAATAGCAGATACTATTACAGTAGAATTACACAATCCAGATTACAGTTTAGCTTATAGTGTGCGAGATACCTTGAGTGTAAATGGACAAGCAAGTTTAACTTTCCCAGGATCAGCAGTAGGTAATAAATACTACATAGTAATAAAGCACCGTAACTCAATAGAAACGTGGAGTACAGATTCAGTATTAATAGGCGGAACCACAAGTTACGACTTTAGTACAGCAGCAAGTCAAGCCTTTGGAGACAATATGGTAGATGATGGAAGTGGTGTATTTTTAATATATGGTGGAGATGTAGACGGATCAGGTACGGTAGATTCGGGCGATTATCCAGATGTAGACTTAGGCAGTTTCAATGGGGATGGTGGTTACATAGCGAATGATGTAGATGGTTCAGGTACAGTAGATTCGGGTGATTATCCAGTATTAGATTTAAATAGTTTCTTAGGTGTTTCAGTAATGATGCCATTTTAAAAAAAAAGTAAAAACAGAATGAAAAGAATAATAATAACAACGAGTTTAATAATGACGCTATGTGCGTCATTATTAGCCCAAATTCCACTAACAACATTTCAGTGGAGAATAGAGAATGCGGTATTAAGTAGCGATACAACTTACGATTTTGATGTTTATTTGTATAATACTAATACAAGTGCATTAGAGTTATTAAGTGGCAATACAAGTGTATTTATCAATACTGCCTTTAGGAATGGCGGGACTATTGTATCAAGAGCCATTGGAACAAGTGATTTAACAGCAGCTCAACAACCAGGTACCTCAGGTTATACAACAGGAAGTACAAATGATTTTGTGAGAAGAACAATTACATCAAGACCAGCCGGTTCAGGAACATCGATAGCAGCAGGAGGAAGAGTAAAATGGTACACCATTAGACTTTCTAATAGTACTAGTTTTTCAACTACAGTAACACCAAACTTGGCATTTAAGTTTACAACAGGTAATCCAGCAACATTTGGCTACACAAACACGCTAAATGGTTTATCGGCAGTAGCAGTAAGTAATACTGTAAATACTTCTAATTGGGCAAGATGTTTTTGTCCATCATATTGGGATGGATCATCGTGGAGAGTTGGATCAAGAGTAGGAGGAATTGCAACAACAGTAGCTCCATCAGATACAAATGATGCAATTATATACAGAGGGACATTAGGCACAGGCTCATTAACATGTAGAAATTATCAATTACGAACAGGTGCGACCCATAATTTGGGAGCAAATACCTTAAGTGTAGGTGGAAACATGGTTAATAATGGAACCTTGAACGCAAGTACAGGTACCTTAAACTTGGTAGGAACAACAGCATCTCAAACAGCCGACCAAACGGTAAGCGGAAGTGGTAATTTTGCAGTAGCAAACTTAGGTTTTGGAGCATCAGGTAATGGAGGAACTAAAACCTTGTCAACAGGAGTTTCAGTAGGCGTTTCAGTAAGCCAATCAGGTACAGCGGTATTGGCATCAGGCGGTAATTTAACCTTATTGTCAGTAGCAGGTGGCGATGGTACAGCACGTATCAACCAATTAACATCAGGAGCAGCTATAACAGGTAATATAACAGTAGAACGTTTTATACCAGCAACAGGTAGAAAATGGAGATTTTTATCATCACCAGTAGTAGGCGGAACGACCTTACAGTGGAGAAATAATGCAGGCAGCGTATCAGGTCGTGGAATATTAATCACAGGAGGTAACTCAGCAGATTACGATTTATCAACATCAAATGCACCGTCATTATTTAGCTATAATGAAGCATCAACAAATGGTGGAGGTAATATCAATGCAAAATGGACACCAGTAAGTGGAAATACGACATTAACAAATGGATTAGGTTACCGAGCATTTGTACGAGGCGATAGAACAATATCATTAACTAGCGCAGTAACAACAGCCAATGCAACAACAATATGGGTAAGCGGAACATATCCAAGCACACCAGTAAACATGCCAGTAACGTACAATGCAGGTTTAGGAAACGGATGGAACTTAGTAGGAAATCCATTCCCATGTCAAATTGATTGGAATGCAGTCTCAGGTTGGAGCAAAACAAATGTATCAGGTACATTTTGGGTATTTAATCCATCAACCAATACATACGGATCATTTGATGGGAATACGACCATAAATGGAGTAACCCGTTATATAGGTAGTGGTCAAGCATTCTTTATTCAAACAAATGATGCTAATCCAATATTAACAGCAGATGAGTCAGTAAAAGTGGGCTCAACGCCTCCTGTTTTGTTAAAAACAAGCGAGCAAAACTCATTGAGAATAGAGTTAATAAAAGACTCAACAGAGCGTGATGAGACGGTAATTAGATTTATGGAAAACAAGAGCGATGAGTTCAAAGCAACGGATGATGTATTAAAATATGCAATGAATGCCAATGTAAATATCAGTTCATACTATGGAGTAGATAAATACACGATGGTAAACTACTTAAACTCAAGAAATATCAAGACCAAAGTAGTAGCATTAGGCGCATGGGTATCAAAAGCAGGCGTTTACACAATGAACTTTAATCAAATTGAAGACTTTGATGCTAACATCAATATTTACTTAAAAGATAACTTCAATAATACATTAACAGATTTAAGAATTAAGAACACTTATGACTTTAATGTAGAAGAAGGAAATACAGCAAGTACAGCAGATGGAAGATTAGAAGTAATCTTTGTAAATACAAGTACATCAATAGAAGATGCCTTATCAGGCTTAACACCAAAGATGGAAGTATATCCAAATCCAGCAGTAGATGTATTGCATGTATCATTAAGCAATGTAAACTTCAAGGAGTCGACAGTAAGCATTTACAATGTGTCAGGCCAAGAAGTAATGAGTACAACCATGGTAGGAAAGAACAAGAGCTTAGATATTGAAAAATTAAGCA
>JBIIBC010000036.1:0-27250 GCA_044239605.1 Bacteroidia bacterium | reverse complement strand
TTTGCACAAAAAGCCAAAAGAGTAGCAGTAAGCACTACCAAAAAAGTACTTTTAATTTTAGTCGTTTTATTAATTGGAATATTTGGTTTTTTTTATTGGGGAAAATACGAAAGCGGAATTATGGCGGGCAAAGTTTTACGCATAAGCGAAAAAGGATTTATTTTTAAAACCTACGAAGGCAAATTAAATTTAGAAACTTTTGGCGCATTAAAAGGCACTAGTCCCATAGCTGAATCATTCGATTTTTCAGTAGAAAGTGGCGATACAGCGGTAATTAATCAATTGGAACAAGTTTCGTTAACTGGAGAAAGAGTGAACTTATATTTTATAAAACGTTATATGACTTTTCCATGGCGTGGTGAATCAAAATACTTTGTTACCCAAGTAGAAAGATCGAAATAAATAGAATTTACATTTATTCAAACCTTTTTCATACTTAATAATTCAACATCCATAATTCATAATTTGAGTATTTTCTTATCTTGCAGCCATGTCAGAAAAAAAACTCTTTTTGCTAGATGGAATGGCTTTGGTGTACCGTGCTTATTTTGCTTTCAGCAATAATCCACGTATGACCAGTTATGGCTTTAATACTTCCGCAATTTTTGGATATGCAAATACCGTTTTAGATATTTTAAAAAAAGAAAAACCAACTCACATTGGCGTTTCGTTCGATACTTCAGAACCCACTGCTAGACATATAGAATTTGAAGCTTATAAAGCACATCGTGAGGAAATGCCCGAAGGTATTTCTACAGCGTTGCCCTATATACGCCAACTTACCGAAGCGTTAAATATTCCTTTATTGATTATGCCTGGCTATGAAGCCGATGATGTAATTGGAACTTTAGCAAAAAAAGCTGAGCTAGATGGCTTTAAAGTATTTATGATGACACCTGATAAAGATTTTGGTCAGTTGGTAAGCGAAAATATTTTTATTTATAAACCTGCCCGAATGGGCAATGATTACGAAATACTTGGAGTTCCCGAGGTATTAAAACGTTGGGAAATTACCGATGTAAAACAAGTAATCGATATTTTAGGAATGTGGGGCGATTCGGTAGATAATATTCCTGGAATACCTGGAATTGGTGAAAAAACTGCTAAACTTTTGGTTCAAAAATATGGCAGTATGGAAGGTTTATACGAACATACACATGAACTAAAAGGAAAACAAAAAGAAAATGTAATCAATAACAAAGAACAAGCTTTTTTATCGAAACGATTAGCAACTATCGATTTAAATGTACCTATTGAATTCGATGAAAACGCCTTGGTGTTAGACCCTCCAAACAAAGAAGCTTGCGAAGAACTTTTTGCCAAATTAGAGTTTAAAACCATGGCCGCTCGTGTATTTGGAACTCAAATCACGGTGGGTGGAACAACATTTAGCTCCAACCAAAAAGCTGACGACAGTAAGCAAGGCCCCGCAAATGGTGGATTTGATTTATTTAACCCTGCTCCAGTCGCAGCAGCGCCAACAAACAATAACGAAAGCGAATTACAACTTGATTTTACAGCCGAAGAAAGCAGCACACCTAAAAATAATATTGACAACACTGCACATGATTATGAGTTAGTAGATACGACAGAAAAACAAGCAGCTTTATTGCAAACATTGTTGCTACAAAAAGAAATTTGTTTTGACACCGAAACCACTTCGCTTGAAACTTTGGATGCTGAAATTGTTGGTTTATCATTTTCGTTTGAAGCGCACAAAGCTTATTATGTGCCTTTCACTACCAATTTTGATGAAGCTAAAGCATTGTTAAATACATTTAAACCAGTATTTGAAAGTGAAACTATTTGTAAAATTGGTCAAAATATAAAATACGATTTAGGTATTTTAAAGCAATACAACATTACTTTAAAAGGACCATTATTTGATACCATGTTGGCTCATTATTTAATAGAGCCTGATATGCGCCATGGCATGGATTACCTGAGTGGTATCTATTTAAATTACGAACCAGTTTCCATTACTACTTTAATTGGTAAAAAAGGAAAAGGTCAATTAAATATGCGCGATGTAGCCATTGAAAAAATTAAGGAATACGCAGCCGAGGATGCTGATATTACTTACCAATTGGCACAGAAGTTAATGCCCGAAATTGTAGAAAAAGAAGCCAAACAATTATTAGATGAAATAGAAATTCCTTTAATTGATGTATTGAGCGACATGGAGCGCGAAGGAGTAAAAATTAACAAAGAGTTTTTACTTCAATACAGCAAGGAGTTAGAAACCGATATTGCTGCGTTAGAAAAACGTATTATTGAATTAGCTGGCAAGCCTTTTAACATAGCCTCTCCAAAACAGTTGGGCGAAATTTTATTCGATCATTTACAGCTAGACCCAAAAGCTAAAAAAACCAAGACTGGTCAATACCAAACAGGCGAGGATGTTTTACAAAAATTAAGCGAGCACGAAATAGTGCAATGTATTTTAGATGTGCGTCAATTAAGCAAGCTAAAATCAACTTATGTAGATTCATTGCCCGAGTTAATTAATTCAAAAACTGGTAGAGTTCATACTTCGTTTAACCAAGCAGTGGCCGCTACTGGCAGACTTTCAAGCACCAATCCTAACGTTCAAAATATTCCAATTAGAACCGATAAAGGAAAAGAAATACGCAAAGCATTTATTGCACGTAATGAAGATTATGTGCTACTAAGTGCCGATTACTCGCAAATTGAATTACGCATTATAGCTGCTATGGCTCACGAAGAAGCCATGATAGAAGCATTTAAAAACAATTTAGATATTCACGCAGCTACTGCTGCAAAGGTTTATGGAATTCCGTTAGAAGAAGTTACAGGCACCCAACGTAGAAATGCTAAAGCTGTTAACTTTGGAATTATTTACGGACAATCAGCCTTTGGTTTAGCTGAAAGTTTAGGCATTCCACGTAAAGAAGCTGCTCAAATTATTGATGAATATTGGAAACAATATCCGCGTATAAAAGCATACATGAGCGAAACCATAAACACTGCCAAAGAATATGGTTATGTAGAAACTTTGAAAGGACGCAGAAGGTATTTACGCGATATCAATTCGGCTAATTTTACTGTAAGAGGTTTTGCTGAACGAAACGCCATTAACGCCCCAATTCAAGGCAGCGCAGCCGATATGATTAAGATTGCTATGATTAATATTCATAAAAGAATGCAACAACCAAATAGTGAAGTAAGCAATTCAAAAATGATTTTGCAAGTGCATGATGAGCTTTTGTTTGATGTGCATAAAGATGAAGTGGAAGCAATGAAAAAATTAGTAGTACAGGAAATGGAAAATGCCATGCAAATAGCTGTTCCAATTAAAGCCGATGTAGGTGTTGGTGAAAATTGGTTGGAAGCGCATTAGTAGTTTTGGAGTTGATAAAGTAATTGGCTGGAAGGTTATTTTGTAATATAAAAAGTGATGTTAGAAATTTAAAAAATATTTGGGTTGCAGGTGTCATTTAATGTTGACTATGCAACCGGTAATAAAGCAAGTTTACATAAAGCCAAACCAAATGTCGTTTATAAAAACGAAGTGCAAATGGCAGCAGTTTTAGTTAATATTTGAAAAATAAAAATCTCAATAATTCTAATCATTAAAAAAGCCAGTTTCAAATATTGAAACTGGCTTTTTTTAATCCCTTAAACTATAAGTTATTTTTTCAAAATCATTTTTGAATTTATCTTTATTATCTATTGATGACCAACAAAGCACTTTGTAAAATGCATCTTTAGTTTCTACCAAACCTATTGCATAATAAATTTCTCCTTTGATATCTTTATCATAATATGTCAAATCAGCAGTGACAAAATTTATTCCATTTACTGTTTTATATATTGGCTGAGAAACAGTTCTTTTCTTTTCACCTTTTGCAAAATCTTTAATGAAATCTTCGTAATAGTCATTTAATGTAGCATAAGTTAATTCAGAGAGGAGCATTTCTTCCTTATTGTCTTCAATAACAAATCCGTAAACATCTTTAACTGAACTTTTAAATTGAATAGTGGCAACATCATTAAGATTTGTTGTTTTATTCATGTAAGTTGGAATGCTAATGTAAAATACATGCCCCGCTTTAAATTCTTTTGTTGTTTGGGTATTGCCTATTGCAGAAAAAAACAAGAATACATAACTAATTAGTAGATTTTTTTTATTCATTTATTTATGTTTGATATAGTTTAAAAATAATAATTTTATATTAATAGTAATATGACTTACTTAGTCTTCGCAATGGTAGTTCTCGTCAATAAAACTTACTTTATGTTCTGTTTTTTCACCCGCTTGTTTGGCTGCTATCATTTTATTGATTAAACGTTGGCGTTCTGCTTGAATATTCGCACGCAATACTTCATCTTGAGCAATGCTATAATAACAAATTCCATCCACAAAAGTCATTTCGGGTTTAGCATAAATACTCAGTGGGTTATTGCTCCAAAGCACCAAATCTGCATCTTTACCTACTTTAATACTTCCTAGTTTATTATCTAAATGAAGCATTTTTGCCGGATTTAAAGTCACCATTTTCCATGCATTTTCTTCACTGATATTTCCGTATTTAATAATTTTTGCTGCTTCTTGGTTTAGCCTACGACCCATTTCAGCATCATCGCTATTAATGGCTACATTAACTCCCATTTTTTGCATAATGGCTGCATTATGCGGAATGGCATCAATTACTTCGTATTTATAGGCCCACCAATCGGCAAAAGTACTGGCACTTACACCATGTAATTTCATTTTATCGGCAACTTTATAACCTTCTAAAATATGGGTAAACGTATTTACTTTAAAACCCATGCTATCTGCTACATGCATCAACATATTTATTTCGCTTTGCACATAACTATGGCAGCTTATAAATCGTTTTTTGTTCAATATTTCAATAATGGCATCTAGCTCTAAATCTTTGCGGGTAATGTTTGGATTTTCTTTTAGTTTTTTCTCATAAGCTCTGGCTCTTATAAATTCATCGTAAAGCACTTGTTCTACGCCCATGCGGGTTTGCGGATAACGATTGGTTTCTATTCCCCAATTACTTTGTTTTACATTTTCTCCTAAAGCAAATTTTATAAACCCATCAGCACCATCTATTTTCATATTTTCAGGAGCAGCACCCCAACGTAATTTTATCAAGGCACTTTGCCCACCAATTGGGTTACACGAACCATGTAAAAGTTGTGCAGAAGTAACTCCACCAGCCAATTGGCGGTAAATATTAATGTCTTCGCTATAAACCACATCGCCAATTCGAACTTCGGCAGTTACTGCTTGTGAGCATTCGTTAACCCCTCTGGTAATTGCAATATGTGAATGTTCATCTATAATTCCATTGGTTAAGTGTTTGCCTGTGGCATCTAATATTTTGGCATTGGCAATACTTAAGTTTTTGCCAACTGCTACAACTTTACCGTTGCTTATAGCTACATCAGTTTCGGTTAAAATACCTTCTTTTTCATTGCTCCAAACGGTAGCATTTTTAAAAATAATGGTTTCAGCTAATGGTTTTACTGTCCAACCATAATCAGTAAACGGATAAGTAATATTGCCCAAACTCAAAGCAGGAATAGAGTCAGGTTTTTTACTTTCAGTTTTTATGTTTTCAAAAAAACTAGCACTGAAATTGGTAAAACTACCATCGGCTAATTGTGCTTGTCCGTTCAGTGCTTTTACTTTGTTGCTGTCGTTAATATTTTCGGTTTTATCTACCCAAATATTAATTCGAATATTTTCGTTCGATTTTTTACCAGCTTTAAAAACCATGTTTATCATATTGCTTTGCAATGAAATACTGGCTTTTAAAGTATCTGTTCCCATCAGCGTAAAGTTGGGTTTATTAGCATCGCCATCTACTTTTAGAATGTAATTGTTAAATCCTTTTAAACTTACTTGGTATTTGCCTCTTAAATCGTTTTCTGGCAAAGCGGTTATTTCTGTTTTTTTACCTTTTACCCAATGTTCAGTAATAATTGCGTCTTTTTCAAATATGGATTTATTACTGATAAAAAAGTTCGCCAATTTATTTTTTTCAAGGCTTCCAGCCAATGTGTTTGCATTGATTAATTGTGCAGGAATTTTAGTTAAAGCATTTAAAGCAGCTGTTTCGCTTAAGCCATATTGCACTGCTTTGCGTAGGTTTTTTAAAAATTCGTTTGCATCGGCACAACCATAACTGGTAATGGCAAAGTTAATATTGGCTTCGGCTAAAAACTTAGCATTGGCGGGCGCTAACTCCCAATGTTTCATATCGGCAGTGCTTACATAAGTTGCATCAAATACATCTTCTACCTCGTAGGGTTTTGGAAAATTTATGGGGATAATTAGGCTGCTATTGGTAGCTTTTATTTCAGCTAAGCGTTGGTATTCATCGCCTGCACCTTTTACAATATAATTGGTGTTAAATTCCTTGGCAATTTTATTGGCACGCATTACCGAAAGTTTATCGTGCACTTCAAAAATAGTTGGCAAAGCCAAGGCATTGTTAAAAGCTTCAAGGGTTATATTTTTCTCCGAATTTTGAGTTTTATACCATTTGGTATCGTAATAGGTTTGGCGCAATAAAGCGATGCTTCCCATTAACGAGTTTGGATAATCTTGCACCGAACTACCTTTATTTAAACTCAATCCTGCTGCGGCTTTTGGCATAATTACCAATTCGTTTTCGTTATTATTTCCGGTTAAAACCAAGGTTGCTGTTCCGCGACTAATGCCATCGTTTACACCCGAAAGTGTCATGCCAAAGCCACTTTCCATTAATTGGCTCGATTTTTTTTCATCGTAGCTAAAATAATCTACCGAGTTTAACTCGGCTTTTATGGCATCGTTCCAAGCATAAGCACCTTTTCTGTTGGTTTTATATTGTTCGTTTCCTTTAGCAGTATTGGCATAATTTATACCATAATTACTATACAAATCAATAAACGAAGGGTAAATATATTTGCCTTTTAAATCAATTACTTTGGCCTCAGTAGGAATGGTAATTCCGTTACCTACATTTTCAATTATACCATCTTTTACTATTAATGTTGCGTTGGTTAATTTTTTACTTCCATCTACAAAAATAGTGGCATTGGTAAATGCATAATAATTGGGTTTTATATTGCGTGGTCCATTAACTGGACTTGCTTCTTGAGCTGATGAATTAATTGATAATAAGCAATAGGCAATGGGCAAAATGCAATAGGTAAGCAAAGAAAAAATAAGTGTTTTATAAGTATTTTTCATGTAATAATAGTTAGCTGAAACGAAGAGCAATATATGAAAATTTTGTAACTGACAAGGATAGCTATTGGAATTGGGTAAATTGGAGTTGAGAAATGAGAGTTCGGAATGCGAAGTGACAAAAATGCGGAGTAAAGAGAGATAATAAAAGAGAGTCATACAAATTTGTTTGCGATTTACATAAAACTGATTTTTCAGGTTATCAACAGGTAAAATTTTATCTTTTAACAACTATGGGTTTTATTTGGCGCTATGAACAAAATGAAAGTGCTTACCATGGGATTGTTATGGATATTTAGTCAAAAGTTAACTGCTCAATATTCGGTTCAATTGCTTGATAGTAATACCTTTAAATTAGGCATTGGGGTGGAGTTGAGTAAAACATCGTTTAGAGGCTTAAGTGTGGTAAACGATTCTATAATTTGGGTTAGTGGCAGCAAAGGTACTTTTGCCAAAAGTGTTGATGGTGGTAAAACTTTTGTTTTTACGCAATTGCCTGATTACACAAAAAGTGATTTTAGAGATATAGAAGCCTTTGGTGAAAAGGAAGCCATTATGATTAGCAGCGGCACGCCTGCTTATATTTTAAAAACCGAAGATGGTGGCAATACTTGGGAAGAAGTTTACAAAAATATGGATTCGGCAGTGTTTTTAGATGGAATGGATTTTTGGAATAAAACCCGTGGTGTAATTGTTGGTGACCCCGTTAAAAACCATTTTTTATTGTTACATACCATTGATGGTGGCGCTAATTGGAAACAAATGGATAGAAACATTTCTCCTAAAGCCATGAGTGGCGAGGCTGTATTTGCAGCAAGTGGTACTTCTATCAGGTGTTGGGGAAAAAGTGCCTTTGGCTTTGTAAGTGGTGGCAGTGTAGCTAGTTATTACTATTTTTCTTCCCCTTACACCAAATCGGTTCGTTCTGGTTTAAATATTCAACAAGGGGCTTCCTCAAAAGGGGCTTTTTCGCTCGTGAGACATAACAAATCGTTTTTTGCGGTGGGTGGCGATTTTTTAAAAGACAGTGTTGGTTATAAAAACTTTGATGAAATTGGTGTAAACGCCATTTATGAAGAAATTGGTACTAAGCCTTGTGGTTACCTCTCTTGTATAGAAAAGGCAGCACCAAATATTTTTATTGCCTGTGGCACCAATGGAGTAGACGTATTTAATTACAAAAACAAATTATGGGAACAATTAAGCAAACAAAGTTTCAATGTGGTTAAAAAAGCCAAACAAGGAAAAGTAATTTTTTTAGCAGGAAGTAAAGGCAAAATTGCAAGAGTAATGTTTGATTAAATTAAAACGCTTCGTTCATGGTAAAATAAATACCTTGAATTCCATTTTCACCTCGGCCATAATCAATTCTAATATTTACCCTATCTCTGCGAATGGCCATTACTCTTAAGCCAGCTCCATAGTTTGGTTTAACATTTTCAAACAACAACGAACTTTGGTGAGCTACGTTTCCAAATCCTCCAAAAACGGTCATTGAAACTGGTCCCCAAACTTGTTTCCTTAACTCAGCCTGAAAAGCTATGGCATGATTATCTCTGAAGCGCCCATTGTAATAACCACGCATATAGGCATCGCTACCTATGGTGGCTAGTTGTTTAAATGGAATATTTCCTTCGTTAAAATTACCAAATGCTTGCAGGGCTAAAATATTGAATTTCCAAAGTTTAATATATTGGCGAGCATCAATAGTAAGGTTATTAAATTGAAATTGGCTGCCCAAAAACGGTTGGTTAAATAAGGTGGTAATATCAATAAAATGGCCTTTGGTGGGGAAATAAATTTTATCTCTATTGTCAAAACTAACCACTGCCCCTATGCCCGATGTAAAACTATTATTGACTCCATTTAGGTTGTCCTTGGTAAAAACAGAGTCGCCTTTAAAATTACTCAAGTAATTAAAATCGGTTTGTAAACCTAAATAAATGCCTTTAAATACTTGTTTGGTAGCACGTAATTGAAGCCTGTTTTGTGAAAAATCGTATAACGATTTTGGCTTATTGCTTTCATTGCCAAGTCCCCAGTAATACTCGTTAAAGTATTTGTATAAGTAAATTGCTTTAAAATTATATTGGTTGTTTTTAGTAAAAATATCAATATAGGGCCTGATGCTATATTGATTAAGTTGAGTGTATTGTGTGTTAAAGCGAATAAGTGAAGGACGCGTAATAGTGTCATTGGCTTGCCTATACAGGTAAACCAAACTGAGGCCAATTTGCCAACCAGTTTCAGGATAAACACCCCAAATAGGCACAGCAAAAAAGGAATTCTTTTTAGGTTTGGCCGAGTCGCCTTCTATTTTATCATAAATTTTATTGATAAACTTTTCGAGCTTTTGTTGAGCTAGTAAACCATTATAAAAAGTAAATAATACAATCAATAAAATACCTGTTTTTTTTAGTGTCATTTAATTATAATTTATTGATAATATTAATTCTTAAAGCCACTTAAGTTTTGGAATTAAATTGTAAAATCTATATCCAAAATTAAAACCCAAACTAGTTGATTGGTTGGCTACAAAATTGGGGTAACCAAAGCTGTTAAGGGAACCATCGTATATTACAAAAACATTCCAAAAGTATTTGTTTCCATTTCTTCCTACCGAAAGTTTAGCATGAGTATCAAATTCGTAACTTAAACCTGTTTGTTCTTTACTTATGCTGTTAATTTTATAATTGGCAAATCCTAAACCTAAAAACGCTGAGGGTGAAATAAACCAAGTACCTCCTTTAAAACAAAAATTGTAGGCATAACCTGGTCTAAAATTTAAATGCCATAACCTTAAATTGTTCATGCCTGATAATTCTCCATAATTTTTTGCATTATCAATATTGGCAGGAATTACCGATGAGTCAGCTTTCATTGACCTATAACCTAAACCACACATAACTAAAATAGAACCTGATGATTTTCGTTGAAATTCGGCCATGGAAAGAGCACTGCGGTAAGAGAATTTTTTGTAATTTATATTGTAAAATAAATTTAAACCGTGTGCTTGAATATTGGCATCGGGCCTTATAGACAAATTGGTGTCTGCTCCTAACGTACGATAGGCGCCAACAAACGAGCGAGAGTATACTTCTCCACCGCCCCACGATTGGTAATAACTAAATGAAAAATCGTAATAATTGGTTCTTCCAAATTTTTGTTCGTTACCACTGGTACGCGGAACCTGCACTCCAAAAGCCACTGTTACATATTTTAATCCAAGGCTCAAGCCAGTTTGTAAACTTATATTAGGCGATAACTTAATCAATTCAGTTGAATTCGAAAATCGAGGTGGATTGATGAAAAAATCAAATTTATTTAACCAAGTATTAAATTGAATATTGTAAGGACGTTCAAATTGAACTATATAGTTGGTGTCTTTTTGTGAATAGGCCTGATGAAAGTTTAAAACAAAAAATACTATTAAATAATAAACCAATCTTTTAGGTTTAGTATCAGGCAAGAATTTTGTTTTTAAATGCAATTTCATTAGGTGCGAATTTTGTTTTAGGATTATCTTAACACAAAGTTTTGTCCTAAATAAACGCGTCTTACCATTTCATCATCTGCCAACTCCTGGCCTGTTCCGGCTTTTAATATTTTGCCTTCAAAAAGTAAATATGCTCTATCAACTATCGAAAGTGTTTCATGCACATTATGATCAGTTACTAAAATGCCAATGTTTTTATGTTTTAGTTTGGCCACAATTACTTGAATATCTTCTACAGCAATAGGGTCAATTCCAGCAAAAGGTTCATCCAAAAGAATGAATTTTGGATTTACTGCAAGTGCACGTGCTATTTCAGTTCTTCGTCTTTCGCCACCGCTTAATACATTTCCCATGCTTTTACGTACCTTATGTAAAGTAAACTCATCAATGAGGGATTCTAGTTTATCGCGTTGTTCTTCCTTACTCATATCAGTAAGTTCCATTACTGCTTTGATATTGTCTTCTACACTTAAGGTTCTAAATATACTAGCCTCTTGAGGTAAATAGCCTAAACCTTTTTGCGCCCTTTTATACATTGGCATGGCAGTTAAATCCTCGTTGTCAAGGGTAACAGTTCCCGAATCAGGTTTGATTAAACCAACAGTCATATAAAAAGTAGTTGTTTTTCCAGCACCATTTGGTCCAAGTAAACCAACACATTCGCCTTGTTCTACTTCTATTGAAACATTATCAACTACTGTTCTTTTTTTATATCTTTTTACTAAATTATGGCTTTCTAATTTCATGGTATTTAAACGAATCGGGAAACAACTAAGTTTGCAATAATAATGCCATTAATATATATTTTTGTAATATTTTTAAACACAAAAATGGTAATTTGGTAAAAGGTGTTTTTATATTTTACCTTATTTTTTATGAATATAATTGATGAGTAAGTTCTGTATTATTCATTTTCTTTTTTAGTAACAAAACTTTGCTTACCCCCTAAAATATCAAAATACAACCAAAAATCAGATGCCAAGCTGTATAATGGATATTGGAAAGTGGCAGGTTTGTTTTTTTCAAAAAAGAAATGACCTATCCATGCAAAGCCATATCCCACTATGGGGCATAAAATCATAAAAGAAATTTTATGAAATAAAAATGCGCCAAAAAATACAAAGAAAAATAGGCTAGTGCCTATAAAATGGAGTATTCGGCTAGTAGTGTTTTGATGTTGACTAAGGTAAAAAGGATAAAATTCTTTTAAGGATGTATATTTCTTTTCCATGTTAAAAATGCTTGTGCAACAATAAAACTAAAAATGAATAATATTAGTTGGCTAATTTATTAATTGAAATTTGATTTTGATTTTGAATAAAAAACTTAAATTGCTGCCATAAAATTAACAAAAATATTTTTAAAAAATGAACTTTCCAGAAAATTTAAAATACACTAAAGACCACGAGTGGGTAAGCGTAGAAGGTAATGTAGCAACAATTGGAATTACCGATTTTGCTCAAAAAGAATTAGGCGATATAGTATATGTAGATATTCCAAGTAAAGGAAAAACTGTGGCTAAAGACGAAGTTTTTGGAACGGTAGAAGCTGTAAAAACTGTTTCTGATTTATTTATGCCACTTTCTGGTGAAGTAATGGAGTTAAACGCTGATTTAGATGCAGCTCCTGAAAATGTAAATAACGATGCATATGGAAGCGGTTGGATGATTAAAGTTAATATTTCAAATGCTGCCGAAATAGATGAATTATTAGATGCAACTGCTTACAAGCAATTAATTAATGCATAATAAATTAAATGAAACTACTAATGCCTTATTTAACAATTGGTTAAATAAGGCATTTTTATTTGGTGCAAAGCAATATATTGTTCTAACTGTATTGTTATTTGCTTTTCAATTTATTACTGCACAAAACCGAAACCACTTAGGTGATAACATAAGTGTTTCTTTTAATACACAATCGTTATCTCGTTTAAAAAACAACGATTCATTGTTGAATGATGAATATAATTTTAGGTTCAGCCAATTTTCTATTGGTTATAAACACGAACTGTACTCAAAATATGAGCCTAAAAATAATACTTTAACTTTTAAACAAATAAGTGTTTTACCTGCTTTACAATTTGGCAAAGCATCGTTTGGCGCTAATAATTTAGACCGAACTTTAATTAACCTAAAGCTTTCGCTTTTAGGAATTTTTCATACCTCTGCCAAAAATACTTTTTTGGTAACTGCAACTACTTTTGCCAACGAAGATGAATACACCTTAGCCGATGCTACCTTGCGCTATGCAGGTATTTTTTTGTATAACCGCAAGGTAAATAATAAATTTTCTTACCGTGTGGGTGCTACATTTACCTACTTATTTGGTGAACCTTTGCTTTTACCTATATTAGGATTTAGGTATCAAACTAGCAAAAAATCAATGCTTAATGTAAATTTGCCTTATAGCTTAAATTGGAAAAAACAAACCAAAATACCATCGCTATTTTACGGCTTTTCGTTGAGACCAAATGGGGGAATAAACCAATATCAAAACAAATTAAGTGTTGATACCACCAATCAAACCTTAATGTTAAGGCGCAGAACCGCCATACTTACAGCTGATTTAAGATGGATAAATAAAAAAGGTTCTTTGTTATTTCAAATAGGAGTAAACCAAAATCCTAAGGTTCAATTTACAAAACAGAACGATAACGAAGTAATAAATAATTTTAAGTTTAGTGGCAGTAATAGTTTATTTGCTAATATAACTTATGTATGGTTTTTAAGTAATAGTAAAAGTAAATCAGCTAAGAACAAAAGTACTGATCTGCAAAACATTACAGAAGACGAAGTAATAGATAATTCTTGGTTAGATTTTTAAAAAAATTATTACATCTATTTTATTAAAAACAATGCTAATATTGAGGCTAACTAAAACAACAGCATGAACGATTGGTGGCAAATAATCAGTGTGACATTAGTATGTACCATTAAATTTATTATTGGTTTAGGTATGGCATTGGCTTATAATTTTAATCCAATAACATTTTACCTCACCACTGTTTTTGGAGGAATGCTAGGCGTTTTTATTTACTTATACCTTTGGGATTTTATTTTAATTATAAAAAATAAAATAAGTAAACCTCCTGCTACAATTATTCATATTAAAATAAATAAAAATGTACGTAGAATGGTTCGTTTTTCAAGAACTTGGGGTATATATGGAATAGCATTGGTTACACCAACCATAATTTCAATGCCAGTTGGTACTTTAATTTGTAGGGCATTAGAAAAAAATAAATGGCATATAAAATTGGTTATGTTTTTATCACTTAGTTTTTGGTCATTTTTAATTATTGCTTTGCAATATATTTTTAATATTGATGTTCAGTCTTGGTTTAAATAAATTTTAAATGAAAATACTTTATGCAATTCAGGGTACAGGAAATGGCCATATAAGCAGGGCTAGAGAAATAATTCCTTATTTAAAGCAATATGGCGAATTGGATTTATTAATTAGTGGTACACAAGCCGATGTTCAATTACCTTACCCAGTAAAATACAAATTAAAGGGAGTGGGATTTGTTTTTGGAATAGATGGCGGAATAGATATGAAAAGCAGTTTTAAAGAATTGCATCCACTAACATTTATCAAAGATATTTATGATATACCTGTTAAGGAATATGATCTTGTAATTAATGATTATGAGCCTGTAACTGCTTGGGCTTGTAAAATTCATCAAATAAATTGCATAGCAATTAGCCATCAAGCTGCATTTTTAAGTAAGCATACACCACGTATAAAAAAGAAAGATAAATTTGCTGAAAATGTACTCAAAAATTATGCGCCTTGTACCGATAAAATAGCTTTTCATTTTGATACTTATGATAGTTTTATTCATACTCCAGTAATTAGAAGCGAAGTGAGGCAAATGGAAGTTACCAATAAAGAACATATAGCAGTGTACTTGCCAGCCTATGCCGATGAACTTTTATTGAAACATTTTAATAAAGTAAATAATGTGCAATTTGAAGTGTTTAGTAAACATTCCAAAAAGCCCTATAAACAAAAAAACTGCTCGGTTAAGCCTGTTTTAAATGTAGATTTTATCAATAGTCTTGCTAGTAGTAATGGGTTAATTACCAATGGCGGTTTCGAAAGTCCTGCAGAGGCAAGTTTTTTAGGAAAAAAAGTAATGTGTATTCCTATGTCTAACCAATATGAGCAGAAATGTAATGCAAAAGCTTTTAAATTATTAGGAGGAACTAGGGTAAAAAAAGTGGAAAGCGATTTTTATTTAAAAATAAACGAGTGGTTAGAAAATGGCAAACCAATTAACGTAAATTACAAGGATGAAACTGCGGAAATTATTGCTAAAATGATGAAAAAATATAGTAAATAAATAGCCTATTTGCTCGCTTTCATTTCTTTCCAATATTTTACTATATCAAGTAAATGTTTCGGATTTAAAGAAGAGAAAAATAAGGTAGCAGACTCTTTAGGTTTATAAACAAACATAATGGCGAAAATGCTACACAAATATGCAAAAACCACACTATATGCTGCTCCTTTAATACCATATTTTGGAATCATATACATTTCTAAAGCTAAAATTATGACTAACACAAAAACCTGATAAACAGTAATTAATCGTTGTTTATTTAATGCTAAAAGCCACGAGCCCCATGCCGTTCCAAAAAATACTGGAATAGTTATCCATATGTGTATTTTAAAAATTTCGGGCGCAAGCGGAAAGCCATCTTTGTATAAAAACCCAATTACAATATCACCAAGTAAATAGCCACCAATTGATATAAAAATGGCGCTCCAAATCATTAATGAATAAATTTGGGTTAAGCGTTTTAATTGTAATGGTTTATTGTTTCTATTGTTGATAATTCCAGGAAACAACGCTGTTGAAAGTGCTACAGGAATAAAAAACGATGCTTCACTGATGCGGGTAGCTGCCGCATACTGACCAACCATTCCCATGTCATGTAAATAACGTGCTATTAATATTTTGTCTGCTTGCTGGTATATCATTTGCATGAAGGCCGAAATAATAATTGGCCATGAATGCGATAATAAACGTTTGGATTCAGTAAAAGTAAATTTCCATTTACTTATTTCTTGTTGGTTTATTTTATAAAAATAAAGTTGGTTAATGGCTGTTATTAAAGCTTCAAACATGACCATACTTGCAAACCAAGTTAAAGGTGATTCTAAATAAATTAACACCAATTTTACTATGGCTGAAAGTACCAAAGTAATAATTTGAATTATTGCAGTAAACTTGCCCTTTACCTCCGACTGGAAGTAAAAATCAATAACACTAAATGACTGGAAAACAACAGCTATAGAAACTAAAAAAACTATCCAAGTACTGTCACTTGGGTCGCGCATAGATGAGTAGTACGTGGCTGTTAACACTACAAATAACGAACCTATAAAACGCATCCAAAAGGTGGTCCCAAGTATTTCGTATTTTTTGTCTTTTTCGGTTATAAGTTCTCTAACTACAATGCCATCTAACCCCAATGTAGAAAATACAGTAAAGATACTTAATACACTCAATGCATAGCTAATTATACCAAATTGTTCTTTTCCTAAAAAACGGGCTACCAATACGCCTACCAAAATTCCTGAAATAATGCGTGAGGCTTTTTCAGCTAGCATCCAAATGCTATTGTTAATGTAATTATTATTTTTCTTTGTCAATTTTTTTGAGTGTTTTTACTCCTTTTGCAATTATTAAGCCATAAATCAAGTACTATCCAAAATTTATTTCTGTGCTATCGCCAATATTTAAACTTTGCTTGTTTCCGCATAGGGTAGCATCATTTCCAATCAACGATTTTTCTAAAATAGCATATTCTATTTGAGCATAAGGCCCAATAATACTGTCCTTGATAATACCATAATTTAAAATGGCATTTTCGCCTACCGATACATTTGGTCCAATTATGCAGTTAGAAATTTTACAATCATCACCAATAAAAACTGGTGGAATAATGATTGTATTTTCAAACTTGTATTTACTGGTGTCGTAGTTTAAACGCTTCAATAGGGTAGAGTTCGTTTCTAATAAAATATCTTTTTTACCGCAATCAAACCAATTGGCAACGTCAAAACTTTTAAACTTCAAACCATGGTCAATCATGTTCATCATGGCATCGGTTAAAGTGAATTCGTTATGAGTTGTTTTCTTTTGGCTAATATTAGTATCTAATGCCTCCAATAAAGCATGACTGTCTTTTATTTTATAAATACCAACCAAAGCCAAATTCGATTTTGGAATGGCAGGTTTCTCTACCATTTTGGTAATATAACCTTCATTATTAACCTCTGCCACTCCAAATTGGCGAGGGTCTTCCACTTTTTTAATGCCTAACATGTTATGAGGCTCTGCAATTACTTTTTTCAAGTCAACATCGGCAATGGTATCTCCAAAAACAATCAATATTTCACTGTTGTCTTTTAAAATATTTTCTTTGGCTAACCATATAGCGTGCCCAACACCTTTGCCTGTAGTTTGGATTATAAAATTGGTTGTTATTGTAGGATAATTTTTTTGGATATATTCTTCAATTTTATCACCTAAATAACCAATAATAAAAACAAAGTCATTAATGCCTGCATCAATTAAATTATCTACAATATGCGCCAAAATTGGTTTACCTGCAATTGGAATTAACGCCTTTGGTTGTGTATGTGTATGTGGCCTCAATCGAGTACCAATTCCTGCAACAGGAATAATTGCTTTCATAAAATAGTTTTGTTTAAATTATACCTCTTGAAGTAATGTTCTGAATGCATGGAATTTTTCGCCAAATAAATCGCGTCCATCTTTTTGTAATTTTGGAGCAAACTCGGTTTGGTAACGCTCGTAATGTTCCATGCTTGGCGCAAAGTATTGAATAGCGTAGGTTTCACCCAATTCGTCTTCTTGTTTACTAAGTAATTTTAAAAACTTATAACTGGTAAACATGCCTGTGTCCATTACATCGTTTAAATGTTTTTCTTTCATCCATTTTACCCATTCATCGTGAATATCGTGGTCTAAATTAATGGTTACGTTATATACTATCATTTTTTGTTCTATTAGTTTAATACATCGCCTCTTAACTGGCGATAGCGTTTGCGTACTTCGTTTATAAATATGCTGCTGCCATAAGTTTCAATAAATTTTTCATATTGTTTTTTAGCTTCAGCGGGGTTATTTAAATTTTTATCATAAATGAGTGCAAGGTTAAGTAATGCGTTATCTCCTAAAATATCTGAGCCGTATTCATTGATTACAATATTGTATTGCTTTATAGCTTCTTCATATTTTTTTTGTTTAGCATAAATTTGGCCTTTTTTAAATGCTATATCATCGGTTAAAGCATGTTTTGGAAACAATAAAATAATCGAATCTAAAGTTTGAAAGGCTTCAGTAAATTTATTTTGCTGATAGTTTAAATCTGCTTTTGCAAATAATTTCAGCGCATCTTCGTTTGAGTCAACTGTATTGTCTTGAATCAATAATGAAAGCTCCAATGCGTTGTTTGCAATCAACTGAGTGGTGGCTGTTTTTAAAATATCTAACTGTGCTTTGGCCCATTCAAATTCGCCTAAATAAAAACTCAATTTGGCATTACGTAATTTTGCTTCTTGCCCAAGCGGATGCTCTAAAAAGTCTTTATCTACTTGCCCGTAAAGCAACATAGCATCCCACTGTTGGCCTTTTATTACGTACAAATCGCCAAGTTCAAGTTTACATTCAGCCGTAAAATAAGTTTCTAATCCTGGTAATGCTAATATTTCGTTGAGGCAATTAATTGCTTTGTCTATATCATTTAAATAAAAGGCATAAAGTTTAGCTAAATCGCGCATACTAGGCGCTGTGTAATAGGTCTTACCATTTTCTGTTAAAAAAGCCAAATAGGTTTTTTCTAAGTTCTGTAAATCCAATAAACTTAAATTGGCATTGCTTAAGAGTTTTTTATTGCTTGCTTCTAAAACCCCAAGTTTTGCAGCTAAATAGTAAGCTTTATTATTGCCTAAAAGTACTACTTCGTTAAACAGTTTAATGGCTGCATCGTATTTTTCATTGCTAATGGCCAAATAGCCTAAATCCATCATTTTTCGGCCTTCTTCTTTCAGCCTTTTGTCCATGGCTTTGGCTTGTATCAGTGCATTGTCAAAATCTTTACGTTGCACATAAAACCAAATTAGCATTTCATAAAATGCATCAGTTTGGGTATTAGCTTTAATCTTTTTTATGAGTGCATTTTTAAGTAATTCAAAGTCAGTTGGTAGTTGAATATTATTTTGCAATAATCCTTGAATTTCCTCACTGTTTACAGGGTTTTGTTCTACACTGCTTAAATACTCATCTATCATTAACTGCATTTGTTTTGTTTTAGCATAAAGTGCAGCTAGTTCATTATTAAACACAGCATTGTAACCAAGTAATTTGCGGCCATTGGTATATGTTTTTATGGCATAATCAATTTCATTGCGTTTTTCAAAAGCATTGGCAGTCTCTTGAATTTTATCTTGATTAGGAATAAGTTTTTTTACAACCTCATCAAATTGTTTAATTGCCTTTTCTGGCTTGTTATTTAGGTTATTAATAAATCCAATATCAACCGAAAAGTAAGGAGAATTGGTTTTGCGAAACATTTTTTTACAAAGTGATTCCGCATCATCCAAACGTTTTAATTTGATGAGAGATTGTAATAAATTATCGTAAAAATAAAATGAGTTGATGTTTTTATTCAGCAGTTTTTCGTATAAATCAGCAGCTTTATCGTATTCAGCATTGGAAAAAAATTGCGCAGCCAATTGCTCATCTTTATTTTGTGCATTGGCAATATTGCCAAAGGCTAACAATAATACCAACAGTATGGCTGAATAACGTATTTTCATTTTCATAGCAAATATATCAAACTAACAATAGTTTTCAATATTTATTATAACTGGTTTTTTAAGTTTAGGTTATGTTTTGTTTAATAATTTTATAAAGCAACAAATAGTTTTATAAACGGTTTATTTCTTAATTTTATTAGGATTATTTGTTACAAATGCATCCCAACTGGTAGCCTTTTTTTTAGCTGGAATTTTTGCTTTGGTTTTAGCTGTTTCAATACCTAAGTTTTTTTGCATAAAATGGCAATAGGCAGCTGCTAATCCATCGGTTGCATCTAAAAACTTGGAGTCGTATTTGAATTTTAAAATATGTTCCAACATACCTGCTACTTGTTCTTTAGTAGCGTTTCCATTTCCAGTAATTGATTGTTTTATTTTTTTGGGAGAATACTCATTTACAGCTAACTCGCGACTCATAGCACCAGCAATGGCAACGCCTTGCGCTCTTCCTAGTTTCAACATGGATTGTACATTTTTACCAAAAAAGGGAGCTTCAATAGCCATTTCATCGGGTTTAAATTCATCAATTAAACCAACTGTTCGTTCAAAAATTTTCTTCAATTTCATGGCATAATCATCATATTTTTCTAAATGAAGTACGCCAAGTGTAATTAAACTAACTTGTTTTTTATTGATACCAATAATGCCATAACCCATTACAATGGTTCCAGGGTCAATGCCAAGAATTATTCTATCAAATTCTTTTATGTTTTCGTTTTCCATTAAAAATTTTGATTCTCAAACAATACATAAGAGAAAATTACAATAGTTCCTAATACGCGCAGTATTGATACAAAAATATAATTATTGGTAAAGCTAATAGGTAAGTTGTTCTTCACCATTTTATTATAATTTATATTCATTGGAATAACAGTTGCTAGTACATTGATTAAAACTAGTGTTAAAATAGCAAGTCTAAAATTCAATAAATCGAAAAATGTAATGATTAAAAACAAAATTATTGCAGCAATTCCTACATATAAATTGATGTTACTTCGCTTATTGAACAATTGAGCCAATATTGCTTTATGCTCATCAGTTAATTGTGCAAAGTACTTTTGTTGCCAAACTCGGCTTCCAAACATAATGGCAACACCTAGTAGTAAATAAAATATAAAACCCATTTCTTGTTTTAAAATCTCAAATATATTTTAAAAACAAATGCAATCAAATAAAATTATATAAATTGCCTGCCTTAAAGGCAAATAAATATTGGCTTGAAACAGTTTTGGCTCACACATAAAAAATGGATTACTTACTTGAAAATTGCGTTAGCATTTTTTACAGTTGCTTTTATTTTATATAAACTATTGGTTGCCTATAAAATAGATGAAAAAGTTGCTGTTTTTCAATTTGATTTTTCATTTCAAAATACTGTTTTTTTAGTTTTTGCGGTATTGTTGTTATTTCTAAATTGGGGTTTAGAAACTTTAAAATGGCAATTATTAATCAATCAGTTTGAAGAAATAAAATTTTTGGATGCTTTAAAGGCCGTCTTTTCTGGCGTTACTTTAAGTATTATTACCCCAAATCAAATTGGAGATTTTGCCGGAAGGGTTATTCATTTAAAAACACTCAATAAAATCAAAGGTTCATTAGTTACCGTTATTGGTCACACTGCCCAATCTTTGGTTACGGCTATTTTTGGTATGTATGCACTACTTGCTTTTTTATCAAAGGCCGATTTTTACGTTTTTATTTATTGGAAATACATTGCATTAGCATTTATAGTAATGCACGCTGTGGTAATATTTGGATTTATTCGAATTGATTTGGTTTACAATGCACTGTCAAGGTTTCGTTTTTTCTCTAAAATTGAGCCATATGTAATTGTTTTTAAATCCTATACTAAAACTCAACTAACCAAAGTGTTTTTAATTTCTGCTTTGCGTTATGCTGTTTTTTTATTCCAATATGTATTTTTGCTTCAATTTTTTGGAGTAAATGTTGGTTTAACAAATAGTTTTATCGGTGTTATTGCCGTTTTTTGTATTCAATCGGTGGTGCCAAGTTTTTTCTTGCTTGATATTGGTTTACGTGGAGCAAGTGCTCTTTTTGTTTTTAGCGAATTGAGTAATGGCAGTCATGCTTTTGATTTAGGAGTTTTGCTATCGGCATACTCGCTTTGGGTAATTAATATGATGGTGCCAGCACTTTTGGGTTTGGTATTTATTTTAAAACATAAATTTAGTTTTAAATGATTTATTGGACAATAACCTCATATTCTTTAACTGCCTTTTATTGCTGTTTGATAGTCTTTTTTTATGTAGGATTATTGGCAATTATTTTGCGTACTAAGAGGCAAAATAATTTACCTACTTCTAATGTTCAAAATACCTTTTCTATAGTTATTTCAGCTAGAAATGAAGAAGGGTTTATTAGTCAATGTTTACAGTCAATTATCAAGCAAAATTATGCTTCAGATAAATTTGAAATTATTGTAATTAATGACCATTCAACTGATGATACATTAGCGTTTATTAATCAATTCAAAATTAAAAATTTAATCCCAATAAATCGGGACCAAATATCTATAATAGATTTAGCAGATTTTGAAAAAATAAATAATAAAAAACAAGCCATTACCAAAGGAATTGAATTGGCAAAATTTGATTATATTATTTTAACAGATGCTGATTGTACACGAGGTAATAATTGGTTAAAAACCATCAATCAATTTATCAATATTTCTTCAGCAAAAATGGTATATGCTCCTGTTGAATTTGCGGCAAAAAATATATTTGAAAAACTGCAAGCATTAGAGTTTGCTGGCTTAGTAGGAGTGGGGGCTGCGGCAATGGAGTTAAAATATCCAAACATGTGTAGCGCGGCTAATTTAATATTTGAAAAAAAGGTATTTTTTGAAGTAAATGGTTATGCCGATAATTTGCATGTAATCAGTGGAGATGATGAATTTTTAATGCATAAAATATTTAAAAAATATCCCAATCAAGTTCAGTTTTTGCACCAAAAAGAATCCATAGTTTTAACAGGTGCAAATGGTACTTTAAGTCAACTTACAGAGCAACGCAAACGCTGGGTAAGTAAAAGTACTAAATACGAAAACAGGTACATTACTTTTATTCTTATTATGGCTTATTTTTACAATATAAGCATCGTTGTAAATCTTTTTATTGATTGGCATTTGGCATTGAATCAAATAATATTTAAAACATTAATTGAAGGTATTTTTTTAGTCACCATTTTAAAACTTTTTGGTAAAACTAAACTTATTTTATTATTACCTCTTGCCGAAATATTTCATGTTTTATATGTAATAATTATTGGCATTTGGGCTAATTTTGGAACTTATAATTGGAAGGGTAGAACCCATAAATAATTTTTTATGCAATACGAATTAAGCGAAATAGATTTTGATATTTTAAACGTTTTATATTTTGTAGAACCATTTAGCAAAATACAAGAAGAAGTGGATGCGCCACCTAAAATAGTAGCTGATTGTTTAAAGCATTTAATTGCTAAAAAAATGGTGGTTGCCATGCGTTTTGACGAACAAAAACAAGATTATGTAAAAAGCTTTATTTTTGATAGTGACGATATGCACGCCTACAGCTACTTGGCCACCAAAGACGGTCTTTTAGCTCATAATGGAAGGCTTTAAGTTTATTTTACAGTTATCTTCAAAACACTTTTCGTTTTCTCATTTATTTTAAAATCGTTGCTAATTTGGTAAGGAATTACTGCTGCAATTTGATTGGTAGTTTTGCTCGTTAAAACCAAACATTTATCTTTTTCAAATTGGTTAATTTTTTTATCAATTAAATAATCGCTTACTAGCTTAGTTCCTTGCATACCAAGGGGCTTAAAGCGGTCGCCTTGCTGCCAAGTATGTAATACAAACTCGTTTCCTGTTTTAACTTTATCTAAGTACAAACAGTTTTTTTCAAATACTTTTGGGTATTCGCTTAAAGTTTCAAAATGAATGAGTCCCATATTGCTTTGAAACTGAATGGTTGTTTTGCTAATTTCAATAGTTTGATTGATCACTTCAACTTCTTTTTCTTTTATTACAAAGTATTTTCTATCAACTAGTAATTGGTGTGTTTTTGAATCGAAAATAGCACCAATTGAAATGTTAGGGTTTTCTGATAATTGCATTATGTCATTTTCAGTAAAACCCAATTCATTTAACACATTAAATAATATAGTTTTTGAAGCATAATGTTGTTTGACTTTGATGTCAATATAAAGCAGTCCTTTTTGGTTTTTTACATAAGCTTTTTTTAGGTCGTTTAGTTTTTCTTGTAGCAATTTTTCATCAATTTTTATCCTATTACTTAACTCATAAAAATTATCAATTACCTGTTCATTTAATGATGCTAATTTAGGAATAACCTCAAGTCTAATTTTATTGCGCCAATAGTCTGTTTTTTTGTTGCTGCTATCCTCTCTAAATGAAATGTTTTCTGCTTTAGCGTATGCTTCAATTTGGTTTCTATTGGTAAAAAGTAATGGCCTGATTATATTATTTTTTTTAGGGAAAATACCATGCAGTCCACTAATGCCAGTACCTCGTGTTATATTAATCAACATGGTTTCGGCTACATCGTTTTGGTGGTGTGCAGTAGCAATTAATTGAAGATTATGTTTTGTTCTTAGCTCATTAAACCATTCATATCGCAGTTTGCGCGCTGCCATTTGGGTTGAAACTTTATTTTCAGCAGCATATTTTATTGTGTCGAATTTATTGGCATAAAATATAATATTATTTTTATTGCAAAAATGTTTTACAAGTTTTTCATCACCATCGCTTTCAGTTCCTCTCAGCCCAAAATTGCAATGAGCAACAGCAAATTGATAGTCGCTTTTAATAAATAAATGCAGCATAACCATAGAATCAATTCCACCACTAACAGTGAGTAAAACCGTTTCATTATCAGTTATTAACTTTTCTTTTTTGACAAAATTTTGAAATGCTTCAATCATTTGTATTTTAACTTGGTATAATTTATGGTGTAATTTTACAACTATTTAAGCATAATATTATATTTAAGCTATGCTGTAATTAAAAATTTAATAGTTTTGAACCATGCAATATTTTGCCACTAAATTTAAAATTTTCATTGTATTGTTTGCAATGAGTCAATTATTACTAGCCCAAACCAAAAGTAAAGTAGAAATTGTTGGGGCCGATTTGTTTGAAGGACAGGTAACTCCAATTGGTAATTCTAAAAAACTTTCAGGTAATGTAGTTTTAAAACAAGAAAATACTTTAATGTATTGCGATTCAGCCATTTTATATGATGATTCAAACATGGTAAAGGCATACAGTAATGTGCGTATTAACCATAATGATAGCATAAGAATGGATGGGAATTATTTAAAATACGATGGGAATTCCAAACATGCATTTATGGAAGGCAATGTGAAAATGTATGATAAATCAATGACTTTAACTACCAGTCAATTAGATTTTGATATGGTGAATAATGTTGGGTATTATTTAAATAATGGTTTGATTATTTCTGATAAAAATAATTTAACCAGCCAACAAGGTTATTACCAAAGTAGAACTAAAAACTTTTTTTTTAAAAAAAATGTAGTCTTAACCAATCCTGATTATAACATGAAAAGCGATACCTTAATGTATAACACAATTACCAAGGTTTCTTATTTTTATGGGCCAACGGTAATTAAGAGTTCTAAAGATAAAATTGTGTGCGAAAATGGTTGGTACGATACCAAAAAGGAAATCAGTCAGTTTAGTAAAAATGCGGTTTTATATACCGAAAATAAAGTTTTAAAAGCCGATAGTTTGTTTTATGACAGAAAGAATAATATTGGTCGTGCATACCGCAATTTAGAATTGTACGACTCTATTCAAAAAATTACACTTTATGGTAACCTTGGTGTAATGAATGGTAAAACAAAACAAACCTATGTAACACAAAATCCTTATGGCTTAATGATTATGGATAAAAAAGATAGTATGTTTTTATATGCTGATACATTATTTCTATTACAAGCCGACAAAAAATTAAAGCAAAAAGAATTTATCAAGGCCTACCGGAAAGTGAAAATATTTAAGTCGGATATTCTAGGAGTTTGCGATAGTTTAGTTTATGCAAAATCGGATTCTACTTTATCCATGTTTTCATCACCAATAATTTGGAATGGCTTGAACCAAATTACAGCCGACACGATACACTTTTATATAAATAATAGTAGATTAGATTCCTTTCATTTAAGGAGCAACTCTTTTTTAATCTCCAATGAAAAAGGCCCTCACTATAACCAAGTAAAAGGTAAAAATATGAAAGGTATTTTAGATAGTAACAATATAAAATACTTGAGAGTTTATGGTAATGGGCAGAGTATTTATTATGCTAAAGAAGATAGCTTAAATTATATAGGAATTAATAAGATTGATTGTAGTGAAATGGAGTTTTATTTTGCCAATAAAAAAATTAGTAAAGGTGTTTTCATTAACAGTCCAGAAGGTTTCATGTATCCATTAGATGAATTAAAACCTGAAGAGTTGAGATTGAGAGGGTTTATTTGGCGTGAAAAAGATAAACCACAAAGGCTTTATTATCAGCATTAAAGATAAAAAAAATGTAATTTTAACTTGGATAGTTTGGTTAAAAGGATTAAATACCTATTTTAGCTAACTGAATTATTTTAAATAAAAACAAAATAAATAAATATATGAAATCAAAATTTACTAATTTTTACGTTAAGCTAAGTTTCTACTTAACTGTATTTATTGGGCTTTCGGCTAGCAATGCTTTTGCTCAAGGATTTGCAGGCGGTAAAACTTATGTAGTAAATGGTCAGGTTGATCAAGTAGCTCCAATTGACACTTTTGTTAATTTATCTGGTACTGGAAATTCAGGGGCAATTACGTATTTAAACACCTTTGGTATTGATGTAACTCAGTCGCAAGGAACCGTTACAATACTTTTAGACCAAGGTTACTCAGGAATAGAGCCTTCTTCTATCCAAGTTGGTGCAACTACAGGTGCAGGTTATCCTAATATGAGTGCAACAAGACCTGTTGTCTTAAAACCTAATGCTGGTCTAAGTTTTACAATATCAACGGCAGCTGTTATTGCACCAAATGGAAGTTTATTTAGAATTTTTGGGAGTACAAATTTTACTATTGATGGTAACTCAGGTAATAACCAAAGAAGTTTAACATTCAGTATGGGAACCTCAACAACATCAACTGCAAGAGTAATTGATATTATTCCTGCTTCAGGTGCAGCTTCTAATAGAATTAGAAATGTGTCAATAATGAATTGTAATGTCGTTGGTAATTCTACTGCTACTGCTATTAACACATACGCAGGTATTTATTTTGGAGGCTCAACAGCAACTCCGCAAAATTCAGCAATTGGAACTAATTATAATATTAGTTATGTAAATAACCTGATTTTGGCTGTTCAAAATGGTATTTATCATAGAGGATTCCCTACAAACTCAACAGCATTTCCTTCACAAGATACAGGGATAAATGTTGTCAATAACATAATAGGTAATTATTCAAATCCAATTAATGCAACAAATTTTGCAGGTATAGGAGGAACAGGCTCAAATTTATCTGGAATATATTTACAAACGGTTTCTAATTCAACAATTTCCGGTAATGTTGTTAGGAATACTTTACCATTAACTATAGCTAATGTAAATGGAGGTTTTGCAGCGATAAGATTAGC
>JBIIBC010000039.1:0-26025 GCA_044239605.1 Bacteroidia bacterium | reverse complement strand
ATGAAAGATGCCTTTAGTAGAAAACAATTTTATACTACTTTAAATCGCAGGAATATCATTGAAAAAACGGGCGAAAATAAATTTACATTTACCCAAGCTTACAAAGTGTTTATTGACTTTGCAGCTGATTTTGCCAAAGGTAAATTGAACGTAGCTAATGAATATAATTAATTAACGTTTTATAATTTGAAAAATTCTTTACTAATGGCAAATTAAAACATTGCTTAATTGGTTTCTTTACAATCCAATTAACTGATTAATTTCCCTTTTGTAAAAAAAATTTAAGTGTACTGTAAATAATTTTTACATTCGCCACCCATTAAACAAATTTATTACAAAAATGAAAAGAATAATTACAAGTTTACTACTTTTAATGATACTGGGTGTAGAAGTATCAAAGGCCGATGAAGGCATGTGGTTTTTAATGTCTATCAAAAGATTAAACCACCGTGATATGGAGAAAATGGGTCTTCAATTAACAGCAGAAGAAATTTATGCTATTAATAATAGCTCTTTAAAAGATGCAATAGTGCAATTTAATGGAGGATGCACGGCCGAGTTAATTTCAAAAAATGCTTTGGTATTAACTAATCACCATTGTGGATATGATGCAATTGCTGAATTATCAACTCCCGAAGCTAATTATTTAAAAAACGGTTACTGGGCTTCATCAAAAGATAAAGAATTAAAACCTAAAAGTTTATTCGTAAGGTTCTTCGTGAGAATGGACGATGTAAGCAAAAGAATTTTGGCAAAAGTAAATCCTCAAATGTCAGAAGCTGATAGAGATAAAGCCATAATGGAAGAAATAGCTATAATTGAAAAAGAAAATAATGAAGGTGGAAAATACACTGTATCGGTTCGTTCTTTTTTTCAAGGAAATGAGTTTTACTATTTTGTTTACCAAGATTACAAAGATGTGCGTTTTGTAGGTACCCCGCCTGAAAGTATTGGTAAATTTGGTGGCGACACTGATAATTGGGAATGGCCTCGTCAAACAGGCGATTTTTCTATGTTTAGAATTTATGCTGATGCTAATGGTAATCCTGCTGAGTATTCAGTAAATAATGTGCCATTAAAACCTAAAAAATATTTAACAGTAAATACGGGTGGTGTTCAAGAAAACGATTTTGCTATGATTTTAGGTTATCCTGGAAGAACTAATCGTTGGATGCCTGCTGGTGGAATTGAACAAAATGTAAAATTTGCTTATCCAGCTTGGGTTGAAGGTTCAAAAACTGGTATGGATAACATGAAAAAATACATGATTCAAAATGATAAATTGAACTTGATTTATGCTTCAAAATATGCCGGTGTAGCTAATTATTGGAAAAACCGTCAAGGTATGATTGATGCTTTAACCAAATTTGGAACTGCAAAATCAAAAGCTGAGCAAGAAACTAAATTTAATGCTTGGGCTAACAAACCTGCTAATAAAGCTAAATACGGAACTGTGGTTGAAAAAATTAACGCTTACTACAAACTTACCAACGAAAAAGCTCGCCACGATAATTACTTACAACAATTGTTAAGAACATCATCGTTTGGATTTATTTCAAGAGGTTTTGGTAAACAATTAGCTAATTATGCTGCAGCCGATGCAGCTGGCAAAGAAAAAATGAAACCTGAGATGGTAGCTGAAGTAAAATCGTTTTTTGAAGAAATGCACTTACCCGCAGAAAAAGATATTTTAAAAGCACAGTTAGCATTATATAGCGCTAAATCAGTTGGTTATCCATTAGCTCCTTCAGTAATTGCTATGGGTAAAAATTTTGATGCTTATGTAAATGCAATTTTTACCACGAGTATTTTTACATCAGAGGAAAAATTGATGGCATTTTTAGATGCACCTTCAAAAGGCCAAGTAACAAACGATCCAATCTATGCCTTATCAAATGATTTAATTACACATTTAGGTTATAGAACAGATGAGGTAACTAAAGCTCAAAACGACTTTTTGGCTTCATACCGCATGTTGGTTGAAGGTTTAAGAGAGTCAAAATTAGCTACTATTCAATATCCTGACGCTAATTCTACTTTACGTTTAACTTACGGAAAAGTGCGTGCTTTACCGGCAGATAAAAGAAATGATGCTAAAGTAAATTACTATACCACCATGGAAAGTATGGTAAAAAAATACAAAGCTGGTGATTCAGAGTTTGATTTACCTGCTAGATTGTTAGAACTTTACAAACAAAAAGATTTTGGCAAATATGCTGATGCCAAAGGTTATATGCCTGTTTGCTTTTTAACTGATAATGATATTACTGGTGGTAATTCAGGTTCGCCTGTATTAAACGGTAAAGGTCAGTTAA
The DNA here is from genome assembly GCA_044239605.1 of Bacteroidia bacterium. Classification (GTDB taxonomy): domain Bacteria; phylum Bacteroidota; class Bacteroidia; order UKL13-3; family UKL13-3; genus JAAFJM01. The sequence goes on along the minus strand of JBIIBC010000039.1, from coordinate 23,710 downwards.
TCGGCTTAGCTTTTGATGGTAATATTGAAGCTATGGCTGGTGATGTAATTTTTGATAAAAAACTACAAAGAACCATCAATGTTGACATTCGTTATGTACTTTGGGTTATTGAAAAATACGCAGGTGCAAAACACATTGTTGATGAAATGGATATTGTAAATAACTAATTTTATTATAATTGCAAAGCATGAAAAACAGCATTTTAGTTTTGTCAATGGTATTAAGCTTAATAGCTTGCGGAAACGATTCAAGGTCAAAATTACCTTCCTCAGGTAATTTTGGAGCTGAGGTAAAAACCGATTCGTTAAAAACCGTGAGTGATGTATTGAATATTTTACAAACTCAAACAGAAGCTAATGTTAATGTAACAGGTACTATTGAAAAAGTATGCAAAGGCGAAGGTTGTTGGCTTACTTTAGAAAACAAAGGTGGTGAGGCTTTATTTATAGAAATAGAAAAAAAAGCGTTTGTATTACCAAAAAACATTGAAGGTAAAATAGCTACTATAACAGGTAAAGCTGTTAAAGAAACAAACAATGGCAAAACAGAAATAAAAGTTTTGGCTACTGCAATTAATATTAAATAGTTTAGCAAAAGCTAAAAAAAAAAGCCTTCCATTGAAAAATGGAAGGCTTTTTTTATGATTTGTAAAAATTAGGTTAACAATAGTTGATTTTGTCAACTATTGATTAATTCAACTATATTTGAAGTCACAAATGGATGATAAAAAAAACTGTAAATCGGATCAAGGTACTCCATTGGCCTATAAATTTACCCTTTTGGCCAAAACCTATTACGGTGCTGCAATTACTCATTTTGCTAATTTTGATTTTGATAAATACTATTATGTATTAATGGTTATTGGTAATCATGAAAAAATTACCCAACAATGTTTAGCCAAATATTTTGATATTGATAAAGCAAGCATTGTTCGCATTATTGATTATTTAACCGAAAAAGGATTGGTAATTCGCGAAAAGAACACACTTGACAGAAGAGAGCACATGATTGTTTGCACCGAAAAAGGCAAGACTTATTTACCTAAAATAAACGAAGTGTTTAATTTGGTAAACAATTCGGCTTTTAAAAACTTTACTGAGCAAGAACAAACTTTATTTTTTGAAATGCTTAACCGAATGCTCGAAAACATTTCTGGTTTACCTGCCGAGTACTACGAATTAAAATATGTAAAATCAAATAATGTAAGCAAATAGAAGCTTATTATAATTTTAAACAATAAACATGACCAAAAAACAAATTATAACTTATTCAGTAATTATAGCCGTAGTAGCATTGTTGGCCTATCCTAAAATTTTTCCTAAAACTGAAACAGGAACTTCAGGTGCAAAAGGTGGCAAGCCTGTGGCAGCCCCAATAAAAGTAAGTGTGGTAGTTGCTCAAAAACAAAATGTATCAAGCTCAGTGCAAGCCATTGGTAATATTATGGCTGATGAAGAAGTGGAGTTACATGCTGAAACGCAAGGTAGAATTACTAAAATTGGTTTTACCGAAGGTGCTGTAGTGGCAAAAGGCAAACAACTTATCAAAATTTATGATGGCGATTTACAAGCGCAGTTAAACAAAGCATTGATTAACAAAAAGCTGAAACAAGAAACTGAAAAACGCAATAAACAATTGTTAGATAAAGGTGGAATTAGCCAAGAAGCTTATGATTTATCGCTTACCGACTTGAATTCAATAAACGCTGATATTGAAATACTAAAAGAAAGTATCAAGCATACCGAAATTGTGGCTCCTTTTAATGGTAAAATAGGTTTAAAATATGTAAGCGAAGGTTCGTTTGTTAATTCGGCTTCTAAAATTGCTTCTATCCAAAAAATTGATAGGATAAAAATTGAATTTTCTGTTCCTGAAAGATACGTAGCACAAATTAGTAATGGTACAGAAATTAATTTTACAGTTGAAGGAATTCAAAAAACTTTTAAAGCTAAAATTTATGCCATTGAACCAAAGGTAGATGTAGTAAATAGAAATGTGGTTTTAAGAGCCATTTGCGAAAATAGCAATGGTGTGCTTTTACCTGGATTATTTGCCAAAGTAAATGTGCCATTGAACGATAAAGAAGGTGTGTTTTTAATTCCAACACAATCAGTGGTGCCTATTTTAAAAGGGCAAAAAGTATTTGTGGTAAAAGGCGATTCAGCTGTTGAACAAAAAGTAGAAGTAGCGGGAAGAAACGAATCAAATGTAGAAATTGTAAATGGTTTAAAAACTGGTGATTCGGTAATTGTAAGTGGAATTATTCAAATGAAACAAGGAGTTAAAGTGAAATTTTAAATGTTGAATGATGAATTATTGCGGAATGCGAAATGACAAAAATGCGAATTGAGATGCGGGAAATGAGAAATAAAAAATTTAACTAAACAACAATTAATCTTTAATTCCACAGGCTAAAGCCATGTGGCAATTCATTAATGAGCAATCCAACAATTTAACAATCTACAAATCACTAAATCTCCAAATCAATAAATAACTAAAATGAGTTTATCAAGTTTAAGTATCAATAGGCCAGTATTAGCAACGGTTATGTCAATAGCCATTGTATTATTTGGTGCTATTGGATATAAATATTTAGGTGTAAGGGAATTTCCTTCCATCGATCCACCAATCATAACGGTAAGAACAAGTTATACTGGTGCCAATGCCGAAATTATTGAATCTCAAATTACTGAGCCATTAGAAAAATCAATTAATGGAATTGCGGGTATTCGTTCTATTTCGTCAGCTAGTAATTTAGGAACCAGTAATATTACTGTAGAGTTTAATTTAGATGCCAATTTAGAAGAAGCTGCAAACGATGTACGCGATAAAGTTTCGCAAGCCGTTAGGCAATTACCGCAAGATATTGATGCACCTCCTGTTGTTAGTAAAGCCGATGCAAACTCAGATGCTATTTTGGGTATGACCATTCAGAGCGATAATAAAAACCAATTACAGGTAAGTGATTATGCCGAAAATGTGTTGTTAGAAAAACTACAAACCATTCCAGGAGTTAGTACCATTCAAATTTGGGGGCAAAAACGTTATGCCATGCGTTTGTGGTTAAATCCTGCTAAACTTTCAGCTTTAGGAATTACTGCTTTGGATGTAAAACAAGCTTTAGACAGAGAAAATGTGGAACTTCCGGGAGGTAAAATTGAAGGAAATACCACAGAGTTAACAGTAAAAACGGTTGGTAAATTCACAACTGAAGAACAATTTAATAACTTAATTATTAAAGCCGATGATACCAAAACCATTAAGTTAAAAGATGTTGGTTATGCCATTATTGGAGCAGAAAACGAGGAGACTATTTTAAAAGAATCAGGTATTCCAATGATTGGTTTGGGCATTGTACCTCAACCAGGTGCCAATTATATAGAAATAGCCGATGAGTTTTACAAACGTTTCGAGCAAATTAAGAAAGAAGTTCCCAAAGATTTTAAACTGAATGTATCCATTGATAATACCAAGTTTATCAAAACATCTATTACCGAGGTAAAGGAAACTTTATTAATAGCTTTCATACTAGTTGTATTAATTATTTTCTTATTTTTTAGAGATTGGTTAATTGCTTTTAGACCATTAATTGATATTCCTGTTTCGCTGATTGGTGCATTTTTTATCATGTACTTGGCAGGTTTTTCTATCAATATTTTAACCTTATTAGCCATTGTGTTAGCTACAGGTTTGGTAGTTGATGATGGTATTGTGGTAACTGAAAATATTTTTAAGAAAATAGAAGAAGGTCTTTCACCTCGCGAAGCAGCTATTAAAGGTTCAAACGAAATATTTTTTGCTGTAGTTTCTACTTCTATTACGTTGGCAGTGGTTTTTTTACCCATTATTTTCTTACAAGGTTTTGTGGGTAGGTTATTCCGTGAGTTTGGTGTGGTGGTAGCTGGTGCGGTATTAATTTCTGCTTTTGTTTCACTTTCATTAACGCCTATGTTAAATGTATTTTTAACTAGAAAAGACCATAAAAAACGCAGTAATTTTTATATAAAAACCGAACCGCTTTTTGAAGGATTAAACAATGCTTATAAAAAATCGTTAGATGCTTTTTTTGAACGTAAATGGTTGGCATTGGTAATAATTGTAATTTCATTTGGCTTAATATTTTTAATTGGAAATACCATTCAAAGTGAGTTGGCTCCGCTTGATGATAGAAGTGTAATGCGCATCAGTTCCACAGCTCCCGAAGGTGCATCATACGAGTTTATGGATAATTACCAAGATAAAATTACCCAATTAATTTTAGATTCAGTTCCTGAAAAGAAAATTATTATCTCGGTTACAGCACCCGGTTTTGTGGGAAGTGGAGCGGTAAATACTGGTTTTAACCGAATCATATTAAACGACCCTGATGAACGCAAACGTTCTCAACAACAAATAGCTGATATGCTAACCCGAAATTTAAAGAATTTTCCTGATGCTAAATCATTTGTAATTCAAGATCAAACCATCAATGGTTCAGGTGGTTCGCGTGCTGGTTTACCCGTTCAATTCATTTTACAAAATCAAGATTTTAGTAAAATTCAACAATACTTACCAAAGTTTATTGAAGCAGTATCGGCTAATAAAACTTTCCAAGGGTTTGATGTAAATTTAAAGTTCAATAAACCCGAATTGGTAATTACTATTGATAGAGACAAAGCTAAAAGTTTAGGTGTTTCGGTTCAAAGTGTAGCGCAAACATTGCAATTGGCATACAGTGGTTTGCGTTATGGATATTTTACACAACAAGGAAAACAGTACCAAGTTATTGGGCAAATGGACAGAGAAAACCGCGATGAACCTTTGGATTTAAAATCGCTTTTTGTTAAAAATGATGCTGGTACAATGATTCAGTTAGATAACGTGGTACAAATTACAGAACAAAGTAGTCCGCCTCAATTATATCATTACAATCGTTACAAAGCAGCTACTGTTTCCGCAGGTTTAGCGCCTGGTAAAACCATTGGTGATGGAATAAAGGAAATGAAAAAAATTTCGAAAAAGGTATTAGACGAATCATTTACTACCGATTTGGCGGGTCCTTCTCGCGATTTTTCTGAAAGTTCGTCAAATACCACCTTTGCATTTTTATTGGCTTTGGTATTGGTTTATTTGGTATTAGCAGCTCAATTCGAAAGTTTTATAGACCCTTTAATTATTATGATTACGGTGCCAATGGCTTTGGCAGGAGCTTTAATTTCATTGTGGTATTTTAACCAAACTATCAATATTTTCAGTCAGATTGGAATCATTGTTTTAATAGGTTTGGTTACTAAAAATGGAATTTTAATTGTAGAATTTGCTAACCATCAAAAAGAAAGCGGTTTACAAACTATTGAAGCTGTAAAACTTGCAGCAGTGCAGCGTTTGCGACCCATTATGATGACCAGTTTGGCTACCATTTTAGGGGCTTTGCCAATTGCTTTAGCTTTAGGTGCTGGCGCAAAAAGTAGAACAGCAATGGGTATAGTAATTATAGGTGGTTTGTTGTTCTCAGGATTTTTAACTTTATACGTAATTCCGGTTATGTACAGTTATATTTCTCGTAATAAAAAATCAAAAACCGAAGTAGAATCAACCGAAGAGATTTCGGCTTAATTAAAAATGAAATTCATGTTATTAAATAAATTGTTTTCAAATAAAATAGTTGCAGTTTTTATTTTTAGTCTTGTATTTATTGGTGCTAAAGCACAACAAATACTTACTTTAAACGAATCTTTAAAATTGGCTTTGGCCAATAATTATTCTATTCAGTTGGCAAAAAACGAAGCGGAAATTGCTCAAAATAGCAATTATGCAGGTGCAGCTGGAATGTTGCCAACTGTTGCTGCTACAGCTAGTCAAGATAATGTGGTAAATAATACCCAACAAAAGTTTTTAAATGGAACTGAAAACAATAAAGATGGCGCCAAATCTAATCAGCTAAATGCTGGTGTTGAATTAGGTTGGACCATTTTTGATGGTTTAAAAATGTTTGCCACTAAAAATAAGTTGAATCAATTACAGGCCATTGGCGAATTGAGAATGCGCGCTCAAATTGAGCAAAATTTTAGCCGCATTATTCGTGCTTATTTCGATATTGTTCAAAACAAAAAACAATTGAATGCTTTGCAACAAAGTGTAACTATTTCAACCGAAAGGTTAAAGCTGGCCAACGATAAATTGGCAGTTGGAAAAGTATCAAAAACTGAAGTTTTAAAAGCGCAAGTGGATTTAAATACTGATAAGTCGGCCATGATGAAGCAACAAAATTTGTTTCAAAATGCCAAAGCTAATTTAAACCAATTATTAGCCCGTGATTTAACCACCGATTTTGAGGTAGATGATAAAATTGAAATCAATAAAGATTTAAAACTAGCCGATTTGCAAAGCAAAGCACAAACTCAAAATACCAACTTAATGATTACTAAAAAAAATTATCAAGTATCGACATTTACTATTAATGAAATTAAGGCTGAACGCATGCCAACAGTTCAGTTAAGAACTGGTTACAATTATAATAGACAAACTTCGGAAGCAGGTTTTTTGCAGTCGAGTCAAAATATTGGTTACCATTATGGTGCGTCTTTTAACTTGAATGTTTTTAATGGATTTAGCGTAGATAAACGTTTGCAAAATGCAAGATTAAGTTTAAAATCAACTGATTTTGTATTAAAAGATAGCTTAACAAAATTGGATTTAGCTATTCAACAAAACTATAATTCTTATGCCATTGCGTTGCAATTACTTCAATTTGAAACTGAAAATGTAACGGTAGCACAAAATAATTTTGATTTAGCCAACGAGCAATATAAAGTAGGAGTAATTACGGCCTTAGAATTGCGCGATGCGCAACAAAATTTGGTATTAAACCAAACCCGTTTATCGGCTTCGCAATACGATGCCAAAGTAGCCGAAACCGAACTTTTAAGACTTACTGCCGAAATATTGAAAGTAGTTGGTAATTAATACCTCTCTCCTACTCTACTTTCAAAACCATAAACTCTACCCTCCTATTAGCTGCTTTGCCTTCCTCTGTATCGTTGGTAGTTATAGGAATTCGTTCGCCATACCCTTGCCAACTTAAACGTTTGGCATTTATTCCATGCTTAATTAAATACTTAACACAGGCCATGGCTCTATTGTTAGATAAAGTAATATTGTATGCATCGGAATTTTGGCTGTCGGTATGTCCCATTATTTTTATAACCATTTTAGGGTACTCACGCATAATTGATAATAAATTATCAAGTTCTACATACGATTGTGGTAACAAAACGTATTTATCTAAATCAAAATTGATATTGCGCAAAGCATAAGTTTTTCCAATTTCAAATTTAGGTTTATAAACATACATGGTATCGCGGCAATCGCAAGTATTATCGCTTCTAACTTCGGCCAAACATAAGTCATCGTAATACAAACGCACATGAAAATAAAATGGGTCAAGGTAAATTTGGTTAACCGAATCTAGCAAGTTATTGGTATTGTTTTGCACTTCCAATATCATTAAATTCAATTCTTTTTTAGCCGAATTCACAAAGTTAAACATGAGTTGCTTTTGCTTTTTGATGGCCTTTTTGCTATCACCTAAATCTGGAATATCAACTTTTAATTTGCTAAAACTATCGCGCAGGTGCAATATTTGCACATCGCGCTCCTTAATCATTCTTTCTTTGATACTTACCAAACTATCGTATAAACTGTAGGTAGAATCGGTATGAAACCTTCCTAAATATAAATAATCGCCACTGCTATTAGCTGTAAAAGTTAAATGATGGTATTGCCAAAACGGACGTTCACGTTCTGGGTTTGAATCAATGGTAAATTGGGCTAAAGGTTTAGCTTTTATTCTAATTCGCACTGGCGTTACCTTTTCGTAATAAGGCAATACCGCTAATTCAAAATGACCTAACTTTTCTATTCTATTCCAACTTTCATCTTTAACATAAGTTTTTACTTTAAAATGATAAGTTTTCCCCGCTACCACGGGCTTTTTAAGTTTAACACAAAGGTATTCGCTTGGCAATGGCATGATGGTACAAAGTCCATGCAAATAGTTCGAAATTTCTACTCCATTGGTATCAACCATTTGGTGTTCGTAATGGTAAAAATCGCCTTTGGGTTGGGTCCAAAACTTTGGAGTACCATCTTTTTGCCGCTCCTCGTAACCGGGGTTTGGAATGAGGTTTTGGGCATTTATTGCAAGGCAAAACAAAACAAATAAATATGTAAAAAATGGTTTCAGTGAATGTTGGTTTTTTTGAGCAATGATACTTTCTTAATTTTATTTTTGAAAATACATTTATTTAGTTTGTTAATGAAAAATAATTATTTCCATAAAAACATAAATTTTATCCTTAAATTATTTAAACTTGAACTAAATAATACTAAAATAAGAATCAATATAATTATTTGATTTTTAGAATTTAATAGAAATAAATAAGTTTATGAAACTGCAAATCATCCAATCTCAATTATTCGATAACTACCTGCTCAAGGTCCATAATAACTTGAAATTGAAATTTGATTTGCTCAAAGATGCGGAATTATCAACGGATACTTTTAGTTTTTATACCTCTGTGGCCTCGGTATTTAGCAGTAAAATTGAAGGCGAAAACATTGAATTAGACAGCTATATCAAACATAAAAGAGATGGTATTGCGTTTTTGCCCGATTACACTAAAAAAATTGATGATTTATACAATGTATATACATTTGCAAAAAACAATTCGCTCAATCAAAATAATGTTTCTGTCGTTCATCAATTATTGACCAAAAATATTTTACCAACAACACATCAAGGAACATATAGAACTCAAAATATGTATGTAGCTAGCGATGAAGGTAAAATTGAATATGTGGCAACTTTGCCTCAACTAGTAACTGAAGAAATGGAAAAGTTTTATGCTGATTTAGAGTTTCTTCTAAATACTGAAACTTCTATTGAAGAAACATTTTATTACGCTGCCATGATTCATTTAGTATTTGTAAAAATACATCCTTGGAATGATGGAAATGGAAGAACAGCTAGGTTATTAGAAAAATGGTTTTTGGCTCAGAAATTAGGAGAAAAAGCTTGGTTTGTTCAAAGTGAAAAATACTACTACCAAAATCATCAAACCTATTACAATAATATTAGAATACTTGGTCTTGAATACCATGAATTGGATTACTCAAAATCAATTCCCTTTTTGTGTATGCTTGCTGATTCAGTTATTTGATTATAAAGTATTTTGTAAACATTATCCAACTGACTGATAGTTAAAAAATAATTATTTTAATTAAATCATAAAATTTTAGCCTAAAATTTATTAGCATTGAACCATGAGTTACGAAACAATTTTATTTGAGGTTAATAATGGAGTGGCTACCTTAACACTCAATAGACCAGATGTTTTCAATGCGTTTAACGAACAACAAAGTTTTGATGTAATTGATGCTTTGAAAAAATGTGCTAAGGATAAAACCATTCGTGTATTGGTTTTAACTGGTGCAGGCAAAGCTTTTTGCAGCGGTCAAGATTTAAAATCGATAGCTGGTACCGAAAACCGTAGTTTACGCGAAAGTATTGACAAACGTTACAACCCCATGATAAAAGCCATTCGTAATTTACCAATTCCTGTTATTTGTAGGTTAAATGGTGTAGCTGCGGGTGCAGGTTGTTCGTTGGCCTTAGCCAGCGATATGATTGTAGCTAGCGAAAATGCTTCGTTAATCGAAGTATTTATCAATGTAGGTTTGGTGTTAGATTCTGGTTCATCTTATTTCTTACCTCGTTTGGTTGGTTCGGCTCGTGCTTTTGAGTTAAGTACCATGGGCAGCAAAGTAAGTGCTCAACAAGCTTTTGATTGGGGAATGGTAAACCGTGTTTGCAAACCCGAAGAGTTAGACGAAGAAGTTAAAAAACTTACTGATTATTATGCCAATGCTCCTACCAAAGCCATTGGTTTAATGAAAAAAATGTTGAATAAATCGTTCCAAAGCGACTTAGATACCATGCTTGAATACGAAGCTTATTGCCAAGAAATAGCCGGACGTAGTAAAGATAATAAAGAAGGTGTAAAAGCATTTATTGAAAAAAGAAAACCAGTTTTTACAGGTGAATAGAATTTAGAAATCAAACAATAATTCGCCAAAACAATTTTCTAATTTTTCAATCTTTTAATCTTTCAATTTTTTAATCCTTCAATCAAAAAAAATGAAATTAGCCGCTATTGATATTGGTTCTAATGCCGTTAGATTACAAATAGTTCGTGTAAACGAAAACCCTAACGATAAAGACATATTTAAAAAAGTTGAGTTTGTGCGCGTTCCTATTCGTTTGGGCGATGATGCCTTTAAAAAACAATGGATTAGCAAAAGCAAACGAAAAATTTTTAAACAGGCCATGCAAGCCTTTAAGTTAATGCTTGAAGCTTTTGAGGTTGACCATTACATGGCTTGCGCCACAAGTGCCATGCGCGAAGCCGAAAATGGACAAAAAATTGCCGATAAAATTTATGATAAATGCGGTTTGAAAATCAATATCATTTCGGGTGTGCGCGAAAGTGAAATTATTTTGCGTTCCATCAAAGATTATTTTAAGCCCAATACCAATTATTTAACCATTGATGTAGGTGGTGGAAGTACCGAATTGGCTGTAATAAAAAATGGAGTTACCATTAATTCGGCTAGCTTTAATATTGGAACCGTACGCATGGTTGATGGGGCTGTTAACGAAAAAACTTGGGCTACTATTGAAAGTTGGGTAAAACATAAAACTGATGAAATACCCGATTTAGAGGCAGTTGTTACCAGTGGAACTATCAATAAAATTTCGGTGATGTTAAACCCTGCTAACCCAGAGTATTTTACCCGTGAACAATTGAAAGATTTTCATAGAAAAGTAAGTAAAATGAGTATCATCGAAAGAATGGATAATTTAAAATTAAACCCAGATAGGGCTGATATTATTGATGTTTCGGCTGATATTTACTTACGTATTTTAAATTGGTGCAATATTGAAAAAATACATGCTCCAAATGCTGGTTTAAAAGACGGTATTTTGTTGGAACTTTACGATAGATTTTGCTAATTATTCATGAATAAAAACTTAGCAATCTTAAAAAACTGTATTGGTAAAAGTACCAACGATGAAGGCCTCGGAGCTGTAAGCCGTTGGATAGATGGCACCTTAATTTACGTTGAAGAAGGTCATTTAAAAATTACTTTTAAGGTGTTAGATACTTGGTTAAATCCGGCCAAAACCTTGCATGGAGGTATGGCTGCTACTTTAATTGACGATGTAATGGGAATGACCATTTACAGCCTAGGAAACGAAGTGTTTTTTTCTACCGTAAGCCTTAATTTAGATTTTTTGTCGTTTGCTTTAGCAGGCGATGAAATTACTGTAGAAGCCAAAGTTATTCGCAAAGGAATCAGTGTAATAAATATTGAAGGTTATATTTATAAACGCAATAAACTACTGGTAAAAGCTACCTCAAACCTAGTAAGCAGCGGAAAGAAAGTTTTTTAAAGTGCGAAATTCGAAGTGCCAAAAGTTCGAAGTGGGATTTCCCGCAGATTACGCAGAGTTTTCAAAAATACTTAAGTCATTCCGTAGGAATCTCCTTGGTATGGCAACTAAGATAGCTATTATCAAATTTCGTTAACGCGAAGTGCGAATCACGCAAGGCTTGATCGAAGTAATTTTTCCCGCTGATTACGCAGAGTTTCGCAGAGTTTTCAAAAACACTTAAGTCATTCCGTAGGAATCTTCTTGGTATGGCAACCAAGATAGCTATTAAAATCTTTTTGAATACAAATGGACAATTATGCAAAGTGTAATCGAAGTAATTTTCCTTTCTTATTATGCTTAATTTTTCTAATTTTTTATTTAAAAACTGTTATAATAGGCATATGGTCACTTAATGAAATCCATTCTTCATATTTTCCAACACTAACACTTTCAATTTTATTAATAAACTCTTTCGAAGCAAAACAGTAATCAATATGGTATGGTTTGTTTTGATGTCTGTAAAGATAAAAAGTCGGTTGAGTTTCCTTACCTTGTTCTTCTGTAAAATGATGATGATAGGAACTTTGTATTTCTTTTTTTTCTAGAAAACTCACTACATCTGAATGATTTCCAATTCTACTTTTTCTATCCCAAATTTTGTTGCTATTAAAATCACCAATTAAAATTGAAGGAATATTATTTTGAAGTAATTCATCATAATAATTAATAGCTTTCCAAACCTGTTCAATGTATTGATTATTCTTATCACTTGGATTGTTTGCACAAATTGCATAAAGCATAAAATCGGTTTGTTTATCAGAAACTAGAATTGGAACTATCGTTTTAAAATCAGAGTTATATTCCCTTAATAATTTAAAATGATAATTCCCTAATGAAAATACACCAACACCTTTGTTTTTATTATGACCAAACCATAAAAAGTCTTTGACTTTATCATTTGTAAAACTTAATAATTTATCTAAATGTTCACATTCTTGAACAACTAAAATATCAGGAAGATGAGTCAAAATAAAATTGAATTTATTTCTAAATCCTCCTTGACAATTCCAAGTAATTAATTTCATTTATTCTGCTTTAGACTTTTACAATTATTATGATAAATCGATTCAAAAAAAAGTTTAAAGTAATTTACTTCATAAAATATCAAATCAACCTTGAAAAGTTAAAGCAGCTAAAGGTAGGGTGTATCAACATAAAATTATCAAACCCAAACTAATAAACAATATTAACAATTCAACCACCCAACAATTCAACTCCCGATTTATCGGGACAACAATTCCAACAATCCAACCAACTTTGTGCATAACTTGTGTTTTGTAACATGGCTTGCTAGCATAAATTTGAACCTTTACGAAAAGTATGAAATTTATAGTAAATAGTAGCACGCTTTTAAAGCATTTATCAATGATTGATGGAGTAATTGTGGCCAAACCAATTATCCCAATATTGAATAATTTTTTATTTGATATAAAAGATGGAAATTTAACCATTTCATCTACCGATTTAGAAACCACCATGACTACTAGCATTAAAGTAGATGCAAGTGAGGAAATTTCTGTAGCGGTTCCTTCAAAAACTACTATCGAATTGTTAAAACAATTGCCTGACCAGCCTTTGGCTTTTTCTATTAATTTAGAAAAAGGCTCTATGGAAATTAAATACGCTACTGGTAAATTTAAATTAACAGTTCAAAATGGCGAAGAGTTTCCTAAAAACCCTGAGGTGGATAGCGATCAAACTTTTACCATTCCTAGCCGTGTGTTACAAAAAGCAATTACCAAAACTGTATTTGCTACCAGTAACGATGAGTTACGTTTAAACTTAACTGGTGTTTATGTTCAATTATTTGAAAAGAGCATCACTTTTGTAGCTACTGATGCTAACCGCTTGGTACGTTATACCCGCACCGATGTAAGACCAGGTGTAGAAGAAAGTTTTATTATGCCTAAAAAAGCATTGAACTTGTTAAAAAACTCGTTACCAGCTGATTTAAGCGAAGTAAAAGTTAATTTCAATAAATCAAATGCATTTTTCTCATTTAGCGATTTTAGTTTAATCTGTCGTTTAATTGATGAAAAATACCCCGATTACAAAGCAGTTATTCCTGTTGAAAATCCTAATAAATTAACAATTGATAAAGGTGAATTCCAATCGGCTGTTAAGCGTATTTCAATTACTTCAAACAAAACTACTTACCAAATCCGTTTAAAATTTGTAGGCAGTGAGTTAACCATTAGCTCTGAAGATATTGATTACGAAAATGAAGGTGTTGAAAAATTGGCAGCTAACTACGAAGGCGAAGATTTAGAAATAGGATTCAACTCAAAATATTTAGGCGAAATTATTGGTGCTATTGAAGCTAGCAATATGACTTTAGAAATGAGCCAACCAAACAGAGCAGGTGTTATTTCTCCAGCCGAAAGCGAAGATGGCGAAGACATTTTGATGTTGGTAATGCCTATGATGTTGAATAATTATTAATCAATTTAATTAAATATTTTAAAAGAGCTTCCATACGCAATTGTGGAAGCTCTTTTTGTGTAAAAACCACCCCAAATTTTATAATCATGAAAAAATTTGTTTTATATGTATTGTGCTTATTAGTAAGCAATGGTTTATTGGCACAAGCCAAAACTGTAAATGCCGCTAAAGTTGTTGCAGGCCCTATGTTAGGTTATGCCGAGCAACGCGAATGTTTGGTTTGGATTCAAACCAGTTGTAATAAAACCGTAACCTTAAAATATGCCGAAATTAATGGTTTATCAGAAGGTGAAATGACATTAACCAATAAAAGCGAAAATCCTTGCGCGCCTTGGATTTCCAAGTTTGTGTTAACCGATTTGAAACAAAACACAGCTTATACTTACGAAATTTATTTAGATAAAAAATTGGTGAGTTTTCCTTACGATTTACGTTTTAAAACCAAAAAAACTTGGGCTGAATGGAGCAAAGAAGATGCATTTGACTTGAATTTTTTAGTAGGTTCGTGCACTTATATTAACGACAGCGCTTACGATAGACCAGGAAAACCTTACGGACAAGTAAGCGATATTTTTAGTAAAATGGCTGAGCAACGTGCTGATTTTATGCTTTGGCTTGGCGATAATACTTACACCCGCGAGGCTGATTTTAGCAGTGCTAGCGGCATTAAATACCGTTATTTACACACACGTAGCGATGCTAGTTTACAAAAGTTTTTAAGTCGTCAAAATAATTATGCCATTTGGGATGACCACGATTTTGGTGAAAACGATGCCAACAAAACTTTCGATTTAAAAGATGTTAGCAAAGAATGTTTTGTAAATTATTGGGGTAATAAAACTTATGGCGAAGGTGGAAAAGGCATTTATTTTAGCTTTAAACAAAGCGATGTAGAGTTTTTTATGTTGGATGATAGAACTTTTAGAGATGAAAGCGATATAGACGAAGAAAAGTATAAAACCAAAACCCAATTGGGCGAAGTACAGTTAAGTTGGCTAAAAAACAAATTGAAACACAGTGCTGCCACATTTAAGTTTGTAGTGGTTGGCGGTCAGTTTTTGAATACCGAAACCAACAAAGAATCATTTAACTTATACAAACGCGAGCGTGCTGAAATCATTAAATTTATTGCTGAGCAAAAAATAAGTGGCGTTATGTTTTTAACTGGCGATAGACATCATACCGAGTTGTTAAAATACGAGCCAAACTCGCAGCCTGATTATGTTTGCAGTTACCCTATGTACGATTTAACAAGTTCAGCTTTAACGGCTGGACCAAGTAATATTTTAAAAACCAAGGAAGCTGAAAATCCATTCAGGGTTCAAAATACTTTGGTGGCCGAAAACAATTATTGTGGTATCAAAATCTCTGGAGCTCGTGGCAACCGTTCGGTTCAAATTACCTGTTACGATAAAGGTGGCATTGTAAAATGGACACATACCATTAATGAAACTGTTTTAAAAGCCAAATAAAGTTTACATGCAAACTTATACCAAAAGTCAATTGGCTTTGCGCAATGGGCAAGATAAAGACGAAATTTGGGTAGCGTATAAAGGTAAAATTTACGATGTAACCAAAAGCCGACTTTGGCGCAATGGCAAACATTATGAGCATTGGGCTGGTCAGGATTTAACGCCTGAGTTAGTAGATGCACCTCATTTAGATACTGTTTTCGATAAATTTGAATGCATAGGAGAGTTGGTTGGTTAATTTTGTTAAACTAATAACATTTGTTTTATGAAAAAAAGCATTGGCCTATTGGCGTTTTTGATTTGGTTTGTATGCCAAATAAATGCACAAGAAATTAAGTTAATTTCCTACAACATTCGTTATAATAACCCTGCCGATGGCGTTAATGCTTGGCCTTTACGAAAGGAAAAATTTGGTATTTTATTAAATCAATATAATGCCAATATTTGGTATTTTCAGGAAGTGTTGCATAATCAGTTGGTTGATTTAAAAGCCATGTTGCCAGAATTTGGCTATGTAGGAGTTGGGCGCGATGATGGCAAAGAAGCTGGAGAATATTCTCCTATTTTTTATAAAAACAGTTTGTATCAATTGGTTTCATCAGGAACATTTTGGTTATCGCCAACGCCTAATGTGGCAGCAAGTAAAGGTTAGGATGCAGCTATCACTCGTATTTGCAGTTGGGCTCAGTTTGAAGATAAAATAACCAACAAAGTGTTTTTTGTGTTCAATACCCATTTTGACCACATTGGCAAAAAAGCAAGGAAAGAAAGCGCCAAACTAATTTTGACTAAAATGAATGAAGTGGCTAACAACAAGCCAATAGTTCTAGTTGGCGATTTTAACAGTGAACCATGCAGCAAAGCTTATAAAACAATTGCTAAAAATAAAATAATTCCATTTAACGATAGTTATAAAAAACAAAAAGATAACTGCACTTTTACTGGCTTTAAAGTAAATGGAGGAATTTACAAACGCATTGATTTTATTTTCTTAAACAATTATTTTGAAAAAATAAACTATCAAATTATTACCGATAATAATGGAACTTATTATCCATCTGACCATTTACCAGTGCTTACTTTATTAAAGTTTAAATAAAAATTACTCTTATTAAATTGATGCTCATTTTCAATTGATTAATAAATAAAACTAAATTATTTTTAAAACGTTGTTTTTCGTATGAAAGTATATTTTAGTATAATATTGGTTTTAATTATTGTAGCATTAATTACTTATAAAGCTTTTGCAAAAACCAAAGTAGAGGAGCAACCTTACCAAGTAATAAAAGTTTACGATAATTTTGAGGTGCGATTTTATCCATCTGCTACCATTGCCTCCATAAATTCAAATGCCAAAACTTACAAAGATTTAGGGAGTTCAGGTTTTAGAAAATTGGCCAACTATATTTTTGGTGGTAATAAAGATAACAAAAGCATTGCAATGACAGCTCCTGTTTATATGGACATAAACGATACACAATCAACAATGAGTTTTGTAATGCCCCAAAATTATAATAGCAAAAATTTGCCAAATCCTAACGATCCAACAATTACAATTAAAGAAACTGAAAGTGTTTATGTAGCTGTTATTAAATTTAGTGGTTTTGCTTCCGATTCAAAAATAAAAGAGCATACAGAAAAACTAAAGAAGCAATTACTTGAAAAACAAATCAGTTATTATGGTAACTTTTCATATTTAGGTTATAATCCGCCATTTCAATTAGTTAATAGAAGAAATGAAATACTTGTTAATATCAATTGGAGTAAATAAAGACTACCTTTTTATCCAATTATGCCTTTGTTTGACTTCCTAACCAATCCACCATTCGATGAAGTAAAAGCCAATACAAGACTATTTATTTATTGATGGATTTATAAACTGTTTGGTGGACAAACACATATGTAGAAGTGAACCAATACCATCAATGTAACTGTTTTAAATCCAAATTATAACTTATACCAAAAGTCCATTGGCTTTGCCTAATTGGTGATTTAGAGATTGGTTGATCCTGTGTTCGTTATTCAATTTACGTTCATTCGTCATTGCGAGGAACGAAGGAATCTCACCCTGATTATTCGTTATTCAATTTTTGATTTTCGTTATTGCCAATTGTCTATTGCTCATTGCATCCGGTCACTGAGCTTATTCCGATAGCTATCGGACGAAGCGCTGCTTATTATTTATTGGAGGTTACGAGTTACTTATTTCTTTTTGCCTATTGCCTATTACCAATTGCTTATTGCCTATTACATTTTTTCAAATCATTATCAAAAACAAAACCTGCCTAACAATTGTCCTCAATCACATCTTTTTTAAACTGGCTAATCATTTTTTTCATTTGCTTGAGTTGTTTTATTCTTTCATCTATGGAAACTAGTTTTTCATCTAAAACAGTTAATTTTTCTTCAACGGTTATCTTATTGTTATACCAAGCATCCATTAACTCGCCTATTTCGCTAATGGTAAATCCAACTGATTTAGCATCACGAATCAATTCCAGTTTTTCTACCGTTTCATCATCGTAATGAAAATAATTATTCGTTTTAACGGTTTCATCTCTTTTGCCTTTTATCAATCCTGATTTTTCATAAAACCTGATGGTATGCGCTGTAATTCCTGTTATTTTTGATAATTCATTTATAAGCATGGCGCAAAAGTAGCATGTGGAAAACTAAATTACAAGTATAGACTATACTCTAATGTTGTAGGTTTTATTTTTATAAATACTTTTGCAGAAAATATTACATTTAAATAAAATGGCAACAGCATTAATAACAGGAGCATCCAATGGAATTGGATTAGAATTAGCAAAAGTTCACGCCTCAAAAGGTGGAGACTTAGTTTTGGTAGCAAGAAACAAATCAAAATTAGACGAACTAAAAACAGAATTAGAAAATCAATATAAAGTTTCTGTTTACACAATAGGCAAAGACCTTTCTGCCATTAATTCAGCCCAAGAAATATATGACGAAACCACCAAACAAAATATTCAAATTGATTATTTAATCAATAATGCCGGTTTTGGTGACTTTGGAATGTTTGTAGAAACAGAGTGGAATAAAGAATTGCAAATGATTAATTTGAACATCACTACTTTGACACAATTTACCAAACTCTATTTGCAGGATATGGTAAAGAGAAGAAGTGGTAAGATAATGAATGTTGCTTCTACTGCGGCTTTCCAATCTGGACCAATCATGGCAGTATATTTTGCAACAAAGGCTTATGTATTAAGTTTTTCGGAAGCTGTGAACAATGAAGTAAGTGATAAAGGTGTAACCATTACCACCTTATGCCCAGGTGCAACCGAAAGTGGATTTCAATCGGCTGCAGCAATGGAAGAAAGTAATTTAGTAAAAGGTAAAAAACTACCTACCTCAAAAGAAGTGGCTGAATATGGTTATGCCTCCATGATGAAAGGAAAAACGGTTGCCATTCACGGACTAATGAATTGGATAATGGCCAACTCTGTAAGATTTGTGCCAAGGGCAATTGTGGTTAAACTAACTCGAAAAATTCAAGGTAAAACAAAATAAGCATGGAACAAATCTCAAAATATTTCAATGCCGAAAAATACGAGAGTGTATTATTTGGATTGGTTGGCATTTTTACCATCATATTTGCAGCTTACTTTTTAGTTAAAGTTAAACAACCGTTTTATACAGGAATGGCTTATCCATTAATTGTAGTAGCTATCATACAAATAGTGGTGGGAACTTCCATTTATTTTAGAAGCCCTAAAGATATACTAAGGGTAAATAATATTGTAGAACAAGAAAAATCTAAAATCTTTTCAGAAGAAATTCCAAGAATGGAAGTGGTTATGAAAAACTTTGTTATTTACCGTTGGATAGAAATATTTTTATTATTGGTAGGCATTGTTATGTTTTTCTATTTTGAACCAAACGTATCATGGAAAGGAGTTGGTCTAGGTTTAGCCATTCAAGCTAGTTTTATGCTGTTACTCGATTTTTTTGCTGAAAGCAGAGGAAAAACATACCTTGATTTTTTACAACAATTGGCTTAGCTTTTATTAAGTAAATAAAATAGATTAGTTGGTTGGTTTTACTATTATGTGAATAGTGTAATATTCATTTTTTATTGTGTAACACCCTACCCTTCTCATGTGTCGACATTTGCATTTCAAATAGATTAATTGAAATCAATATGAAAACAAAATTATTTACTTTATTAACGGCACTTTGCTTGTTATTTAACAAATCAAGTAATGCTCAAATACCAAATTTGGGTGCAGCTTCTAGTTTTGCCTTATTTACAAACGTAGGTGCAGTTACCAATACAGGCGTTTCATATATACTTGGAGATGCTGGAACAAATTCGGGTGCTTATACAGGTAACCCAAGTGTTGAAGGACAAGTTCATGTAGTGGATGCCATATCAAACCAAGCAGCTATTGATTTAAATGCAGCTTATGGCAACTTGAGTAGTTTAACATGTGGTGCAGTTTTGGGTGTTGCACTTGGAAACAATCAAACCTTAACACCCAATATTTATTGCACAGGTGCTGCATCAACTTTAACTGGTAACTTAACATTAGATGGTCAGGGTAATCCCAACTCTGTATTTATTTTCAAAATAGATGGAGCTTTGGCTACAACTACGAATACAAATTTTTTACTAATCAATTCAGCTAATTTACGCAATGTGTATTGGCAAATAAATGGTGCATTTACCCTTGGCGATGGTTCTGTTTTTAGAGGAAATTTATTGGTAAATGGTGCCATAACCTTGAATAATAATGCCACCATTTATGGAAGAGCTTTGAGTAAAGCAGGCGCCATCAATATAAATGCAAGCAGGGTAATTTATTACGATGGTGCTTTGTGGAATGGCAGTGTTAATACTGATTTTGGAGTAGCCAATAATTGGACCTACGGTTCTGTTCCTTCACCGGGAGAACATATTGGTTTTGTATTAGCTCCAACCAACCATTGTTTATTAGATTCTAACCGTTTGGTAGGAAATATTACTAACCCATCTGATAAAAACTTAAATGCCAACGGCCACGAATTAAGTGTAACGGGTATAATCAATTTATCTTCGAGTGGTAAAGTTATTGTTAGTACTGCTAGTTCTAAAATTAGTTTTGTAGGAACTATAGCTCAAAATATTCCTGCCAATACTTTTACTTCCAATAGCATCAGCAATTTGGGTATTAATAATCCCAGTGGAGTGAGCATAAACGGAACTTTGGACCTGATTAATTCATTAAAAATACAAAGCGGAACCTTGGTTACCAATAATTTTTTAACATTGATTTCTACCGCGAGTAATACCGCTACTATTGATGAAATAGTAAGTGGTAGTATAAGTGGAAACATTTTAGCAGAAAGGTATATTCCGGCTAACGGGCGCAAGTATAGATTTTTAACATCTCCTGTGGTTGGAGGAACTTCTATGCAATGGAGAGATAATGCTGGCACAACAGGTTCGCGCGGAACACAAATTACTGGCTCATTTGGCAATGTAGATGTTTCTACAAGTAACCAAAGTTCGGCTTTTGTGTATGATGAAAGTGATGCAACAGGTGGAAACGATATCAATCACCCAACCAAATGGAACGCAATTGATGGCAATACCATACTTACCAACGGAAAAGGATATAGGGTATTTATTCGTGGCGATAGAACTATTAGTTTAACAACCTTAAATACGGTGAACAATGCCACCACTTTATGGGTAAAAGGAACCAATCCATCTGCTTCTGTTTCCTTGCCCTTAAGCTATACGGCAAGTGCATCGCAAGGATGGAATTTGGTTGGAAATCCTTATGCAGGTACCATTGATTGGAACCAAATTAAAGCACAAGGTGGCGGAAATTTTAGTAATGTAGACGATGCTTTGTATATATTTAATCCTACCAATACCACAAGCAGCAGTGGCGGATATGCTAGTTATGTAAATGGTGTAGGAACAGGAACTCCTTACATTGGAACTCCTTTTATTAGCAGTTGGCAAGGATTTTTTGTAAAAGCCAATGCAGTGGGTGCAGCCATAAGCATAAAGGAAAACCATAAAGTAAGTAATACAGCGGGAAGTAGTTTTTTTAAAACTAATTTACCAAAAGCCAATAGCATGCACCTAAAATTATTGAAGGATAAAACTCCTTTAGATGATGCATCAATTTATATGGAAACTGGTGCTACTATTAATTTTGATAACAAATTCGATGCTTACGATTTAACAGACAAACTTGGTGTAATAACTGCTGATGGATTAAATACCCTTTCTATAAGTGGCTTGCCATTGGTTAATGAACCGCAGAAGGTAATGTTATCTGTTAAGTTAAGTTCAGGTGATTATAGTTTTACTTTTGAAGATTTAACTTCGTTTGCATCAGGAACACAAGTCTATTTAACCGACAAGTATTTGAATAAAAGCATAAAGTTGAACAATAATGATACCTATACCTTTAATGTAAATGAAAGTAATCCATTTACCTTTGGCATCAATCGTTTTGAATTGTTGTTTACCAATTCAAGTAATGGAATTGTACCTGCTTTGGATAATGGAAATAAAATGATGGTTTATCCTAATCCTGTTAAAGATATTTTGACTATTAATACCAATAATGAGTTGAAAAATTGTAATTGGACTATTTATAATGTAAACGGACAATTAATAAAATCGGGTAATGGAGTTACCAATGTGTTTAATATTAACACTTCCGAATTGGTTAATGGATTTTATATAATAGTGCTTAAATCTGATGGCAATAACCAAGTGGCAAGGTTTATTAAATAGAAACTGATATTTGATTTGTGATTTGTGAATTTTGAATTCGTTATTCGTTATTCGAAATTCGTTATTTCCGCCCCTGTTAGTGTTTATGCAAATCGCTACCAACAATAAGAAACAACCTTGCCTTATGTTAGTGTTTGCATCAACTTGTAAGCCAATAAATTTTTAACAACACTCATCATAGTTATTAGCTTTAGACGTGATAGGTTATAAATACCTGTCACGTCTTTTTTGTTGGAGTTCCATCAATTTTTCATTTATAATTGGACTTGCCTATGTTTAGTGTTTTTAACAATATCTTCCATTCACAAATTTTTTATTTTATAATTATTTTAGTTATTTGTAAAAAATGAATTGGACTGCAAAACTTGTGACCCACCATGCGAAGCCGCGTATAGCTGTGTATTTTGAAAAAAATGCCGATTGGATAGCACGCATAAAAAAGTTGGAAGATGCGAGGTGGAGCCAAACACTTAAAGCTTGGCATGTACCTGACAATGAAGAAAACAGAAAAAGATTTAAACTTGAATTACCAATTGTTTTAAGTGAAGTTCATTTACGAAAAATAGAACAATTTAAGCGATGGCTTAGTTCAAAAAGATACAGCCCAAATACTATCAAAACATATTCCGAAGCATTACATACCTTTTTAAAATACTATCATGATAAGCCAATAGAACAAATAACCAATGAAGATTTGATTTCATTTAACAACGACTATATTTTGAAAAATAAGCTATCGGCATCTTTTCAAAATCAGGTTGTAAATGCCATCAAATTATTTTATAAGCAAATACAAAGCGCTAATATCAATGTTGAATTGGTTCACCGACCAAAAAAGCCACATATATTGCCAAAAGTATTGGCCGAGCAAGAAATAGCAGATATTTTAAATGCACTTGATAATATAAAACATAAGTGTATGCTTAGTTTAATTTATAGTGCAGGATTGAGAAGAAGCGAACTACTAAATTTAAAAATAAATGATATAGATAGCCATAGGATGCTTATAAAAATAAATGCTGCCAAAGGGATGAAAGATAGAATAGCTCCATTAAGTGAAACGGTGCTAAACTTATTGAGAGTTTATTATAAAAAATATAAGCCAAAAGATTATTTATTTGAAGGGCAAAGTGGCGAACAATACAATGAAAGGAGCTTGGCATTAGTGCTAAAAAAAGGAGTTGATTTGGCTGGAATAAAGAAAAAGATTAATTTGCATATGCTAAGGCATAGTTATGCCACACATTTATTAGAAAACGGAACAGATTTAAGATATATACAAGAATTACTTGGACATAAATCATCGAAAACAACAGAAATTTATACACACGTAAGCAAAAGGGCGATTAGTAAAATAAATAGTCCAATAGATAAATTAGACATAAAAATAAAAGGAAACGAAAAGAAATAAAACTTCCTCCTATATTTCAAAAATGGAAGTATATAGGAAGTTTTTAAAATAAAAACTTCCTATATAAACAAGTTATGGGCAAG
>JBIIBC010000008.1:0-84261 GCA_044239605.1 Bacteroidia bacterium | reverse complement strand
CCGCCATAATTCCGCTTTCGTATTTTCCCCAATAAAAAAAACCAAATATTCCAATTAATAAAACGACTAAAATTAAAAGTACTTTTTTGGTAGTGCTTACTGCTACTCTTTTGGCTTTTTGTGCAAAATTTTCGGTTTCCATAATAATTAATAAACAATGCAATTTTAAATTTTTTAATTCATTAAACAATTACATATTTTTGTTGTTACACATTGAAAATCTATTTATGAAATACATTCTACTTTTTACCTTATTATTCTCATTTTCGTTTGCAAATGCTCAAAAAGACAGTGTAATTGAAGAAGAAATTGACTTTAGTTTATACGAAAATGCGACTCCGGCCGCCAATATAAAAACATATTGTACTTCAAAAGTTTTGGGTTTAAGTCCCAATAAATTAATTAGTATTGGCTATGATTACCAAGCTGGACATAAAATGGAAAGCCATGATGAGTATGCTACTGGTGGCGATATAAAACATGGTACAGCCAACTTGAGTGGATCAGGCGGACTAAGGTTGGCAGCTAATTTCCCAATTATTTCAAATACTAAATTATTGGTAAACTTGGGTGTAAGCTATTTACAAAATCAATATTTTACTAACAGCTACACTTCAAATAATTATATTATTAGGAATTTAACCAATGAAGGTTTGAGTTCTACAGGATTCAATACCACTGTTTTTAAACCATTAAACGATAAGCACTTTATTTTAGCTTTTGGTTCGGCCGATGCCAATGGAAATTATAATTTTGGCAGTAGTAATTTAATAGATCAATTGGTAAAACCCAAAATTACAATTGCTGCATTATATGGTATAAAACGAAACGATAGGTCAATGGTTGCTTTTGGAGCAAGCAGAACATACAGACCAGGTGCATTAGGTTATATTCCTTTAATTTTATTCAATCATACTTTTGTAAATAGAAAATGGGGTATTGAAGCTTTATTTCCAGCTAGGTTAGCAGTTAGGCGCTCATTTAATGCAAGAAACTTATTATTAGTTGGGTATGAACTTGAAGGCAATAGTTATTCAATTTTAAATACCAATGGCGCAACTGCTTCTCCTTATAATGATTTAGAATTAAGACGAAGCGAAATTCGTGCTAGGGTAACTTACGAAAAATTACTTACCGGTTTTATTTGGTTAACTGTTCAAGCTGGTTATAGAATTAACTATAACTTTAACATTGATAATGGGGATAAGGTAAGATTACTTGGTAATAAAGATGCTTATTACATAGAAAATCATTTAACAAATCCTTTGTATTTTAATATAGGAATACATTTAGTTAGTCCTTAAACCACTGGTTTAAATTGCTCAAACGCTTGTAGGCAATCATTGCAGTAATGCATGCTGCGGCAAAGTGTTGGGCCAAAAGGTGTTTTCATATCTGTATTTTTGCTGCCGCAATGCGGGCAAATACTATGTTCCAATAATTCCATGGTTATTTCGCCTTCGTGTTTTGGTGGAGGGGCAAGGCCATGTTTTTTTAAACACATCAAACCGCGTTCAGTTAGCTTATTGCTATTCCAAGGTTTGTCAAAAGTGGTTTTAACTTCTACTGTTTCAATACCTATTTCTTTTAACCTTTCAGCCACCATATTTTCCATCATTTTTATGGCTGGGCAACCGGTAAAAGTGGGCGTCATTTCAACATATACATTGCTTTCCCCTCTTACTTCTACTTTGGTAATTATTCCCATATCTACCATACTTAATGTTGGAATTTCTGGGTCTTTTACTATTTCAAGTGCTGACCAAATTTCTTTTTCGGTAATCATAATTTAAATATTGATTTATAGGGGTTAATGATTAATAAGACTATCTTAAAGAGAGTAGCTATTTAAGATAGTCTTATTAAGAACGCTAAATATTACCATTCAGCTCCGGGTTCTATTCTAAAAACCTCGCTCATTTCATTTACCAATTGATCTAAGTTTTCGGTATGATAACCTTTTCGTCCACCTAAAATGGGTTCCCAATCTTTTTCCGCAGGAATTTTTAAATTGGCTTTTTCAATGATTGGAGTAATTACCGTTAACCATCTGTTTTGTAAAGATTGTTCACCTTCAAATATGTTGTCAGCAATTAATTGTTCTTCGTAATCGCCTTTTTCAAACATACCTAATGCGTAGTTCCAAGCATTATTTAGGGCAGTTTGCATACGTGCATGACTTTCTTCGTTTCCATTTCCTAATTTGTTTAACCAAATATCAGCATGAAAAACATGGTACTTTAACTCACCTTTTATTTTGCGAGCTACTTTTGCCAATGGTTCGTAACTACTGTTTGCTAAGTTGTCAAAACGCAATTGGTCAGCATGGTCAAACAAAAAGTGACGGATAGTTGAAAAATCGTAATCATCGTTTTGTAACTCTAAAAATTGTGCGTTGTGAAACTGCTTTGCTTCGCGCATAAATGCGTTTGTATCAGGTTCAGGTTCGCCAAGTTGGTGTAATATTTGAAACAAAGCTTGCGAATGACCAATTTTGTCTTGAGCCATTGATGAAAATGCAATATCTTCTTCTAATATTGGTCCTAAGCCCGTCCATTCACTGTTTCTATGTCCAATAACTAACAAGTCATCGGCCATTTTATATAATAATTCTTTGATTGCCTCAGTATTCATAATTATGTTTTTTGCCGCAGAATTCACAAAATAAAATTATCAGTGTTATCAGTGAAATCTGTGGCTGTTATTAAGCTTTATTTTCCTTTTTGTACTTGTTAATTTTGTCCATTACTTTATAGCCACCTGCTTCACGGTACTGTTTTTCAGGTACTGTTTCAAAAATGTCTGCATCATCGTAATCCGATGCAAAAACATTGCTGGTTTTAACTACCCAAATATTTACGCTTAAACCTCTGCGGCCAAACTGTTCTTTTCCAAAAAGTAATGCCATTTCAGCATTTGGTGCATGCACTATACCTACGTGTACATGTTGGTCACCACGTTTTTTTTGATGAAACACTTCGTATGTTTCAAATTGATCCATTTCGGTTAATGGAGCAATGGTATTATCTTCATTTATTTGCTCGCGCTTTATGCGAGGATCGAGTGAGTTTATCATTTTTTTGTTAATTAGTTATAAAGTTTAGAAGGTTTAAAAGATTACAAGGTTTTGTTAATATGCTAAACTTTTCAATTTTTGTCACTTATTTCTTTGCATTTTGAATATTGCTAGTAAGATATTTAAGAAAGTTTTTTATGCTTTTTGAAATTATAAGCACCTCATTAATTAATCTTTCATGGGTAGCTTCATCAATTTGTTTTGTTTTGTAAAAAGCATGAATCATGCTTCTTACCTCTCCTGCAGAACCTTTTGAGTATCTTAAAAAACGAATAAATTGAAGATTATTTTCATATTCAAAACCTTCAGCAATATTGTTTGAAATAGAAAGTACAGCTCTTCTTAATTGATCTTTAGCACCGAAATCAGTTTTTAAACTGCCTTTTTCACACACTGAGTAAACCTCAACATATAAGTCAATTGATTTTTTCCAAATTTCAAGGTCTTCAAACGTTTCAATTTTAGCCATGTTTTCTATCACAAAGTTGCTGTTTTTTTATTACAAGGTTTTGAATGGAACGAAAAATTTTCAAGTTAAAATAAATTGAACTTTCTAATCTTTCAAAACCTTGTAATCTTTCAATTTCCTATGCTAGCGGTGTAACATATTTTTCGTCTTTTCTTAACAAGGCTGCACGTACCCAACGGCCTTTTTCTTCAGCCATTCTGCGTACTGCTAAACGCTCTGCATTGCAAGGTCCGCCACCATTAATTACTCGTTTAAACTCATCCCAATCTGGTTCAGTATAATCCCATTTGCCTGTCTCTTCGTTTTTCTTCAAGTTAGCATCTGGTAATACCAAACCTAAATCCCAAATTTTAGGAACATACATGTTTAGGAATTGTTGGCGCATGTCATCGTTACTTGCCATTTTAACTTTCCAACGCATTAATATTTCAGTGTGACTTGATATTTTATCGCTTGGACCAAAAAAATGCATAATTGGTGGCCACCAACGTGTTAATGCCTCTTGCACCATTTTGCGTTGAATTGGTGTTCCTGTAGCTAATGTAACTACGTTATCATGACCATATTTTAAATGGAAACTTTCTTCAGTACAAATTCTATCTAATGCTCTGCAATAAGGACCATAACTGCCTTTAGCATTTGCTACTTGGTTAATAATTGCACCTGCATCAATTAACCAAGCTATAATACAAGCATCGGCCCAAGTGTATGCAGGGTAGTTAAATACATTTGAATATTTTGATTTGCCAGTAATCAAATCATTTATCATGTCTTCGCGGCTTTTACCTAAAGTTTCAGCAGCACTGTATAATAATTGTGCGTGTCCAACTTCGTCTTGTACTTTAGCCATTAAGGCTAATTTACGTTTAAAACCAGGTGCACGAGTAATCCAAGTACCTTCAGGCAAAGCACCAATAATTTCTGAATGACCATGTTGTTCAATCATTCTGATTAACTGTTTCCTATATTCTCTAGGCATCCAGTCTTTTGGTTCAATTTTTTCGCCACGTGCTATGCGTGCTTCAAATTCAGCTAATTTAATTGGATCCTCACCAGCAATCATTGCGTTGGCTTTTTCATTAGGATCGATGTAAGCATTTCCGTACATATATAATTTAGTTTTTTGTTATAAGTTAATAGTTATTGGACCATGGACCATGGAATATTTGCTATGGTCTATAAAACATCTGTTACCAAACGTTTTCTTAGGCCGCCCATTATAAAATTACTTAGTTTTTCGGCTATTTCAGCTGCATTCATTTTGCCATCAGGTTTGTACCATTCGTTTACAAAATTAATGGTCGATAAAATGCTTAATACAGCAAACTTTTTATCTACTTGGTCAAAAATATCTTCGTTTTCGCCATCCATTAATATAATGGTAAATTGGTTTTCGTATTGCTGGCGCAATTGCTTAAATAAGGTAAGTTTAGGTTCACTTAAATTACGCCACTCACTTAAAAATACTGCTGATTGATTTTGGTTTTCAGTTATAGTTTCTACGTGTAATTTAATGGCTAAACGGAGTTTTTCTTCGGCATTAAAGTAAATATCGTTTACCTCTTTTGCATTAGAAATAAATTTGTTAGCCATATCAAAACAAATGCCCTCTAAAAGTTCTTCTTTCGATTTGATATGGTGATAAATACTAGCAGCTTCTATACCTAGCTCCGTTGCTAAGTCGCGCATGGTAGTGCTTGCGTAACCTTTTTGTTTAAATAATAATGCGGCTGCATCTATTATTTGTTCTTTTCTATTGATGTTCAATGAATCAGCCATAACCTAACAATTGTTAGGCGAAGATATTAATTGAAACTAAAATTCCAAATTTTTATAAATAAAAAAAGCTGATTCCAATAAAATTAGGAATCAGCTTTTAAAAAAACGAGGTTTTAAGTACTATTTAACCTTCAAACTTTTTTGAATATCAACTAAAATTACTGACATGTCAGCTTCGTTTTTATAACCTACTTCTAGTTTCGTTTTATGCGATTTAGGGTTGATAAAAACAGTAGTAGGATAACCGCTAATGCTGTTGTTACTAATAGCAGCAGCTAAACCAGGTCCATCGTAAGTTTTTCCGTTGTAAGCGTATTTTACACCTTCTACTTCGGGGTTAAATTTTACCGATACATATTTGTCGTTCAATACACTCGAAATACTGCTTTTAGCATAAGTATCTTTGTCCATACGTTTACACCAGCCACACCACTCTGTGTATACATCAACTAGCATAATTTTGTTTTTCTTTTTGGCTAAGGCATAACCTTCGTTAAAGCCCATCCATTTTACTTCTTCGTTTTTAGGTTTAAAAGCATATAAGCCTAAAATAGTGATAAATACACTTAATATTACTGCAATTTTTTTCATTTTTATTTTTTTAAAACTCAAAAATACAAAAACCATACCTAAAAATTTTCTAAATTTATTTAGAAAAGTAAGCTGGCTTACGCTTTGGCTAAATCGCCCATAGAAACAAACGCTGATTCCTTGTAAACACCCGCATCTAATTTTTCTTTAATTACCGAAAATGCTGCTATGGTTTCTTCTACATCGGCCATGGTGTGCGCAGCAGTTGGAATCAATCGTAAAATAATCATTCCTTTAGGAATAACTGGGTATACTACTATTGAGCAGAAAATATTATAAACTTCTCTTAACTCATGCGTAATGGCAGTAGCTTCAGGTATAGTTCCATTTAAAACTACAGGAGTTACAGGTGTGGTAGTTACACCAATATTAAATCCTTTTGCTTTTAAGGCACCTTGTAAAGCGTGAACAATATTCCAAAGTTTAGCTTTGTTTTCAGGGAAATCGCGTAATAACGATAGGCGTTTTAATGCACCCAATACCAAAGGCATTGGTAAGCTTTTAGCAAATATTTGCGAGCGAATATTATAACGTAAATGTTTAATCACAACTTTTTCGCCTGCAATAAAACCTCCAATACTTGCCATACTTTTTGCAAAAGTTCCGAAATAAACATCAATGCCTTCCATTACATTTTGCTCCTCGCCAACACCTGCACCAGTTTTGCCCATTGTACCAAATCCGTGTGCATCGTCAACAAAAAGGCGGAAACTGTATTTTTTCTTTAATTCAACTATGGCTTTAATATTTCCTTGTGCGCCAGTCATACCAAATACACCTTCGGTAATTACTAAAATGGATCCACCTGTTTCAGCTACCAAACGTTCTGCACGTTTTAATTGCGTTTCTAGGCTTTCCATATTATTATGTGTAAATACAAAACGTTTGCCCATGTGCAAGCGAACACCATCAATAATACATGCATGACTTTCTGCATCATATACAATCACATCGTGTCTATCAACTAAACAATCAATGGCCGAAACCATTCCTTGGTATCCAAAATTTAATAAAATAGCATCAGGTTTGCTTACAAAAGCAGCTAATTCTTGCTCTAATTGTTCGTGGTAAGTACTGTTTCCACTCATCATCCGAGCACCCATTGGATAGGCTAAGCCATATTGGGCGGTAGCCTCGGCATCTATTTTTCTAACCTCAGGGTGATTAGCTAAACCTAAATAATTATTCAAACTCCAGTTTAACTTTTCTTTTCCTCTAAACATCATTCGTGGGCCAATTTCGCCTTCTAATTTAGGGAACATGTAGTAACCATAACTGTCGTCTCCGTGCATTCCTAGCGGACCTGGTTTGGTTTTTAGCTTTTCAAATAAATCCATTTTATTAAATTTTTTAATAATTATTTACAGGCAAATGTAAGCGATATGTTTTAAAAATAAATAGCTGATAAATATTTGGTTGATATCAAACTTTAAAGTGCATCAAATATTCTTTTTAAAACAATAAATAAAAAAAGGCGATTAATTTACTTAATAAAATTAAATGATTGCTTGGCTCAAAAACACAAGCAAGGTGCGTATTTAATTAATGGATTTTAGCGCCAGCATAAGCTATAAAAGTAGCGCTATTTTTAGTAATTGGTTAAGCCAAAATTCTATCTTAGGATATAAAGCAACTGCTCTTTTTACCAATGGAATATATGCAGCAGTGGTAAATGTAAATATATTTTCAGTCAAAAATGATATTAAAACCAACGGTAAGTTTGATGTATTCTGGTTTAACTCGCTCCTAAAATATCTAAAAATTATTATGGTTAAAACCTTATGCTAGCTGGCCAGAAAAGGCATCCAACTTTACCCGCCAAAATAATGGCACAATTATTATAAATTTTTTATCATTAAAATAAATACCAATATTTTATAACACCACTCTTGTTTTTAATTTATTTGAAATTACACTTATTCTGAAGTATTTAAAAGAATTTGCTATACAAAATGAATAGAAAAAATGACTAAAACTTTCGTTGTGAATTATATATTTGTTAAATTATAATACTTGTATGAAATATTTTTTAGCTATTTGTTTAAGCGCCACTTTGTTATTTGGTTGTTCGAAAGAAGATACCAAAACCACCAACACTAACAACGGCATAGATACTACCACCAAAGAAAAAATTATTGAAATAAAAACCAGCTTTGGTAGCATGTATATGTGGCTTTATAAAGAAACACCTTTGCACCGAGCCAACTTTTTAGCATTGGCCGATACCAATTTTTTTGATAACACTACTTTTCATCGTTGTGTTACTAATTTTGTAATTCAAGGTGGTGACCCAAACTCCAAAGATGCTGACCCAACAAACGATGGTTCAGGGGGACCAGGTTTTACCATTCCGGCAGAAATTGACTCTAGCAATAAAAAACTTTTGCATACTTATGGCGCTATAGGTGCGGCTAGGCTTGGTGATGCCCAAAACCCAACAAAAGCCTCTAGTGGTTCACAGTTTTACATAGTATTACCAACAGCAGGGACCGCGTTTTTAAATGGAAACTATACTGTTTTTGGAAGAATAATTAAAGGTATGGATGTGGCCGCTGTTATTGTAAAACAACCAAAAAACGCCAACAATAACCGACCTAACACTGACATAAAAATGGATGTAAATGTATTAACCAAAACTTTACAACAACTAAAAGACGAATACAATTTTGTGCCTTAAAGGGCAATAATTGCAAACACTTCATTTAAAATATCATCCATTGGTTTTGTAGCATCAAGCCAATGGATTTTTTTTTGTTCACGTTCCATTTTTCTAAACCAAGTCATTTGGCGCTTGGCATATTGATGAATAGCAGTTTCTAATTTTAAAAACATTTCATCAAAGGAAATTTCGTTCAACAAATACTTTGAAATGTATTGGTATTCTAGTCCTAAAAATTGCAGTCGTTCATGGCTAATTCCTGTTTGCAATAATTGTTGCACTTCTTCAATCATGCCATTTTCAAGTCGGTACTTTAACCTGACTGAAATTTTATTTCTACGAAGTTCTGTTGGTAAATCTAATGCAAAAATAATTGGCTTTAAATCAACAAATGGCACTTTAGGAATATTGGTGTTGTTCAAATATTCAGCTATTTCTATAGCCCTAACCAAACGTTTATGACTGCTTAAATCGGCTTTTTCAGGTTTAGTTACATAGCCGCTTAACTTTTCAATTAACTCCTCCTTACTCCAATTTCCAATTATGCTCCTCAATTCTAAATTATTTGGAACAGCAGCTAACTCTAATTTTTTTAAAACAGCGTCTAAGTACAAACCTGTTCCACCACAAATAATAGGTAGTTTCTGTTGGCTTTCAATGGTTTTAAATGCATCAAAAAAATGTGTAATAAAATTATATAAATGAAAATGCGTATCAACCTCAGCTATATCAATTAAATAATAGGGGATTTTTTTACCATTTACCTCATATTCAAACAAATCCTTTCCTGTTCCAATATTTAGATTTTTATATACCTGTCTAGAATCGGCACTGATTATGGCTCCATTTAATGCCGCGGCTATCCTAACAGCCAAAGCTGTTTTGCCACTAGCAGTTGGGCCAGTTATAATAATGGAGTTGTAAGATTGATTCAATTTTCTAGCAAAATAGTTACATCAAAGTTACAAACTTTAAAAATACTTTAAAACCTGCTAAAGTTTATACCTTCAAATAAAACATTATTACTATTTTCGCACGCACTTTAGTAAACCATAAAAGTATGTTACAATATAACCGTAAAAATTATAGCAACGAAGTTTTAATTGATTTATACAAAACCATTTTAAAACCCAGAATGATTGAAGAAAAAATGTTGATTTTACTTCGTCAGGGTAAAGTAAGCAAATGGTTTAGTGGAATT
Source organism: Bacteroidia bacterium (assembly GCA_044239605.1). Classification (GTDB taxonomy): domain Bacteria; phylum Bacteroidota; class Bacteroidia; order UKL13-3; family UKL13-3; genus JAAFJM01. The sequence continues at coordinate 74,486 of JBIIBC010000008.1, read as the reverse complement.
GGCCAAGAAGCTATAAGTGTGGGCTGCGTTAAAGCACTTCATAACGATGAGTATATTTTACCTTTACACCGTAATTTAGGTGTATTTACTGGCCGTAACATGCCTTTTAATAAATTATTTAGCCAATGGCAAGGTAAAGCTAATGGTTTTAGTAAAGGCCGCGAGCGTTCTTTTCATTTTGGAACCAACGAGTACCATATAGTAGGAATGATTTCGCACCTTGGTGCCATGCTTGGTGTAGCAGATGGTATTGCTTTGGCAAATAAATTACAAAAAGAAAAAAAGGTAACCGTAGTTTTTAGTGGTGATGGTGGCGCAAGTGAAGGCGATTTTCACGAAGCTTTAAATACTGCTGCGGTTTGGAGTTTGCCTGTAATATTTTTAATTGAAAATAATGGTTACGGACTTTCTACACCAAGCAATGAACAATTTAAATTTAAAAGTTTTGTTGATAAAGGTATTGGCTATGGAATGGAAGCTTACAGAATAGATGGTAATAACATTTTAGAAGTGTACGATACCATTAGCGGTTTAGCTGAATCTATCAGAAAAAATCCTCGTCCAATTTTATTAGAATGTATTACTTTTAGAATGCGTGGTCACGAAGAAGCATCAGGGGTAAAATATGTTCCTCAAGAATTATTTGAAATATGGGGTAAAAAAGATCCCGTAGTTAATTACGAGCGTTATTTACTAGAACAACAAGTTTTAACTTACGATTTAATAAACGAAATAAGAGCGGAAATAAAATCGGAAATAGATTTAGGTGTAGAAGAGGTGTTAAATGAGCCTGAAGTAACTGTAAACACAGCTACTGAACTAGCCGATGTTTATAAACCAATTGAGCTACCTGCTAGCAGTAATTTTGAAAATTTACAACATATAATTACTCCACCTGCTAGTCAAAACAAATCAAAAAAACGTTTGGTAGATGCCATTAGCGATGGTTTGCGCCAAAGCATGGAAAAGCACGATAACTTGGTTTTAATGGGACAAGATATAGCCGATTATGGTGGTGTTTTTAAAATTACACAAGGTTTTGTAGAGCAATTTGGTAAAGACCGTGTAAGAAATACGCCACTGTGCGAAAGTGCTATTTTAGGTGCTGGTTATGGCTTAGCCATTAAGAAAATGAAGGCAATGGTAGAAATGCAATTTGCCGATTTTGTGAGTGTTGGGTTTAATCAAATTGTAAATAATTTAGCTAAAAGTTACTACCGTTGGGGGCAACAAGCCGATGTGGTAGTTAGGATGCCAACAGGCGCTGGAATGGGCGCAGGACCTTTCCACTCGCAAAGTAACGAGGCCTGGTTTTTCCATGTTCCAGGTTTAAAAATTGTTTATCCTTATACTCCAAGCGATGCCAAAGGATTATTAACTGCTGCCATTAACGACCCAAATCCGGTGCTGTTTTTTGAGCATAAAAATTTATACCGAAATGTAGAATTAGAAGAAGAAGTTTTTGACGATTACTACATGATGGAAATTGGCCCAGCCAGAATAGCTCGCGAAGGTGAAGAAGTTTCAATTATAACTTATGGTGCTGGTGTTCATTGGGCATTAAAACATTGCACTGAAAATAATATTGATGCTGATATTATAGACCTTAGAACTTTATTACCTTGGGATAAAACTGCGGTAGAAAAAAGTGTGAAGAAAACAGGAAAAGCAATTGTACTTCACGAAGATACTTTAACAGGTGGAATTGGAGCTGAAATAGCTGCACACATAGCTCAATATTGTTTCCAATATTTAGATGCACCAGTAGTAAGAACAGGCAGTTTAGATTCTCCAGTTCCTTTTAATGAAAAATTAGAGCAAAACTTTTTACCTAAAGAACGTTTTAAAACCGATTTAGCCAATTTGTTAAACTTTTAACAAAAAACATTTTAATGAAAGAAATAAAAACAATTGCCATAGCAGGTGCTGGAACTATGGGCGCAGGTGTAGCGCAAGTTACTGCCAATGCTGGTTTTAAAACTATTTTGTTTGATATAAACCAAACCGTTTTAGACAAGGCTAAACAAAGCATTGATAAAGGTTTACAGTTTTTGGTAGATAAAAATAAACTTACTGCTGAAAAAAAAGAGGCCACTTTAGCATTATTAACTTTTACCAATGATATTAACCAAGTTATTGCCGATTTAATTATTGAAGCAGTTATTGAACGTTTGGATATCAAACACGATTTTTTTAGTAAAGTAGCGGCTATTAACGCTCCTGATTGTGTTTTGGCAAGTAATACTTCTTCAATTCCTATTACTCAAATTGCAGCTAAAATTCCAAACCCAGAAAGGGTAATTGGAATTCATTTTTTTAACCCCGCTCCTATTATGAAATTGGTTGAAATAATTATTGGTGCGCAAAGCAATAAACAAGTAGCATTGCATTGCAAAGCATTGATTGAAAGTATGGGCAAAACTTGTGTAATAGCTGCCGATGCTCCAGGCTTTATAGTAAACAGAGTAGCTAGGCATTATTATGTAGAAGGTTTAAAAATTTTAGAAGAACAAGTAGCTCCTATGGAAGATATTGACGCTTTATTAGAAAGTTCTGGTTTTAAAATGGGTCCGTTTAAATTAATGGACTTAATTGGAGTTGATACCAATTTATATGTTACTACTTCTATGTACAATTTATTCAATCAAGATAGTAAGTTCAGACCAAATAGAATTCAACAGCAAAAAGTAGACGCAGGTTTACATGGCCGCAAAACGGGCAAAGGATTTTACGAATACTAATTTTACACTTTGATTTAAAAATTATTTAAAATGTAATTAAGGATTATTTGTTATTTTCTAATTTTTAACGAATAAAATAAACCAGTTAAGCCAAATGCACTGTCATTTTCACTTACATATTCAATCGTGTTTTCATATTTAACTCGATAGCTGGTATTCAAATCTCTTTTAAAAAGTGTTTTTAAGTAATTATATCTTTTAAGCCCTAATTTATTATCAAACAAAAACTCAGGTTTTGAAATATATGGACTAAATGTTATTTTATACTCGGCTGCAAAATCGGGTTTATTCAAATATTTTATTAGAGTATAGTATTCATTTAACCTACTTGAATCCAAAAAATTAGATTTATATTTAAAATGCAATACTTGTAATATACTTGAATCAATTTTTTGTGGCTTTGCTCCTGTAAATAATAAAACGATTAATGTCCCGTACAAAAGATGTTTGACTATACCCAAAATGTTTTTTTTCATAAAACAATATTACCAAATTTTCAATAAAAAACCCGAACCATCAATAAGATGATTCGGGTTTTGTTATCTAAAGACGTTGCATGCAACGTCTCTACTTCGTATTCCTAAATTCGAATTTCGAGATTATTTACTTCGCAATCCCCATTTCGAATTTCGCACTCAATTAGTATCCCATTCCGTCCATTCCACCGGGCATACCGCCACCCATTGCTGGAGCGTTAGCTTCTTTTTCTTCTACTAAAGCACATTCAGTAGTTAAAATCATAGCAGCAGCGCTTGCAGCATTTTGTAATGCAACACGGCTAACCTTAGTTGGATCAATAACACCAGCAGCAATTAGGTTTTCGTATACTTCAGTTCTAGCATTGTAACCAAAATCGTCTTTTCCTTCACGTACTTTGTTTACTACTACCGAACCTTCGCCACCTGCATTCGCAACAATTGTTCTTAAAGGCTCTTCTAAAGCTCTACGAATAATTTGAATACCAGTATTCTCATCTTCGTTAGCTCCTTTCAAAGTTTCTAGTGCATCAATTGCTCTAATATAAGCAACTCCACCACCAGCAACAATACCTTCTTCAACCGCAGCACGAGTTGCATGTAATGCATCATCCACACGGTCTTTCTTTTCTTTCATTTCCACTTCAGTAGCAGCACCAATATATAGAACTGCAACACCGCCAGCTAATTTAGCCAAACGCTCTTGTAATTTTTCTTTATCGTAATCGCTTGTAGTGTTTTCAATTTGTGCTTTAATTTGACCAACTCTAGCAGCAATATCTTCTTTAGTTCCAGCACCATTAATAATGGTTGTGTTATCTTTATCAATATTGATTTTTTCTGCTCTTCCAAGCATTGAAATATCAGCATTTTCTAATTTGAAACCACGCTCTTCACTGATTACAGTTCCACCAGTTAAAATAGCGATATCTTCCAACATTGCTTTTCTTCTGTCGCCAAAACCTGGAGCTTTTACAGCAGCAATTTTTAAAGAACCACGAATTTTATTTACAACCAAAGTAGCTAAAGCTTCGCCTTCTACATCTTCAGAAATAATAACCAAAGGTTTTCCAGTTTGAACTACTTGCTCTAAAATAGGTAACAATTCTTTCATGTTACTTACTTTTTTATCGTAAATCAAAATGTAAGGAGCTTCTAAATCTGCTTCCATTTTCTCAGCATTGGTAACAAAATAAGGTGATAGATAACCACGGTCAAATTGCATTCCCTCAACTGTTTTTACATCAGTTTCAGTACCTTTAGCTTCTTCTACAGTAATTACACCTTCTTTTCCAACTTTAGCCATTGCGTTAGCAATTAAAGTACCAATAACTTCATCGTTATTTGCCGAAATAGAAGCAACTTGTTGGATTTTTTTGTTATCGTCACCAACTTTTTGGCTTTGAGCTTTTAAGCTTGCAACCACTACTTCAACAGCTTTATCAATTCCACGTTTTAAATCCATTGGATTTGCACCAGCAGCTACGTTTTTAGTTCCACCAGCTACAATAGCTTGAGCTAAAACTGTAGCAGTTGTAGTTCCATCACCAGCTATATCAGCTGTTTTTGAAGCTACTTCTTTCACCATTTGTGCACCCATGTTTTCAATTGGATCTTTCAATTCAATTTCTTTAGCCACAGAAACACCATCTTTTGTAATGGTTGGAGAACCGAACTTCTTGTCGATTACTACGTTTCTACCTTTTGGACCTAAAGTAGCTTTAACCGCATTTGCTAAAGCATCTACACCGCGTTTTAAACCGTCACGCGCTTCTACACCATATAATATTTTTTTTGACATAATTCTAATTTTTGATTTTTTGATTGCTTCTAGCTGCTAGCTAGATTTTGATTTTTGATTTAAGATTGTTTGTTCAAGTAGGAATTACTCTGACAACTATCAACTAATAGCTATACTATAGCAAAAATATCGCTTTCGCGCATAATTAAATACTCTTTACCATCAACAGTAACTTCGGTTCCTGCATATTTTCCGTACAAAACGTTATCGCCTGGCTTTACAGTCATTGGCTCATCTTTTTTACCTTCTCCTGCTGCCACCACAATACCTCTTTGTGGTTTTTCTTTAGCTGTGTCTGGAATAATAATTCCACCAATTGTTTTTTCTTCTGCCGGAGCTGGTTCCACCAACACTCTGTCGGCTAATGGTTTTAATGATACTGACATATTATTTATTTTGTTTTTAAATTTTAAAATGATGAAAACAAAACTTTTTCAAGTTTTACAAACTCACCATTGCACTAATTGTGCCATTGCCGGTAAATTGAAAATTTGGCATAAAAACCGCAATGCATGACTTTTTAGTAAATTAAATACACTGTAAAAATGTCAAATTGTTCATTAGCCTAGAAAATATAAAATAATTCAATAGTATTGTGCAACCGCTACCATTGGTTTATTTGACTAATGTGTAACTTAACCAAAGTTATTTTTAAAAATTACCAAACTAAAGCATGAATCTTTCTATTGAAGATATGATTACAGGTTGCAAAGAAGGCGACAGAAAAGCTCAAAAGGCTTTTTACGACCACTTTGCATCAAAAATGCTAGGAGTTTGCATGCGCTATGCCAAAGATAGGGCCGAAGCCGAAGATATGTTGCAAGAAAGTTTTATTAAATTATTTCAAAGCATGCATACTTATCGAGGCGAGGGCAATTTTGAAGGTTGGGTAAGGCGCGTGGTGGTTTTTAATGCCATTAATTTGTACAAACATAGGCTTCGTCATTTTAAAGAAGATTTGGACGTGCAAGATTATGACGCAAAATACGATGACGATGTAGTTTCAAAAATTTCGGTTAAGGAAATTTTAGCTTTTGTGCAGCAAATGCCCGATGGTTATAGGTTAATTTTTAACTTGTATGCCATTGAAGGATTTACACACAAAGAAATAGGCGAACAGCTTGGCATTGCAATTGGAACCAGTAAATCGCAATACGCTCGTGCCCGCGATTGGATGAAAAAAGCACTTACCAAACATTACAATATTTTAAATGAACCATTTGAACAACCAAGATAAATTTGAAAAACAGCTAAAAGAGCAGTTCGACAGTTTTGAGGCCAAGCCAAATGAGGCCTTATGGGATAATATTGCCCAAAATTTACCGGCCGATAATTTTGAAAAATCGATTGCTGCCAAATTAAACACCTTGCAGGTTGAACCTAGCGAAGGCATTTGGTTAGCTATTGAAAAACATTTACCTCAAATATCAAAATATAGCAAAAAACTGGTTTATATCTGGACTTTTGCAGTGCTTACTGTGGGTGTTATTGCAGGTATTTTTATCAATAAATTTACTACTAAAATTAGCCAAAACAACACTTTAACTCATCCAAAAGCTTTTGTATGGTTAGACTCGGCAGCCATTGGCAATGAAAACTTAAATAGCTCAACTGTTTTATTGGCAAATACCAATAATAGCAAACAGCAGTTAGCTTTAAATACTAAAAAAGCTGAAAATAAGGCGGTTGCCCCTACTCTACAATCTCTTAAAATTCAAAAAAATAATAACAAGAATTCAATTTCTAGCGAACCTAATATTCAAAGTATTAATAATAAAACAAAAAATAATAGCAGCACAAAACCGATCATTGCTACTGCTATTGTTTCGTCTCCAGCAATTATTGGTTCATCTGTAAATAACAACTTCAATAACCCAATTGCTAAAAATGATGGTTTGAATAACAATATTTCCAATTCAAATAATGGTGGAAGTATTGATAACAATACTGCCATTGCTAAAAATGATGAACCTATAAAAACTGTTGTTGGTGAACAAAATAAGCCAAAACCAGTAAAAGCAATAGAAATTACAGAACCTGAAACCAAAATAGAAACTCCTGCCAAGGTTGATAGTAGCACCAATACACCCAATGTAAAAACTACCAATGCACAACAAGCATCGGAAAACGATTATATGGGACCATCGTTAAAACGCGAAAAATTAACCATAATAGCCTATGCCGGGATGGGTTATAGTTTTATGCGTTATACCGAAGGAACTGATAAAACCAACAGTGCTGCCAATATTAATTTGCGAGAAAAAACCGAAAGCACTGAATCTGAAATTTCGGGAGGATTTTTAGTAGGTTACGATATTACCAAACGTATTACTTTAAGTTCAGGTATTATTATGGCTAACTTTAAACAAACTATGAGTTTTAATTTAGATACTGCCAAACAGCAATTTGGTAATTACGAGGAGAACCTAATTTATTATAAAGATACCATTCTTGCTGGAAACAACAATGTGAAGTCTTTAAAATACTCGTACACAGAGATTCCTTTTTATGTTACTTATAAAATTTTAGAAACTCCTAAATTTGAGTTAGCTGCACAAACTGGTTTGGGAATTGGCTTTTTAACAGGAATAAACACTTACGTAATTGCTCAAAACAATGTTGGTGTTTATGAAATAAGCAATAAGAACGATTATCCTGCTTTTAAAAATACTTTGTTTTTTACCTTCCAACCTCAGTTTACATATAATTTAAGTGCGCCTGGAGTTTCTATTGGTTTTATGCCTATAATAAAAACCAGTTTAACCAATATTGTATCTGACGAAAAATGGTTGAAACAATATCCTTATAACATGAGCTTCAACTTATTTTTAAGGAAAAGATTTTAGTTTTTAGCCACTGATTACGCAAATTTTTTATCAATTGGTCGCTGAGCTTGTCGAAGCGTTGCCATTGATTTATCAGTTAACTTAATATGAATTACCGCTAAGGACTCAAAATTTTTTCGCACAGCCCGCTAAGGTTTTTGCCAAAGATTTTTCAGGTAGTACTGATTTTTTATCAATTGCAGAATTTTGCCTGCGATAAAATTATTATTCAAATTCAATAATCTTTTTTACTTTTACGTTAAAGATTCAAACAATTCACTCTTTTCAAAATATTTCTTCAGTAAAATTAAATGATGTTATTTAAACAAAATATAAAAACCTTGAGTAAATACTTTACATTTATTTGCTTGATTTTAACCTTCAGCTCTGCCACTTACAGTCAAACTGGAAATGATTTACCAAAAATTGAAGATTTTGAAAAAAATACTGTTTGGCATTGGAAACCTTGGATTAAAGTAGGTGAAGGATTTTCGTTAAAAACTAAAGGTGCTGCTCATTCAGGTAATTTTGGATTATACTGCCAAAGCGCTGGAGGTTTTTATAAGCGAATTGATAAAACTATTGGTTTTACTGATGAAGCCATTAGTTGGTGGATGCGTTTTAATCAAAATACTAGGCTTTATTTTGGAATTGGTATGAACAACACAGAAAGCGGTTATTTCTTATGTATTGATGCAAGCACCAATACATTAAACTTTTCGAAGACCCCAAATTACACATATCCACCTTTAAAAACAGTAAGCCAAACATATAAATTACATACATGGTATAGGGTTGAAGTAATATTTAATACCTCTACCAATATTACAGGAAAGCTTTATTCAGCCGATGGTAAAACCATGCTAAACTCCGTTACAGTTGAAATTCCTGATTTACTGCCTGGAGGCATTGCTTTTAGAGGATATTCGTTGTATATAGATGATATTAGAGGAGGAACAAGAAACCTTCAAATAGATGTTGATACTGTTTTTGCTCCCAAATTAGGAGCACCTTTAATCCTTAAAAATATTGTATTTGAAACAAATAAAAGCATTTTATTGAAAGAATCTTATACAGAATTAAACAAGTTAGTAACCTATTTAAAGCGTAATCCTACTTTTAAAATTAATGTGGTAGGACATACAGATAATATTGGTAATGAAGTCGATAATTTAAAACTATCAAAAGATAGAGCAAAAGCAGTTGCAGATTATTTAATTGAACAAGGTATAAATACGGCCTTTATTAAATACAAGGGCTTGGGAAGTTCGAAACCAATAGCAAGTAACGACAAAGAAGTTGGTAGAAAAATAAACAGACGCGTAGAATGTTCAATAAATGATAAATAAGATTTTTTATTTAGAATCAGAATTTCTAGCAATAAATAATTTTCGCCAATTTTCTGCGTAATCTGTGGCTAATTTATTTTCAATGGCTTTTTTTCTTCAAAACCAATAATCTTTTATATTTTTGCAAGCTATGCAAAAAACAGTTGCGTTTTATACGTTAGGTTGTAAATTAAATTTTTCTGAAACCAGTTCAATTGGTCGCCAATTAACTGAGGCTGGAATGCAAAAGGTTGCTTTTGAGGCTGGTGCCGATGTGTATGTGGTAAACACTTGCTCGGTAACCGACAATGCCGATAAAAAATGTAAGAAAATTGTAAAAGAAGCTTTACGCCATAACCCAAATGCTTTTGTGGCTATAGTTGGCTGCTATGCGCAATTGAAACCAAACGAAATTGCTAAAATTCCGGGTGTGGATGTGGTGCTTGGTGCTGCCGAAAAATTTAATATTGAAAACTACCTGAACGATATTAACAAACGCGAAGTTGCCATAGTTAAAGAAGGAAAAATTAAAGAAGTTTTAGATTACCACGCCAGTTATTCTATTGGCGATAGAACACGTTCGTTTTTAAAAGTACAAGATGGTTGCGATTATTTTTGTTCATTTTGTACGATTCCGTTAGCTCGTGGTAAAAGCCGCAGCGATACCATAGCTAATATTGTAAAACAAGCAGAAGAAATAGTAAGTCAAGGAATTAAAGAGATTGTGCTAACAGGCGTAAACACTGGCGATTTTGGACAAGGAACTGATGAAAATTTTTACCAATTGCTGCAAGCTTTAGAGCAAGTTAATGGTTTGGAACGTATCAGAATTTCGAGCATTGAACCCAATTTACTTACCGATGAAATTATAGAATTAGTGGCTAAATCAAATGTAATTGTGCCACATTTTCATATTCCACTACAAAGCGGTAGCGATAAAATTTTACAATCCATGCGCAGAAGGTATTTAACCGAATTATATACTTCGCGCGTTAATAAAATCAAGGCTTTAATGCCTCATTGCTGCATTGGAGTAGATGTAATTGTGGGTTACCCTGGAGAAGAACACGAAGATTTTATTGATACTTATAATTATTTAAACGAACTCAATATTTCGTATTTGCATGTATTTACTTACAGCGAAAGAGTAAACACCACTGCTTATAAATTGCCAGGCAAAGTAAATTTAAGTGAACGTGCAGATAGAAGTAAAATGCTACATATTTTAAGCGATAAAAAACGTTTGGTATTTTACAACGAACATATTGGTAAAACGTATCCCGTGCTTTGGGAAGCCGAAAACGATAATAATGTAATGTATGGATTTACCAATAATTACATTAAAGTAAAAACCAATTACGACCCTATGTTGGTGAACGAAATAGTAGAAGTAGAAATTACTGCTATAGATAATGAAGACATGGTAGCTAAATGTAAGCTTTTACAAATGGTTTATTAGTTTTGGCTAGTTCCGAGCAACCAAAAATTCACTTTATAAACAAAAAACGCAAGCACTTTTGGTACTTGCGTTTTTTGTTATTTATCACTTATTTTATACCTAATCCATATCAACAATGTAAAAACTAATATTTATTTGGGTTAATTATTTGGGCTTTAGTTTGGTATTGGTAAAAATCAAGTTTATTTTCGCAAACATTAATTTTGATTTTTCACTTAAATAAAAAAATAAAAAATGAAAGTAGGTATCAATGGATTTGGCCGTATCGGTCGCTTGGTTTTTAGGGCAGCAATGCACAACCCAAATGTAGAAATTGTAGGTATTAACGACTTAATTGAAGTTGATTACATGGCTTACATGCTAAAATACGATTCTACCCACGGTATTTTTAAAGGTACTATTGCAGTAGAAGGTGGTCATTTAGTAGTTAACGGTAAAAAAATTAGAGTAACTGCAGAAAGAAATCCTGAAAACTTAAAATGGGACGAAATTGGTGCAGAATATGTAGTAGAATCAACTGGTTTATTCTTAGAGCAATCAAATGCTTCGGCACATATTAAAGCTGGTGCTAAAAAAGTAATTATGAGTGCACCTGCTAAAGATGATACCCCTACTTTTGTAATGGGTGTTAACCACAAATCCTATACTAACGATATGAACATTGTATCTAACGCTAGTTGTACTACTAACTGCTTAGCTCCAATTGCTAAAGTATTAAACGATAATTTTGGAATTTTAGAAGGTTTAATGACTACAGTTCATGCTGTAACAGCTACTCAAAAAACGGTAGATGGACCAAGTGCCAAAGACTGGAGAGGTGGCCGTGGTGCATACCAAAATATCATTCCTTCATCAACTGGTGCTGCTAAAGCTGTTGGTTTAGTTATTCCTCAATTAAAAGGAAAATTAACTGGTATGAGTTTCCGTGTTCCTACTCCTGACGTTTCTGTAGTTGATTTAACTTGCCGTTTAGAAAAAGGTGCAAGCTACGAAACTATTAAAGCTGCTATGAAAGCTGCTTCGGAAGGCGAAATGAAAGGCATTTTAGGATACACTGAAGACGAAGTTGTAAGTAACGATTTTGTGGGCGATTCACGCACTTCAATTTTTGATGCTAAAGCTGGTATTTCGTTAAACGATAACTTTGTAAAAGTTGTTAGCTGGTACGATAATGAGTGGGGTTACTCAAACAAAGTGGTAGATTTAATTTGCCATATGGATTCAGTAAAATAATTCATTCAATAAATAATTTAAAAGCGCTTCATTTATTTGGAGCGCTTTTTTTATGTTGTTATTTTTTCATTTCGGTCTATTATCAAAATTTTAGTATGTTCGCCCTAATGAAAGCCAAATATATACTATATACATTAGCAATAATTTTAGCACTATCTTGTTTGTTGCATATTTTACCAAACCAAAACCCTGCACTTTTAGCTGCAAGCAGGTATTTATTTATTGGTACAGCTTTATTTTATGTAATAAAAAAACCATCACTTACTGCTGCTATTTTATTTTGTATGGTATTAGGCATTGAAATTGGTTACGATTTTCCTCAAGTAGCCAAACCTTTGAAAGTATTTAGTGATATTTTTTTACGTTTAATAAAAACCATTATTGCTCCGCTTTTATTTTCTACGTTAGTGGTAGGAATTGCCGGCCATTCAAATATTAAACAAGTAGGCAGAATGGGATTAAAAGCTATTATTTATTTTGAAATAGTAACTACTTTGGCATTGGTAATAGGATTATTTGCTATCAATATTTCAGGTGCAGGCTATGGATTAAAAACAATAGAAGTGGCTACCGAAGTAACAGCTAAGGCAAATAAAATTATTGAACAAAAACAATCACATGATGTAATACTGGATATTTTTCCTGAAAACTTTGCTAAGTCAATAGTAGAAAATCAAGTTTTACAAGTAGTAGTTTTTAGTATTTTATTTGGTATTGCTTTGGCCTTAATTAAAGATGAGGATAAGAAGCGTCCAATTTTAAAATTTGCTGAAGGTTTAAGCGAAGTAATGTTTAAATTTACTGATTTAGTAATGTACTTAGCTCCATTGGCTGGAGGTGGGGCCATTGCATACGCAGTAGCCACCATGGGAATCGAATCACTACAAGCACTTTTTAAATTAGTAGCTACTTTATACATTGCCCTAATTGGTTTTGTAATATTGGTATTAGTACCAATAGGCTTAATAGTAAAATTACCTTTCAAAAAATTTATACAAGCTATAAGCGAACCTGTTTCATTGGCTTTTGCTACAGCAAGCTCGGAAGCAGCGCTACCAAAGGCTTTAGAAAATATGGAAAACATGGGCATTCCACGTAAGGTAGTTGCTTTTGTATTGCCTACTGGCTATAGTTTTAATTTAGATGGAACTACTTTGTATTTGAGTTTAGCTTCAGTATTTGTGGCACAAGCTTGCGGAGTAGAGTTAACCTTAATTCAACAAATTACCATGTGTTTAACTTTAATGCTAACAAGCAAGGGTGTTGCAGGTGTGCGTGGTGCCAGTTTTTTAATACTAGTTACTACTGTTGCCTCCATGGGATTAGATCCTCAAAAAGCATTTGCTATTTTGGCAATAGATGCACTAATGGATATGGCTAGAACATCTGTTAATGTTGTTGGAAACTGTTTAGCAACATACGTGGTAGCTAAATGGGAAAAAGAAATTTAGTCCAATAAAGCTGTTATTTTATTCACAATATCCTTATTAGAGAAAGGTTTTGTAATATATAATTCTGCACCTAAGTCATACCCTTTTTGAATATCGGCTTCCTTTGACTTTGCACTTATAAATACCACTTTACATTCTTTATGTTTAATGCTGCTTTTTATATGCTTACAAATAGCATAACCATCTACATCTGGCATCATAATATCTAACAAAACCACATCAGGTACATTTTCCTCAAGTAATTCTAGTGTTTCTGTTCCATTGCGAGCTATTATAACATCAAACCCATTTTTACGCATTAAAAATTCTAATGACATTAGTATATAAGGGTCGTCATCTACTACTAATATTTTATATGCTTGACTCATTATGTTCAATTAAAGTATTTCCGGGTTCAAAGTTAGGAATTGTAAACGTAAAGCATGCACCTTTTTCTATTTCGCTTTCTACCCAAATTTTACCACCGTGCATTTCAATAATTCTTTTACAAATTGCTAATCCCAAACCAGTTCCCTCAGGTTTTTTTATTGTTTGATTTCTTGCTTGAAAAAATTTGTCGAAAATCAATTCATGCAATTCTTTAGCGATTCCCTTTCCTGTATTCATAATACTAACTTGGATTTCGTTTTGCAAATCGGTTATTACTAATTGTATTACACCTTGCTCTGGTGTAAATTTGATAGCATTACTTATTAAATTTACCAGAACTTGTTGCACTAAATCCTTATCTGCATGAAGCAAAAGCATACTGTTAGGCTGTGTGATGGACAAGTTGATTGACTTTTCGTTAGCAACTAATTTGTAAGAGATAAATAAATCTTTAACTAATATATTCATATCAAATGAAGTAAGATTTAATTTTTGCTTACCACTTTCATATTTTTCTAAATTTAATACTTTGGTAATTAAATGACTTAATCGTTCTGTTTCTTTTACCACAGCTCCCAAAAATTTCTCACGTTCTTCGTCTCCTAAATCAGGATTATCATGAACTATTTCTGTTAGTGAACGTATCGAAGTTAAAGGTGTTCTTAACTCGTGTGTTACAGTATATAAAAATTCGTCTTTCAATTCGTCCATTGTTTTTAATTGCAAATTTGCCTCACGTAACTGTTCCGTGGCCTTTGTCAATTCAATCGATTTTTTTCGAAGTTCTTTATTCAGCCCTATCATTTGTTGTGATTCATGCAAAATTTTAAATACTTCATTTAGGCTTAGTTCCTCTTCTTTGGTAACAGAACTAACCATAATACGTGCCGATGCAGAACCAATAACACCCGCTAAAATTTTCTCAGAAAAACTAACTATTCTAGAATCAGCCTTTGAACTATAATCTATGGCAATTTTGTTTCTTTGTGCATAATTTTGAATTAAGTTATTGGCACGTTCTTTTCCTAAAAAATTTTCTAGTAAAGCAAATAAATCAGGCATATAAGCTGTTCCTCGCCAAATGCTATCGCTTCCTGGCGAATTATACTTATCAATATCCACAAATATTTCGGCCTGATAAACCTCTTTTGGAATAGGTTTACTATAAACCGAAAAAACAAAATAAGCACTACAATTAAAAAACATACTCCAAAACAGAGCATGTGTTATAGAATCAAATCCTTCTAAACCAAATAAAGATTGAGGTTTTAACCACCAAATATTAAATGGCCCATTACTTATTATGTTTTCATTTATTAAATGAGCTTGGGCTGCGGAGGGAAGTATTAAAGTATAAAACCAAATAAAAAATCCAGCAATAATACCAACTAGTGCGCCATTTTTACTTGCTGTTTTCCAATAGATTCCTCCAATTATAGCGGGAGCAAATTGGGCAACACCTGCAAAAGAAATCAAACCTATTGATACCAATGAAAAATATTGCGCCACATATTGATCATATAAATAGGCAAATAATAAAATAAAAATAATACTAAATCTTCGAATATATAAAATGGTTCTTCGAATGGATTTATCAATTGAGGTCTTAAAATTTTGTTGCCTAAATAAAAATGGCATTACTAAATTATTACTTACCATTGTACTCAGTGCTATTGTTTCTACTATAATCATACTAGTAGCGGCCGAAAAACCTCCCAAAAACACTAAAATACTTAATAATGGTTTATTAAAATGTAAAGGTAATGCTAAAACAAAAGTATCTGCGTCTATTGGCATGTTTTGAAAAACTAACTTGCCGCCAAAAGCAATTGGAATAACAAAAATATTAATTACAAAGAGGTAAATTGGAAATAGCCATACTGCCTTTTTTAAATGCTCCTCGTTTACATTTTCAATTACGCCAACTTGGAATTGACGTGGTAAAAACAGCACTGCCATCATGGAAAGCAAAATACCCGAGAACCAACCAGCATTGACATTTTCCCCACTTAAAGTAAATAATTTTTTTAACTCATCTATTTGATTTGCTCTTAAAAAAATATCGTTAAAACCATTAAAAATGCCATAGGTAACAAATACACCAGCAACTAAAAATGCCACCAATTTTATTACCGATTCAAAAGCTACTGCAGCTACCAAGCCTTCATGTTTTTCAGTTGCATCAACTGAGCGCGTCCCAAAAATAATGATAAAAACCGCCAAGAATACCGTAAAATACAAGGTATTATCTGAAAAAAAGTTATTCCCAGAAATAGCATTTTTAGTTAAAATATCAAAGCTAATGGCTATGGCTTTTAATTGCAAAGCAATATACGGCAAAACGCCAATAATACAGAAAACACTAACCACAGCAGCTAAAGATGCATTTTTTCCATACCTGGTTGAAATAAAATCGGCAATGCTATTGATGCGTTGTGCTTTGGTAATTCTAATAATTTTACGCAGAACTGGAAAAAACAATGCTGCCATTATTGTAGGACCAATGTATATAGTTAAAAAACTTATTCCATTAGTGGTTGCCCTGCCCACACTTCCATAATAGGTCCAGGCTGTACAATACACGCAAAGTGAAAGTGCATACACATATGCATTATTTATTATACTTTTTCCTTTTTTTAACTGATGTTCTGCATAATATGCTACACCAAATAAAAGCATTAAATAAAGTAGTGAACAAATAATAATAATGCTGTTACTCATCCTTGCCTTTTTGAAGTTTTTTAGAAGGTTTTATTTCACTTGATATCACTAAAAGTATTATAGCTAATAGCCAAGCAATAATAACATATATATATAACAATGGAATATTGCCAATAAACTTTGGCTTATTAAAAATAGTAAATATTGGATAGCAAAATGCAAGTAACATAATAATACTTAATATTATATTCTTCTGTTTTCTATTATTTACCATCTCATAAAAATAAATATTTTTTTAAAAAAAACAATATTAAAATGAAATTTACTGTTGTTAAAAAATGAAATAATATATAAATGTTAATTACCAAACCTTAGTTTAATTCCGGACAAGCTTAAATTTATGTGTTTTTAAAAAAGTAAACTCAAAACGCTAAAAAAATTGCAGATTATTAAAATGTAGCCATTTATGTTTAAAGGAAATCAAATAAAAATCAAGCAACTGACACAAAAAAATAATTTCTAAACAAAAAATAAACCTTACATTTGTAATCGAAAATCAATACAACATGAATTACACATTATTATTTATAGGAAACTTAGGCGGTGGCGAATGGATATTAATATTACTAGCTATCTTATTATTATTTGGAGGAAAAAAAATTCCTGAATTAATGCGTGGAATAGGTACTGGTATGCGTGAATTTAACGATGCTAAAAAAAGCGTTAAAGACCAAATAGAAGATGGAATGAAGGCTAAAGACAAAAAAGAAGCTGAGTAATTTCTTGTTTTCAAAATATTTCAATATAAAATTCCTCTTGAATTAGAGGAATTTTTTTGCTTTATAATCATGGCATACATTATCAAAAAATAAACAAATCTATTGGAAAATTATATTTCATATTCTCAAATAATTGAAGCTTTATATAGCAAAAAAATTACTGTTACTGCTTTAGTTGATCAATATTTACAAAATATTGATCATAAAAAACACTTGAATGCTTTTTTAGAAGTTTGGGCCGAGGAGGCTAAAGCATCTGCACAACAAATTGACAAAAAAATAGCAGATGGCACTGCAGGAAAACTAGCAGGAATGGTAATTGGCATTAAAGACAATATTTGTTATAAAAACCATACAGTTTCTGCTTCTTCTAAAATCATTGAAAACTTCACTTCGCTTTATTCAGCTACTGCTGTAGAACGCTTATTGGCAGAAGATGCCATAATAATTGGCAGATTAAACTGCGATGAGTTTGCAATGGGAGCATCAAACGAGAATTCAGCTTATGGAGCAGTTTTAAATGATACTGATAATACCAAAGTTTCAGGAGGTAGTTCAGGAGGAACAGCTGTGGCTGTTCAGGCTCACCTTTGTCATGCTGCACTTGGAAGTGATACAGGTGGTTCTGTTCGTCAACCAGCTTCTTTTACAGGAACATTTGGCTATAAACCAACTTATGGAACTATTTCGAGGTGGGGGCTCATTGCTTATGCTAGCAGTTTTGATATTATTGGTCCAGTAACACAATCAGTTGAAGATGCACAACTTTTGGTTTCAATAATGGCTGGAGCTGATGAATATGATGCAACAGCAATTCAAGAATCAACCAAAGATTTTAACTTTGATTTAGGCAATAAAAAATACAAAATTGCTTATATACAAGATGCTTTGGATTTAGAAGGAATTCAACCAGAGGTAAAACAAGCAACATTAGATCTAATTGAAAAGTTAAGAGCTGAAGGACATTTGGTTCAAGGTATAAGTTTACCAGAACTAAGTTATGTAATTCCGGTTTATTATACTTTAACCACTGCCGAAGCTAGCAGTAATTTATCTCGTTATGCTGGCATGCATTATGGCTTACGTAGCAAAAATGCAGTTGATTTAGAAACTACTATTCGCAAATCAAGAACTGAAGGTTTTGGAGCAGAGGTAAAACGTAGAATTATGTTGGGTACATTTGTATTAAGTTCAGGCTATTATGATGCGTATTACACTAAAGCACAAAAAGTTAGAAGAGTAATTGCAAATAGGACAGCAGAAATATTTAAAGATTTTGACTTCATACTTTCTCCAACAGCACCTACTACTGCATTTAAAATTGGTGAAAAAAGTAATGACCCCATTCAAATGTATTTAGCAGACATATTTACTGTTCATGCTAATATTGTTGGCATTCCGGCTGTTTCGTTTCCTTATGGAAAAGATAATCAAAATATGCCAATTGGACTTCAATTGATGGCCAATCACAATGCGGATGCCAAACTTTTATCAATGGTCAAATTTATAAGACCAAATATACTTTAAGGTGTTCACATCTTAATTACTTATTCCCATTTCATTTAAATTTTAGGCTACACTTGCATTTAATCAAGTGTAGCCTATTTTATTACCTAATTATTGTATGACTATAATTTCAAAAAATATTACCACAAATTTGTTCAAACTGACTAAGGTATGGGCCTTTTTGCTAACCATTTTTATTCCAATTTTCAGTTTTGCCCAAGATCAATTGTTTATTCAACGTTTGACAGCTTTACGTTCTCAAACAGAATTAATTTATAATCCAGAGGTAAAAAAACACATTGAATTTTATATTCAAAACCCAGCTAAAACTCGTGATTTAATAAGTTTAAGCAAATACTATTTTCCTATTTTAGAAAAACATTTAAAATCTAAAGGATTGCCCACAGATTTAAAATATTTAGCTGTTTCTTCTTCTGAATTAGACCCTACTTTTTCAAATTCAAATGGAGCAAGTGGTATTTGGACCATGAGTTATACCGTTTCTAAAATGTATAAACTAAAAGTTAATACCTATGTAGATGAGCGAAAAGACATTAATAAATCATCTATGGTATTTGCGCAGCATTTTAAAGATTTATTTAGTATATATAAGCAATGGCCTTTAGTTATTGGGGCTTATGGCTGCTCACCAATAGCAATTAATAAATGTATTAGGATGGCGGGAAACAGCTTATACTATTGGGATATTTTTCAATATTTACCAACTAATTGCCGCGATTTATACCCACAATATGTAGCAGCTACTTATATTTTAAATTATTATAAAGAACATGGTATCAAAGCATCCAATGTTGAACTAAATTTTGATAGTGATAGTGTTTTGGTTAACAAATGGCTATCATTAACACAAGTATCCACTACCTTGGGAATTGAAATGGATGAATTAAGGAAGTTAAACCCAATGTTTAAAAAAGATATCATTCCAATGAGTACTGACGGGTATTATGTAAAAATACCTAAAAATAAATCAAAATTATTTTACTTACTACGTGATAGTGTTTATAAGCCTATCAATACTGATGTTGCCCCAATTATTATTCAAAAGGAAGATCCTACTGAAGTGCAAGACCATACCAATGTAGAAACTATCACCCCTCCAGAAACTAACATAAAAAAAGGTAAAACTAGTAAAGAAAAACCGCAAGAAATAGACCAATCAGAAAAGCCAAAGTTGGTTAAGGTCTTTTATGTGGTAAAGAAAGGAGATATCCTAAATGACATTGCTGATTTATTTGATTGTTCTGTTCAAGACGTAAAAAAATGGAATAAACTTAAGTCAAATAATGTACAAAGAGGAAAGAAACTGACTTTATATGTAGCAGCAAACAAAACAGGTTATTACAAGCGTATAAATAAACTACCCGCCAAGCAAAAGAAAAGATTAAAACGAAAAGACTAATTAAAAACACCTTGTTAAGAATTATTTTTAGCAATACTTTCGCCAAGCAAAAAAAAACATAAAATGAGCAATATTACC
Organism: Bacteroidia bacterium; assembly: GCA_044239605.1. Classification (GTDB taxonomy): domain Bacteria; phylum Bacteroidota; class Bacteroidia; order UKL13-3; family UKL13-3; genus JAAFJM01. The sequence continues at coordinate 54,359 of JBIIBC010000008.1, read as the reverse complement.
TTCACCATGATAAAACCAGATGCAGTAGCTAATGGTCATATCGGAAAAATTTTAGACCAAATTACAACAGCTGGTTATCAAATTACAGCAATGAAATACATTCACTTAACAGAAAAAACAGCTGGTGAGTTTTATGCAGTTCATAGTGAGCGTCCTTTTTACAAAGATTTAGTAAGCTTTATGGTAAGCGGACCAATAGTAGCAGCAGTATTAAAAAAAGAAAATGCTGTAACAGATTTCAGAACTTTGATAGGTGCAACTGATCCTAGTAAAGCTGAACCGGGTACTATTAGAAATTTGTATGCTAAATCAATCGATGCAAATGCTGTTCACGGAAGTGATAGTGATGAGAATGCAGCAATTGAAGCTTCCTTCTTTTTTTCAAACTTAGAAAGATTCTAGTTTAATAAATTTGATTAAAGAAACTCGTTTAACTAAAAATTAAACGAGTTTTTTGTTTATTTATACTTTTAGGTAATAAAAGTCAATTCAGTACCTATAGTATTTGTTTAAAATTCTTATTGAATGTATAATTGCTATTATAAATCGTATAAATAAAACATGCTTGTTAGAACTTTTGGAAGTGCCGTTTATGGTGTAGATGCAGTTACCATTACAGTAGAAGTAAATGTAAGCGAAGGAAATGGGGTAGGTTATTTTTTAGTGGGCTTACCCGATAATGCAGTAAAAGAAAGTCAACATAGAATAGAAACTGCTTTAAAAAATAACCACTATAAAATTCCAAGGCAAAAAGTAGTAATTAATATGGCTCCAGCCGATATTAGAAAAGAAGGTTCATCGTACGATGCCACTATTGCCATTGGTTATTTAGCAGCTTCCGACCAATTGGTGGCTGATAATATTGAGAAATACATCATTATGGGCGAGCTAAGCCTTGATGGTTATTTAAAACCAATAAAAGGCGCTTTGCCCATAGCCATAAAAGCACGTCAAGAGGGTTTTGAAGGATTTATTTTACCACAAGAAAATGCCAAAGAAGCCGCCATTGTAAATAATTTAAAAGTATATGGCGCTACTCATATCCGCGAAATTATTGAGTTTTTTAATGGGGACGAATCGCATTTAACAAGATATGAAATAGATACTCGTAAAGAATTTGAAGAAAATTTAGCTTTAAATGAAGACGATTTTGCAGATGTAAAAGGTCAAGAAAACATCAAACGGGCTTTAGAAATTGCAGCAGCAGGTGGTCATAATGTAATTTTGATTGGCCCTCCAGGAGCAGGAAAAACCATGTTGGCCAAACGTTTGCCAAGTATTTTGCCTCCATTAAATTTGCATGAAGCCTTAGAAACTACCAAAATACATTCCGTGGCAGGCAGGTTAAAAGGCGGTTCATCGCTTTTATACATGCGCCCTTTCAGAGCGCCTCATCACACCATTTCTGATATTGCATTAGTTGGCGGTGGCAATGTGCCTCAGCCTGGCGAAATAAGTTTGGCACATAATGGCGTATTGTTTTTAGATGAGTTACCCGAATTTAAAAGAACCGTTTTAGAAGTAATGCGTCAGCCATTAGAAGAAAGGCGAGTAACCATTTCAAGGGCTAAATTTAGCATTGAATATCCTGCTAGTTTTATGTTGGTAGCCAGCATGAATCCGTGCCCATGCGGTTATTTTAACCATCCTGAAAAAGATTGCGTTTGTGGCACTACCGTAGTTCAAAAATACTTGAGTAAAGTTTCTGGACCATTATTAGATAGAATTGACATTCACATAGAAGTTACTCCTGTTAATTTTGACCAACTGGCCGACACACGCAAAGCCGAAAAAAGCGAAAGTATTAGAGAAAGAGTAATTAAAGCAAGGTTGGTTCAAAGTGCGCGTTTTGCCAATAACCCCAATATTTATTGCAATGCACAAATGAGCAGTACGCAAGTGCGCGAGTTATGCCAAATAAGTAATATTGGCCAAACCTTGTTAAAAACTGCTATGAACAAATTACAACTTTCGGCTAGGGCTTATGATAGAATTTTAAAAGTAGCAAGAACTATTAGCGATTTAGCAGGTAGCGAAGAAATAAAAACAGAACATTTAGCCGAAGCTATTCAATACCGAAGCCTTGATAGAGAAACTTGGGCAGGGAATAATTAAAAGATGGAAAAACTGCAAAAAATTAAAGCATTTTTTATGCAAGATAAAACCCTTATTGGGCTTTATATAATAGCTACCATTGTAGCTAGTTTGCACTTATATTTATTGCCCAATAATACTTTTGGTGGAACCTACACGCATTATAACAACTATGTAATTTTCAAATATTCGTTTATACATTTAATTGATTACAAAGACCTTTACATCCATCATTTAACTGATCAATACGATTTATTTAAATACAGTCCAGCTTTTGCTTTGGCCATGGCACCATTTGCTATTTTACCTGATTGGCTTGGTTTGGTAGTTTGGAATTTAACAAGTACCATTTTGTTGTTATGGGCTATTTTTAAACTAAATATTTTAAACACCACCCAAAAACAAATAGCTTTATTATTGATTTTTTTTGAAACATTAACCAGTTTGCAAAGCGCACAAACCAATATTTTAATGGTCACTTTGTTCTTGTTTGCATATCATTTTTTCGAATCAGAAAGGCCGCAATGGGCAGCATTAATGCTAATGCTTTCGGTATTTATAAAGTTATTTGGATTAATACTTTTTCCATTATTTTTACTTTATAACCAAAAACCTAAATTTATTTTATGGTCAATCATTTGGTTTGTGGTTTTGCTACTAATTCCGTTAGTTGTAGTTAGCCCAAATCAGTTGATTTTTTTATACAAAAGTTGGTGGTTAATGCTTCAGCAAGATCACTCGGTAAGTTATGGCCTTTCGGTAATGGGTTGGATAAAAACTTGGTTTTTTATTGAACCAAATAAAACGGCTGTAGTTGGTGCAGGCTTATTGGTATTAGGCATTAGCATTTTATTATTTATAAAAAACAATACAGCTACACAACGTGCTTTACTTTTTGCCAGTAGCTGCATTTGGGTAATTATTTTTAACCATAAAGCCGAATCGAGTACGTTTAATATAGCATTGGTAGGTGTGGCATTGTATTATTTATTAATGCCTTCAAGCAAACTTAAAAATGGTTTACTAGTTAGCTGTATTTTACTTACTAGCCTTTCTCCAACCGATTTATTTCCGCCATACGTGCGGTTGCATATTATAGTTCCTTACGTGCTAAAAGCAGTACCTTGTATTTTTATATGGTTCCATATAAACATATATTTATATGAAACCATATTGATTAATAGAAACAAAAATTAAAGTGGTTTTATTTTTCTGATAGTTTGTAGCCTTTTTTTACACCTAGTTGTATCGCATTGTATAAGTTTGCAATGCCTCCGGTAATACAGATATCTGACAGTTTTACCTTTACTTTTGTACTTGGAATAAATACTTTTTTATTATACTTAATTGCTGATTCGGTAATCAAATTTTTAGTTTGCTCAGCAGTAATTTCAGGAAAATACGAGCGTAAAACAGCGGCCATACCTGCTACCACAGGTGCAGCCATACTTGTACCATTAAAAGTAGCATATTTACTTTCAGGTATACATGAATAAATATCAACTCCTGGAGCAAAAATATCTACTGTTTTTTTTCCGTAATTACTAAAAGTCGCTGTTAAATATTTTTTTTGTTTCCAACTCGAAGCTCCAACTTCAATCCATGCTCTTGCACTTAATTCAGAATTATAAAACCTAGCAGTCGGATAATTTTCTACTGTATCAATATTTTGGTTATCATTTCCTGCGGCATGTATTACCAAAACGTCTTTATCCATTGCATATTTAATAGCCTCATCCACATATGTTTTGTTTGGAGATAACGCTTTGCCAAAACTCATGTTAATAATTTTAGCACCATTGTCAACAGCATATTTTATTGCATTTGCTACATCCTTATCCCTTTCATCACCATCAGGAACTACTCTTAAAACCATTATCTGAGCATTTTCAGCTACGCCATTTATACCTTCACTATTATTTCGGGTTGCAGCTATAATTCCTGCTACATGGGTTCCATGATCACCTTTGGGACCACTTACATAATTGTTGCCGTATATACTTTCAGTTAAATCTGAATAATTATCACCAATAATTTTTCTGCTATCAAAATCCTTGCTTAAGTGATAATCTAGTTGTGTTTTGAAATAATTTTTTCCTTCACCGATTTCAACAAGTAAATCATTGATACTTTTATTTTGTTTAACTATTATTAATACATTGTCTACTGCTATTTTATCAAATATTTCTTTAGCGGGGTATGTTTTTATTAATGCTATAGTAGGTTTCTTATTTCCTAAAAAAGTTTTTAACTTTAAAATACTTTCTTCTATTTTACTATAAACCATGTATAACCTTTCAGCATTTTCATATTTTTTTTCATATAACAACGCAGCTTTTTTGTATAATTTAAATTCATCTTTTTCTGAACTTAAAACTTCGCCTTCAGCCAAACCTGAAAATTTTTGGTTATATGTATTAAATATTCTTGTAATCTCTAGGTTATCCTGAACCACGTTGGTATCGTTGCCTCCTATAAAATTCCATCCATTTATATCATCTATATATCCATTTTTGTCATCATCTTTATTATTACCGGCTATTTCTCTAGAATTATGCCAAATTACATTTTTTAAATCAGCATGATATACCTCGGTTCCTCCATCTATTACTGCTACTATTACTGGATTAGACTTTTTACCTTTTAGTAATTCCTTATATGTTTTTTCGGTACTTACACCATATACTTTATTGTCATTTGGGTCTAAATTAAACCAATTTTCGGGTGCTTTTTTTTGTGCACTAACACAAATAGTAACTATGCTAAATGCACTTACTAAATAACTTTTCTTAAATTGCATTATTTTTAAAATTTGAGGCAAGTAATTATTTTTTTTTGAATTATAAAATATAACAATGCACTCATAAAAATAGTTTTTAGTTTACTAATACAAATTGTTAAAGAATAAAACATCAATTCAAAGAAATGAAGGTTATCATTAACCAAAATATCTGTTTTATCTTTGCCTATTGTTGGTATTATATCAAACTATTTTTTAAATATACATTTACAACTAAAAAAGCCGCATTGTTATAATAACAAGCGGCTTTTTTCGGTAAATTACTGTTTATAATTCATCAGAGCTTACTGGCAATTGATTGTATTCGCCTTTAACGCCATACAAACCAAATATGGCCAAGCCTGCGCATATTGGAATAAATATAATTAAAATAATTGACCATTGTAAAAGGGTATTTGTTTTAGCAATACCTTCTGCAGCTTTGCCTATTTTTTCGCTAGCTTGCATAAACATGAATATTACTAATACAGGAGCCAATACTATTAGTAAAGCTCCTACTAATTTTTTTATTGCATTCATAATTTTTTCTTTTGTTTTAAATTAATCGTTAACGTTTTCGTCTACTTTATTGTTAATATATACAGCACCAATTATTAGTGAAGCTATTGCTACTCCAATAGGATACCATAAGCCAGATAATGGTGTTGAGCCACTAAAGCTTGCTATTAATGTGGCAATAAATGGAACCAATCCTCCAAACACTCCATTACCAATATGGTAAGGTAACGACATAGAAGTATAGCGAATTTTAGTTGGGAATAATTCAACTAAGAAAGCAGCTATTGGTCCATAAACCATGGTAACAAATATGATTTGAATAAATACTAAAAACACAAATACCCAAAAGTCACTATTCGATAATGTTTTATCAATGTATTTAGTTTTTGCATGGCCAATGGCTTTTGATGCATCAGCATAAACTGTATCAGTGGTAACTTCTTTAAAAGTAGCACCATCTTTTAATGTTTTTAAGGTAGTAGTTTTTACCAAAGTATCCATGGTTCCAGCTACAGCATCTTTTTTAATGGTAGGTTCAGCAGTAGTATTCAATTCTGTTTTTTGGAACTCGGCTACATTGGTTTTATCTAAGAATTTTTGATAAATAGGTCTGTAACATACTATACCTAAAAACATACCTGCTAACATTATCCATTTTCTTCCTACTTTATCACTCCAGCTTCCAAATACTACAAAGAAAGGTGTAGCAAATAAAATGGCCCAAAGTATAATATAACGCGACTCGTTAAAGTCTAACATTACTGTATTTTCTAAGAAAGATTGCGCATAAAATTGGCCTGTATACCAAATTACACCTTGTCCCATAGTAGCACCAAATAAAGCCAATAACACCATTTTAAAATTAGCTTTATTGCTAAAACTTTCTTTTAAAGGATTTTTAGAAATATTACCTTCTTTTTTCAATTTACTAAACATTGGTGATTCGTGCATTTTCATGCGGATATAGATAGAAACTACTACCAATAAAATAGATATTAAGAATGGAATTCTCCATCCCCAATCAGCAAATGCTTCTGCACCAATTAGGTTTTTAGTAGCTACAATCACACCAATTGATAAAAATAAACCTAAGGTAGCAGTTGTTTGAATCCAACTTGTAAAAAATCCTCTTTTGCCAGCCGGAGCATGTTCGGCTACATAAGTGGCAGCACCACCATATTCGCCTCCTAATGCTAAACCTTGAATTAACCTGAGTATTAATACTAGAATTGGTGCAGCATAACCAATAGTGGCATACGATGGTATTAAACCAATTAAAAAAGTAGAACCACCCATTAATACCAATGTAAGTAAGAATGTTGATTTACGGCCTATTAAATCGCCTAAACGACCAAATACCAATGCACCAAATGGACGCACAATAAAACCAGCGGCAAAAATTGCTAAAGTGTTAATTAATGCTGATGCTCCTGCATCGGAAGGGAATAGTTGCTTGCCTATGATTACGGCTAAACTACCAAAAATGTAAAAATCGTACCACTCAATTAAGGTTCCTAACGATGAGGCCCCTATTACTTGTACAATACTTTGTTTGTTGTCTTTGTTTTCCATGGATATATGTTTTTGTTTTTATTATAAATAAATTTGGAATTGAATAGATAATTCGCCTTTGTAGGTATCAAAAATCACTTCTTTAAATCTTTGAGTTGGGTCGTTAAATTTAAATACCGGACGCATTCTGTAATTTAAAGTAACTTTTGCTGAATGACCGTTTAAAAACCAATTAATACCCATGTCTGGAGTAACTACATTGTCTTTTAATCTTTCAAATTGCGATACAGTGATTGCTCCATAAGGTTGAAACTTACCCAATGTTTTTGATTTAGGTAATAACAAACCTGCTTGTGCATAATAAATATTTCCTGTACCTGTGGTTGGCATAGTATTTCCACCACCATTAAATGCTACTTGGCTTGGTATGGTTCCATTGGTTGGATTGTCAATGCCAATATTTCTTACATAGTTTGGACCCATGTCAAAATAATTATAAGCACCATAAAAAGTTACAGCCATGTTTTTATATTTTAATGGTAAATCTAAAAACACATCGGCCGAAACAAATAGTTGTTTGTGTAAAGCGGTGTCCCATCTGCCGGTGGTGGTATTTTGTTTGGCACTCCACATGGCATCGGGCTGATAATATGCACCCAAACCTAAATTAAATACCTTTTTTGTACCTAAATAACTTCCTACTGTAAATGGTAACAAATTGCTCTCAACATCCCAAAATTGATATTGAAAATAACCTTGGTATGAGTTTTTAGGTTGTCCGCCACCTTTATAATTTGCAATTTCAACATTATTTTTTGCTGCTGTAGTGTCTAAGGTAGTAAGCCCTGTTCCCTTAGGCAAAGCATATGGAAAATTAACACTCATACGGTAATCAATGCGTTTGTTTTTTAAAAGTTTACCTTTGGCAAAAATTCCAAATTGGCGGGCAAATTGATCAGTAGCTTCAATGTTTTGCCAATTAAAAATAGGTGCATCAATGGCTAAAAAATTTAAAGTTGAACCAGAGCTAAGCCTTGATGGGCCTTGCCAATAATGTAAACCTGCTCCAATACTTAAATTGTCCTTAAATACTTTATGTTCCACCCAAGCATCATGTAAAAATAGTTGAGGTTTTTTGCCATCTGCTCCGCTAGCTCCTTGTCCTGCTCCGCCTCCACTTACTTGGTTTGAGTTGTTTATACCAAAATGAGTTAAAATTAAGAAATTAGGATTTATTTGAGCATACATCAAAAAACGAGATCTACGCAAACTCATATCCCATTGGCTATTGCTAGCTTCACCATTAATAGTTGAACCTGGGTTATTTTCATTATTTCTAAGCCATACTTGGTGCCAAGTAAGCATTCTTACAAATTTTTTCCCAGTTGAGTCTAAATTAAATTTTAAACCCGCTCCATAATTGTCGGTACCTTGAGCTTTAAGGCCTGCTTTTGAGGCCAATACTAAAGCAAGTAAAAGGATAGCATGTGTAATTTTTTTCATACGTTATTTTTATGTTTATCGTAGAACAAACATCCTAACATCTGAGTATACTTTTTTGCTATATCTATTTTACTGTAAAATGGTATAGTTAGCTTCATTTTTTTCCTTTTAATTTTTCCCACTTAATCAGCATATATTTATCGCCTAATTCAGTAATAATCATACCTGTATTTTTTGTATTTTCTCTATTACTCATGAAGCTAATTAGCTCATCATGACGCATTACTTTATATGTTGGATGATAGTCGTTGTTTTCTGGCGCTTTTAAATTAAATTTTTTTACCCAGTTCATAACCGATACATGGCTAACACCAATTAATCGTTCGATTTCTCTTAAACTTACACCTTCAATATAAAGTTGTAATGCTTTTATTACATAATAATTATCAATATTTTTTCCTTCTTTCATTACTGAAAAAAAGTAATTACAATCTTTACACAAAAAGCGCTGTCGGCCTTTAATAAAGCCACTTTTGTTAATATTTTCGTTTTTACATTTGGGGCAATTGATTGTTTCCATATGGTAAATATAAAAACTTAACTATATATATTTAGCATAAATATACTAATTTAGCAAGATATGGATAGTTAACAATATTTAATAGTAGTCTCAAAAAGTTTGAACCATTCTCAATGCTTTTGTATTATTTTAACAAAATATATTTATAATTGGCGTAACTTATATTCATGATATCATTTGTATTAATAGCCATTTGTATTTTAGTAGGTTATATTTTAAACTATAAAAAACTATTGCCGCCTCAGTCGCATAAAGGCATTAATGCATGGATTATTTATGTGGCTTTACCAGCTGTTTCGCTAAAGTACATTCCTCCAATAAATTGGAACTATACCATGTTGGTTCCAGTAATTGGACCCATATTGGTTTGGATAGGGGCTTATGTTTTTGTAAAAATAATTACCTATAAAAGAAATTTATCAAAAGCAACCATTGGTGCATTGTATTTATGTACCGGTTTAAGCAATACTTCGTTTGTAGGTTTTCCATTAATTACAGCTTATTTTGGCGAACCACAAATTAGTATAGCTGTTATCTGCGATCAAGTTACTTTTGTATTGCTTTCTACTGTTGGAATAGCTATGGCTATAAGGTATTCAGACAAACATACTTTAACCACTAGTTTGGTCATTAAAAAAATGGCCTCATTCCCGCCTTTGTGGGGTTGTTTATTGGCTTTTATATTGCCTCATTTTATGGATTTATATCCTTTTATGCCGTTGTTTGATAAGCTAGCAGGTACGGTTGCTCCTTTGGCTTTATTTTCTATTGGCTTGCAATTAAAATTATCAGGTTTAAAAAATGATTGGAAAGCTATTTTATCAATACTTAGTTATAAATTAATATTGGCACCAGCTTTGGTTTTAGTATTAGTGTATGTATTAAATATAAAAGGTATGCCTAGCAATATTGCTGTATTCGAAGCAGCTATGCCAACCTTGTTAACGGCATCTGTCGTGGCCGATGAATACCATTTAAATACCAAACTGGTAAATATAGCAACGGGCATTACTATTTTAGCAGCATTTATAACTACATTATTTTGGTATTTGGTTTTAACTTATTAAAGTTGATTGTAAAACAAATCTTTGTCATTAATATACCAAATTAGCAAGAAACTTCCCATAGCATTTATTTCTACTTCTATATTCGTATTAACAAAACAAAACAAAAATGTCATACCCACATCAAATAAAAAGCTTAGCACAATATAACGAAGCCTATAAAAAAAGTATTGAAAACCCAGAAGAATTTTGGGGTGAAGTAGCAGAAAATTTTACTTGGAAAAAGAAATGGGATAAAGTTTCGAATTGGAACTTTAAAGAACCAAATATAAAATGGTTTGAAGGTGGTAAATTAAATATTACCGAAAACTGCATTGATAGGCATTTAGCAGAACGAGGAGAGCAGCCCGCTATTATTTGGGAGCCCAATAATCCTGAAGAAAAAACCCGCATAGTAACTTATAACCGTCTGCACAAACGTGTTTGTCAAGTGGCTCAAATGTTAACCAATTTAGGTGTAAAAAAGGGAGACCGTGTTTGTATTTATATGGGTATGATTCCCGAATTGACTTATGCAGTTTTAGGTTGTGCTCGTATTGGTGCTATTCATTCAGTAATTTTTGGAGGTTTTTCTGCTCAAAGTATTGCCGATAGATTAGAAGATGCGAGTGCTGAATACATTATTACTTGCGATGGTGCTTACCGTGGCAATAAAGATATTCCATTAAAAAGTGTCATTGACGATGCTTTAATTGGCAATAAAACAGTTAAAAAAGTAATTGTTTATACACGTACTCGCACTCCAGTAAGTATGATAAAAAACCGCGATTTGTGGTGGGAAGATGAAATGGAACAAGCCGAAGAGCAAGTAGAGAAAAATGGCAAAGTAAGTTTTCCTGCAGTTGAAATGGACTCGGAAGATCCATTATTTATTTTATATACTTCAGGTTCTACCGGCAAACCAAAAGGGGTAGTTCATTCTACTGCCGGTTATATGGTTTGGGCAAACTATACTTTTGTAAATGTGTTTCAATACCAACCCGGACAAGTTCATTTTTGTACAGCCGATATTGGTTGGATTACTGGTCATAGTTATATAGTTTATGGTCCGTTAAGTGCTGGTGGAACTTCATTAATGTTTGAAGGTATTCCTACTTGGCCCGATGCTGGCAGATTTTGGGAAATAGTAGAAAAACACAAAGTTGATATCTTATATACAGCCCCTACAGCTATAAGAAGTTTAATGGCTTATGGTTTAGATTTTGTAAACAACAAAGATTTAAGTTCATTAAAAGTATTGGGTACAGTTGGTGAGCCAATTAACGAAGAAGCTTGGCAATGGTATTTTAAAAATATTGGGAAAGAAAAATGCCCAATTGTAGATACTTGGTGGCAAACAGAAACTGGCGGAATAATGATTTCTAATTTAGCTGGTGTTACCCCACATAAACCTGCCCATGCTACATTACCATTACCAGGAGTTAATCCTTGTTTGGTTGATGAAAATGGAGTAGAAATTTTAGGCAATTCAGTAAGCGGAAACTTATGTATCAAGCAGCCATGGCCGGGTATTATCCGCACTACTTATAACGACCATGAACGTTGCCGTACTACTTATTTTTCAACGTATGAAAATATGTATTTTACAGGTGATGGTTGCTTGCGTGATGCAGATGGAAATTATAGAATTACAGGCAGGGTTGATGATGTGTTAAACGTAAGCGGACACCGAATTGGAACTGCTGAAGTAGAAAATGCCATTAACATGCACAGTGGAGTAGTTGAAAGTGCAGTAGTTGGTTATCCTCACGATATAAAAGGACAAGGAATTTATGCTTATGTAATTTACGATAACAAGCATACAGCCGATGAAAACCTAACCAAGCAAGATATTATCCAAACAGTATCGCGTATAATTGGGGCTATTGCCAAGCCCGATAAAATTCAGTTTGTAAGTGGATTGCCCAAAACACGTAGTGGTAAAATTATGCGTAGAATTTTACGCAAAATTGCTGAAGGCGAAACCAGTAATTTAGGTGATACAACTACTTTATTAGACCCAAATATTGTGGATGAAATTAAGAATGGTGCCCTACTTTAGAAAATAGTTTTTTGTTTAAAATTATTTAGTTAACCTATTTAAAATTTGTTTTTAAATTAACAAAACAAAAAGCCTAAACTTTATATTTGCATTATTAAGAAACCCGGATAACGTTTATTCGGGTTTTTGCTATTTTATCCAATTACGTGAAAATTCAAGAATTATTAGGACTGTATAGTCAAAATGAAAAGGTAAATGCCATTGCCAGTAAACTAAACAGCATTAAAGCAACCAAGCTTTTTGCCAAAGGTTTAGTAGGCAGTATTGATGCAATTTTAGCAGCATGTATTTACCATTTTAATTATCGAACTCAAGTTTTTATATTTAACAATGTAGATGATGCCAAATACTTTTTTGCCGATTTAGAAAGTTTATTAGAAGGCAAAACCATTTTGTATTTTCCTGCTTCTTATCGCAGAGAATATCAGGTTGATTTATTGGAAAATAACTTGGTGCTTGAACGTGCTGAAACTTTAAATAGACTGAATCAAAAAACAGGAAAAGGTGAATTAATTGTTACCACCATTGATGCAATAACTGAAATGGTAATTAACGAAGTGGAACTTACCCAAAATACTTTTGAGGTAAAAGTAGGTGCTAACTTCGATATGGAGTTTTTTATTGATTTTTTAACCGAACACCATTTTGAACGCAGCGATTTTGTGTACGAGGCAGGGCATTTTAGTATTAGAGGTGGGATTATTGATGTGTTTTCGTTTAGTAACGATATGCCTTATCGCGTAGAATTGTTTGGAGATGAAATAGAGAGCATTCGTATTTTCAACCCCATTGACCAACTTTCGGTAAAAAAAGTAGATTGGTTTTATATTATTCCCAATGTACAAAAAATGGTGGAACAACAACGTCAATCGTTTTTTGATTATTTGCCTGAAAACAGCATTTTTTTTACCGATGATATTAAACTTAGTACCGAACTTTTAGAAAATGGTTTAGAAAAAGCCGAAAAAAGTTTGGTTAGAAAAAACGAAAATGAAGCTGATGTAAAAAACCCTAAAGAGCCTGCTACTATTGAAGATTTATTTATAAATACTACTCAGTTTTTTGATTATTTGAATAAATACTCATGTGTAGAAATTGGGGTAAGAAATGGTTTTAAAAGCGATGAAATCGTGGAGTTTAATTGCTCGCCTCAACCTACTTTTCATAAAAACTTTAAGCTATTAATTGAAAACCTAAAGCAAAACCAAAAAGACAAGCTTAAAAATTTAATTTTTAGCGATACAAGTAAACAAATTGAAAGGCTTTATACCATTTTTAACGATTTGGATAATACCATTGAATTTGAACCAATTTACCATGGTTTAGCCCAAGGTTTTATTGACCATGAAATGAAATTGGCTTGTTATACCGAGCACCAAGTTTTTGATAGATTTTACCGAGGCAAAACCAAAACTAGGTATAACAATTCTAAAATAATAACTTTAAAAGAATTGCGCGAGCTAAAACCTGGCGATTTTGTGGTGCATGTGGACCATGGAATTGGGAAATTTGCAGGTTTAGAAAAAATAGATGTAAACGGAAGAATGCAAGAAGCGGTAAGGCTTATTTATAAAAACGATGATTTGCTTTATGTAAGCATTAATTCATTGCATAAAATAACCAAATTTTCGGGTAAAGAAGGAACTGAACCAAGGCTAAATAAACTAGGAAGCGATACTTGGGAAAAACTTAAAACTGCTACCAAAAAGAAGGTTAAAGATATAGCCCGTGATTTGATAAAACTATACGCAAAACGCAAGGCGCAAAGCGGATTTCAGTTTAACGAAGATACTTACTTACAAGTGGAGCTTGAGGCAAGTTTTATGTACGAAGATACACCCGACCAAGCTAAAGCTACTGCCGATGTAAAAAAAGACATGGAAAGTCCGCATCCAATGGATAGGTTAGTTTGTGGAGATGTGGGTTTTGGAAAAACAGAAATAGCCATGCGTGCTGCTTTTAAAGCTGTAGCCGATAGCAAACAAGTAGCTATTTTGGTCCCTACCACTATTTTGGCTAACCAACATTACCGCAGTTTTAAAGAACGTTTTAAAGATTTTCCATGTACGGTTGATTATATCAATAGGTTTAAAACACCCAAAGAGCAAAAAGAAATTTTAAAACGAGCGGAAGAAGGTAAAATTGATGTATTAATTGGTACACATAAATTATTAAGCAAAGACATGAAGTTTAAAAACTTAGGCTTAATGATTATAGATGAAGAACAAAAATTTGGTGTAGCTGCTAAGGAAAAACTAAAATCGATAAAAGTAAATGTTGATACATTAACACTAACCGCCACTCCTATTCCGCGTACGTTAAACTTTAGCTTAATGGGCGCAAGAGATTTATCAATTATAAACACACCTCCACCAAACCGACAACCAGTAAATACTGAGCTTCACAGCTATAATGATGAACTTTTGCGCGATGCAGTAATGCACGAAATTGAACGCGATGGACAAGTATTTGTGGTACATCATAGGGTTAAAGATATTTATGATATAGCCAATAGAATTCAGTTTTTATGCCCAGGCGTAAAAGTTTGTGTGGCACATGGGCAAATGGAAGGCGATGTGTTGGAAGATGTAATGATGCGCTTTATTGAAGGCGAATATGATGTATTAGTTGCCACAACCATTATTGAATCGGGTTTAGATATTTCGAACGCCAATACCATTATTATCAACAATGCACAAATGTTTGGCTTAAGCGATTTACATCAAATGCGTGGGCGTGTAGGCCGAAATAATAAAAAAGCATATTGTTATTTATTGGTTCCAAGTATTCCTACCTTAAGCATTGATGCCCGAAGAAGGCTGCATGCCATTGAAGAATTTAGTGATTTAGGAAGTGGGTTTAATGTGGCCATGCGCGATTTAGACATACGTGGTTCGGGTAATTTATTGGGTGGCGAACAAAGTGGATTTATTTCAGAAATTGGATTTGAAATGTATCACAAGATATTAGACGAAGCTATTCAAGAACTGAAAGAAGATGAGTTTTCGGAAGTGTTTACAGATGACAAAAAAGTAAATAGCAATGGCCAAATGCCAGAAACTAAAAGCTATTTATCAAAAGACTGTGTGGTAGAAACCGATTTTGAAGCATTAATTCCCGATGCTTATGTAAGAAATATTGGTGAAAGATTGAGTTTATACAATAGTTTAGCATCGTTAACCAATTTAGATGATTTACAAAAATTTGCCAATGATTTAGTAGATAGATTTGGACCAATTCCTCAACAAGTAAACGATTTAATTGATTTAATAAAATTGCGCGAAAGCGCTAAAAAGCTAGGCTTTGTAAAAATAGTTTTAAAAAATAATTTGCTTTTTGCCACTTTCCCAAACGAAAACAATACTGCTTATTACCAAAGCAATTTATTTACCAGTATGCTGCAGTTTATTCAGCATAATGGCAACTTGTGTAAGCTAAAGCAAAGCTCAAAAGTATTACAAGTTATTTTTAGTAATATCAATTCAATAGATAAAGGACAAGATGTATTTGATAAAATTCAACAACATTATCACAAAATAACAAACACTTAAAAATATGCCAATAGTAACAAATAAATTTATTGATTATACGATAAATTCAAATACTGAGATATTAATACTTGGTACTTTTAGCCATAACATAGCTGATGGTGCTGATTTTTTCTTTGGTAAACCACGAAACTATTTATGGCATTTATTACCTATTTGCTTTGGTTTAAGCAGCATGAAAGAATCTTCTTTAACTGCAAAAAAGGAATTCATGATGAACTATAAAATAGATTTTGCAGATATAATAGATACATTAGAATTACCCGAAGGAGAAGAAAATAACCTAGATGATACCTTTATTGATAATCATGCTTTTGAATGGAAAAATATAAATGGTCTCATTGACAGTTTACCTAGCCTAAAAGCAGTTTATTTTACCCGAAAAACATTTAATGGAATAACAAACGCCAAGCTTCAAATAGTTCAAATTGCTGCTTATTGCAAACAAAAAAATATTCGTTTTTGTAAGCTAGAAACACCTGCAAAGTATTATGATGATACAAAACAAAAACAATGGATTGATACCATTGTAAAACAAACAACTTGTATGAGGGCATAAATAAAAAAAGCTACACCAATAATGATGTAGCTTTCTATACTTACTTACTAATTTTAATATATAAGTTCTTTATCAAAACCAACAATTCTTACCTTAACTCTTCCGTCAATTAAATGTTTCATTGATGAAATATCAAAGCAAATATCATCGGTAAAATAAGCTTGGCAAAGTTCAACTCTTTCATCAGTTAACTTAACTTCATAAGTTAACATATTTGACTCGTTAGTTGGTTTAGCAACCAATTTAAAGCGGTCTTTAGCTCTATTGTTACAACCACTAAAACCAATATTTAATATTAATTTACTTCCTTCAATTTTAGCATCCATTATATTAGTTAAAGCTGTATTGAGTTGGTGGTAATTAGCAGGGAAGTCAATTGTTTTACAGTTACTATCATTTAAAACATTTATAAAATCAATGGTAGCTCTTGTAAAACGGAAGTTGGCTATTTTACAATAAATTTCAAATGATTGGGTATTACCTGTGTATTTGCTATATTTTAAATCAACTCTATCGCCTTCATGCAAAATAATAGGGCATAAAGTTTGAAAAGATTGTGCACAAGGTTGTAATAAAGTTCCATCATCTAACTTAATCCACAAATTTTTTCCATAAATACTTAAACCGCATCCTTGGTAAACCACAGTTCCTTTAGCTGCAATACTTACATTATTGCCTCCTCCACTGCCATTTCCATTTCCTTCATCTGTTCCCCACCAACCTTTTTTACAGCTTGAAAGGCTTAAACTTAAAATCATTGCCAATAATACAATTGGCTTCATAGTTAAAATTAACTTTCTCATAAATGTTATTCAATTAATAGTTTATGGATTAGACAAAACAAAGATAAAAAATGCTGCACTAAAATTTAAAATTTATTCCCGAATTTAATCCAAAATAAATTGGTGCATTTCTATCAGTAAATTCTTGTTTAAAATATTGACATAAATGAAACTTGGTTAAAGGACCGCCATAAATGGAAAGATGCTTAGTTAAGTTATAATTTATCAAAAAAGAAAACTGACCTGCAATTTGAAATTGATTGAATCTGCTGTTACTAGCATCATTCCTAGTGTTATAACTGAATCCATTAACATCTGAAATTAGTAAATAGGAGTTGGTTTGTGTTAAATACTGAAAGGCACAACCCGTTTCTAATGTATAATTTATTTTTTTATTACCAAAGGTGTACCCCAACAAAATAGGCATTTCAACAAACGAAAGCGATTGGTCGATAACATTTATGTTATAGCCAAAATCGTTTATCAATGCTCCTTTATTAATATTAGCTCCTAATCCCATTGAATTTGGCTGAATAAAAAGTTTATCAAATTGAACATTATTATAAACAAAACCAACTTTTAAACTCATTTTTTTAAGAGTTAATCCAAAAAGGAAACCCAATGAATACGATTGATTTGCTTGATCATTATAATGCAAACCAAACATACTATTTATTAAATTATTATCAGCCCCGTTGTAGGCATTATTTAAAATCATGTAGTGATTGAATACTAATAAACTAAAATGTATAGGCTCTTTAGGTTTGTAATTATTTTTACTTGAAGCATCATTATTTACCTTTATAGCTTCAATTATTGTATCATTCAATACGTTGACCAAAACTTCTTTATCAATTAAATTAGAATCTACATTTTTGCTATCATTAACTGATTTGACAAACAAAGAAGTATCCTGATAAACTGTTGATTTTTTTAAATCTTGGAAGTTTTCATTTTGAGATATAGTTTCATTTTTATTAAAATCAATATCATTGGCTAAAGTAATAATGTTTAATTTAGTTTGTTTGACTTTAACACCATTTAATATTTCAGCTATAGAAACAAGGCCATTTGGCTTATAAATTTTTGTAGTTTTAATTAGTTTATTATTTTGGTCAACAATAATTTTATCAGTATTGTTCTTTATTATCCTTTCAGCTATAATAGATGTATTTGATAATTGTTTTTCACTTTCTAATACAAAAGTTTTAATGGAATTATTTGGTTCAGCGCTTTGGATATTTATTAAAAATATTGTAGCGCCACAACTTATTATAAATGCAAAAACTGATGCAAAAACAAAAAAACGCTTGCGTTTAGCTTTTTTACGATTAGCCAAAATAGCATCAAAAGCCTTTGCATTTGGCAATAAAA
Organism: Bacteroidia bacterium; assembly: GCA_044239605.1. Lineage (GTDB taxonomy): Bacteria > Bacteroidota > Bacteroidia > UKL13-3 > UKL13-3 > JAAFJM01. Next base: position 36,064 of record JBIIBC010000008.1, on the reverse strand, counting down.
CAAACTCCTTGGCTCTATCTTTCAATATGTTGTTAAATTTATCGTCCTGCATACTTTTTAATATCAAATCCAAGGGTTAATAATTTTTTTTCAAGCAATACTTTAGCTCTAGCAAACTGAGAGCGAGAAGTACTTTCTGTAATATTTAATTCTTCAGCTATTTCCTTATGCGAGTAACCTTCAATAGCAAACATATTGAGAACAATTCTATAGCCAGTTGGCAATTGTTGAATACAATCCATCAAAACTTTTAAATCAATTTGATGCAATTGCTCCACCACAAAATCGTTTTTTTCATAAATGGTTTCAATATTGGCTTCCCATTTTACCTTTTCATTTGCTTTTAAATAATTGAGTGCAGTGTTTATCACTACACGAGTTAACCAAGTAGCTAGGGCTGATTCAAAGCGAAATTTGGAGAGATTGTTAAATATTTTGATAAAACCTATTTGCAAAATTTCTTGGGATTCGGCCTCTGAGTTGGCATACCTAAAACTTACACCTAAAAGCATAGGCGCATATTGTTCAAAAAGTATTTTTTGAGCAACAGCATCATTATTAATACACCGTTGTACTAGTTCATGATCGGTAATACCCGATTTTTTATGCTTCAATATTAAAGGCAATTTTTTAAACTCAATATCCATTTGACAGCTAAAACAATTGAAACGCTGCTTACCCAAATTAATTATTTCAAAACAAATAACAATACACTAATTATCAAAAACTTAATTAAAGTAATTGAACAAAAAATTATATTTATAAGTAAAATACCTAATTTTAATTTTAAAGTTAGTACTTTTTATTTAAAAATAGTTTTTAATATTTGCTTTAAAATGGAAAAACAATCAAAAATTTTGATAAGTGAAGAAACGCTACGTGCCATATTTAACAATGCTGTAGACGGAATGATTGTAATTAATGAACGAGGAATAATAGAATCAACAAATGGCGCTGTAACCAAAATGTTTCAGTTCACTGATGCAGAATTAATTGGTCAGAATATAAAAATTTTGATGCCAGAACCAGATAGAACCAACCATGATGGTTACTTAAAACATCATTTGGAAACTGGCGAAAAAAAAATAATAGGTATAGGCCGAGAGGTAGAAGGCAAAAGAAAAGATGGAACCATATTTCCGTTTTTTTTAAGCGTTTGCGATGTTCAGTTGAACGATGATAGAAAACTTTTTGCAGGAGTTTTACATGATATTTCGGCACTTAAAAATGCCCAAAACGACATAGAAGCATATAGCAAAAAACTAGAACAAAGTAATAAAGACTTACAAGATTTTGCCTACATATCATCGCACGATTTACAAGAGCCATTGCGTAAAGTACAAGCTTTTGCCGATAGGCTTCAAAAATCGGAATTTGCAGCATTAAGTGAGCAAGGGAATGACTATTTGCAGCGAATTATCAATGCTTCCAACAGAATGCAAAGGCTTATAAACGACTTATTAGAATTGTCAAGAATTTCTAGCAAAACCAGTACATTTGAAAGAGTAGATTTAAATATAATATTAAAGGATGTTTTAGAAGATTTGGAATTATTAGTCGAAAAAACAGGCACCAAAATTAACTTTGAAAAAATGCCTGTTATTTTAGGAGACGAAACTCAAATGCGTCAATTGTTTCAAAACATGATTAGCAATGCCATTAAGTTTAAACATGAAGAAAGGAATATGGAAATGAATATTTCTGCCAATGACATAAATGCAAAGTATGTTGAAATATTTATAGCAGACAATGGTATTGGAATTGACGAAAAATATTCAGAAAAAGTATATACTATTTTTCAGCGATTGAATGGCAATAAATACGATGGTTCAGGAATTGGATTGGCTGTATGTAAAAAAATTGCAACTAGACACGGGGGAAATATTACATTTACGAGCCAATTAGGAGTTGGCACTACATTTACAATAAAATTATCACGTATTTAGTAACTAAAATAAAATGGATTTAAAGGCAAAAAGTATTCATATAGTAATAGCCGAAGACGATGAAGAAGACAGAATGTTAACCCGCGAGGCTATGATAGAAAGCAGGGTTAAAAACACTGTTCATTTTGTAGAAGATGGAGAATATTTAATGGATTATTTGCATAACAAAGGTGATTATTCAGATAAAAACAAGTTTCCTGCACCAGGATTAATTCTTTTAGACCTAAATATGCCAAGAAAAGATGGTAGAGAAGCATTGAAAGAAATAAAATCGAACGAGCAATTAAAACGTATTCCTGTTGTAATTTTAACTACTTCCAAAGCGGAAGAAGATATTATAAGAACTTATGATTTGGGAGTAAATTCATTTATAACCAAACCTGTTACTTTTGAAGGTATGATAAATGTTATGAAAACGCTTGGATCCTATTGGCTCGATATTGTTGAACTTCCTGGTAATAACTAGTTATATATTTTTTTATGAAAAACACTTGCCGCATTTTATTGATTGACGATGATGAGGAAGATTTTATAATTACTAAAGATTTACTTAGAAGTGTACAAGGTAAAAAATGCGAAATAGACTGGAGTGAAAGTTATGAGGAGGCCATCAAAAAAAATACTTCTTACGATATTTATTTGGTTGACTACAGACTTGGACTGGAAACTGGTTTAGATGTAATAAAAAAACTTAGGGCGCAGTTTCCTGATGTGCCTGTAATTATTTTAACAGGATTGGCTGATAGTAAAGTAGATTTAGAAGTAATGAAAGCTGGCGCATCGGACTATTTGGTTAAAGGAAAAATTGATGCTGAACAGCTTGAAAGAGCCATAAGATATGCCCTTGAACATGCCAAACATTTACACCAAATAAAAGAACTTAATCAAGATTTAGAAAAACGTGTTGAAGAAAGAACATCTCAATTAAGCTTGGCGGTAATAAAACTGGAGGAAACCAATCAGGTATTGGCAAATCAAATTGAAGAAAATAAGCGAACACATAAAGAACTTGAATACCGAGAACTTATGTTACGCGAAACACAACGAATTGGAAAATCCTCAGGGTACAATTTAAACTTAGCTAATAATGAAGTAGAATTTGGGAAAGAATTTTTTGACATTATTGAAACACCCTCAACAGAAATTATACATCATTTTGATGGATTAAAAAGTATTATACATCCAAACGATTTAAGCTTATTTGAAACTTATTGTAAGCAAGTAATTTCAGGAAAAAATATATCAAGTATTGAGGTTCGCTTTGTATTACCAAACAATAAAACAAAATACATTTATATTGAAAGCAAAATTAGATATAACGAAAACCACGAACCTCAGTTTTTATTTAGCTTTACACAAGATATAACACAGCGCAAAATTGCTGAAATTGCATTGATAAAATCGCAGCAAATGCTAGCTGTGGTTGCCAAAAACTATCCTAACGGAATAATTGGCGTTTACAATAAAAGCTTTATTTGCGAATTTATTGAGGGGCAAGAAATTCAAAAACTGGGATTAAACAAATCAGACTTTTTAGGAAAAACAATAGGCGAAACCTTTGGCGAAACTACTGGAAAAATACACCATAATTACTTAAAAAGCACCTTACAAGGCCATAACGAGGTGTATGAAATAAACTTTAGCAACAATAATTATTTATTTTACACCACGCCCATAAAAGACGATCATAACAAAATAGAACGCATGGTGGTGGTGGGTTTAAACATTACACAAATTAAATTAGCTGAAGAGCAAATAAGGCAAGCACTTGATAAAGCAAATGAGTTGAGCGAAATGAAATCGAGGTTTATTTCAATGGCCTCGCACGAATTTAGAACACCATTGAGTACCATTCTTTCATCGCTAAACTTAATGACCAAGCATTATGAGTTAAAGGATGACAATAAATTTAAATCGCATACGGTTAAAATTAAATCGGCCATTACCAATTTAACCGAAATATTAGAGTATTTTTTATCAGTAGAAAAGTTAGATACCGGACATTTTAAGATAGAACCCGATACTTTTGACTTAGTTGATTTTATTAACCAACACATTGAAGATGTGAAAGATATTTTAAGAGAAAAACAACGCGTTGTATTACAGCTTGCCCCTACTCATTTGCAAATTCATCATGATAAAAAGTTAATTAGAACCATTTTACAAAACTTGATTTCAAATGCCATTAAATACTCACCAGAAAATGGGGAAATAAAAATTAGCCTAACCAACGAAAACGACAAATTTATTATTAGTGTAAGCGATAACGGAATTGGAATTCCTGAAAACGAACAAAAACACTTGTTTGAACGATTTTATAGAGCTCAAAATGCTGCCAATATTCAAGGAACAGGCATTGGGCTAAATATCATTAAAAAATACATTGAACTAATTGGTGGTAGTATTACTTTTACAAGTGTATTAAACCAAGGAACTACGTTTAAAGTAAATTTACCCATTGTGCTAACACCAGAATTGAACTAATACCCCTATGAAAAAAATATTATTAATAGAAGACAATAAAGACGTAAGAGAAAACATTGCTGAAATACTTGAAATAGCTGGCTACAAAGTAGAACAAGCAGTAAATGGTAAAGATGGTGCAGCCAAGGCTAAATACTTATTACCCGATTTAATTATTTGCGATATTATGATGCCCGAATTAGATGGATATGGCGTGTTAAATGTATTATCGAGCGAAACCACAACTGCTTCTATTCCGTTTATATTTTTAACAGCTAAAGCAGAGTTAACCGATATGCGCAAAGGCATGAACATGGGCGCGGATGATTATTTGACCAAACCCTTTGAAGATGCCGATTTATTAAAAGCCATTGAGGTAAGATTAGGTAAAGTAAGTGCTATTCAAACCGATTTCCAAAAATCCATAGAAGGTATTGAAACATTTATAGAAACAGCCATTACTTTAGATGATTTTGATAAAATATCGAAAGACAGAAAACGATTAGTTTTTAAAAAGAAACAACCTATTTACAGTGAAGATAATATTCCAAGAGGTATTTATTTTATTGAAAAAGGTTCGGTAAAAACTTATAAAACCAGCATAAACGATAAAGATTATATATCGAACATTTATAAGGCTGGCGACTTTTTTGGTTATATAAATTTGTTAGAAAATGCAAATTACTCAGATAATGCAGAAGCACTAGAAGAAACAATTACTTACTTTATTCCAAAAGACGATTTCTACGAATTGATTTCAAAAAATCGTATGGTGGCTAATACTTTTATAAAAATGTTAGCGGGCAATGTAGTAGAAACTCAAAATCGCATGATTAAATTGGCTTACAATTCGGTTAGAAAACGTGTAGCCGAAAGTTTAATTATGCTGAACAAAACCTATAATACCAAAAACGAAACGCCATTTACATTTTCGGTTAATAGGCAAGATTTAGCAAGTATAGTAGGCACCGCAGCCGAAACAGTTATCCGCACCTTATCTGACTTTAAAGAAGAGAAAATTATTGAAATAAAAGGCAGTGCCATTACCATTTTAGATAAAACCAAATTGGTAAACATGAAAAACTAGTTTGAGGTACAACCAATCAAAAAGCCCATTACAAATGTTTGTAATGGGCTTTTAAGTTATTAGTCTTCTATTCACAAAATTTAAGGAGGTATTCATAATAAGATTTCTCCCTTAAATTTAAAATGGGTATACTAAAGCATCAATTTGCAGTTATAATTGTTTAAATGGTAATATGTTTTGATAAAGAGTATTAAAAAACATGCAAAATATGTATGTTTGTTTTTGAGAATTTCATTTTGAAAAAGTACATTTATAACATATTTTTATTTGGTGCATTATTAGCACAAACTATAGCCAACGGGCAAACTGGAAACTTAAATGAAGAACAACGTTTAGCATTTGATAAGGTTTTTTTTAAAGCCATGAAAGAAAAAATGCTTGGCAATTTGGATGAGGCAGACCTTTCATTCAGAGAGGCGATTATTTTAGATAAAGAAAATGCCAATGTATACTACCAAATAGCCGAAATTAATTATGTAAAGAAAAATATTAAAGAAGCTGTTCGTTTTGGGCAATTGGCTGTTCAGCTTAACCCCAAAAACATATGGTACAATAACTTATTAGCTGATTTATACAAAACAAACAGAAACTACGAAAAATCGGCAGAGTTATATATTCAAATGTATGAAAATTTAAAGCCTGAACTGAATTATTTATACGAAGCAGCAACTAATTATTTTTACGAAAACAAGTATAGTAAATCAATAAAAACACTTAATAGAATTGAAAAGCTTATTGGGCCAAAAGAGGAAGTAATCATAAAAAAAGAACAAATTTATTTACAAAGCAATAAAATAAATAAAGCCATCTCTGAGGTAGAAAGATTAATAAAATTATATCCCGATGTTAAATATAAAGGCATGCTAGCTGATTTATATTTAAGTAAAAAAAAGGAGCAAAAAGCAATTGAAATTTATAATGAAATTTTAAAACAAGACTCTTCTAATGGCTACGCTAGCATTGCATTAAGCGATTATTATGGCTCTAAAAAAAATAGCTCATTGGCTTATAAATACTTAAAAACAGCAATTGCCTCTAACGATATGGAGGTGAAATATAAAATTCAAATAATGATTCCATTTGTTTCGCCACAAGCAAGTAAGGACCAGCATATACAAGGATATGAATTAGTAAATATCTTTAAACAAGCAAATAAAGCAGAAGCAACTGGCTTTATGCTAAATGGCGATTTGTTAATGCAAGACAAGTTTTACAAACAGGCTCGCGAAGAATATTTGAGTGCAACTAAAATTGATGCAACTAATTATATGGTTTGGCAACAAATTTTGTTTTGTGACCAAGAGTTAAACGATAATGAAAAATTACTCTTAGACTGTGAAAATGCCATTAGTTTATTTCCAACTGAACCTTTGTTTTATAATTTTAAATCTATTACCAATTATCAACAAAAAAACTACGAAGCCGCCTTAAGCACTGCCTTAGCAGGCTTAGAGTACATAGTGGATAATGATGAATTAAAAATCCAATTTTTAAGCATTGCTGGTGATGCTGCGCATAAACTTAAAAAAAATAATTTGGTAGATTCCATATACGAACAAGCCCTACTCTTAGACCAAAAAAATGCATATGCATTAAATAACTATGCCTACTTTTTAAGTTTAAGAAAAGAAAAATTAGACAAAGCAGACAGCATGAGCTACTTAAGTTTACAAATAGAACCCAACAGTGCGAGTTATTTAGATACTTATGGGTGGATTTTGTATCAGAAAAAAGATTATCAAAAAGCGAAAAATTATATAGAACAATCTTTAACTATTTCGCCCAATAGTGGTGAAGTTTTGGAGCATTATGGAGATATTTTATATCAATTAGGAGAAAAAACTGAAGCAATCAAATATTGGAACAAGGCCCTAGAAAATAATTCATCAGGCGAATTCTTGAATGAAAAAATCAAACAAGGGAAATTAATTGAATAGAAAAAGTAAGTTAAAAATTAAACTAAATTTTTTTTTAAAACTTGAAAGCTAAAATCAAATTTATTCTTTTCATCAGCTAAGTGTTTTTCCTCATTGGTTAATTGCCAATCATTTTCAAGCGATGGGAAAAATGCATCTGCATTAAAAGTGTTTTGGATACGCGTCAAATAAACAGTACTTGTAAAGGATAAACTTTGTTTATATATACTATCACCACCAATGATAAAAAGTTCTGTTTCATTTAAGTTTTTAGCAAATTCAATACCTGCTTCAATACTATTAAATACATGGCATCCTTCAATAGTGCTGATGTTTCGACTTATAATGATATTGGTTCTATTTGGTAAAGGTTTTCCAATGCTGTCGAAAGTTTTCCTCCCCATTAAAATAGCGTGACCTGTAGTTAGGCTTTTAAAATATTTTAAATCAGCAGGCAAATGGCAAAGCAATTCATTGTTTAACCCAATTCCTTTTTGCTCATCAGCAGCTACAATCATTGAAATTTTCATTTGCCAAAAGTAAAAATAATACTGATAAGAAATTATTTTATCTAAAAAAAAGCCAACTAAATGAACGGTTGGCTTTTTTTCATTTGATTGTTATTACTTTACTCTTTCAGAGTATGATTCTGTACGTAAATCAACTTTAATTTTTTCGCCTTCGTTCACAAATAAAGGAACCATAACTATAGCACCAGTATCAAGCGTAGCAGGTTTTAAAGTATTGGTTGCAGTATCGCCTTTAACACCAGGTTCGGTGTATGTAATTTCGTAAATACCAAAGTTAGGTGGTTCTATTCCAATTACTGAATCACTTTCTAATGCTACTTTTAAAATCATTTCTTCCTTTAAAAACTTAGCTGTATTTCCAACCATACTTTCTTCTACATAAATTTGTTCGAAGGTTACAGGATCCATTAATACTAAGCTTGTACCATCTTTGTACAAATATTGCATTTCATGGTGTTCAACTCTTAACATTTCTACACTTTCACCAGCACGTAAACGTTGTTCAATTTGTTTTCCACTTTTTACATTGCGCAATACCACTTGGTAAAATGCGCGTAAATTACCTGGTGTACGGTGTTGGTATTCCATTACTTGGCATAATTCGCCTTCGTATTTTATATAACAACCTTTAAATAAATCACCTGTATTTGCCATAACTTATTGTTTTTTTATTTTTTTTATTTTTTATTCATCCGTTGGCTAATCCCGAAAACTTTCGGGACTAAGGCTATTAATCGTTTACTAGTTTAACGCCAGTCAACTTAATAACTTATCATCCAAATTTGCGGTGCGAAAATACATTTTAGTTTTTAGTTTACAATATACCTGCAATTATAGCTCACTGTAAAATTGTTTTTGTTCCACAAAATGCTTCCAAACCACGCTTTTGTTATAAATTCCGGTTAGATTTTTGTTTTTAATGGTAGCTTGTACTTTTTTGCGCAATTTTAACCAAGTAAAAAAATGTTTGGCAAAATGATAATGAGCTTTATGAATTGCCAAACTATGCTTAGGAAATCCGTTTATCAGAAAAAAAACAGAACTCAATAAATCAAGCATATGCCTAAATGGAATTAGCCAAAACGCTTGCGCAGTTGGTAAGTTTTTAAGCATCATAATCAACGAATTTCTAAAATTTAAGTACGTTTTTTTATCACTTAGTTTACTTAAAGTACCACCACCTAAATGGAAAACATAACTTTCAGGAACACTTATTATTTTATAGCCAAGCAATTGTAACCTCCAACACAAATCTACTTCTTCCATATGAGCAAAAAAGTTGGCATCAAAACCTTCAGCCTCATGAAATGCTTTTGCTTTTACAAATAAACACGCACCAGTAGCCCAAAAAATTTCCTCAATATTTTGATACTGAAGCTTGTCTTCTTCACATTTTTCAAATAACCTTCCGCGACAAAATACATAACCAAATTTATCCATGTGTCCGCCCGAAGCGCCAGCATATTCAAAAAAATTACGGTTGGTATATTGCAACATTTTAGGCTGTGCTGCAGCCACAGTTGTATCGGCCTCCATGGCTTCAATAATTGGCATAATCCAATTTTCGCCCACTTCTATATCGTTGTTTAGCAAAACATAATAATCGGCTTCTACATGTTTAAGTGCCTGATTATAACCACCTGCATAACCATAATTATAACCATTTTGCACTACTTTTATCTGAGGATAGTTTTCAGCAATAAATTTTACAGAATCATCGCTCGAATGGTTGTCGGCAAGTACAATTTCCAAGTTTGGATAGCTACTTGCGACAACCGAAGGCAAAAATTTTTGTAAATATTCTACCTTATTCCAATGAATAATAACTACAGAAACTTTAGGGTAATTAGTCATTAGTTAAAATTTTTCTCCTTTTTTATAGGGAATATAAACAAACTGAGCCGAGGTGGGTGTAAGCCAAAGCACACAACAATGGGTTTTGTAGCTCTTATAGTTTTGTTTAAAATCTTCTTGTTTAGTTTTATCTATTACTTTACGCTCCACCATTTCTTCCATGGTAGAAGCATAAATATCGTTATCGCGAGCAAAATCGGCACGAGCCAAAATAAGTTCGCCAATTTTCACCTCATGTTCCGAGGCAATAAAAATTGGAAACTGAGTAAATTTTTCTTTAACCATTTCAATTGCCACTTCTTTTATTGATTCACAAAAAAAATCAATATCGGCTTTTAAAGCATTTAGCTGAGTTTCAAATGTTGCATTCATTATTTAGGATGGCAAATATAATCAATGCTATGCATTGCGCAAAAACCTGTTCTGAAACTGTTTAGGTTTCTGGTTTTTAATTAATTTAATAAAGATAATTAGTTAATTTTTTCTGTCTATTATATAGTCAACTAGCATTGAAAGCTTATTGGCAATTTCGCGGTTAGAATGATTGGCTAATATAGCCAAAGCTTTTTCTTTGTAATCGATCATAACCTTATGGGTATAAGTAATGCCATCATGTTCGTTTACATATTTTATAACCTCAGCTACACGGGATTTATCGGTATTGTGATTTTTTATGGAGTTTATTATGTAATTCCGAGTTGTTTTGTCGGCATTATTAATAGTATAGATGATAGGTAAAGTTAGTTTTTTCTCTTTTAAATCTATTCCTGTTGGTTTCCCAATATCATCATCACCATAATCTAGTAAATCATCTTTAATTTGAAATGATATTCCTATATACTCCCCAAATAAGCGCATTTGTTCAATTTGTTCGGCACTTGCACCAGCGCTAGCAGCACCAATTGCGCAGCATGATGCAATCAATGATGCGGTTTTTTTGCGGATAATATCAAAATAAATTTCTTCTGAAAGATTGAGGTTACGAGCTTTTTCAATTTGTAGTAACTCTCCCTCACTCATTTGCTCTACTGCAGTACTTACAATTTCAAGTAAATTAAAGTCTTTATTTTTAATAGCTAAAAGCAATCCTTTTGATAATAAATAATCACCAACTAAAACAGCAATTTTGTTTTTCCAAAGAGCATTGATACTAAAAAAACCTCTACGCTCATCGCTGTCATCAACTACATCATCATGAACCAAAGTAGCAGTATGCAAAAGCTCCACCAAACTAGCTCCACGATAAGTAGCATCATTTACATTGTCAAATAATTTGGCACAATAAAACACAAACATGGGTCTAACCTGCTTACCCTTTCGCTTAACTATGTATGTCATAATAGTATCAAGCAAGGCCACATTGCTTTTCATAGCTTGTTTAAACTTATTTTCAAATAAGTCTAATTCCTTGGCTATTGGTTGTTTTATTATATCTATCTGACTCAATATTTTGTTTTTTAGTAATTACCTATGCTTTACTTTGTGCATCTACTACTGCAATAGTAACCATATTTACAATTTCGCGCACGCTACTTCCTAACTGTAATACGTGAGCCGATTTTTTTAAACCTAATAGAACTGGTCCAACTGCCTCAGCCGATCCTAATTCTTGTAACATTTTATATGTTATATTTCCTGATGATAATGAAGGGAAAATTAAAGTATTAACAGGCTCACCATTTAATTCACTAAAAGGGAAATTAGCACTTAATAGTTTTTGATTTAAAGCCACATTAGCTTGAATATCGCCATCAACCACCATTTTAGGGTATTTTTCTTTTAATGTATTACGTACCTTCATCATTTTTTGAGGTACTTCACCATCTGCTGATCCAAAATTGCTGTAACTTAATAAGGCAATACGAGGCTCAATGTTAAACTTTTTAACAGCTTTATAGGTTGAATAAGTAATATCTACTAGGTCCTCTGCACTTGGATAACGGTTAACCGTAGTATCAGAAAAGAATAATGGTCCTTTTTTGCTTAGCATAATGTACATACCAGCTACGTTTTTGGTATCATCTTCTTTTCCTAATATTTGCAAAGCTGGCTTAATTGATGTTGGATAATTTTTAGTTAATCCGCTTATCATAGCATCGGCTTCGCCCATTTCTACCATCATTGGAGCATAATAATTTCTTTCGCGCATTAACTTACGCGCTTCGTGTAGGGTTATTCCTTTGCGTTGGCGTTTCATAAAGAAAATATCAGCAAATGCATTGCGTTTAGCTTCCTCTTCTAAAGGATCAATAATGTTTACATCGCCTAATTTAATATGGTTTTCAGCAATAATAGCATTTATCTTTTCTCTGTTCCCAAGTAAAATTGGAATGGCTATTCCTTCATCTTTTACTATTTGCGCTGCACGCAATATTTTATAATTATCGGCTTCGGTAAATACAACACGTTTTGGATTTAACTTAGCTTTATCAGTAATAGCTCTAACAAAATTGCTTTCTTTACCTAAACGAGCCAATAACTGGTGATTATATTTTTCCCAATCGTGAATTGGATTTTTAGCTACTCCACTATCCATAGCTGCTTTGGCCACAGCAGGTGAAACGGTTGTTATTAACCTTGGGTCAATAGGTTTTGGAATAATATAGTTTTTACCAAAAGTTACATTTTTTTCGTTGTAAGCTAAATTCACTATTTCAGGAACAGGCTCTTTGGTTAATTGTGCCAAAGCATGTACGGCAGCAATTTTCATTTCTTCTGTAATTTTGGTGGCTCTTACATCTAAAGCGCCTCTAAAAATATATGGGAAACCTAATACATTATTTACTTGATTAGGGTAATCACTACGGCCAGTTGCCAAAATAATATCGGGACGGGAAGCCATAGCCAAATCATACGATATTTCTGGATTTGGATTTGCTAAAGCAAATACAATACAATCCTTAGCCATGCTGCGCAGCATATCTTGGCTAACCACATCTGCTTTTGATAATCCAACAAATACATCTGCATTTTGTAAGGCATCTGCTAAAGTATTTAGGTTACGGCTGGTAGCAAATTGTTTTTTAGTATTATCTAAATTAGGGCTATCAGTTCTAATAACTCCTTTACTATCGCACATAATTAGGTTTTCTTTTTGAACACCTAAAGCCAACATAATTTTAGCACAACTAATAGCCGATGCACCCGCACCATTGTAAACTACTTGAACATCTTTAATATTTTTACCAACTAATTCTAATGCATTTAATAGCGCAGCTCCAGTAATAATGGCTGTTCCGTGCTGGTCATCGTGCATTATTGGAATATCCAATTCTTCTTTTAACCTTTGTTCTATTTCAAAACATTCAGGTGCTTTAATATCTTCTAAGTTAATACCACCAAAAGTACAAGCTATGTTTTTTACGGTATTGATAAAATCTTCTGTATTTTTTGTACTGATTTCAATATCAAAAACGTCAATATCAGCAAAAATTTTGAATAAAACGCCTTTGCCTTCCATTACCGGTTTTGAAGCTTCTGGACCAATGTCGCCAAGTCCTAAAACTGCGGTTCCATTTGAAATTACAGCTACTAAATTGCCTTTGGCAGTATATTTATAAACATCATCAGGATTTTCGGCTATGGCCAAACAAGGCTCTGCAACCCCTGGTGAATAGGCTAAACTTAAATCGCGTTTGGTATTGGTAGGTTTGGTAGGTACTACAGCTATTTTGCCTGGGCGGCCCTTGCTGTGGTATTTTAATGCATCTTCTTTTAATTGACTCATTACTTAATAATTACAATTTTTAGATTTTTGTTTAGCAATAATCTTATAAAAAACAAACGTACTAATTGTTTTTGATTATAAAAATTTGATAAAAAATATAGTTGCAACTATTTTTACATAATTGCAACTATTCCTGTCGTAAGACTTTGATTTTATGAAAACTTAGTGTGTTTTTAAAACATACTTTAATACTTTTTGATATAGCTCATCGGGCTTAAAAGGCTTGGTAACAAAATCGTTCATTCCAGCTTCTAAAACTTTATTTCTTGTTTCTAAAAAGGCATCAGCACTTAATGCTATAATTGGCACTTGGCGGTTTTTAACTGGTGTATTTGGGGAACGAATTAACTCAGCTGCTTCAAAGCCGCTCATCTCGGGCATTTGCAAGTCCATAAGAACCAAATCGATATCATCTAGTTGAGATAATGTTTCGATAGCCTCTAAACCATTATTAGCAATTAAAACCTCAGTGTTCCATTTTTTGAAAAACTGTTTTGCTACAAACTGATTCATTACATTGTCTTCTACTACCAAAATTTTAAATTTACTTAAATCATAAACTTCGTCATTGGTTTTTTCGTCTTCAATTTTACTTAATGTACTAATTTCAAAAGGCAGTTCTACGCCAAAGGTAGTTCCTTCACCAACTTTACTTTTTATAGTAATATTTCCATTTTGAAGTAAGGTTAAGTTTTTTGTAATAGCTAGGCCTAGTCCTGTACCTCCAAATTTACGCGTAGTATCGGTATATGCTTGGGTAAAACTCTCGAATATTTTTGATTGTTTATGTTCAGGAATTCCAATTCCAGTATCGCTTACCGTAAATTGGACTTTGCTCTTATTATCTTCGGTTTCAATTAAATTAACAGTAACAGTAATAGTACCTTTTGAAGTAAATTTCAGTGCATTTCCAACTAAATTAAATAAAATTTGATTCAATCTGTAAGGGTCCCCTTTTAGAATTGCAGGAATTTTATCATCAATAATTACATTAAAATCTAAACCTTTTTCTTTTGAACGGTAATCAAAAGTTTTATGTAATTCGTTCATTCTTTGACGAATGTCAAAATCAATGTTTTCGAAAGTAATTTTACCAGCTTCAATTTTGGAAAAATCTAGAATATCATTTATAATAACTAATAAATTGTCAGCTGAATATCTGATTGATTTTAAGTTTTCTAAAGCAGTTCCAGCAAATATTTTTTCATCAAGTAATAAATCAGTTAAACCCATTATGGCATTCATTGGGGTTCTAATTTCATGACTCATATTTGATAAAAACTCGGTTTTAGCTTTAGCTGAACTTATCGCATCGTTTCGGGCTTGTAATAATTCCTTTTGAAACTTTTTATTTTCGGTTATATCCTTGCTAAAAATGGCAGCTCCGGTAGTTTCTCCTTCACTTTTAATAGGATTGTATGTTGTTTCAAAACAAAAATATTCATCATTTATGGTTAATTCTTCTACATATGTTAGGCTATTACCTTTTAAACACTCGGTAAAATGATTTAACACTTCTGGATCACTTATAATCTCGGTTACTGGCTGACCAATATAAATATCAATGTTTTGCTGAGAACTAATACGGTTTTTAAATGAAGAGTTAAAAGAAATTATACTTAATTCTTTATCAATTGCATAAATATTATTGTGTGTACTTTCAACAATTGCAGTTAAACGGTTATTATTTTCTTTGATTTCTGCCTCAGCTTTAAGGCGTTGGTTTTCAATTTCCCATAATCGAACCCCATTTAAAATAACTTTTTGAATATAATCTGGGCTAAGTTCAGCCTTTGGAAAATAATCGAAAGCGCCATTTTTAATCATTTGAACTGCAAGTTTTTCATCTCCCTGCGAAGTCATTACAGCAATTGGAGTAAAAACTTTTAGTTCACGTATTTTTTTTAGCAACTCTAATCCATCAACTCCAGGTAGCAAATAATCTAAAAATATACAATTATATTTATGTTTATTAACTACTTCAAGTGTTTCGGTTGCATTTTTACAAATGTCTAATTCGTATGTTAAACCAGTTTTTTTTAGTGCACGCTGAAAAGACATGATATCAATGTCATCATCATCAACTAATAACAGTTTATAATTTTCTGATTGCATAGGCTAATTTTGTTTAACAATTAGTAAACTTAATTAGGTAGGAAATTCGCACAATTTCCAATAACTATTTAAAGTACTAACCACATCCATAAATTGATCCATAGATAATGGTTTAAGGATATATCCAGCCACATTTAAATTAAATGCTTCTACTTTATCATTGTCTTCGTTCGAAGTAGTCATAACAAAAACACTTAAGTTTTTTAAATGTTCATCTTTTCTCAGTTCACGTAAAAACTCAATTCCACCCATTTTGGGCATGTTTAAGTCGAGTAGAATAATTTTGGGTGTTTTTAAAGGTGCATTTATATGAATATCGCGTAAATATTCTAATGCTTCTATACCATTATTTGTAATATGTAATGGATTAGTTACATTGTTCTTTTTAAATGCACGTCTAACGTTCATTATATCCACTTCATCATCTTCTACTAGTAGTATGTTAATCATTCGTTCGCTCATTTTAACTTAGCAATTTTAAATTCAATATTATACTTTTTTTGTTTGTATTTATAGTATACAATAAAAAACTTTCTAACAACTATTTGAATTGTAAAAAAACAAATACAAATAGCAGTGTTTTAATCTACAAAACCAAATAAATTTTATTTTAATAAAATCAAAAAACTAATTTGAATTATAAAAGTTAATATTGTAACGTTTTATGAATTTAAATGTAGAAATAGACGATAATTCTGGCTTTTGTTTTGGTGTAGTTTTTGCAATCTCAATGGCGGAAGATATTTTAGATGCAGAAGGTAAATTATTTTGCCTTGGCGATATTGTTCATAACGATGAAGAAGTGTCACGTTTAAAAGCTAAAGGATTGCAAATAATAGACCATGAGCAATTAAAAAATATTCGAAATGAAAAAGTGCTAATTAGAGCTCATGGTGAACCACCAGAAACTTATAAATTAGCCATGGAAAATCAAATAGAGCTTATCGATGCTAGTTGTCCAGTGGTTTTAAAATTACAAAACCGAGT
The DNA here is from genome assembly GCA_044239605.1 of Bacteroidia bacterium. Taxonomy (GTDB): domain Bacteria; phylum Bacteroidota; class Bacteroidia; order UKL13-3; family UKL13-3; genus JAAFJM01. The sequence goes on along the minus strand of JBIIBC010000008.1, from coordinate 19,439 downwards.
TAGAGAAGCTTATAACGATAATGATCAAATACTGATATACGGTAAGCATGGCCATGCTGAGGTAAAAGGTTTGGTTGGACAAACTAATGGAGAGGCTAAGGTAGTAGAAACTTTTGAAGAATTAGAATCTATAGAATTACCTAAAAAACTTCAACTTTTTAGTCAAACAACTAAGCGAACAAAAAATTTATATAAACTAAAGTCAACTTTAGAAGCTAAAGGAATTGAGGTTGATTTTAATGACACACTTTGCCGTCAAGTAAGTAACCGAGATGTTCAATTGCCCAATTTCGTGAAAAGATTTGACAAAGTAATATTTGTGGCAGGTTTAAAATCATCTAATGGAAAGGTGCTTTATGATGTTTGTAAAGAAAACAATCCTAATACATATTTTGTTAGTAATAAAAACGAACTTAAAAAAGAATGGTTTAATGCTAACGAAACCGTTGGTATTTGTGGGGCTACGAGTACACCACAATGGCAAATGGAAGAAGTAAAAGAAGCTATTCTATCACTATAAATAGATTAAAATGAAAACAATAATTTTATCAAGCGCACTGCTATTGGTTGCGGGTTTTGTATTTTACAGTTTTAAAAACCGTAAAGTTGAAAACAGTACCAAAGGCAAAAGCTTTTATGATCTAACCATCAAATCTTTAGATGGGAAAACAGAAATTAGCATGAGTCAGTTTAAAGGTAAAAAGGTACTTTGTGTTAATGTAGCTAGTAAATGTGGTTATACTCCACAATATGAAGGCTTAGAAAAGTTGTACGAAAACAATAAAGAAAAGCTAGTTATTATTGGTTTTCCTTGTAACCAGTTTTTGTACCAAGAGTCAGGTTCTCCAGAAGAAATAGCCACTTTTTGTAAAAAAAATTATGGCGTAACTTTTCCACTTACTGAAAAAATTGACGTAAAAGGAAAAGACCAACATTCAGTTTACCAATGGTTAACCAATAAGGAAACTAATGGCTCAAAAGACGTAGAGGTTAAATGGAATTTTGGAAAGTTTTTAATTGATGAAAACGGAAAGTTTGTAGAATATTTTCCAAGCAAAACCGAACCTTTAAGCGAAGAAATAGCTAAATTTTTAAAGTAATTTTCTGAAAAAAATTATACAAGCCAAAATCAAAAAACTTATATTTGATTTTGGCTTTTTTTATGTTCAAATATTTACTTCAACTAATTTATCCCAATAACTGTATTTGCTGCTACCAGCATTTGGTAGCAACGGAGAATTATGTTTGCACTTCATGCTTACTTGAACTTCCATTAACTAATTTTCATAATTTGCCAGAAAATAACTTAGAAAAAGTATTTTGGGGTAGGAGTGTTATAGAAAAGGCGATTGCATTATTTTATTTTAAAAAAGGTGGTAAAACGGCTAAATTATTACACGCTTTAAAATATCATAATAATCCTGAAATAGCATTGTTTTTAGGCAAATATTATGGTACTTTTCTAAAAGAATTTATTGTTAAAAATGGTATTGAAGCAGTAGTTGCTATTCCTTTACATAAAAATAAATTGCGTATGCGCGGTTATAATCAAAGTGAAATGCTTTGTAATGGAATGGCTGAGACGCTAGGAATAGATAATTTAAGTACTCAAATAATTAGAACAAAATTTACAGAAACTCAAACTAAAAAATCGAGATTGGAGCGAAGTGAAAATGTAAATAAAGTTTTTGAGATAACTAATTCCGCCATTTTTGAAAATAAGCACATTTTAATAATTGATGATGTTATTACTACTGGTGCTACCATTGAAAGTTGTGTAAATGAATTAACTCAAATAACTAATTGCAAAGTTAGTATAGGCGCATTGGCATTCGCTCACCATGGCGTTTAAGTTGTTTTTTGTTTAAATGGTTGTATTTGTTATTTAAAATGCCTAAAATTGTATATGGATATTTTATTTGAAATAACAAAGTACATTCTTTGTGCAATTTTTTTATTGTCAATTGTGGGTTCAATTTTTTTATTAATTGCGGTTAATAAAATGAATAGTTATAAGAAATTATTCAGCATTGAACACCAAGATCTGATTTAGTTTTTTTACTTTTTATAAAACATTTGATTGTATTTTTGCTTTATACAATACAAATGATGGAAGAAAATACCATAGAGGAAAGTTATACTGGTTCAGCTAGTTTATCGCCAATACCATTAAGTATTGGGTCGCCAGTAATAAGACCAGAAGATAAAAACAAAATAAAGGCAAATGCTGTAGAAGCAATGCATCATTATGCAAATCAAGAAATCGGTATGCTTAAAAAACAAGCCGATTTAATCATGAGTCAGGTACGCGAAATAGAGGCTCGCCTTAAAATTTCAGAGCAGATTTATGAAAGCAATCTAAAATTTACACCTGTTGTTAATCAAGTTTATCATTTATACGAAAAAGATAGTTATTATAATCTTTCATTAATTGGTCCAGAAGAGTGGGGACGTAGTAAAACTGTAGGTAAATACCTAGCCAGTGTTAAACTTTTGGGCGATCACAGCTGGGATGTAATAAGAAAGGCAGAAAACACTAACGTTTAATTTAGTGCTTTCTGCCATTTATAATGGGTTATTATTATTGAATTACAACTGTTGTTTTGAATGAATTACCATTGTTATTAAATATTAAATAATAAACTCCTTTTGGTAAATTACTAATATCTATTGGTGTTTCAGTGTTGTTTATAATTAATTTTCCAACCTCACTACCTTGAGAATTTATGATTTTAAGTTCACCTGATTGTAATACAGGTTCTTGACTAAAATATATAAATTTTCCATTGTTTGGATTAGGAATTACTTTATTGTTAATATCGTTAGTATTAGTTTTTACTATTAAAGTTTTCGATAAACTAAATTTCCCATCAAAATCAACTTGCTTAATTCTATAATATAAATCAAAATTATTAATAGACGCATCTAAGTTATCTATGTAGTTATACTTATTTGTTATTGTGGAGTTACCACTGCCTTTAATATTTATTTGTTCAAACCAATTTTGGTTGTTTAGGGAACGCTCCACTGTAAAATAATCATTATTAACTTCACTTGCAGTTGCCCAACTTAGCGTAACAGATTTAGTATTTCTAGTTGCTTCAAAACTCTGCCATCTAACTGGAAGCGTAGTTACTGGGCTTCCTGAATAGCCTAAAGTTTGATATGCTGTATTACCAACAGCTCCATTGAATTCATACACTGTAAATGTGTAGGCTGTATTTTTTGTTAAACCTGTAACATTTACTGTATTATTGGTACCATTGTAAACTACAAAATTGCTCGCACCAGTTGCATTTCCTTGACTATAAATGCTATTGGCGTTATAATTAGTTAAATTAACTGGTGCAACAGCAGCAGCTAATGTTGGCCTGCAAACTATAATTCGTGCTCCTCCACTTCCTTTTGTAAACGAAAGAGTTAAACTGGTATTTGTAATGTTAGAAAATTGCATATTACTTGCATTTGTAAGTGGCACTCTTGTAACAAAAAAACGTCCATTGGGTCTACTAGTTGTTAAGAAAGATGCAGTTGCATTAGCACATACCGTACTTGAATTATCAGCACGAAAATATGCGCAAATTCCATTACTTAATCCAGAAGTAGCAACTGTTACTGTATTACCCGAAACACCTGTATTATTATTAGTAAAGCATATTTCAACTATAATATTTGAAGTACCATTCCAGTAAAATGGAGTACTAAAATTATGCATATTCCATCCCGTTTTAGCAGTATAACTACTTGAAGTATAAACCTGAGTTAGACCACTGGCGATGAATGTAGTTGTTAGCACATTTAAAGATGTAGCTCCCATTTTTATATTGAATCCTGTTAAAGAGCCAGATATTAACGATGATACATTCAAACCAAATTGACTAATTAAGCCAGCTGTTAAACCTTGAGCTGTTAACTCACTAGCCAAATAAATAATTTGATGACGTGCCCCTCCATAATAATTTCCATATGGTGCAGGATAGCTAGTAGATGCTAAAAGTGTATTTCCAGTTCCTATATTGGTGTATTTCCCCATGGTAGAATCACCAAGCGTAAAACCTGGTAAAGTGGCGCTGCCATTTGGGGTAACAACTTCTACTGAACCAGTACTTCCTATGCCTACTATGGCAAACAATTTAGTGTTTGAATTTATAATAAAATTGGTTAAGGTGCCACCCAAAGAAACAGACGTTGTACTTAATAAATTAGTACCATTGATTATAATGGTATCCCCTGGAAAACCTAATGTTGGTGTAAATGAAGAAATAGTAGGTGGAGGTGGCATTCCGATAACAAAAGAATTAGAAATATTAAAGAAAATATTGTTGGATGCTTGGATTAATATTCGGGCGCTATCACATGTTATATTTGGGATTGTGATTGTTTCGCTACCGTCATTTGAAGTGCTACTTATCAGTGTGTAGCCATAATTACTGCCATTATCGGTCGATAAAAGGATATCTACATTTGCGCAATTTACTGGAAATGTATTAGTTCCATTTACATTCCATGTCACTGTATAGTTTGAATTTGGTGGAACTGTTCCTACTGAATTAACTGTAAATGGTCCTGAAGAAGCAAATGTGATAGTACTATAGTTAACATCATAGTCAACACCTCCTCCTATTGATTGGTTATCACGAGCTGTTAATCTAAATTTAGTGGTTTGTGAGGCTGTTGGTAGTATTTCTCCAATTGGAGTAGTTCCTGCTAATAAATTTGAATAATTAGGAATTATTCGTGCTGAAGAAGTGGTGGGTGAATACGATCTAAATCTTGGCCCAGGTGTAGGAGGGGTGCCTGGTGCAGAAGCAGATCCTAAATCAAATTGTTCCCAATAATAAGTTAAAGGGTCACCATTAGGATCTGTGGCGGAACCGTTTAATATGAATGGTGTTCCTTTAGGAATAGTGTTGCTTAAGCTATTTACAGTGGCAGTTGGTGGGTTGTTTCCCGTTGGTGTAATTACTGCACATCCAGTTGATCCGGTAGCTCCTGTAGTAATATTGGTAATTATTTCATCAAAGTTAACAGTATGAAAATATGGGTCGCTATTTGGTTGTAAATTTTGTGGAGAACATATACCTGCATAAGCCATAATGGTACTTCCGCTTCCCGGTTCATAAGCCGTAGAAGCATTTCTATTTCCACCTGAACATGAACCTGTACTACCATTAAAAGTATGATTTCCTCCAAATTGATGACCCATTTCATGGGCTACATAATCTATATCAAATGGATCTCCAACAGGAGCACTTGATCCTGTTACACCTTGAGCTTTTAACGATGAAGAACAAACAGATGCTAGCATTGCTACACCACCACCACCGGTGCTAAACACATGGCCCATATCATAATTCGCACTTCCTATTATACTTGTTAAAGTGTTTTGATTTTGACCTAACATAGAACTACCACTTGTATTTGTATATGGATCGGTACTTGCGTTAGTGTAAATTATTGACGTATTATTAGCTATCAAATTAAAGCTAATGCCAAGTTCAGTTCTATATACTGCTGTAACTCTGTTCAAGGTAGTAATTTGTGCTGATAGCGCCAATGCTACCGTTCCACCATGAAAGGTTGTATACTCTCCAGTAGCTGCTATTGCTATTCGGTAAGTGTATAGTTGTGAACCATTGCTTCTATTAACTGCTTTGTTTACTTGAATAGGAGGAATAGAGTTGTTAAGCGGACTTTTATTAGGACTAGGAGTTTGACTGTTTTTTAAAACACCTTCTTCATAAAATGCTTTTTTGGAAATAAAATCTTTTTTGTAATATGAAATATAAAAATCAGTTGTTGATTTTGAATAAGGGTCTATAAAATAACAACCATTAGGCGATAATATCATACCATGAAAACCTTTTTCAGTGTAATCAATTCTACCATTGGCATATATATCATCAATTCCTTGGCATGCAAATGTTTGTATTTGGGGATATTTATCAGCCAAAGGCTTTTCCATGATAGAAGATTTATATACATAAAATCTACTAAATCCTCCATTGGGCAAAGGCAATTCAATAATCAATTTATTGGTTTTAGCCTCAGGTGTAAATTCGGCAGGTGCATTAGCTAAATGTTTTTTTAAACTAGCTAAATCCAACATATAAGTACCATACTTTTGAGGTACAATTTGCCTTTCTTCTTGGTTTATTGAGGTAGGTTCTTGAACAATCTGCCAATGGTTCGATTGGGCAAATGATTTACTAAAACTAAGACAAAAGGTTGATAAAAGTAAAAGGTACTTAAAGTAAATTTTCATAGCTTGCAATATTGTAAAAAAATCTAATTATCTATACATCAATGCTATTTATATGCTAAATATCAATTTTTAAAAAATATGATTATAAATTAATGAAAGTTTTTTTGGATTACCTCAAAAAAACTTGGATACAAAACAGCTGATGATGCTATTAATGTTTTATCAAAAACATAATTTTTATCGCCTGAAAAAGTAGAAATGATTCCACCGGCTTGCTGCACTATAAATGCTCCCCCAGCTACATCCCAAGGGTGTAATCCATACTCAAAAAAACCATCAAAACGGCCGCATGCAGTATAAGCTAAATCTACTGCTGCACTGCCCATTCTGCGCATACCTTGTGTATTTATCATTAAGTATTTTAGAGTAGTTAAATATTTTTCCATTACTTCAAAATCATAATAAGGAAAACCGGTAGCTAGCAGCGATTGACTCAATTTATCATTTTGTTTTACATATATAGGTTGGTTATTTAAGTATGCTTTACTTCCTTTCCAAGCATAAAACATTTCATTTCGATTGCACTCATAAACTACACCTAGTACTAATTCATTGTTTAGCATTAATCCGATACTAACACTGAATACTGGCAAATTATGAATAAAATTTGTAGTACCATCTAACGGGTCTATAATCCACATAAACTCTTTTTCCTCTATTGCAATAGTTGATTCTTCTGTTATAAAACCAGCTTGTGGCAGCAACTTTTGAAGTCCTAAAACAAGCATCTCTTCCGCTGTTTTATCTACATAACTTACTAATTGATTGAATGTTTTTTCTTCTACTTTGTCATAAGTAAAAGTCTTTCTTTCTGACATTATAAATAAGCCTGCCTCTTGGGCCAACGTGCAAGTATCAATGCATAATTTCTCAAAGTTTATCATGTTGCTAATTTAGTAAAATATCATAATCTTATCTATAAATATAAGTTAAAGTAATAATCACTCCCTTAACAACAAATTAAAAGAGTGATTATTTAAAGACATTAATTTCAATATTAAAAACAAGTTTATAAAATTATTTTTCAATAGCTTTTTTCAATAGGTCTAATCCTTTTTGATTGGTTTTTTCCATTTCTGTTTTTGCCCCAAACAACCACATAAAAAATGCGGGTACTAGGTCAGATTCTACTTTAAAGTCTTGTTTTACCTCTATTCCGTTGGCTGTTTCAGTAAAGTAATAGTCAAATGTAGGTTTGGCTACAAAAGGTTTTTGAATATCGCATTGCATACCTACAAAGCTAAAGGTGTCTATTTTTATAATCTCTTGAAAACCTAAATCCTTGCCACTATTTCCATCCCAATGGTATTGCGCTCCAACCATTCCATCTTCACCTTTTACTTCATATTTTTGGGTTGGGTCTTCTGCTAAAAATGGCGACCATTTTGGAAAGTTTTTTAAGTAACGTACCATATTAAATACTTCTTCTTTTGAGCCATTAATGGTTACCGATTTTACTATTTGAATATTTTTTAAAGAGCTTGCTTTGTATAAACCAAAGCTTATAAATGCTACTAAAACTGCTATTATTATTGTTATTATCATTTTCATTTTTCTGTTTAAATTAATTGTTTTAAATATGTTTTACATTGGTTGAATTGCCCTAACTTCTACTGTACCACCCATTACTAAAATGGGACAATTTTTAGCCATATCTGCGGCCTCATCAATAGAATTGGCTTTAACTATCATGTTGCCACCAATTGTTAGGTTGTTTGCCACATGAATACCTTCTACCACCGATTTGTCGGCAAAAATTTGCTTGCCTTCAAAACTTAATTGGTGAGTGCTTACCAATTTTTCTTGTATGGCAATATTGCCAATAAAAGCGCCCCAATGTTGGTGCATTTCGTTTAATTCAACTTCAGTTGGTTGATAATTGTTGTTTGGCTCGAATCTGAAAACCAGCATAAATTCATTTGTTTGTACCATTTTGTTTTTTTGTTTAGTTGTTAATTGTGGTACAAAAGTATGTTGGTGGTTTCAATCTAATCTTGCCATATGGCAAGAAGTGAATTTATAGGGATAATTGTTTTAATTTTTTAAAAGTAGAAAAATGTAAGAATAAAATAATGGGTGGAGCAAAAGCAGGTATTATACAAAATGGAAAAAATGCTAAAGTATCAACACCCATGGAACCTGTATCAATTGAAAGTTTGGTTAAAACATTGGCTGCAATGGCAGTAAATAAAATATCAACGGTACCAAATATGTTCCACAAGTAAGTAAGTTTTAAAGCATAACTTTTTTTATTTATTACAGCTTTGGCTACAAAAATACTTGTAATAGCTGTTAACATATCGCCAATACCTGCTATAAAAGCAAACGGGTTGGGTAAAGCATTATGCAAGGCAAGCAATACAAAAAACACACCAATTAACCTAAAAATATGCAGCTTAATTAAGTTGTCAAGGGCTGTATGATGCAATAAGTTGGTGTAAAATTTAGCATTATAAATAACTACAAAAAGGAAAAACGCAAACGGAAAAGTAGTAAACAAAAGTACTTTTGGTGGAAATAAAACCTGGTTAAACAAGCCCAAATTACTAGCCAAGGCAATGTATAATAAGTACAAAATAAAAAACAAAACAGTACTTGGCAGTGCTTGCGGATACTCCGTTTTATTCACATGTTTTTTCACAAATAATACCAATAAAATAAATGGGATTGGTATTACAATCATAAACAGGATTGAAATCCATTGTGGAACAAAATATTGGGTTAAGGTGTTCATTATTTTTCTCCTAAAATTTCTTTTCTAATTCTACTTAATGAAGTATCGGTAACGCCTAAATACGTAGCAATTTGTTTCAATGGTACATTTTGAACAATATCGGGTTTCGATTTGAGTAAATTTAAATACCTTTCCTTTGCAGGGTCAGCTATAATTGATATGGAATGGTTTTTTAGTTCAAAATAATTATTAACCAAACGGGTACGTCCAACCTCTCTAAAAGCTTCTATTTTAAACAACTTCATAAAGTTTTCGAAAGTAATTTTCCAAGCCACACAAGCAGTAATAGCTTGCACATTTTCACGACATTTGGTCTTTAAAAAATACGAATGCCAATCAATTACAATATCGGTAGCACTAAAAAACTTAGTGCTAATATCATTCCCTTCCAAATCTATTACATACGAGCGAACATAACCACTTTCAATAAAGTAATAATAATTAGCGGTTGAATCTTCTTGTATCAAATAATCGTTTTTGGCAAATTCAATTCTTTGGTATTGATTCAATATATTTTCAAGGTCTTCTTTATTAAAGTTTTGCTCGTTAAAAATAGTTTTTAAAAAATGTATTTCATTCATATTTTGTTCTATCGAAATTTATTATGCTGACCAATTTGGTTACTAATATTTTTTGTAAATTAAATACTTAATACCGATACTAATATCGCCAAGCTTAAAAGCAGGGGTTAATGCTCCTGTTAAGTTAAAACCAAAACTGCTATTTTCTATTTTACGCAAATTACCTAAATAGTTGTTTGTATAATTGTTGAAATTTAAATCGACTGTAAATACATTGATTTGACTAAACAATAAAAAGTGTTTGTTAATCGTATAATAAGCACCCAAATTTCCAGATGCAGCTAATTGCAAATAATTACTATTGGAACTGCCTTCTAAATTAACAATTGAATCATTAGAGCTAAAGTAGAAGTTATTTTTTGAACTACTATTTACAGTATTGTAACCAAACAAACCTTTAAAACTATAAATTAATCCCCAATTGCTTTTCATAGGAATAAAATTAAGCTTTTCGATAAATAAGTTATATTTATTTTCAAAGTTTTGACTACTTGATTTTACTGATTTACTTGTATCGGAAAACATTTGTCGACTTTCGGAATACGAATAAGAGTAACCTAAACCAAATAGCAAAACAGTATTTTCTTTTTTAAACTTTCCGTAACCTAATTCTAATCCAAATCCATACTTTTTTTCTTCATTATTATTTTTGGTAAAAGGACTTACGAAATCTTCAGAATTACTTTTAGAGTTAGCAAAATCAGTATTTATATTTCCGCTCAATATTTGTGAACCCTCGCCAAATTGAGCTAGGCAAAGGCTTACATTTATTAAAGTAAATATTATTAATACATAAAATTTCATGGTGTAGAAGTATTAAAATAGTAGGACAATCCTATTTGAAAGGCATTTAATTGATATAATGGATTTAAATTTAATGAAACTCCTTGAGCATTTTGATTCATAATTTCATATGTGCTTTTTGAAGTGTAAGTACTCGTTTTATAGGTTAAAATGGAATACTTAAAGTTAATATTTAAGCCTTTAAAAAGCATCATATAAAATTCAAAATTATTTTCTAAATGAGTATTGGTGAAAAAACTTTCTTTCTTACTGCGTTTGCTGTAATTCCATAATACTTGATTACTAAAACCCATTTTTTTATTGATTGGAAAATAATACCTCAAAAAAGCTTCATAGCCTAAATTGTCAGTTTCAATACTTTTTATATTTGATATAATATTATTGCTAGAAGTGCCTAGACCAAATTCGAATTTAGGGGATAAAAAAATACTTGCACTTAAACCTAAGTTGATGTTTCCAATATAATCGTATTCGTATTTATCATACTTCATATCAGCATTAGCACCAAAGCTAAAGGTACCCAATTTAAACTGAGCGCTTGTACTTTTTTGAGTTAATAAAAACAATATGCAAAAAACCTTTTTCAACTAATTGCAAGATATAATTAGTATGCGAAAAACCTAAGTGAATGAAATGAAAAGGGTACTTACTGTAAACCAAAAACGTCCACTCATTTTCAAAAGTGGACGTTTCAATTTTATTCCTTCTTGTAATTTATTTTAAACTGAATTCCTGCGCTGCTCCAAGTGCCAGGCATGGGTGCGTAACCTGCTTCTAAATATTTTTTATCTAAAATATTACTTACATCTACAAAGGCTGTTATGGCTTTATGGCTCCAATTTAATCGCGCATCTAATAATTGATAATCAGCCAATACCACACGTTCTATATGCCTAAAGCTAGTGGTTAATAAAAACTGATAAGGTAATTTAAGCGAAGCACTGATAACTAATTGGTGTTTTAAATTACTCAATGCATATCTACTTTTATAGTTTTCAGTATTTACCAATTGCATATCAATATAAGTATATCCCACTGAAAATTTATTTAAAACACCTTTGGTAAAATAATTAAAAGACACATCCAAACCATCGGTTTGCAAATGGTTAATATTTAATGGCTGCCATTTTAAACTATCGGCTTGCTTAGCCCAATCAATGGTATTGTTTGAGTTTTTATTAAAATACGAAACTGCCAAATTATAATTTTTTCTTTTATACTCCACTCCTATTTCTGAGTTAATTGATTCTTCAGCTACTAGTTGAGCATTGCCAATATTGTCCTTCCCGCTGTAATATAAATCGGTATAAGTTGGCAAGCGCATGGCTTTATCTACGCTACCAAAAAAGGTAATATTACGCATTGCTTTATAAGTAAAATCAAAACCTGGAAATAAATCGAAACTACTGCCATTTACCAAATTGGTATAAAAGCCTGGTGTAACGGTAATTAGGTTTTTATAAAACACAAATTGATGCTCCACAAAAAATCCATTTATTTGGCGACTTCTATTGCCTAGTTGAGCCTTGCGTACATTACCTGAATAATTATAACTATTTATATTTTCTTGCCTCCATTCAAAACCAAGACCCGTTACACCTAACTTACTGTTGTAGGTGGCATGCAATTCAGCACCATAAGTATTGGTATAATGTTGGTTAGTAAATGCACTTGGGTTAGCTCGCAAATAAATATAATTATCATCGTGGTTACGGAAATAACCTTGCGCCAAAAAGGTAAAATTGCCAACTTTATATTTATTTTTTATTCCAACAAAACCACTTTTGGTAGTTTCAAACTCCGTAGAATTAGGTACATAAAAACCCCTAGCACCAAAGGCTCTTACGGCATATCCACCAAAAATATCTAACTGGTAATTGCCTTTTTTATACTCAGTTTGGTAAAAAATTTCTTTGGTTTTAAAATCAGTATTGGTGGTATAACCATTGCTTTCGGTATTTTTAACCGAAATATGGTGTCCCCAATTGTTTTTCCTAAACGATACACCTGAATGTGCAGCCCATAAACCATAATCGCCTGCCATAAAGCCGCCATATACTAAATTTTGCTTGGGCACTTGTGTTACTAAATTAATATAACCACTGTAGGCATTTAATCCATATTTGCGTGCAGCAGAGTTTTTACTGATTACAATATTTTCAATGGCTTCGGTTGGAAAAGGCAAGTTCATGTTATGATGTCCTGTTTGCGCATCGTTTAACTTTAGTCCGTTCCAAAGTACTTGTGTTTGATCGAACGAACCACCTCTAATTGATACATCGGTTTGTACACCCACTGGACCACGTTGACGCATGTCCATACCAGAAACTTGGCCCAATACATCGGCTACACTTTTATGGGCTTGTTGGTTAAAACTGGCTGCTTTTAACACCAATAAACTATTAGTTATATTTTTAACCTCTAAACGGTTTTCTTTAATAACCACAGGTTGTAAATTATTGCTATCGGTTTGTGCTAACAAAGCACCTGAAACGCCAGTAAATATAAGCGTTTTAACAAATTTTTTCATTATTTTATTTATTAAAAATTTGCCACGAGTATATAGGCTAAAATATTATTATCAATAAAACTCAAATTGATAAAAATTAGATTGGCTTTAACCGTTTGATTTTATGTAAACTGAAATGTATTTTACGTCAATAAATAAATTTTACTAGTATAAATCAAAGGATTAAAGTAGTTTCAATTCCACTAAAAGTTTGGCGCAAAAGAAGTTAGTAATTTCGGTAACGAATTGCACGCCTAATAAAAATTATGCAGTCAGCTGTTAAACTCTATTCATTACAACAAATCGTCAATCCGTTTTGCTATGGATGCAATTAGTTTTAATATCTTGTAACAAATTAATATCTTGTCATAAAGAGGTAATACTATTTAAATACTTCTGTTGAGATTTTATAACAGCTCTAACCTGGCTTCAAATAGACATAAGGCGATTTATTCCTACTGTCATTTTTTCTAACTCCTATTTTATTATTTGGGCACTAAAAAAGTCCTTTAATTTATTAAACACTTTAGAAAAACAATATAAAGGTTCTGAGAATAAAATTTACACGATTAGCTGTGGTATTTTGTTTTTCAAAAACCAATTGCACAATATTCTTTTTGCAACAATCTTGAATAATGATTGTAGAAAAAGGAACAAGGAATAGCGAACATCAAATTATTCAACCAAGATTGCTTTCCACATTTGGCTGTATATGTTGTATCTCGCTATAACGAATAAATAACATCGAATCAATTGCCACTTTCTCGAAAGCTTTCGGGATTAACAAGTGGATAACAAAACTCCTATTTTTTTACATTAAAATTGGCTTACCTTTGCTTGCAGTATGGAACATAACTCATTAAATTTAAGCAAAAGCGATTATTTTATTGAACTAGAAAACGAGTTTGGCGCACATAATTATCACCCCATTCCGGTAGTGATTGAAAAAGCCGAAGGCATTTTTATGTACGATGTAGAAGGCAAACAATATTATGATTTCCTTTCTGCATACAGTGCTGTAAACCAAGGCCATTGCCACCCGCGTATAGTTAAAGCCATGATAAACCAAGCGCAAAAACTAACCTTAACTAGTAGAGCTTTCCATAATAACCAATTAGGCGAATACGAAAAATTTATTACCCATTACTTTGGTTTTGATAAAGTATTACCCATGAACACAGGTGTAGAAGGAGGCGAAACTGCCATTAAATTGGCCAGACGTTGGGGTTATGATATAAAAGGAATTGCCGAAAACCAAGCAGAAGTAATTTTTGTAGAAGGTAATTTTTGGGGCAGAACGATGGCAGCTATTTCTAGCAGCAACGACCCAAGCAGCTACAAAGGTTTTGGCCCTTATATGCCAGGTTTTAAATTAGTTCCATATAACGATTTAGCCATTTTAGAAGAAACTTTTAAAGCCAATAAAAATATTTGTGCTTTTATGTTTGAGCCCATTCAGGGCGAAGCTGGAGTAGTAGTTCCACACGAAGGTTATTTACAAGGTGTACGCGCTTTATGTACCAAATACAATGTATTAATGATAGCAGATGAGGTGCAAACTGGCTTATGCCGCACTGGTAAAATGTTGGCCTGCGATCATGAACAAGTAAAACCCGATATTTTAATTTTAGGAAAAGCACTTTCGGGTGGAACCATGCCTGTGGCAGCGGTATTAGCCAATAACGAAATAATGCTAACCATAAAACCAGGCGAACATGGAAGTACTTATGGCGGAAATCCTTTGGCTTGCGCAGTAGCCATGGAATCGTTAAAAGTATTAACCGATGAAAAATTAGATGAAAATTCAGAGGCAATGGGTATCATTTTTAGAGAAAGAATGACTGCCTTGATGCAAAAAACCAATTTGGTTAGTTTGGTGCGTGGCCGTGGTTTATTAAATGCCATTGTAATAATGCCTTTTGGCAATGGAAAAACCGCTTACGATGTTTGCTTAACTTTAAAAGACAACGGACTTTTAGCTAAACAAACTCATGGTGATATTATACGCTTTGCTCCGCCATTAATCATTAATGCCGAGCAAATGAATCAAGCATGCGATTTAATAGAAAAAGTAATTTTAGGATTACAATAAAATATCAAAGGCTGCTTTTAATTAAAGCAGCCTTTGATGTAATTTGAGGTATACGGTTTGTTAAATTAGTATAGTAGTGAAAAATTTAAATGAAATAGCTTTATGTTAAGGATGGTTGCTCGAAATACCTAAAAAACTATTAAGGTCTAAAATTGGATAATCACCTGAATCAATAGTTCCTGAGCCATCAACATCACTTAAGATGTAACCATTAAAACCATTAAAACTCCCTAAGTCTACTTCTGGGTAATCCCCCGAATCAATTGTACCAGATTGGTCCACATCTCCACCATATAATAAAAATATCCCCGTACCATCATCAATGACGTTATTACCATAAGCCTGCCCTGCTCCAGAACTAAAATCATAATTTGTATTAGTATTCATTTGAATTGTATCTGAGCTCCAAGTTTCAATTGAGTTTCTATGTTTAATTGCAATATAATAATAATTCCCAACGGCTCCTGTGGGGAAATGCAATTTGGCATGACCCGTTGTACTTAAGGTATCAGCCAATGAAAACACGATGCTATATGGCGGAGATGATTCATGTAATTCAACAGTAATTGTATCCGCAATTGAGGTAGAAGTAACACCATCATAATTATAAGGAGCCGAAGTCATTGTTCCAGCACCTAAATATAAGCCTTGTAAATAAGCAGTTAAATTAAGTGTTACTCCACCTGAAGTAATACTATCTTCTGCAATTTGAATTGAGCCAAAACTACTTAAACCGCTATAACTAGCAGTTGTAGCATTTGGTGTAACTGATGCATTTACTTTGCTACCCCATGCGCCTAAGTTAAATGTATTTAGTTTATAATTTGAGTAATTAACCAATGTATCGTTGTCTGAATTTAGGTAGTTTAATTCAATATTATAAGATATAGGTAAGACCGATGTACTATTTATTAACCAATTCCTATTAACACTTTTATTAGGCTTTAAACCAGATGAACTTATATTTACATGGTCACTATCTTTAGAACATATGGTAATAAATCCATCAGATGAAATATTTGGAAAATTTAGTATTATTGGCGTATATCCTAGGCTTGTGCCAACTTCATACGTTTTTGAAATATTACTTCCTGTAGAAAAGTACTTAGACAAATTACCTACTATGTGTCCATTAGTCCTAATGATTGACGAATTTGATTGTAATTTTAAAGTATCAGAATTCGTTATAATATTTCCATTTAATAGCGATAATATTCCCGGAATAG
Organism: Bacteroidia bacterium; assembly: GCA_044239605.1. Classification (GTDB taxonomy): domain Bacteria; phylum Bacteroidota; class Bacteroidia; order UKL13-3; family UKL13-3; genus JAAFJM01. The sequence goes on along the minus strand of JBIIBC010000008.1, from coordinate 3,228 downwards.
ATCTACTACCTGTTAATGTTATAGAATTTGATGTGTTGAGTAAATTAATTTTTATGTTTGAAGGATAATTTGTTAGTGTCCATTCATTGCTTTGTGTATAGTTTCCTGTTTTATAAACCAATGTAGATGAAGAAGTATAAAGTGGTGAATTAACACTACAAAATGAACCGTCATTTATTTCAAGTGTTCCTTTTATGGTGGTTTTATTTATACCAAAATTTACGCCTTTGTTAATACTTAGGTAAATATTACTATCAATTATTAAATTTCCTGTCCCCTCAACAAGGGCAACTCCAAGTCCTGATGCAAAGTTCATTTGACTATTTTCAGATCCGGTGATTACGTTTGTAGTATTGTTGCACAATACAGAGCGAACTTGGTCGCCATTAATTGTTAAAACATTTCCATTTAAATCTATGTTTCCATTATTTAAAAATTGAAGAACTTGTGCTGTTCCTGTTGCTGTCCCATTTAAGAATAAACTATCATTTAAAATAAGCGCCCCACTAGGTTTATTTAAAAGTAAATAGCCTACAGTTAGCCTACCTGAAATATTATTTAAAAATTGATTCCCAGAACCATTACAAATTAAAGCCCTATTATTATGTATAAAACCTGTCCCTTTAGCAATGTTATTATTTTGCCAGCTACCCTTAATTTTAATATCACCGCCAATATTACTTGATAATGTAATAGTTGAGCCATTTTCAATAATAATATTTCCTAATAATTGTCTGTAAGCAGCTGTAGTTCCAAAGGAAAGATTAGTATTATTGCTTATTAAAATATTACTTGGTACTCCTCTTCCAGATTCCGTTCCACTTGTCCATTCTGTTCCTGCAATATAAGTGTCACCTGATGAATAATTTATTATGGATGAATTTCCATATGTTGGAGGATTATTTATAATATAGCCACCGGGTTTAATGTTTAAACTATCATTTACGGTTGATAGAGTTCCAAAATTAACACCACCTAAAATATTTACTTTATAAAAGCTAATATTGCCCGTAATAGTTGATAAACCATTGAAGTTTATTGTACCAGAATTTGAATTGAAAGTTCCATTATTGATAAAATTTGAATTGTTGCCAAATGCTATTGAATAGTTTGATGCACCTACATCTAGGGTTGAACCATTGTTTATGGTTAAGGTGCCATTTATAATTTTATTTCCATTAAGCTCTAATAATCCTATTGAAGCATTCAGGGTTACATTAAAAGGGCCGTTTGTTGATGGCCATTCTAAACCAATATTTGTATTATAATTATAAATTAATGTAGCTGATGAACCATAATTAGGAGTTCCAGAAGTAATGTTTGTACCATTATTTAAAGTTAGTTGCCCATTAATAATAGTTTGACCTAATGATGATATTCCATTTAGGGTCAAATTGTTTAATATCATTGCATTTCCAGTTATTGATGAGTTATTTGTCAAGGCAATTGTACCTGTGGTGGCACTATTAAATGTTCCATTATTAACGATATTTCCTCCTACTGTTAATTGCATATTAGCCGAGTTAACATTTAATGTTGCTCCTGAATTAATATTTAATGAGCCATACATTGCTCTAGCGGCTGTGCTTGAGTTGGCCAAATTAAAAGTACCCGCAGCTATGGTAACATTATTAGGGTATCCGGCACTTGTTCCTATCGTCCCTACACCAACATGGTTCCATTCGTTAAATCTACTATAGGTTGTATTATATAAAAGCGTAGAGTTAATTGAGTAAATAGGTGCAGCTGAAACATTTCCTCCATTAATTTGAAAGGTATCATTAATAAAAGGTATAGTTGTTAATGTAACTATTCCAGAATTAATGGTTAACCTATTTAATATAGTTGATTTACTACCACTAATTGATCCTGCTCCAATGAAATTGATTTTACCTGAATTTGCATTAAATGAAGTGCTTGAATCGCCATTATTTATAATATTGCCATTTGTTGCAATATTTAAAGTGAATGAGTTGTTGTTAAAATTCCCTCCTGAGTTTAGCGTTAAATTCTGAACAGTAAAATCTTGATTTAAGTTAACTGTGTTTGAATTGGCAATTGTATAAGAAGCACCAATAAATATTTGACTTACACCCCAAGTAGCCAAATCAGTAAAATTACCAGATGTTACGGAGGTGAAATTTGATGGTAAATTATATGCATAATTGCTTCCACTATTATCATCATAATTTAATGTTGCTAACGATTTGTCAATTTCTGACATGCTGTTTAATGTAGCTAAACTAATGGTGGAAGTGAATATATAATACCTAACAGTGCTTCCTATTGCTTGAGCTGGAATATTTGCCGACCAAGAAGTATTTAATCCAGTAGCCTGAACAATTGAACTTGTATTAACTGACGAGAAATCAGCGGCAGTAGTATAACGAACAAAAATATTTTCGCCAAATGAAGGTGTGGTATTACTTGTAATTGAAATATTAGCACCTCTATCAATGTTTAAAAACTCGCTTGTTCTACTAACAGTTATTGGGGTTGATGATGTATATGCCACATAATATTTTGCATTGGTTGATGAATAACCTGCATCATTAAATACAAAGGTATATCTACCTACAGTATTCATATTTAAACCCATATCGTTTCCTGAATTATAGGCATTACAAACATTTACTGCATTTATTGAACCTTGTGCAACTCCACTAAATACCCACTTATTCGCAAACCTATTAGTACTTGGCCCTGATATAAATAAAAATCCAGCCCCACTCCCTCCACTCATAGTACGTGGCGTAAAATCACCACCACTAGATTGAACATTGTATGTTTTTAACCATTGCCCTCTACCATCAATAGGATTGCCAATAGCAGATGTACTAATTTTACGATAGGTAGTATTTGAGTTTATTGAAGTAGAGTAGCCATTCATTTGTCCAACTACCTGAATAGGCTCTAAATTGTATATATTTTGACCAATCAAAGAATTGATAGCAAATAATGATATCAATAAAAAAGCAATAAAATTCCTGTTCAAGTTCATGTCTTTCATATAATTATAAAATATTGGGTTCAAATTTATTCAAATTTTCATTATAAAATAGTACTAAATAAACAGAAAATTTTGTTTATTAAAATAAAAGAGGTGCTTTCCTTTCGAAAAGCACCTCTTTTATTTTTGAAAGGTTTAATTATTTAACAATGTTAATTTTATGAGTTGAAACTTTACCTTCTGTTTCTACTTGTACTAAGTAAACACCACTTGCAAAG